>NZ_LR217725.1:0-1064936 GCF_900698965.1 Candidatus Erwinia haradaeae
TTATCAATATATTAATAGCATTCATTGTATAGCTACGTATCATGTAGATTAATCAGTTTCATCATGCGCAAACATGTGTCGAGATTTGTAATCGTTTTGGCATGATTCAGTCGTAATTTTTCATTTAGTACCCTTTTAAAGCAAAGATTACTATATATATTTCTTCTATCTTCTATATTTATATTGATCACTTCTAGCATCCTTCGCGCCGCGCACTTAGAAGCGTCTCTATGGTTGTATGATGTGTTATCCATGGGTAATGCTGCGTCACTCTAAAAATAGATACTTCATATACAGTATACAATAGACTTTATGGAGACATATTTCATAGAGATATATACAGTACTGATAGTTTATAATAAAACACACAGTTAATGCTATTCATGCCATCATAATTTATTCAGAGAGAACCATTTTTAAGCAATTAATTGAGCAACTGAAAAATATATTTTTTACAAAAGCAGCATTATGATATTAATACAGTGTGATTGTAATCACATCAAAAACTTTTTAGAAACTTGATAAGGTACTAGAGTGATTAAGTACTAATATTATTTAGTTTTACTAATTTTTCACTGCACTATTAGTAGCCATAAAGTAGCATTTATTACTAAGGCTAGTGACTGCCTAAAATTGCTGCAGACAAAACAGCGCTTGTTATACTAAAGAGATTAATTTAGGCTTTAATGAAGGATTTTTATTTTAGATAAATATTTGACATTTATGTAACCTATAAGCTCCATGCACATGTCGTACTAGCAACGTGTATCCATATTTAGCTATAAACCACGAGATATAATATCATGTTTTATCCAGAACCCTTTGACATTATCGTTATCGGTGGTGGCCATGCCGGAACGGAAGCTTCCATGGCTGCTGCACGTATAGGGAAACGAACATTATTACTAACTCAGAATATCGAGACATTAGGTCAATTATCTTGTAACCCTGCCATTGGTGGTATTGGAAAAGGCCACCTAGTGAGAGAGATAGATGCATTAGGAGGCCTGATGGGGGAAGCTATTGACCAAGCCGGTATTCAATTTAGAATACTCAATGCTAGCAAAGGGCCCGCGGTACGTGCTACTCGAGCTCAAGCTGATCGCCTGCTATATCGTCAAGTAATCTATGCTGCATTAAAAGATCAAGTGAATTTATTAGTACTGCAACAAGCAGTGGAAGATTTGTTAATTAAAGATAATTACATTATTGGTGTATGTACTGAAATAGGTATTAAATTTCGAGCTAAAGCTGTAGTTCTAACTGTTGGCACTTTTCTAGATGGTAAGATTCATATAGGCAAAAAAAACTATCAAGGGGGGCGCGCAGGAGACTCTCCATCTAATGCACTAGCCTGTCGTTTACGAGAACTGCCTATACATGTGAGTCGCCTTAAAACAGGAACACCACCTCGAATTGATGTGAAAAGTATTAATATTAATATCATGCAACCACAACACGGTCATACCCCTTTGCCTGTTTTTTCATTTTTAGGCAATATCAATCAACACCCTCAACAAATTCCTTGTTATATTACACATACTAATGAAAAAACTCATGATATTATTCGTCGAAATCTTCATCGTAGTCCGATGTACAATGGCTCTATTGAGAGCATTGGTCCGCGCTACTGCCCATCGATAGAAGAGAAAATCATACGTTTTCCTGATCGTCATGCACATCAGATATTTTTAGAGCCAGAAGGTTTAACTAGTAATGAAATTTATCCAAATGGTATTTCTACTAGCCTCCCTTTTGATGTTCAGATGGATATGATTCGCTCTATAAATGGAATGCATAATGCAGTGATTATTCGTCCTGGGTATGCTGTAGAATATGATTTTTTTGATCCATGTGATCTTCAAAAAACTCTAGAAAGCAAATATATTCACGGACTATTTTTAGCTGGTCAGATTAATGGCACAACTGGTTATGAGGAAGCCGCAGCACAGGGATTGCTAGCTGGTCTGAATGCAGGACAGTTTATAGATGGTCACAATGGCTGGGTTCCAAGACGTGATCAGGCTTATCTAGGTGTGCTAGTAGATGACTTATGCACTAGAGGAACTACTGAGCCTTATCGTATGTTTACAGCCCGTGCTGAATACCGTCTCATGTTACGAGAAGACAATGCTGATTTAAGGCTAACCGCCATTGGGCGTAAATTTGGCTTGGTTAATGATATTCGTTGGACGCATTTGAATCAAAAACTAGAAAACATTGAAAAAGAGCGCCAGAGGCTCAGAGAGACCAGAGTATTTCCTGACGCACCAAACATCTCTCAAATCAATGCTATCATTAATGGAGAGATCATAAAAGCAACTAATTGTGAAGAACTATTACGACGCCCAGAAGTTACATATCAAAAACTAATACAGTTAGATCAATTTGGGCCTTTGTTATCTGACGCTCAAGCTTCCGAACAGGTAGAGATTCAGATAAAATATGAAGGATATATTCTTCGTCAACAACAAGAAATCAATAAGCACATACAAAATGAAAACACCCCTATTCCCATTCATTTGGATTACACTCAAATAAAAGGACTATCTAACGAAGCATTAGTTAAGCTTATGCGCCACAAACCAGAATCAATTGGTCAAGCATCACGCATATCTGGTATTACGCCAGCGATTATCTCTATTCTACTTATTTTTTTAAAAAAAAGAGGTCTATTACAAACTTTTAATCCAAAATGTTTAAGGAACCCACAATTAGGATAGAGTATTTTCAGCACGAAACCATCAGTAATAGTGACTGATATCTGAAACAGAGATATCTATTACGTTACTGATTTTAAATATATCAGTCTAGTTGAACCTATAACATAATAGATTTAAAGAAATCAATAAAAAATTTTTAATATTATAAATCATTCAGATCATCAATCAAAGTACTTAAGATAATGCATTTTAATCTACATCGGTATGTAACTTAAATGCATGATGATTGCATATATATCTTTATATATTTTATATATTATATATTTTATATATTACCCGTTTAGCTCACATTTAAGCAGGTTTGATAAAAATAAATGGGTAGTATTCAAAAACAAATTATGCTATGATTGGATAGTATTATCGGTAATGCTAATTATTTATTAGAATAATGCTTACTCCTAAACTAGAAAGATATCTTTAACAAGATAATCTTCATTCAAATGAAAAGTATTCTATTGAAAAATTCACTATGTCCTCATAAAATATCCTCATAAAGTTAAATTTTTAATCTATACAAGATTATACATCGTATATACTTACTTAATTAAGTTTTGGAATAGAAAAAGATTCTAAATATTTTCTATTTTAGAGATCATAGAAAAAATTTCTGTATACAATGATCGCAAGAATTAACAACGATCATTATTGACCATTACAGAACGTAAAAAAGATTTAAAGCCTAGCTATTGCGCGTTCTGTTAAAAATTACTAAATCAAACGCCCCAGTAATAATGCACTATTTCATGAGTGCATGAGTATTGTATCATAAGCATTCAGGTTGTATAACCTATAATCGAACATACTTGAAATGCGATGACGTTAGACGTAGAAAGCAGTTATAAGAATCCCCATATTTTAGAAATACTTTTAAACTTGTCTAGATATAAATCTCATCATTATTATTCTCAGGTTCAGATCAAGCATGACAACAAATTATATATTTATTACTGGCGGGGTCGTTTCGTCTCTAGGTAAAGGTATTGTTGCTGGTTCTTTAGCTGCTATTCTAGAAGCACGTGGTTTGCTTGTTACAATTATAAAGCTAGATCCATATATTAACGTTGATCCAGGAACAATCAGCCCAACACAACACGGCGAGGTATTCGTTACTGGTGATGGCGCGGAAACTGATCTAGATCTTGGACACTACGAGCGTTTTATTCGAACCCGAATGGGTCGTCGCAATAACTGTACCACTGGTCGTATTTATGCGGATGTATTACATAAAGAACGACGTGGAGATTACCAGGGGGCAACGGTTCAAGTTATCCCGCATATTACAAATGCCATCAAAGAACAAATTACTGAAGGAGGTGTTGGTTATGGTGTAGTTTTAGTAGAAATTGGAGGCACTGTTGGTGATATTGAATCATTACCATTCTTAGAAGCTATTCGTCAAATGGCAGTGGATCTAGATCGCGCGCATACCATGTACATCCACTTAACTCTAGTTCCATATTTGGCGGTAGCAGGTGAGGTAAAAACCAAACCAACACAGCATTCAGTCAAAGAACTGCTATCCATTGGTATTCAACCAGATGTGCTCATTTGTAGATCTACTTTTAGTGTACCAGTAAATGAATGCAGAAAAATTGCAAGATTTTGTAATGTAGCTGAAAAAGCGGTAATATCTCTTAAAGATGTTGATTCTATTTATAAAATTCCGGGCATGTTGAAATCACAAGGACTAGATGATTACATCTGTAAACATTTTAATTTACATGTACCAGAAGCAGATTTAGGAGAGTGGGAACAAGTTGTTTATGAAGAAGCTAATCCTTGCGGTGAGCTGCATGTAGGAATGGTAGGAAAATATGTTGCACTACCAGATGCTTATAAATCGGTTATTGAAGCTCTAAAACATGCTGGGTTAAAAAATCGTGTAACAGTACACATTGACCTTATTGATTCACAGGATATTGAATCTCGTGGTATAGATCGTTTAAAAGATTTAGATGCTATCCTAATTCCTGGTGGTTTTGGTTGTCGAGGTATACATGGTAAGCTACTCACAGTGCAGTATGCTCGTGAAAATCAAGTTCCTTATCTAGGCATTTGTCTAGGTATGCAACTGGCGGTAATCGAATTTGCTAGAAATGTGGTGCATATGGCAGATGCAAATTCAACAGAATTCTCACCTGCATGTCAATACCCAGTAGTTGCCTTGATTACTGAATGGCATGACTCACAAGGTAATATTATACAGCGCACTGAACAAAGCAATCTCGGTGGTACTATGCGACTAGGAAGTCAGCAATGTCAATTAACCCATCATAGCTTGGCTCATAACTTGTACGGCTCAAAGATGATTATAGAACGTCATCGTCATCGCTATGAGATAAATAAGAATTTTTTAAAGCAAATTAAAGAAGCTGGTTTGCGTGTGACCGGTCATTCCGGAGATAACCAGTTAGTTGAGATTATTGAAATCCCCAGTCATCCCTGGTTTTTGGCATGTCAATTTCATCCAGAATTTACGTCTACACCCAGAGATGGTCATCCACTGTTTATAGGTTTTATACAAGCTGCGTTTCGATATCAAAAAAATTTTAAAAAATAAAACCGATCAAAAGTAAGCTCAGATGTGTTCTGAATAGATGCCATCTGTATAATCATGCAGATATTGTGTATTGTTAATGCTTTTAATTGCATCTATATTGAGGATTAATAATCTATTATGTATAACATCGCTATAAAAAAACCAAGAGGGAATTTAGAAATGTCTAAGATTATTCAAATACTAGCTAGAGAAATTATTGACTCTCGTGGATATCCAACAGTAGAGGTAGAAGCTCACTTAGCGGGAGGCTTTGTAGGTCTTGCGTCCGTGCCTTCTGGAGCGTCTACTGGTTCACATGAAGCACTAGAGTTACGTGATGGCGATGCGCTACGTTTTTTTGGAAAGGGTGTAAGGAAGGCCGTAGATACTGTTAATGGTGTTATTGCTAAAGCTATCAAGGGGCAAAACGCTAGAGACCAGGCTCATATAGATCAGATAATGATCGATCTAGATGGCACAGAGAATAAATCACAGTTTGGTGCTAACGCAATTCTAGCTGTTTCCTTGTCTACTGCTAAAGCTGCCGCAGCTTCCAAAGGGATCCCCTTATACGAGCATATATCAGAGCTTAATGGTACTGCAGGAAAATTCTCCATGCCTTTACCCATGATAAATATCATTAATGGTGGAAAACATGCTAATAATAATTTAGATATACAGGAGTTTATGATTCAACCCGTTAGTGTAAAAACATTCAAAGAAGCAGTGCGTGTCGGATCTGAAATTTTTCACACGCTTGGAGAGATATTGCGTTCAAAAAATATGAGCACCACAGTTGGTGATGAAGGTGGTTATGCTCCTAATATCAAAACCACTGTAGATGCGCTAGAGTTGATTTCTGAAGCAATTCAAGCAGCAGGTTACAAATTGGGTCATGACATCCTTTTAGCATTAGACTGTGCTGCTTCCGAACTATACAAAGACGGTAAGTATATCTTACCTGGAGAAAATCATACAGTGTTTTCTGCAGCAGAGTTTACACACTTTTTAACTGATCTTACTAGACAATATCCTATTGGTTCTATTGAGGATGGCCTGGATGAATCTGATTGGGCTGGATTTTTGTATCAGACACAAGTATTAGGTGATAAAATTCAACTAGTAGGTGATGACTTATTTGCAACTAACACTACTAGATTACAACGCGGTATCCAGCAAGGGATTGGAAACGCTATTCTAATAAAATTAAACCAGATTGGCTCATTAACTGAAACATTATCGGCTATTAAGATGGCTAAAGATGCAGGGTACAGTACCATTATTTCTCATCGGTCTGGTGAAACTGAAGATGTAACTATTGCAGATCTTGCGGTTGGTACTTCCGCAGGGCAAATTAAAACTGGATCCATGAGTCGGTCTGATCGTGTTGCTAAATATAATCAACTCATCCGAATTGAAGAAGCCTTGGGTAATCGCGCACCATTTCATGGCCTTAAAGAAGTAAAACATCGATAATTATGATTACATAATGTTACGTTTATGTATTAATAATATACGTAATGCAACTAAATATTGATAAATGAACTATTTATTTGAGTGTTTTACAAGCTTTAGACGATATATCTTATAAGGGTTGTTTTATACCATATAAGTTTTATAGATACCATATCCTTCATACATATTTAATATGCAAAGGATAATATGTAAGGTAATACCTAATTCTTGTAAATTGCCAACGCAGAATCTATGCGTGGCCTGCCTTCAATAAGACAAGATATGAACACACTATTTAAGATTTCTCATAATTACTTTTTATAGAATGTGAGGCTGTCATAAACAATAATATATATAACGCTTAATACTACTCATGTAGTATAATCGGTATACAGTATGATCGAAACAGATATTTTTAAACTTTATAGGATAAATATAATGATTCATTTAACTGATGTAAATTTTGACACCATTGTTTTAAATACAGAGGGTCTGATACTAGTTGACTTCTGGGCAGAGTGGTGCGGTCCTTGTAAAATACTTTCTCCTATACTGGATGAAATAGCTGTTGAATACAGAAAAAAACTAATAGTTGCGAAATTTAATGTTGAACAAAACCCTGATACTGCACTAAAATATAGTATTCGTAGCATCCCAACTTTACTGCTGTTTAAAAACGGTCTTTTGCTTGACACTAAAGTTGGAGTGCTATCTAAAGGCAACCTTAATGATTTTTTAAACCAACACTGTAGCTAAAAGTGTAAATTTTTCTCTTACAGCTAGACGGTCAGGACTAAGCGTGTTATGGTGAATCATACAACATGATTATACTACCCTTATCCTTATTCCACGTGTAGGATGCGCTCCAGTTTTAGCAGCAAGTCATCTAAGTTTAACCAATATTCAGAAATTTGATGGTTAAGTTTGCTTAGGTTTGTGTTTTCTGACCGTTGCCTCATTTTATATATGTACGTTATGTACGTTATGTACGTTATGTACTTTTCTAAATGCCATCTTTGGGCGCACTTCAAATCTAGGTACTAATATAAACAGGAGTAGATTTTTAATCCGTATGTTGTTTTATTATTAATTATTCGATCTCTACCTCAAGATTAAGAACTAAGAACCCACCATTATGAATCTTACCAACTTAAAGAATACTCTGGTTTCCGATCTCATCATTCTCGGTGAGAATATAGGTCTTGAAAACCTAGCACGTATGCGTAAACAGGATATTATTTTTTCTATACTTAAACAACACGCAAAAAGTGGCGAAGATATCTTCGGACATGGGGTCCTGGAAATATTGCAAGATGGATTCGGTTTTTTACGTTCTAGCGACAGCTCTTATCTTGCTGGTCCCGATGATATCTATGTTTCCCCTAGCCAAATTAGACGCTTTAATCTTCGCACTGGTGATACGATTTCTGGAAAGATTCGCCCACCAAAAGAAGGGGAGCGTTATTTTGCGCTATTAAAAGTAAATGAAGTGAATTATGAAAAACCAGAGAACGCACGAAATAAAATTTTATTTGAAAATCTCACACCATTGCATGCCAATTCGCGTTTGCGTATGGAGCGTGGCAATGGCTCTACTGAAGACTTAACTGCTCGTGTATTAGACTTAGCTGCTCCTATTGGGCGCGGCCAGCGTGGCTTAATTGTTGCCCCACCTAAGGCTGGTAAAACAATATTACTTCAAAATATTGCACAAAGTATTGCTTATAATCATCCTGAGTGTGTTTTAATGGTGCTTCTGATCGATGAACGCCCAGAAGAAGTCACGGAAATGCAACGATTAGTAAAAGGCGAGGTGATAGCATCTACTTTTGATGAACCTGCGTCACGTCATGTACAAGTGTCTGAAATGGTCACTGAAAAAGCAAAACGTTTAGTTGAGCATAAAAAAGATGTTATAATTTTACTTGATTCAATTACGCGCCTAGCACGCGCTTATAATACTATTGTGCCTGCCTCCGGCAAGGTGTTAACTGGAGGAGTTGATGCCAATGCCCTGCATCGACCAAAGCGTTTTTTTGGCGCTGCACGTAATGTAGAAGAGGGTGGTAGTCTAACTATTATCGCCACCGCTTTAGTGGATACTGGTTCTAAAATGGATGAGGTTATCTATGAAGAATTTAAAGGTACTGGGAATATGGAATTGCATTTAGCACGTAAGATTGCTGAGAAACGTGTCTTTCCAGCTATTGATTATAATCGATCTGGGACGCGTAAAGAGGAGTTACTTACGGTTGCGGAAGAGTTGCAAAAAATGTGGATATTACGTAAAATTATTCACCCAATGGGTGAAATTGATGCTATGGAGTTCCTCATGAACAAGTTATCTATGAGCAAAACTAATGATGAATTTTTTGATATGATGAAGCGTTCATAATATATAAGCTCCTTAAATTTTCAGTTCCAGTTCAAAGATAATGTTTAAGTTCAATAATCGACTCGATACAGTTTAAAATTGACACAGCTATCAGTTAACTCCAAAATATGTTCATAAAAAACATGCATAATCAATAGTATTATACATGATCAATCTGTATATCTCTTGACTGATCATGTATTTGTACAGCCAGGAGACCGTTGATTGATATCAACATCATTAATATATCAATTATTATTGATATATTAATGATTATAGATAGATAAATATTACAAGAGTATCTGTTGATTTAGAATAAAAATCCCAATGCTCTCTAATGTCAGGGCATAGACACACATATGCAGCATAGATGCATATTGTAAGAAGAGTAGCCAATCCTTGTTGTATTAAATTTTAAACATCTCGCGCATAACTAAACAAAAAAGCATATTAATCACATTAATCATTTGAGTTCATGTGATTACATATCACTCACTGATACTTGTATGCTATTGGAGGTTATGTAATGACCCCTATATAGTAGGGGGAAATTAGAGATCACTGAACAGATCTATCTAATACCATATAAGTTAAATAAAATATATGAAAATCATTCTTATTTCTGGTAAAATACATAATTTTAGCCCTATGAAAGTTCTAAGGTTTGGTAAGTTTCTATCATTATATTATTTTGAAAGTGCAGAAAATATAGCATTATTAACAGTTCTTAGTTAATGCTAGGGTATATACTACTTCAGTTAACCATCTTAGATTAATTGCATTAAAAAATAAATTAGAATAATTTTATATTTAACATATATATCATATAATAAAATTTATGACGATGCGAACCAATATATCATTAAGACAAAACATCTCTCTGGACCCATCAAGCGATACTTTATTGTATCTAGCTTCAACAAGCATACCGTGTTATACAAGACAGATGTGTCTTGAGACAGGCTCCTAACCAAAATAAGATATCAAGTTATTAAGCGCGAAGTGCAGCTTGTGTAAATACCTTCTTATCGCTCCAACGCAACATCGTGAGACATCCGCCCCAGCAACAACCAGTATCTAACGCAATCACTCCTTTAGGTACTCCTCTACCCGCTAGCGCCGCCCAGTGTCCAAAGATGATAGTATAGTCTTTTGAAATATTTCTTGGCATCCCAAACCATGGCTTTAACGAGGGCATTACCCGATGAGGCAATTCTTTTGAAATCATATCTAGCTGACCACTAGGTAAACAATATCTCATACGTGTTAAGGCGTTGGTGATAAAACGTAATCGTGCCATTCCAGTTAAATGTGGTGACCAATAATTTGGAAAATCCCCATACATTTCATCAAGAAATAGCTGATAGCTGTTAGAGCTCAGTATCAATGCAATTTCGTTTGCACACGTCCTGGCTGTGTTAAGATCCCACTGAGGTGTAATTCCTGCATGAGACATGATGATCTTACGTTCTTCATCAATCTGTACTAAAGGTTGACATCGTAGCCAATCAATTAGTGATCTAATATCATTAGATACCAGTAATGTATTGAGACAATCTTTTGGTTTATTACGACGTTTTCCCGCATAAATTGCTAAAAGATGTAGATCATGATTACCTAAAACTAGCTTAACACACTGACCTAGTCTTTTCACAAAACGCAATACTTCAAGAGAATTCGGACCCCTGGCAACTAAATCGCCGGTTAACCACAACTGATCGGTATCAGGATTGAATTTTACTTGAGCTAGTAATAACTGTAACTCATTATAACAACCATGAATATCACCAATAAAGTAAGTGCTCATATATTAACCAGCAGACTAAAATATGTGTAACTAGGTAAGTTATACCTTGTTTGCTCAATAGAGTTTATGACAAAATAACCATAAATCATATCAATATCGACTTATTAATCTAGTGTTGTATTATTTAAAAATTTCACTTGCATTGAATGGTCCATACATACTATAGCAATTACTATTTGGTTATGTGTGTGCATGCATGCTGTTTCTGAAAATCTACTAGAATCTTATGTTTTTGAATTTTTAAAAACAACAACCTCTAACATTTGGTTTGGAGTTATGAGAATCAGCACGCCCTCATAACAAAAAAGTAATATCCAAACAAATCTGCTCTACTCTAGAGATACTCAAGACTTCTAAGATAAAATCTAGTACTGTATGATTAAAATATGAGTATTTAAAAACTATCTATAGTATTGCACTCAGCTTGAGCAATATTAAATAGCGCTGTATGTTGGTATATCTATAGTAAATATTCTGTAGAAAACAGGATAACTGCCTGGATATTATCTAATATTAGTACTTTCTAATAATTACATGTAACGGTTGTTGGATGGTTTATTCTGATCGATACAATAGGCACAAATATTACCTGACCTACATGCCAAGATCTTCAAAAAGTACCCAGGCAATATCGAGAAGAGATTATGCTTTTATTTTACGATCTACTATACGTCATTGATCTCTAGATTTTTATTCTCAAATGTATCGATTTATAGTGATAACGCTGCCAAGAAATAAAACCTGGGTATACATCAAACCTCATAATAATGCAGAGATTTTCACATACCTCATAATAAGGATGTATTATTTTATTTTTATTGCGCTTAGATCTGCTGTGACTCGTTACAGGAAATAAACAAGACTTTTATGCTTGCTAAAACCTTACATTACGCAAAAGGTTAATAATGTTTACCAATCAGCAGAGACGCTCCTTAATACGTGCTGCCTTACCAGTACGCTCACGGAGATAGTATAATTTTGCTTTACGCACAGAACCACGACGTTTAATGATAATGCCGTGAATCATAGAAGAATGAGTTTGAAAAACGCGCTCAACACCTTCTCCACTAGCTATCTTGCGAACTGTAAATGCAGAGTTCAATCCACGATTGCGAATAGCAATTACAACGCCCTCGAAGGCTTGTAGACGTTTTTTTATGCCTTCAAACACCCATACTGTAACTTCTACAGAGTCGCCAGAACGGAAGGAAGGTATATTTTTCTTAAGCTGTTCTTTTTCGATTTGTTGCAGTATGCCACTCATTATGTCACCATAATTTTAAGTTAGTGAATCGTTTAACATAGGATTGTTCTTATATTATAGTTTTTTTAATTTTAGGTGCTCACCCTGGCATTCCCTCAGTAAAGACTCTTGCTCTTGACTAAGCTCTAGATTTACCAGCAATTCCGGCCTACGCAGCCAAGTACGTAGTATTGACTGCTTCATCCGCCAGCGTTTAATATTATCGTGATCTCCTGATAATAAAACAGGCGGCACTTCCTGACCTTCTGATATTTTTGGCCTGGTATAGTGTGGGTGATCTAGCAAACCATTAACAAAAGAATCTTGTTTGGCTGAAGATTTTTTACCTAAAACACCAGGTAAAAGACGAGAAATTGCATCAATAAGCGTCATAGCTGGTAATTCCCCTCCGCTTAGTACATAGTCTCCAACAGACCATTCTTCATCGATATCGCTTTGAATAATACGCTCGTCAATTCCTTCATAGCGACCACAGACTAAAATTAATTTTTGATAGTTTGCGAGTTTTGATACCCCGTACTGATCAAGCTTATAACCCTGAGGTGATAAATAGATCACCTTTGCACCTACGCCTGCCGCTTCTTTGGCAGCTTGGATGCTATCTCTTAATGGTTGTACTGTCATTAACATCCCTGGACCACCACCATAAACGCGTTTATCTACAGTACAATGCCTATCATGCGTGAAATCACGTGGATTCCAGCTCTTAAAGCTAATACGACCGTTTTTAATTGCCCGACCAGTTACTCCATGCTCGGTAATAGCGTAAAACATTGCAGGAAAAAGACTTATCACACCAATCCACATATGTTTCTCTAGAATGCAATCTTGGTATAAGATGATAAAAATTGTCTCATTAACACTCTGTGCTCCAGTCTACAGAAATTATGCGAGTCATAAGATTAACGTCCTTAATTACTATTCTCTCAATAAATGGAATCAATCTCTCTCTTGTATGGCGATTGTCTTGTAAATTGGCATGCACGATAAGCACGTCATTTGCACCGGTTTCAATGATTTGTACAACTTTACCTAATGCATGGCGTTCTGTATTGATAACTTGGCAGCCAACAAGATCTTTCCAGTAAAAGTCACCATCCTGCAGTACTGGTAGGCTTTCTGAATCTATAATTAATTCATAGTTAGTGAGTCTCTCTGTTACGTTATTACGATTCTCAATTCCCTTTACTTTAATAATTAATTGATTTTTATACTTCTTCCATTTTTCTAGCTCAAGTAGATGCCATTGACCACCTCTCTGAATAAACCAGGGTTGATAATGGATCATGCTTGTAACCACCTCGGTATAAGAAGAAACTTTTAACCAACCATAAACACCATAAGGGGGACCCATCATTCCTATGCTTAATGGGTTGAAGGGAGGCTGGACACTCATGGGTTGTGTCATGTTGAGCGCTTGACGCGATCATCCTGTGTTTTTATTTTTTTTATTAGTTTATACACCCTATTAGATAAGCGTGCGCCTTGACTGATCCAGAGGTGAATACGCTCTAAATCTAAATGCAATGGCTCGGCATTACCCGATGCAATGGGATTAAAAAATCCTACCCGCTCAATAAAGCGACCATCACGTGCATTACGATTATCTGTAACAACAACTTGATAAAATGGACGCTTCTTTGCCCCATGACGTGCTAAACGAATTATTACCATAACAATTCTCCATACTGAGACAATGATTTAGCCTTATTATTATACATAATAAGGCATAGAACTATATTCTACTCGTATAAATTTTGAGTGACTGATGCATTATCTCAAACCTTATATTACACAAAATTACATATTAATTATTATTAATAACAGTCAATTTTATTCAGTCTTAATGTAATCTACATTACACCTGGCCTTGCACGATAGGTATATAAAATATATATAGATATATAAAATCTCTAATTCTAATATCCATTGAAATGAATATTTCACATATGTACGGTTCTTAACCTAGCTGTTTACGAGCATTACGAAAAATACGTATCCAGGGTCCATCGATTCCCCATTCTAGTGGATGCCACGAATGAGTAATGGTACGGTATACGCGCTCTGGGTGCGGCATCATAATCGTAACGCAACCACTCTCGTTAGTTACCGCAGTGATTCCGCGTGGCGAACCATTGGGGTTGGCTGGATATTTCTCAGTTATTTTACCAAAATTATCAACAAAACGTAACGCTACTAACCTTTTGTTTTCTAAATGTTTTAGCTGAAGCGCGCTGCCCATCTCTGCATAACCTTCAGCATGCGCTACTACAATAGGAATTCGTGAGCCACTCATACCATCTAATAAAAGTGATACAGTACTTTCAACCTCTACTAAACTAAATCGGCTTTCAAAGCGTTCTGATTGATTACGAACAAAACGAGGCCAGGCTGTGCTGCCTGGTATAAGTTCACGAAGATTAGAGAGCATTTGGCAGCCATTGCATACACCTAACGTCAACGTTTGTTGGCGCTGAAAGAATGCTGTAAATTCGTCTCTCAAAAAATTATTGAATAAAATTGACTTAGCCCATCCTTCACCTGCACCAAGTGCATCGCCATATGAAAAACCTCCACACGCGACTAAAACGTGAAAATCCTGTAAACGGTGACGACCTGACAACAGATCACTCATGTGAACATCAATTACCTCAAATCCAGCTTCATAAAACGCAGCAGCCATCTCAACATGAGAATTAACACCCTGTTCACGCAAAACTGCTACTTTAGGTTTAATCCCAGTAGAAATTAATAGAGAGACAATGTCTTCTTGCGGATCAAAGGTAAGTACAACATTGAGTCCTGGATCCTGAGTATTCAGTTTACCTGTATGCTCTTCATCCGCGCAGTCCGGGTTATCACGAAGACGCTGGATCTGCCAGGTCGTTTCCGCCCACCAAGCACGTAAAGTAGATCGACTTTGACTATAAATTATTGATGAACCTCGAGAAATTCTGAAGCAATCACCGCTTGTAGCTTTTCCTAAGAGATGCACACAAGAGCTCAATTGATGATCCGCTAGAATTTTTCTCACCGAATGTATATCAGTAGTAGCTATCTGAATGACTGCGCCAAGCTCTTCATTAAAGAGCACCGCCAAATTATCGTGATCAAGACTGGCAATATCAATCTCCATCCCGCAATGTCCAGAAAAGGTCATTTCTGCAAGTGTCATGAATAGTCCGCCGTCTGATCGATCATGATAGGCAAGAATATACCCCTTGAAAAGAAGTTCCTGGACGGCAGTCCAAAAATTTGCTAATTGCTGTACATTGCGTATATCTGCAGTGTGAGCTCCTAACTGACGGTAAACTTGTGATAAAGCCGTAGCACCTAAAGCGTTATGACCATTTCCTAGATCAATAAGTAACAGTGTATTATCACAAATCTTGAGTTGTGGTGTTACCGTTTTTCGTATGTCCTCTACACGAGAAAAAGCAGTAATGACTAGGGACAAAGGTGAGGTAACCTCATGCTCTATATTGTCCTGATTCCAGTAAGTTTTCATAGACATTGAATCTTTACCTACTGGAATGGTAATGCCAAGCTCTGGACATAATTTCTCGCTAATCTCTTGTACTGCAGAGTAGAGCCCCGCCTCTTCACCTGGATGACCAGAAGCAACCATCCAATTTGCCGATAATTTTATACGCGACATAGAGCCGATGTATGTTGTAACAATATTAGTAATAGCCTCACCAACGGCTAATCTAGCAGAAGCCACAAAGTTTAATAAGGCAACTGGAGTGCGTTCGCCAATCGCCATTGCTTCACCATAATAACAATCTCGTGATAAGCTAGCGCTAGTTACCGCACAATTAGCTACTGGAATCTGCCATGGGCCTATCATTTGATCACGAGTAACCATACCACCAATAGAACGATCACAGATCGTAACTAAAAACGTCTTCTCTGCCACTGCAGGTAAATGTAATATACGGTATACTGCATCAGGAATAGATATATCATCGCGAATAAGTTGTTTACCTATTACTTGAAAACTTGAAACAGTACGTATCATCGTAGGCGTATGACCTAACAAAAGATCAACTGGAATGTCAATTACGGTAGTACCAAAATAGCTGTCAAACAGCGATATGTGTCTCTCTTGAATGGCCTCTCCAATTACTGAGTATGGTGCACGTTCACGCCTGCATATTGCATCGAAAAGTGAGATGCTTTGACTATGAATCGCTATAAGATAACGTTCCTGTGACTCGTTACACCAGATTTCTAATGGACTCATACCGGGTTCACTATTCAGGATTGCACGTAAATTAAATTTTCCACCACATTGAGCATGGTGCATCATTTCTGGCACAGCATTAGAGAGTCCGCCCGCTCCTACGTCATGAATCGATAAAATTGGGTTATCTGGTCCTAATTGCCAACAACGATCAATCACTTCTTGACATCGACGCCCCATTTCCGGATTTTCACGCTGAACAGATGAAAAATCATGATCTGAATTAGATTGTCCAGCGGTCACTGAAGAAGTTGTACCGCCACCTAATCCGATATTCATTGCCGGTCCACCCAAGACGATGATCTTAGCACCCGTCGTAATTATATCTTTTTCTACATGGTCTGCGCGAATATTCCCCATACCCCCCGCTAGCATAATAGGCTTGTGATAACCACGTATTTCCTTGCCATTGTGGCTATCAACCCTTTCCTCATAAGTGCGAAAGTAGCCATTAAGTATAGGTCGACCAAATTCATTGTTAAATCCTGCCCCACCAAGTGGAGCTTCAATCATGATATCTAATGCGCTAAAAATAGCATTTGGTTTACCGAAGTTCTCCTCCCATGGCTGCTCAAATCCTGGAATGCGTAAATTTGATACCGAAAATCCTAAAAGTCCAGATTTAGGTTTTGCCCCTCGCCCAGTAGCGCCTTCATCACGAATTTCACCACCGGAACCAGTTGCAGCTCCTGGCCATGGAGAAATTGCTGTAGGGTGATTATGCGTTTCTACTTTCATGACAATATGTGTCATTTCTTGATGATAGCGATACAACCCTTCTGAATCAGAATAAAATCGACCAATGTCGTACCCCTGCATAACTGCTGCATTATCTTCGTAAGCAGATATAACATGATCTGGGGTTTTCTTGAGAGTATTTTTGATCATTTGAAATAATGATTTAGCCTGTTTTGTACCATCAATAATCCACTTCGCATTAAAGATTTTATGACGACAGTGTTCAGAATTAGCTTGAGCAAACATATATAGCTCAATATCTGTCGGATTTCTGCCTAGTTTATTAAACGCATCCATTAGATAATCGATTTCACTATCGGACAAAGCAAGACCAAGCCTCATGTTGGTCTTTACTAAAACATCTCGCCCTAAGCTAAGAATATCGATAATTTTTAACGAGGTTTTAGCGGGCCTTGAAAATAAACATTCGGCTTGACACATATCAGTTAAAACAGTTTCTGTCATGCGGTCATGCAATAATATCGATAGCTCGCGCCACTGATATTGTGACAATTTAGGAGATTGAATATAAAAAGCCTTACCGCGTTCTAAACGTAGAATCTGAGTTAAGGAGCAGTTTTTAACAAGATCAGTAGCTTTTGAAGACCATGCTGAAATAGTTCCTGGGCGTGGAGTGACTAGAATCATATGCCCTTGCAGGCTCTTCTGAGCTGCAGAAGGTCCATAACATAAAAGGCGCTGCAGGAGTGTTTTTTGATCTATAGTAAGTGGCTCACTTACATGGATAAAATGAATATATTCAGTATGAATCTCTTTGATTGGGAGACAGGCTTCCTGACAGTCTCGAAGTAATTTTTTTACCCCACTTACCGCTAGAGCGGTAGGGCCACGTAGAATTTCCATCATAGTGAACGATCTCTTGTATGTCAGAGCTGTCTAGTGTCTAGACTGGTGCATAGAACAAAGCATGTTATATTATAGAATTTTCACTAGGCTTCAAAACATTGATTACTACTTCAATGCATTGATTACTACTTCAATATACCTTTCAGACTATGTAATATGAAAGGTATTACAATATTTGAGTTATCTTTAATGCATTGATATTCAGTAGTAATAATTGTAACTGATTCTAATTAGAACGAGATTTATGTTAATCTAATTTTTTACATTTCATAGAGTAAAAATTTTTTATATAAATTATACATAATATGTATTACATATCAGTACATAATATGTATTACATATAAGTAATAACTGTTATGAAAATTTTTAATTATATTAAATGAATATCATCCAATAAAATTATTGCACAACTATTACAGCGTGATCAGTAACGCTCAGCTGCTGATTAGCATCAATAACTAATTGTCCTCATGATGTTAAAACTCTCGTGGCGAATGTTATCATAATATGCATCACACAATAGCTATTATTCAATTTTTAGTAAGTAGTAAGCTCATTTTAATAAGCTAACTAATATTTACTCTGAGAGAAAGACGTTATACAGTATCAAGAAGATAAGATCTGTATCATTATCTAATGCTTGATGCATCATATAGTGTACCACAGTATTATTACGCAGTACCTTCAGATTGTTGTATAAATTTTTTTTTATTCTTACTATCTATGCCTATTACATACTTATATCGTAATCTATACCATGCGGTATAGATTACGATATAAAAGGTCAAGTGACATCTGATCTCAATTAAGCCAGAGCACAATGGTAATGAAATTATAATTTATCGTATAGTCTTTTATGACATTGTCAATTCAAGCAAAAAAAATACTACATATCTTCAATCTCTATGCATATCTGCATACACATCTAGACCATATACATGTAAATATGCATACATAATATTTTTTAGCATGACTTAATAAGTATATACTAAGGATAGTGCCATAGCTGTAATAGATTTCACCATAAACTGGTTTACATATAAATTGCGTACTGAAGCATTTAGAATAGGCTTAGATTAACGAATCTCTTAGTGCGCCTTGTGATTTCCATTGGTCGCATAATATAATTATATTATATCACGATAATGGCATCTCACTGAACACGCAGACATACGTTTAGCTATGTGAGCTTACGGATTAATAAATTGTAATTGACATAATTTAAATAAGTAACGCATCTATATAATCTAAATATGCTTTTCTTAGAGAGATAGCATATTAATACTATACTTAAAATGTTACTCTATAACAACGTCTCAATCACAACCTAGTGATTCACTTTATACCAATTAATGCCTTACAGAAAATATTCTGAAATAATAATCATTAGTGGCTCTTAATATCAAGTTTGTGTATCACGATATCAAATTATCTTAATAATGACATCCGTATCATCTAAGTGTGCTACGCGTACTACTTGCTACTCTATCCTTCTAACCCATGCATTTAAGAAGGAGATACTCTCAAGCTAAATAGGATTTTTATTGCTTGGGTTCTTTTCTGTTCTTCTCTGGTCAAAAAAATCATGTAGCATGCTTGAGCATTGTTCTGATAATATGCCATAGGTAACTTGAACATAATGATTTATCACGGGGGATCCTAAAATTTTAAAACAGGAACTAGACGGACTCGTTTTTGTGTCATAAGCTCCACACACTAATCGACTAATGCGACTGCAAATTATTGCACCAGTACACATTATGCAGGGCTCCAGGGTGACATATAGAGTTGACTTTAGGAGACGATAGTTTTGCAGGGTTTTGCCTCCGTGTCTTAGCGCAATAATTTCAGCATGCGCTGTTGGGTCATTAGACCTAATGGGCTGATTCCATCCTTCACCGATAATCTGATTGTATAGTACTAGCACAGCGCCAACGGGAACTTCACCTTGATTCTTCGCTTCGCTTGCTAGCAAGATAGCACGCTTCATCCAGTATTCATCAGGATAATAGGCCAACTCTGATTCTCCAAAAATTTTTAGATCATCTCATGCATAGAGACCTGGGGTCTAGGTAAAACTGCTTGCACGAGAAAATCCAATGTTTACATTATTGCTATAAACATAGTGCTGCTGGATTTTGAAAATCACACATAGCAGTGTATACAGCATTGATGATATCATTTGAGCGGCATAAACATATTTAGCACACCTAGACAATGCTATGGTTTTCTCATGCGATAAAGCATATATACAACCACAAAATAGCTCTAGTACACTCATTAAATGCTAGAATGACAGCTGATCATATATATACTTAACCTAGTCATCACAAAACACCAAATAGTCTTAGTAACATTAGCACTAATTGAATAATATAAGATAATACTAGGCGTAAGAATTCCTATGTAAGCGTATCAAAGATTAAAGCAAAAATAATTAATTGCTATCTTTAGGTAGTAGCTATGACAAGAATCAAACGATGAACGAGAAAAACTCATAATAGCCAATGATTTTATTCTAAGCGTATATTTTGTAGAATTTCTGAAACTATCTATAATCGTTAACATAATCACATGTACAGTCAATTTCTTTATACATTGTTATATATATGTTATATACAATATCCTTATTTTATAATAATACATAGAGCATGTAATCTAGCCCTACAGTATCTTCCACGTCTCTGGTAGCAACAGCGATTATTACCAGAAACATCGCAGATACTGTAGTAATACAGTACATCATAGTTACTCTTATTCTTAGCGGCTCATCAAAAAGTATGAATGGTCAAGACCCATGAAGTTTAAACGATTTTATTTGTATAATTTTATCGACTGGAATTATATAGCGCCGCGCTTCTATATATAGTTAGTTAGTTAGTTAGCAATACATTGATGTTAGTTGGTAATAATTGGTTAATCTTGATGTATATAGTTAGTTAGTATTGTGTCTAAGTTTCTATGAGGTTCTATAATTTTATCTTATGATGTGTTATTTTAAGCAAAACAGAATACTACTCTATTTAAGATTGTCCAGATGTTTTCTATACAAGAAAACCTGGCTAACATGCCTATGTTTGGTGTGTTCTTTTGCTAAAACCTAGGGTGTTATTAAAATTAAAGTGTCTGAAGTTAATCCCTATGGGTATACATAGATAATATCTATATTAAGCATTATTAGGGTAAGTTCTATAGGTATTAACTATATACGCAATACTAATTCAGAGAAAATTTCAAACATAGCCAACTATAGCCAACTTACGTGAAACATTTTAATACATGCTATTATAACTATGATTGATCTTAATCTTAGTTAAGATAAATTAGGATACTCGTGCTTATATGGGTTAAAAGAGGCGTGTTAACCCATTTCAATATTCTGCGTATATTTAATATACTTAATAAACATCAAAATAGATCATGCATACATTGTATATATTGTATATATAAAATATTAAGCACATATTGTATATTCTGAGTTAATAAAGATACATGCTTTGATTATCTTCCGTATTCGTTCATCTCATTAGTTAAACTCATTAGACGTTCTTTAGATTGTGCAATATTCTGTTCATTTAATGCAAAGAGTGCTAAATACGTATATTTAAAGAGCACTAAATACGTATATTTAATGCAAGAGTACTAAATACGTATCGTGTAGTAGTAGAAATGGGACATCTATCCATGGCGCGTGATCAACTAAAAAAGACCGCTAGCTGGGCTGCACTAAAATACGTTAGATCTGGAACTATTGTTGGCGTAGGTACTGGCTCAACCACTGCACACTTTATTGATGCTTTGGCATCTATAAAGCATCAGATTGCTGGTGCAGTATCTAGTTCAGAGTCTTCAAGCGTTAGACTTAAATCATACGGCATCCCTGTTTTTGATCTTAATGATGTTCACCTGCTACCTCTGTATGTTGATGGTGCAGATGAAATCAATGATCAGTTACAAATGATTAAGGGAGGCGGAGCAGCATTAACGCGAGAGAAGATCATTGCAGCTGTTGCTGATTGTTTTGTTTGCGTTGCAGATACTTCAAAGAGGGTAGAGAAACTAGGTCGAGCCCCTCTTCCAATAGAAGTGATCCCGATGGCGCGTTCTTATATATCTCGTCAACTCATAAGGCTTGGGGGGTGGCCGAAACACCGACAGAACGTGATAACTGATAACGGTAATGTTATTCTTGACGTATATCACCTAGATATGAGTGATCCCATTCAGTTAGAAAAAGCAATCAAAGCCTTGACAGGTGTGGTTACAGTCGGATTATTTGCTGAACGTGGAGCTGATGTAGCCCTTATTGGCACTACCCATGGAGTTAGCATACTCCAGAAGATTTTTTTGCAGAACACTCAAGACTAATGACATTAAGAATGTGCTATCATAAAGCACAAGATTGCTATTTCATGTGCCACTGCTTATATATGTTTATAGTTAAAGATAAATGTATACTACCTTACATAGATCAACTTCTTTATACAGTAATAGCTATTCAGTAATAGCTATTCAAAACATTCTGTTTTGTTATCCACTATTATTGATAATGATAAATGGTTTATAGTATAACCAAAAAGGTTTTTAGTATAACCAAAAAAGAGTGATAACCCAACTATTATAGTAATTCCAATGAATAATCCTTATTTAGTTTTTCCTGATTTTGATCCAGTAATTATCGCACTTGGACCAGTGTCACTGCACTGGTATGGATTGATGTATGTAATAAGCTTTACATTAGTTCGATTTATAGCATTTAGAAGAGTGACTCAATACAAAAATTTTTTGCTTAAAAAGAACATAGATGATCTGCTATATATTGGTTTTTTCGGGGTTTTGATTGGTGGTCGACTGGGGTATATGCTATTTTATAATCTTCCTATTTTACTCAGTGATCCTATATCTATCCTGAAAATATGGCATGGAGGTATGTCATTTCATGGGGGTTTAATAGGAGTCATAATAGGCATGTGGATATTCTCTAATCGAACACGGCGTCATTTTTTTCAAGTATCTGATTTTATCGCACCTCTCATTCCCCTTGGTTTAGGTGCGGGAAGACTAGGAAACTATATTAATGGTGAACTGTGGGGAAGAGTGAGCCCTGATTTACCATGGGCTATGCTATTTTCTGGATCCTATAATGAAGACATTAAAATAGCAGCTACTCATCCAGAGTGGCAGAAGCTAATATTAAATTATGGAGTACTACCACGTCACCCCTCTCAGTTATACGAGGCCATATTAGAAGGTCTTTTGTTATTTCTCATTTTAAATTTATTTATTTTTACTCGATCTCGCCCTCTTGGTGCCGTGTCTGGATTATTCTTGATTGGCTATAGTGTATCTCGAATTATTGTAGAGCTATTTCGAGAACCTGATCCGCAACTTGGTTTATTTTATGGTATTAGTATGGGGCAAGTTCTCTCTATGCCCATGACAATTGCAGGGATTCTAATTATGATTTGGGCATATCGTTATCATCGTATAACAACAGATGACCACTAAGCATCTAATAATCCTGTATTAACTCTAGCGTATATACGCCTAGCATGTATCACCCACAGCACATATGCCTATCTACCACAAAACAGACTACTTGAAATACACCCACTGTTTCTAACATATGATTAATATCAAATGCCATATCTAGTTTGCTATCTAATGATATTAGAGATCTTATTTGAGTTATGATCCGAATCTGTGTTCACTTCTACTAGTTTAAAAAATCTTGTTTTCGAAAGTCTTTTAAACTAGTAGAAGTGCTCTTCCTAAAATGCTAATTAGCTTTTAATATAAAAAATATTTTTCTTATAAGGGATAGTATATAATCATGAGGGCTATCTCGATCATTTAGGCTTATCAAGTATCATTTTGTTCAAGGAGTATCAAATATTTGTGATTCGATCAGATTGTATCTTTCTCGTAACATACTCTAGTATACATATGTGAGCTAATAGACGAAGTGCATTTATTAGTTTTATCACCTCTCTCTAACTGAGAGTGTGAAAGTGCAAGCTGTCCTTATTCCATAAAAATGGTTCTTCTATTTTTTCAAATAGGTTCAATATTGTTATTGATCTCTTTTATAAAAATACAGTACAGTGTAATATTTCAGTTATGTGTGAATAGCAATACTTAGTTCTTAGAAAGAAGGTATAAGAACAATCGTCAATAAAATATTTCGCATGAACTATCAATAGAACGATGACTGTGAGTATGAAACTATAGCCCTTCATGTTTGAAATTATGCTATGATGTTATCCAATATAGATAACCTATGATCTAGATATATCAAAAAACTAATCCTTTAATAAAGAGATAGCTAATAACAAAGAGATAGCTAAAACGTTAGTATATGTGCTTTAGAAAAAGAAGAATAGACTAATTTCACGTGTACTTAAAAAACAGATCTTACGAATACTATATAACTAAAAATGTCAATGGTCATCAACACAACACCCATAATACCTCATTATCAGTTCTAATGGCTCGGTGTAGCATGATTGACATCCAATTCAACGCTCAGAATAGCGTGAGCACTACTTATGGCTAATCTTTTAGGCAATTCTCTCATTTTGGTCGATGGCTTTTCGTATTTATATCGTGCCTATTATGCTTGTCCCCGTTTAACTACGTCGTCTGGTTTTCCGACTGGTGCTATCTACGGTATGTTAAATATGCTCCGTAGTTTACTGTTTCAATATCAGCCTGCTCATATTGCTGTTGTATTTGATGTTAAGGGAAAAACATTTCGCAATGAGATTTTTACAGAATATAAAAGTCATCGCCCATTAATGCCAGAGGATCTACGCATCCAAGTAGAACCCTTACATAACATTATCAGAGCTATGGGTTTACCGATATTAGCCATCCCTGGTGTTGAAGCAGATGACGTAATAGGTACGCTAGCATTAGAATCAGAAAAATTAGGCCGCACCGTGTTAATTAGTACAAGTGATAAAGATATGGCTCAATTAGTAACACAAAAGATTCACTTGCTGAATACCGTGAATAATACAATACTTGGACCATCAGAAGTGATAAAGAAATACGGTGTCCCACCGATATTAATAATTGACTTGCTGGCCTTGATGGGTGATGCGTCTGATAATATTCCAGGAGTTCCAGGAATTGGACATAAGACAGCTATTGCGTTACTGCAAAAATTGGGTGGCATTCAGGCTATCTATAAAAATTTAGAAAGAATATCACCTCTCGCTTTTCATCGATCTCAAAATATCATAAAAAAATTAGAAAAATACAAAGCTATAGCCTTCCTTTCCTATAAGCTGGCTATGATTAAGACTGATGTGCCACTTGACATTACTAGTAATCAATTGATCCAAGAAGACCCAAACATAGATAATCTTCTATTACTATTTAAAACTTTCGAATTAAATAAATGGATATCTGATCTAGAGAATCAAAAATTATGGCACCGGAATAAAAGGGTAAACCTTCGTACAGAAAAAGCAATTATCAAAAAGGATAGTGTAATCAGATCAGAGATATGCAGTCCACGAGTTGCAAATGCTTATTTTACTATTCTAGATCAAGTAACTTTTTCGTCCTGGTTGTATAAATTACAACATAGCAAATGTTTTGCATTAAATCTGGAGACTAATTCAATAGATACGCTCACAGCCAGTATTATTGGGTTCTCTTTTTCAGCGATACCAGGTGAAGCAGCCTATTTACCAATATTGCATGATTATGAAAATGCACCTAGTCAATTGGCCTGTCTCGATGTTCTCTTAGCTCTTAAACCACTTTTAGAGAATGCACAAATTGTAAAAATTGGAAAAAACCTTAAATTTGATCGCGGGGTGTTACAAAGATATAATATTGACCTAAAAGGCATGTGTTTTGATACAAAACTGGAGTCATACGCATTAAATAGTATAAACAATGGACATGATATATACACATTAGCACAAAGATGGTTAGGTTATGACTTGACATTGTTTCCTGACATTGCTCGAGAAGGCAAAAATCAGATGACCTTTAATAAGGTGTCTATTCAAGCAGCAACTTATTATGCAGCAATCCGTGCTGATATTATATTACAGTTACATTACAAAATGTGGAAAGAATTACAGAAAGAGCAAGGTCCCAAAAACATATTTGAACAAATTGAAATGCCACTCGTTCCTGTGCTATCACGCATAGAACAGAATGGAGTCTTTATTGACCAACGTTTGTTATCGAAGTACTCTCAAGAAATTGGTGATCGTCTGGTTAAGTTGGAATTAAAAGCACACAGGATAGCTGGAGAATCCTTTAATCTGGCCTCACCAAAACAACTAAAAAATATTTTATTTTATAAAAATAGCTTAAAATCACTTAAAAAAACAGCTCATGGAAATTTATCCACTAGTGAAGAAGTGTTATCCAAGCTAGCAATAGAGCATCCATTACCACAAGTGATCCTAGAATATCGTAGTTTATCTAAAATTAAATCAGCCTACACGGATAAGCTGCTCCGTATGATACACCCAGAGACTCAAAGAGTACATACATCTTATCACCAGGCAGTGACAGTTACTGGGCGTCTCTCTTCTAGTAACCCAAACTTACAAAACATCCCAGCTCGGAGCAATGAAGGCCGTCGTATCAGACAAGCATTTACTGCCGATCATGGACACTGCATTATAGCTGCGGATTACTCACAAATTGAATTACGCATTATGGCACATTTTTCACAAGATATAGGGCTACTATCAGCATTTGCTAAAGAACAAGACATTCACTGCGCTACAGCTTCAGAAATGTTTGGCATTGCTTTTTCAGAAATTAGCAAAGAACAACGGCAACGCGCCAAAACAATCAATTTTGGTTTAATGTACGGTATGAGTCCTTTTGGTTTAGCGCGTCAGTTACATATTAGCGTTAAAGAAGCTAAGCTATATGTAGATCGCTATTTTGATCGATATCCGGGAGTATTTCAATACATGCAAGACACTCGTCAACAAGCTTTAAAAAATGGTTATGTTTCAACACTATATGGTCGCCGCTTGTATTTACCTAATATTCAAGATAAAAATATTATGCGTCGCAAGGCCGCAGAACGCGCAGCTATTAACGCTCCTATGCAAGGAACGGCAGCGGATATAATTAAGCGTACTATGATTCATATTGATCAGTGGCTCTTACAACAAAAACATCCATCATTTAAAATTATTATGCAGGTACATGACGAATTAGTTTTTGAAGCGCGGACAGATGCTGTCAAAGAGGCTTCTATAAAAATTTGCTCCATAATGGAGAGCAGCGGAAATCTTGACGTACCATTACGTGTAGATATTGGAGTAGGTAAAAATTGGGACCAAGCACATTAGCTTTGATAATTAATTAAACATCAAAACTCATATGATTAGTTTACTTCCTAATATATATCGTTAATGTATATCTTTATATTGATTGTTTAATGAATGTACTGTCATTTCTGTCTTTTTCTGTTTGATAGATGATCTATATAAACTGTGCACAATCACACAATAGATAAAACTCCTGTGCTCTATAGAACACGATCAGTAGATTACTATACAAAAATTATTTTAACAGAAGATACAATTATACTAGCTTGGTTTTAGATCTAAACATGCATCGCATATCAAAAATTAGGATGATGTCGCTATGAATAAGAGTTCTCTTAGCTATAAAGATTCAGGAGTAGATGTCTATAAAAGTAATATGTTCGTGAAACGCCTAAAAAAAATTGCAAAAACAACATTTCGCCCTGAGGTGATACAAGGACCAGGGGGTTTTGCAGCTTTATGTTCTATACCAAAAAAATATCACGAACCAATTTTAGTATCTAGTACAGACGGAGTTGGTACTAAAATTAAACTGGCCATGCAGTTTAAATGCTACGATACAATTGGTATTGACGTAGTTGCTATGTGTGTAAACGATATAATCGTATTGGGTGCTGAACCGGTCTTTTTTTTAGATTACTATGCTACTAGTTATATTAAGATTGACGCCGTTTCTTCTATTATAAATGGTATTACTGAAGGTTGTTTAAAAGCAGGTTGTTCGCTAGTGGGAGGTGAAACAGCTGAAATGCCAGGCATATATAATGATGAGGATTATGATATAGCAGGTTTTTGTGTTGGAGTGGTAGAAAAAACAAAAATTATTGATGGAAGAAAGATAACTGATGGTGATGTCTTAATTGCACTTGGCTCTAGCGGACCGCATGCTAATGGATACTCTCTTATTCATAAAATTATCAATGATAGTAAGACTGATCTACAAAAAACCTTAATCAGAGGCAGACCTCTAATGGAATGCTTATTGCAGCCCACTCGGATTTATGTAAAAAATATCTTAACTTTAATTGAAGATATAGATGTACATGCTATTGTCCATCTCACTGGAGGTGGATTTTGGGATAACATTCCCCGCGTACTACCCAATCATACTCAAGCGATTTTGGAAGAATCTACCTGGGAGTGGCCAGAAATATTTAAATGGATTCAGAAATCTGGAAATATTAGTCGTTTTGATATGTATCACACTTTTAACTGTGGTGTTGGTATGATCATTGCCTTACATCCTTCCTTAGTAGATAAAGCATTACAGGCAATGGCTGATTCTGGAGAGATAGCGTGGAAAATTGGAATGATTAAAACCTCAAGCTCTAATGATCGTGTAGTAATTAATCCATGAAACGAATAATTATATTAGTATCTGGAGATGGTACTAACTTACAAGCTATATTAAATACCTATCACGCTACAGAGATCTCTAGCAGAGTCGTAGCTGTTATTAGCAATAACTCTAACGCCTTTGCTATCAAGCGAGCCCGATTAGCTCAGATTAGAACTCATGTACTAGCAGGGTCAAAATACAAAAAACCAGAGTTATTTGACAAGACATTACTCAAAACAGTAGAAATTTATAATCCAGATTTAATAGTGCTAGCCGGTTATATGCGTATCTTAAATATAGAATTTATTACATGCTATTGTGGAAAGATACTTAACATCCATCCATCCTTACTACCAAAATATCCGGGCCTTAATACGCATCGTCGTGCTATAGAGCATGGTGAAAAGCAGCATGGAGCTTCTGTACATTTTGTTACCGAAAAAGTAGACGATGGCCCAATCATTTTACAAGTAGCAGTGCCAATCTTTTATACTGATACTGAACATACCCTAGAAATGCGAGTTAAATATCAAGAAAATATTATCTATCCACGCGTAATTAAATGGTTTATTGATGACCGTCTAGAAATGCGTAACAGTTCAGCTTGGTTAGATGGAAAAAAATTACCTAATACAGGTTACAAGGATTGACGAAGTTAAGAAAAGTAAACACGATAAAACGCTATAGATATTCAACAAACACAAAATCAAGATTATAATTATACATTTCTAATGGACAAAAATTAGACCATGATGCATAAATTAGGGTGGATGTTGTATTGATTTCATACTAAAAACAGAAATATATTCTATATTAATTTCTAATTGATTCGCCCATGCTCCATGAATATCAATACCCTGGGATTTCACAAAAATATTCTACAGAAAAGTGTTATGTTGACATACAATATCTTTAATTTTTAGAAAACTTTATAGAATAATTTACTATTCAGAATTATGTTCACATAACAGTGCATAGGCTAAATAATTAAAATAACTAAAAATAGGCTATATAAACAACAGCGAATATAGAGTTAAGAATTATTTTATATAACGAAAGGGTTTTATCAAAAAAATTACTAGAAAAACGGTCTATGCTAGAGTTAAAATCTTTTTGAAGTATAATGTGTAAATCAATACTGCAATATAAGTTTTTTAAAAAACAAAAAACTATTAAATCATAAGATCATCAAAAATGATTCTTGATATTTTCTATCTCTTTCAAAAAATATAATTTATATACAGATCTCTGTATCTCACTCAAAGATTTGTGTGTTAAAAACATGTTATATATTTTGATATTTATATAAAAAAATACAAGTATAACACTAACCACTGTTATATAGCCTTAGTCTAGATGGCCCATTCAGCATTGCAAGATATCAGTCTTAATCCCTAAGACATGTGTTAATATACTTACTCACCTAACAAATTTTGCATGTATTTACCACTCACACATAGGATTTGAGAAGCAATATCATGAATTTCTAGAGCGCATATTTTGTATTTTACTATGCAAAATTATTTTTAAATCTTCTATATTATTTATCCACTTAAAGATCTGCACAGTGTATTTCACACATAACCTTCTGGCTTAATTAAGTCTAATCATTAAGGAATATTACTAGCAGAAACCACCTGTAATGTAATTACAGAATATTGGAAAATGACTAATTTTTTCTAAAATCTCTAAGATCAATATCTTGTACTACTAATCTAGAATTAGCAATTGTAATACAAAATTAGCAATAGTAATACAAATACTATAAATTGTTATACAGAAAAAACCATTAATCAACAAATGTTACAGATAATAAAAAATGCTTAAAATGCATTATTCTAGAACCGAATATGAAATTTAATATAATTTATTTAATTATATAAATTTTTAATAATTGAGATCAATAATACAGACAGCATCTGTGCTAACTAACATTATCGATTGCAACCTATTCAAATAGTGCTTAAACTATTACAACCTATATGATAAGTATCTACAGTACATATAACTCTTTAATCAAAAGCTATGATGAAAACTCAGAAGATTCAGAAGATATAGAAAATACACACAAAATACTATCTTAGATAGTAAAAAATTTTCCTTTTTAAAATACAATTACATAAGATATATTACGTTTTTATTTTTGTATATACTGTTTACTAAATAAAATATAGTTTTATTATATCAACCCTAAGTCCATTCTGACACAGAATATCACTTAATATGGAATAAAAAAAGAAATAAGCTCTAAAATTCACTAAAACTAATATTAAAGCAATAATTGTGCGTATTGTAAATCACAATCGATTTTACATAAAAATTCTTCTTGAATAGATTTTATTGCATCAGATCTTATCTGAAGACTATCCTCCTGTTTTTCTTACAAAAAATAGAAATCTACTATGAAGTATGTTAAGAAAAAATGATAGCTTTCATATATAGGTATACATAGTGTAAATTTTATGTTGCGTTTCTAAAAAATAGATGCTAAAATATAACTAGCTTGTCTAGGAAAAGAACCATTTGATACCTAGAAGATTTGATACCTAGAAGATTTGATACCTAGAAGATTTGATACCTATTAATTAATCTAACCTTAAGCTCTATTACTTATAGTTCTTCGTTCACCTAACATTAAAGATCTTTAGATGTTTATTTGGACTAGTAATTAGTGTAATTGCATGAGTTATTTTTTTATATTTTTTATATTTTTATATATTGCTATCAGGTGTTATCTGGTGTAACTCTAGTGTCACCTGCGTATTGTCGTTCGCTTGACCCTTTGCATCCATCTCAATATACTATCACTGAATGCTGTCTACCTCATACCTAGCGCTCGAGTTTAGATTCTTTCCATTTTTGATAGATTTTTCTTTAATGTTTTTAACGTTTATCTTACATTTAGATACATTATTTAGTATTGTGAGATCACTCTTATTGATTTGAGAATACAGACTTTTACAAACTTGACTTATCATAAGCAGGAGATTGATCTAAAATTTCAGTAACGATTCGTATACTACATATAGTTTGATATGATATACAGCCTGATATGAAATTATTTAGATTGATTGATATTTTATATATTTTTAGTGCTATTCTCATATTAAAGAAAAATAGCACATGGAGTTTACATACATATTAATTTTCGTTCTTCATAGTAGAATAAAGTTGTTATATCGTGTATATGTATTTTTTTGTATTTTTTATGTTGTATGTTTAGAACAAAAGCCAGATTTAAGGTAAAAATGTTCGCTTCAGAAAATCTTTAGATAGTTTATGATTTTTGATGTAGCTGGCATAGACTGGATAATTTTTAAATTTAAACAAAGACAAGAATAGGTGTATTATATGTTGATAATAACACATTTATTTATTGTTTTATCAATATAATGATATATTAATGATATATTTATACAAAATATGCATATTATATATCGTATTTAATCGAATAAGGCATGTATGTAGTATTTTACTGTATACTATTTGTATATCGGGTGATATTTTGGTTTCAGTAGCTGGATGTGAACCGATGACCTTTGGGTTATAAGACCTATGCTATGAGTTATCAAACTGCTTTATCTTAGTTTTTTTATTTTAGTATGATTATGATATACTGATGATAGAACTTGAATGATTTTTTGTAATTTTTTTATTCTTCGTAAGATGTTAAATATACTTATATGTATTATGTATTAATAAATATAATATATTGTATTAAATTCTATTAAATAAAAAATAACAAAATTGATTAGGATGTTAGTAACTTATTAATAATTAGATGGCAGACTAGAATTAGATTACATTATTATGCATTATGCACAATAATAATGTTCCAGATAGAACCCAGTATAGAACCTATATAGAACAAGTATTTTAAAAATACTAGATGTAGTCGTCTTAAGTTATAATCATAGGATTGGTTTTATGATTATCTTATTTTATGTTATCTATGAATTTTATGTTATCTATGAATTATTAGAGTTATATATTCCGTAATAGTAATATTATAGTACGGAATTATAGAAAATACTAGATATTGATTAGGGATTGATCATCGGAGTAGGTTTAATCTTAATGAAGATCTAGCAAAGTATTCTCTCTTTATATTTAAGACGTAAGATTTAAATAATTTTTTGTTGTAAATTTATTAGTGATATGTCAATGATGTTAATTTGAAGTTTTATGTCTGAAAGTCTAAAAGTAATCTATAAAATATGCACTATATTATAATTATAATAATATAATTATAATTATATTTATATTTATAACAAACTAGTAAGAGTTTGTATTGTATAATACACTCTTGATCCGAGAGACCAGGCCGTTATGCTGTTAGATTTTAGAGCTCGGAGTCTAGAGATTATGTTATTCATGGAGAATCTATGTACGTATTATTGCAAGTTATTACCACAATTTTGCACGGAACATGGCGAACATTAACTTTAGTTCGTCAATTCATTTTAAATATAATGTTTATTCTATTAGTTGCGGTTTGTGTAGGGCTTTGGTTTCAAAATGAACGAGTTCATCCTGGAGGTGGTGAGAGACACAAAGGTGCTTTAATCGTTAATCTCAAGGGAACTGTAGTCGATAAACCGGCTAATAACGATAGCTTGTTGATAAAAATTTGTCGTAAAGTACTAGGTAATCATGGCGAGTATGTGAAGGAAACTTCTTTATTTCAGGTAGTAAATACTATACGTCAAGCTAAAAATGATCCTGAAATCACTGGTATGGTGCTTGATTTAGCTGATTTTTTAAGTGCAGATCAACCGTCCTTAGAATATATTGGAAAAGCGTTAGGTGAATTTCGCAATAGCGGTAAGCCGATCTACGCAGTTGGGTCAAATTATAATCAGATACAGTATTATTTAGCAAGTTTTGCTAATAAAATTTATCTTTCTACACGCGGATCGGTAGATATCCGAGGGTTCTCATTAAATAATTTTTATTATAAAAGCTTCTTGCAAAAATTAAAGGTTCACTCTCATGTGTTTCGCGTCGGTGCTTATAAGTCTGCTGTAGAGCTTGTCTCACGAGATAATATGTCACCAGAAGCTCGTGAAGCTAATCGTTTGTGGGTTATGGAGTTATGGAATAACTATCTACAAACATTAGCAAAGAATCGAAAAACTGAAATCACACAGATTTTTCCCGGTGCAAAAAAATTTATAGAGAAATTAGAAGCTTTTCATGGCGATTTAGCACAGTATGCTAAAGGCAGTGGATTAGTTGATAAATTATCTACTCCAGCTCTAATAGAAAAAGATCTAATTGATTTTTTTGGATGGAATGAAAATACCAAAAATTATTATGGTGTTAGTCTTTATGACTACCCGTTAAAAAGCACGGATAATAGCTCAGGGAATATAGCGGTAATTACGGTGAGAGGTTCTATCGTAAATAGTCAGTTTACTCCTGATCAAGCATCTACTGATTCTACGATTCTAGACATTCGTTCTGCTCGTCTAGATCCCACCATTAAAGCTATTATCGTTCGTGTTAACAGTCCTGGAGGTAGCGTAACGGCTTCTGAAGCAATTCGTTCAGAATTGGAAGCTGCAAGAGCTTCAGGCAAACCTATAGTTGTTTCTATGGGTGGTATGGCTGCATCAGGTGGTTATTGGATTGCAATGCCAGCGAATTACATTATTGCCAATCAAAATACTTTAACAGGTTCAATTGGTATATTTAGCGTCATCAATACTATAGAAGATTCGCTAGATTCCATTGGTATTCATTCTGATGGCATAGCAATGTCTACATTATCGGGAATGGGTAATGCTCAGCCACTTTCTGAAGATTTTCAAAAAATGATGCAATTGAGTATTAATCATGGTTATCAGGATTTTATTCATTTAGTGGCCAGTTCTCGCAATAAAACTATAGATCAGATTGATAGAATAGCACAAGGGCGAATATGGAGTGGTCGTAATGCGAAGAAGTATGATTTAGTAGATGCCTTAGGTGATTTTGATGATGCATTATCAAAAGCTGCAGAGCTTGCACATATTAGCAATATACAGCTTAAATGGTATGATCATGAGCCTTGTTTTTTAAATCTTTTGTGTAATCAGGTTACTAGTTCTATAGATCTCGCTTTATTACAAACTGCTTCTGAGGTTTTTTTACCAACATCCATAGTGAATACAATAGCAGATATGAAGAAACAGCCCGGCTTAGGGCTGTCTATGAATGATCCTCAGCATCTCTATGCTTTATGTCTGAATTGTAGTGATCTGACACAATCTAAATCTATGCAATAGCAATACTATATAGCCGTGTTTATTCAGCACGGTTATATTTTATTTAACCCAGGCTAGATTTTACTGACTACGCATGATGTCGTATATTACTTTGAGCTTACCAATGCAAAAAAAATCTATTTATGTTGCGTATACTGGCGGCACAATTGGAATGCAAAGATCTTGTAATGGTTTTATTCCTGTTTCAGGTTATTTACAGAATCAGTTAGCTACCATTTTAGAGTTTCACAGAGAAGAAATGCCTAATTTTACTCTTCATGAATATAAACCGCTTATTGATTCTGCAGATATGACGCCAGATGATTGGCAAGTTATTGCAGATGATATTGGAAAAAATTATGATTTTTACGACGGTTTTGTGATTTTGCATGGTACAGATACTATGGCGTTTACTGCTTCAGCACTTTCTTTTGTATTAGAGAACTTAGCAAAGCCTGTTATTGTTACAGGATCACAAATTCCACTAGAGCAGATGCGTTCAGATGGTCAGCAAAATTTACTAAATGCACTTTTTATTGCAGCTCAGCATCCAATTAACGAGGTAACTTTATTCTTTAATAATACTTTATATCGTGGTAATCGTACCACAAAGGTTCATGCAAATGGATTAAATGCTTTTGCCTCACCTAATTTAGCACCTTTATTAGAGGTAGGCACACATATTCGATGCTTAAATACACAGTCAGCGTCTACCGGACGCGGCGGTGAATTAGTAGTGCACCATCTTACTCCCCAGTGCATAGGATTATTAACAATCTATCCAGGCATTCCCTATACATTATTAAATAATTTTCTTCAAGAACCTCTTAAAGCCCTTATTCTTCGTTCATACGGAGTTGGAAATGCACCACAGAATCATAATTTTTTACAGCAGATAGAATCTGCTATAAAACGAGATATTATTGTAATTAATTTAACACAGTGTATGTCTGGTAAGGTCAATATGGGTGGTTACACTACTGGTCATGCGTTAGCAGATTTAGGCGTCATTGGTGGTGCAGATCTAACTTTTGAGACAGCTCTAACTAAGTTATATTATCTTCTGAGTCAGAATCTTAGTACTGAGAATGTAGGTCATCTTATGCAGAAAAATTTACGCGGAGAACTTACTATCGATGAAGAAAATTAATGTCTAATAAATGCCTACTGCTTGCTCAGTATATTTCTTATGTTATGCTGCGTTAAATTTAAAAATTTAAAATATCGCATTTAGTTGTTTTTGCTAAGATTTTATGTCGTATTTAATGATATTCCCAGCCGTTTTGTTTGTATCGATCTAAAGATATTTTGAGTTTTCATGTTCTGAGGCATTCAATACTAACCTTTTATGATATTTTTAATACGAAATCTTAACTGCTATATCTAGTCTTTTAGCTAAAAACATTAATTGTTGCGGCTGGTACGCATATCAAGTTTTCGTACATAGTTTTATTTTAGTTTAATTGAGACGTCATGAGTTTATTTTTATTTGTTAGTAGTAATTTTTATGTAATTTTATTTATATACTAAATTTTTACTTGTTTTAGTTATAAAAAATTCTGTATCAATGCTCTTGATATTTGTATTGTTAAAGCTGAAAGGTGTTATTTCATTGTGATTATCATCCTATCCATCAAAAACAATCTACTAAAAAATAGTATAAATTATTTTCATAGACTCGATACATTAGAAATTAGGTACTCTTATTTTTTATATTTTGGTTTGCCTGGCGATGTTTAAAGGCTATTTCTGTCTAAAAGACAAATGTTACTATCATAAAATTGCACTTAATAATCATTCTCTTGTATTTAATTATTGGTGTATAAGAATAGAATTCTTTTCTGTATCTGATTTTATTAGATCTTATTTAAAGTGCTAGATTTTTTAGAATCGTTATGTGTCTACTAGTTGTCTATACTGTTCAGTTGTTACAGTTATATCTAAAATAGATTTTTTAGAAAACTAAAAAAATCTATTTAACTGAGTCTACAAAAGATTCTTTATTGGTACTATCAATAATCGCTGAATTCGTCAACTAATTAACATATGTTTTACCTTGCGCGTATCTTTTCACAATGCATGTTGCTTATATCCTAATTTCTTCCGAACTAATAGTAGCATCAGTGAGTGCTCTTATATTTTAGAGTATCTTCCTATAATGATTTAACATGTATATGTGTTTTTATTACAGCCACATAAGGATACGGCATATATTACTCACTACAAACAGTTAATATGTTTCGTTAGCACTCTTGGAAATGATTAAGCATAGTGGACTAGATGATAGCAGTAATAGAGATTTACATCTCTATTAGAGATTTAATTAGTTAAATAGATGTATTGGATAGGCGATCTCACTAAGATTGTTTTTATATCTTCTATTATCTCTCTTTTTGTCTTAAAGATATGATTTGCTGTAGGTTTTTTGCAGGAGAAACAAGATCTTTTCCGTCTTGTGCATTCTTGTTAGTAATTAATATGCAGTATATTATGCTGTTGGGTGGTCATTTCAAGTTACGCAAAACTTTTACATCAAAATAAAGTATTTTGTATTTTCAAAGTTCAACAGCTGGAACAAGTTTTGATTAATCTTGTCCTGTAAATCTAAAATGGTTGTTTTAGAAGCAGTATTTTATTATAGACAAGATAAATACGACGGTAGCGGTCTGGCTTGTACCATATATATTATGAACTTTAGAGGTAACTACTTTGTCATTTTTTATTCTGTATGTTCTCAAGTTTATTGCTAGTTCATTATTATATATTATATAGATGTAACTTCAGTGATATGTAGCAATCTACAAGTTTTATCTATGCTGAATCAAGACACTGCATGTAGAGTTCTTAGTTTTAGTATTATGGTTATAAAATCCGTTAACTTGTTAATACTCAATAATATCTTAATAATATCTTAATATTCTTTTTAATAAAATAAATTATATCTTTTGAAGATTGATACTATATTCTTATAAAGAATAGCTTTATATATATAGGTTCGTATATCTTCTGTTATCTTAAATTTTAAAATATAAATACTTTTTTATTGTTTGAGCTTTCACTATTCACATCACTTTTTAAGTTAAATAACTAAGTAATTAACTATGATAATTAGCAACTGATTACTACTATGAATTAATATAAGGTTATTTTGAACTTAATAGTTATCTATGATAAGAGCGAACGACAGACTTAGTAATAATATAAATTACAGTTAATTTTTTAAAAATCTCTACCACAAAAAATATATAGATACGTAATTGATTTGTGAAAGGATTGCATAATGCTTGTAAGGTGAAGAGTGATATCTTTTGGATTCTTTTACAAATCTTATAGTAGATTCTAAAGCGTTAGCTTTATTTCTGAATATTTTTCGTAATACCCCCTTTTTTCAATGGGTAGTATGTATAGTATGTTTTACAGTATATCGCATTAGATAACGTTAAAGACCAGGTTACCTGATACGATGGATTATGGTACTTTTAGCATCATAATGATGATTAAAATATTATATATACTTCCTTCTCTGTTTTTATTACAAGGCATTCATACTTGAAATAATGATCATGCTTTTAGTTTTTCAAGATAGATACATAAAAAGAGTCTTGTCCTATTTTCGCAATTTAGAATTTTTATGCGTTAACTTTAATATTTTGCCATATTCAGTAGAATTTACGATATCTCTATATTAGAGATTGTTAGTAGAATAGGTATCTCAACTTAGTTTAATAAAGATTAAGATATCGTTCTAGATAAGTCTATAAACTTATTCTACGTTATTTGATATATCTGTGGTCTCTAGTTTGTTATTTTAAATTTTATTTAAAGCACATCAAAAGATTTTTAGTCTGAATAACTATGCTACTCAGGGTCTTTTTAGAGTTTTAATGAGAATCTTACGTTATATAGAAAACATAGAGCATGCATTAATGCTATAACACTTTCTTAATTTTCTGTACTGGTGTTTTATATTGATTCAGTAGATAATTCTTCGTTTTATTCTAATATGTAATAAGAGCTGGAACTGTATGATATAGCTTTTTAAAAAAATTATTTATGTAGTGCATTTTAGTTTAAGTTACTTTTGTATTATTAGGATGTGTGTGTCCTTAACTAGTGCATAGACATGTTTTATGTAAGGACCAAGTTTTATGTATATTTTTATATCATCATTAACAATTAATATTATAAAAAAACATTTTTATAATATTAAATTTTATAATATTTAATAAAAATATAATTAAAGAGAATATGAGTCTATTGCATATTTCGTATTAACTGAATAACACGTAGCTTAGCAAGCAGTTCTTTTAATTCCGCAGATGCTTTTTCAAAATCTATTGCATTATGTGTATTGTTTACACGCTCTATGGCTGCGCTCTTTGCCTGTAGAATGCGCTTTTCATCAAGATCTTTACCACGAATTGCAGTGTCAGCTAAAATAGAAACTACGAAAGGTTGCACTTCTAGAATACCGCCAGAGAGGTAAATAATTTCGTTGTCATTGTTTGTGTTTAGTATACGCACCATACCAGGTTTGATGGTAGTTAAAAGAGGGGTGTGCTTTGGATAGATACCTAATTCCCCTTCGCTACCTGAGACTTGAATACTTTTTACGTTTCCAGAGAATATTCTCAGTTCAGAACTAACAACATCTAAGTGGAAAGTCATGGTATAGTTACCTCTTCCTATAGATTGACACTGTTATCACTCTATTAGTTACTACGTTAATTCTTGAGCTCTATGTTAGTTGTTGAGCTTTTTCCATTACTTCTTTAATAGAGCCAACCATGTAAAAAGCTTGTTCTGGAATCTTGTCGAATTCGCCATTAATAATTCCTTGAAAACCACGGATAGTATCAACTAATGGTACGTATTTTCCAGGAAATCCTGTAAATACCTCTGCAACAAAAAATGGTTGAGAAAGAAAACGTTGCACCTTACGAGCTCGAGTAACAACGAGTTTATCTTCCTCTGCTAGCTCATCTATACCAAGAATAGCAATAATATCTTTTAGTTCCTGATAACGTTGCAGGGTAGATTGCACGGCTCGTGCTGTAGCGTAATGGCTCTGACTCACTATATTAGGATCTAATTGACGGCTCGTTGAAGTCAATGGATCTACCGCAGGGTAGATTCCAAGGGCAGCAATGTGCCGACTGAGTACAATAGTTGCATCTAAGTGAGAAAAAGTAGTCGCTGGAGATGGATCAGATAGGTCATCTGCAGGAACATATACAGCCTGTACAGAAGTAATAGATCCAGTTTTTGTAGAAGTAATCCGTTCCTGCAATACACCCATCTCTTCTGCAAGAGTTGGCTGGTATCCTACTGCAGAAGGCATTCGACCTAAAAGAGCTGACACCTCTGTCCCTGCGAGGGTATATCGATAAATGTTATCAATGAATAATAGAACTTCTCGTCCTTCATCGCGAAATTTTTCGGCTATTGTTAGACCGGTTAATGCAACACGCAAGCGGTTTCCAGGTGGTTCATTCATCTGCCCATACACTAAAGCAACTTTATCAATAACACCTGATTCGATCATTTCATGATATAAGTCATTCCCTTCACGAGTGCGTTCACCTACGCCAGAAAATACTGAAAAGCCAGAATGTTCAGCAGCAATATTACGGATGAGCTCCATCATATTAACGGTTTTACCTACACCAGCTCCGCCAAATAAGCCAATTTTACCTCCTTTAGAAAATGGACACATGAGGTCTATAACTTTAATACCAGTTTCTAGCAATTCTTTTGAGCTTGATTGCTCTTCATAAGAAGGGGCGGGGCGATGAATAGCCCAACGCTCTTTCTCGCCAATCTCGCCTTTCATATCAATTGGTTCACCTAAAACATTCATCATTCGGCCGAGTGTTTTAAGTCCTACTGGTACTGTAATAGGGCGCTGTAAGTTATATACTGTTAAACCACGTTTTAGGCCGTCTGAAGAGCCCATTGCAATAGTGCGCACTACACCGCCACCTATCTGTTGTTGCACTTCCAGGATGAGATTAATATTTTGATGTTTTACCTCAAGAGCATGATAGATTTTTGGTATAGCATGCTGAGAAAATTCAACATCAATAACAGCGCCGATAATTTGAATAATTTTTCCAATAGTCATGTCTGCTCCTATATGGCCACCCTAGATTTTTTATCAAATTATCCTAGCATGGCCTGAATTCTCATTGTTAGCATCTCACTACTTTTGGCATCCAATGATCATTGAATGTGTTTTTTGCAGTGAGTATCTTACGTTGGGATGTTATAGATAAAATTCATGTATATCGCTTAGCTATAATAATTAAACTGCGGAGGCACCTGCTACTATTTCAGTTAATTCTCTAGTAATGCTAGCTTGTCTAGCTTTGTTGCATGCTAACTGTAGTTCTGTAATTAAATTACCACCATTATCAGTAGCCATTTTCATTGCCAACATGCGGGCGGCTTGTTCGCTAGCTAAGTTTTCCATAACACTATGGTATACCTGCGATTCAATATAGCGCTTTAGTGCTAAGTTTAAAATTGTTTTTGGATCCGGTTCGTATAAGTAGTCCCAATTGTGCATTATAGCAGTATTGGCGGGATCATGTTCAGGTATAAAAGGTAGAAGTTGCTGAATTATAGGACATTGAGACATAGTATTAATAAATTTATTACTAGCGATGTGAAGCTGACTGATACGATTTTCATCATATGCTTGCAACATCACTTGAATGGGTCCTATTATATCTGATAAGGTTGGTTGATTCTTTATACCATGTACCTGTGCTACTACATTGCTTCGGATAGAATTAAAAAATAGAACTCCTTGATAACCTATAATGGCTAGATCAACTCTCATCCCTAAATTAGACCAGGTTTGCATCTTTTTTAACACTTTTCTAAATAAATTAAAATTTAAACCTCCGCATAGCCCACGATCAGTTGCGATGACTAGACATCCAATATTATGAACGTGACGTTGATCTAAATAGGGGTGCTTATATTCTAAGTTACCTATAGCCATGTGATTAATGACCTGACGTAATGTTTCTGTATATGGTCGACTAATTGCAATGCGATCCTGAGATTTGCGTAATTTAGAGGCAGATACCATTTCCATCGCTTTAGTGATTTTCTGCGTATTTTGTATACAGAGAATTTTCCTACGTATCCCCTTTTCATCAGTCATAAGCTTCCCCGTAATATTATATCTCTTAATAGCTTAATAGGTTTTAATGTAAAATATTACTAAGATGTGTGGCTTTAAATGTCTCTAAGAGCTCTTTTAGTTGTTTATCAATCTCATTGCTGTACTCATTAGACGTGTTAATTTCTGTGAGAAGAGCCGGGCAATGATTCTGAGCATAAGATAATAGCTCTGATTCAAAGGTGTTAATATTGACGAGTTCAATATCATTTAAAAAACCATTTTCAGCAGCAAATAATATTATACTTTGTTCTGCAACAGACATTGGTGCGTTCTGTTTTTGTTTTAAAATTTCTGTAACTTTTTCGCCGTAATTCAATTGTTTGCGTGTGGTTTCATCTAAGTCAGAAGAGAATTGAGAAAATGCTTCTAACTCACGATATTGTGCTAAGGCAGTACGGATTCCACTAGATAGTTTTTTGATGATTTTTGTTTGAGCCGCGCTTCCTACTCGGGATACAGAAATTCCTGGGTTTACGGCTGGACGAATACCAGAATTAAATAGATTAGTTTCTAAAAAAATCTGGCCATCAGTAATTGAGATAACATTCGTTGGCACAAATGCAGAAACATCACCTGCTTGAGTTTCTATAATTGGCAAAACTGTAAGCGAACCGCTTCTTCCTTTAACTGTTCCGTTGGTGGTGCGTTCCACGTAATTCTTATTTACGCGAGAAGCACGTTCTAGTAACCTAGAGTGTAGATAAAAAACATCACCAGGAAATGCTTCTCGACCGGGTGGTCGACGGAGCAGTAAAGAAATTTGTCGATATGCAACAGCTTGCTTAGATAGATCGTCATATACAATCAGCGCATCTTCTCCACGATCTCGGAAATATTCACCCATTGTGCATCCAGCATAAGGCGCTAGATATTGAAGAGCTGCTGGTTCAGATGCAGTGGCAACAACTACGATAGTATTAGATAGCGCATTATGCTCTTCTAGCTTTAAAACAACATTAGCAATGGTAGAAGCTTTTTGCCCAATAGCTACATATATACATTTAATACCAGAGTGTCTTTGATTAATAATGGTGTCTATTGCCAGAGTTGTTTTACCAGTTTGACGATCACCAATGATTAACTCACGTTGACCTCGACCAATGGGGATCATAGCATCAATTGCTTTATAACCTGTTTGCATAGGTTGATTTACGGATTCTCTATCAATAACGCCTGGTGCAATCACCTCTATAGGAGAGAACTTCTCATAATTTATTATGCCTTTACCATCAATTGGGGATCCTAAAGTATTTACTACGCGACCTAGTAAAGACTTTCCAACTGGAACCTCAAGAATACGACCGGTGCAATTTACTGTCGTTCCTTCCGTCAGATCTGTGTATGGACCCATCACAACTGCGCCAACGGAATCACGTTCTAGATTTAGTGCAATAGCATAACGGTTATCAGGTAAGGCAATCATTTCGCCCTGCATAACATCAGATAATCCGTATATCCGAATAATGCCATCACTTACAGAAATAATCGTACCTTGATTATCATTTGTGTAACTTATATCAAATTGCGCAATGCGTTGTTTAATGATTTCGCTAATTTCAGTGGCATTCAGTTGCATAATTGCTTTATCCTTTAGATAGTATGGCACCGGTTAGTTTTTTAATTTGACCCCGCACACTTCCATCAATTGTCATATCTCCTACTCTAAGAATAACGCCTGCTATTATAGATTGGTCAATTTTACAGTCCAGTGTAATCTGGCATAAAAGGTGTTTTTCCATAGCGATTGTTATGTTATCAAGTTGCTTCTGACTTAGCATGGTCGAGGAAATAACCTCTACTTTCATTACATTATCATGCATAGCACGTAATTGAATAAATTGATTGAGAATTACGGGCAATATAGGTAAGCGCCTATTATAAGCTATTATCTTGATAAAATTTTGCGTTTCATGGTCAATTTGGTCGCTCAATAGTGCTATGAATTGTTCAGAAAGCAAGGTCGGTGAGAGAGGTCTGTTAATTAAATGTTGTATTTGTGCAGTGCGTGACACTAAAGTAGCAAGTGTTAACATGTTTTGCCAGTGGTCTATATTTTGTTTCTCTATGGCAAAATGAAAAGCCGCTCGTGCGTAGGGACGAGCAATGGTTATAGTTGAAAACATTAAACGATGCCTTTCGAGAGTTTAGTAATCAACGTATTAATGATATTTGTGTGATCAGATTCGTTTATGGAGCGCTCAAGAATTTTTTCAGCACCTGATACAGTTAATATTGCGAGCTGTGCGCATAACTCTTGGGTTGCTCTTTGACGTTCAATATTAATGTGAGCAATGGCTTGAGTTACTATTTTTTTGCGTTCTTTTTCAGCTTCGATTGTTGCTGTTTCTAGGATCTGCGAGTAACGGGTATTAGCTATCTCAATAATAGCTTGAGCATCTTTTTTTGCTTCTTTTAAGAAATTATTTGCATTAGATCTGATAATTTCAATTTCTTTTCGGGTGTTTTCTGCAAAAACAAGATTGTCTGTAATTGCCCTTTGACGTTTCTCAATGGCACCTATCAGTGGGGGCCATATGTAGTGCATACAAAACCAGACAAACAGAATAAATGCAATAGCTTGTCCAAGAATAGTTGCGTTAATGCTCATAATACGATACCTCATTATAATATAACGTTCATTACTCTTACTTAATAAATAAAAGGTATATATGTTTTTGTTTATCTTATTTTGTAAATTTATAAACAGTTAGTGGTTATTTATAATGCAACGGCAAACATGAGATATAGCCCTAGCCCGACAGCGATCATAGGAATTGCATCGACCAAACCCATCACAACAAAGAATTGTGTTCGCAACAGAGGTACTAGATCTGGTTGACGCGCGGCACCTTCTAAGAACTTACCTCCTAGAATTCCAATCCCAATTGCTGCACCAATTGCTGCTAACCCCATCATTATGGCAGCAGACATGTAAAGTATATCTATATTGAGATGCCCCATGATTTTCTCCGTTTTAGTAAAATATAAATGCAAGTTACTCAATTATTACTCAGTTATTAAAGAATGACCGTAAGAAAATCTTAATGTTTTTCAGAGGCCATGGATAGATAGACAATTGTTAATACCATAAAAAGAAATGCTTGTAGAGAGATAATTAAGATATGAAAAATAGCCCATGGAACACTTAGTATCCATTGCGACCACCATGGTAATAGACCAGCAATAAGGATAAAAATCAATTCGCCTGCGTACATATTTCCGAACAATCTTAGACCGAGAGAAACTGGTTTAGATAACAAGTTAACACTTTCTAGAATAAGATTAATTGGAATAAATATAGGATTATTAAATGGTTTAAGTATTAGCTCTTTGCTAAATACTCTTATTCCTTTCATCTTAATGCTATAAAAAAGTATTAAAATAAATACCCCAAGAGACAGAGACAACGTAATGTTCACATCAGCAGATGGCACTACTCGTAAGGATGGGAATTTAAATAAAGAATGTTCTCCGATATATGAAAAAAAATCAATAGGAATAATATCCATAAGGTTCATCAGAAAAACCCACACAAAAATTGTCAAGGCTAGAGGCGCGATGATTTTACTTTTTCCATGATACATCTCACGAACATTATTATCTACCAACTGAATCACTAGTTCAATGGCGGTTTGTAATTTCCCAGGAGCACCACTAGATGCGGATTGCGCAACTACACGAAATAAAGTTAAAAAAATACAGCCTAGTACGACAGAGAAAAATATAGAGTCAATATTTAAAATCCAAAATGTTTCTGGGTGGTTATTTGGATTGACGAACTGAAGAGTTCTCAAATCAATCTGAAGATTATGCAGATGATGAGTAATATACTCTTGTAGTGTCGATGTTTCGCCTACGGCCATAGTATATATCACCCTTAATATATTCAAATAATAAACAGGTCTATAATTGGTTTACGCACTATGTTGATCATTATGTTATAATGCGCATGTAATAATTACAGAAATTTTAAAATTCTACAGTATAGTAAAAACTATAGTAGATTGCTACTACTAGTAGTGGAGTTAGGCAATTAACATTACGAAATATATACAATTGAATTATTATTTAATTTTCTTGAGCTTTTATACAGATATTAAACAGATACATATACAGATATGAAACTATGAAACAGATAAATTATCAGAATGTTTCTGTCTGAGCATTTCGTATTTAATGCTTAGTAGTGATAGTAGTGATTTGGATACTTAGTAGCTCCTAATAGTGTCAGCTTAAGAATCAAGCTATTCTAAAAACTACTGGAAATAGAGTTCTACTAAATATTTTATATAGTAGTTTGAATACTTTACAATATATAACCATAGGATTTTCTATCCTGACAAAATAACGCTATTACAAGCGTAAGTATAAAGTAACTTGTTGTGATTATAATATTAAAACATTGATCGAGATCCTTTAGATCGTTTGTCAAGTACAGCTGATTACATGGTATTCGATTGCGTCAGTTTGTGGAAATACATAAAATATTTACGATATTTGCTCTAAAAATTACAATTAAAACATAAAACTATATCAGTGATCGCCACATATTGTGTGATGCCAGTGTATCTAAATATCTCTGAAATTTTATTATTTTATGATGTTAATAACAAAACTTGTCAAAACTTGAGAGTGAGCGGATGTCAAAAAATTTAAAAACTGTCATCATGCTTTCTGCATTATTTTTAAAACGATATATAAATCTTTAATTACAGTTACTGTTCTTCAATGTAAATTGAAGATTTGTAATCAATTATTTTAAATAAACACATTATCATATAAACAGAATAAACACATTATCATATAATAAACAGACGTAACTTAGATTGTAATTTAGATTAAATATCACTTAAAAGAATAACCCAGAACGGGTTCGCTAGTTTATTGAATAATATCGATATTTATACTCTTTTAGAGATTGCAATGTGTCAATAACATGCACTCTCAGAGGACCAAGACGAGTATCTCATGGCACGTAGAACCATTATAATTATATAGAGTTTTTATTGCTATCGCTATACTATAATGATAGTTATAGTAGATTTGTTTATTACATTAATCGATTTGCTAAACCTCTTTGAAACTTTGAATATGAAACTTTTGAATATTAAACTAATTATCAACTAATTATTAACTAATGATCAACTAATTATCATTCATAACCTAACAACCTTTATCATTCATAACCTAACAACCTCTAACAACCTATTGAACTAATTGTTGGTTATTATAACATATAATTGATTATAACATAGAATGTTGAGCGAACATATGATACTTGCGCTTTTTTATTATGATTTTCTTTATTTAATTGTCAGAATTTAGTCATTACTTGAGATCAAAAAGATATATCCCAATAGGTGTTATTTAAGGTCAGGCTATTTTTATGTTGGCAATAAAATTTTCAATATGATTAATTATCTATATGATTAATTATCTAATACAAGAGATATGAGCAATTTAGATAAGAGATTCCAGTAATGAATTTACCTAATAAATACTATTTTAATTGTTATCAACATATTCATTTTATTTTAGGCTGTTATTTTCATAGTCATAACACTGTAGATTTCTGATCTATGATGGAGTAACAATGATGAATTACTCTGTTCCTTTTTACCATGTTTTTATATTCATGGGCGTATCTGGCAGTGGTAAGTCAACTATTGCTAATTCAGTTGCATGTCGCTTGCATGCTGCCATTCTGGATGGGGATTTTTTGCACCCGCGTGATAATATTGAAAAAATGTCATCGGGACGTGCGTTAAGTGACAGTGATCGTCGTCCGTGGCTACAAGCTATTAATGATGCGATATTTGCTATGAAACGTACAAATAAGCTATCACTCATTGTATGTTCTGCGCTTAAAAAGAGTTATCGCGATATTTTGCGCATGGGTCATCCCAGTCTATCTTTTATTTATCTTAAAGGTGATTTTGAGATTATACAGGCACGTCTGCAAAAGCGTAAAGGGCATTTTTTTCAATCTCAAATGTTGAGAGCACAGTTTTTGACTTTAGAAGATCCAGGAAATGATGAAAAAGATATCTGTCTGGTTAATGTTAACCAATCATTACAGTGTGTCATCGATACCAGTATCAAAACTATTGAGAATATTATTCAGTATCATACAGGGGGGTCTTAATGGATATCATAACGCTGATATTAACAGCAGTTGGTTCAGTATTTCTGTTGTTATTTTTGGTTATGAAAGAACGTATGCATGCTTTTATAGCGCTAATTTTAGTTTCTATCTGCGCAGGTGTCATGTCTGGTATGCCACTAGAAAGCATTGCTGCTACTATGCAAAAGGGAATGGGCGGGACACTCGGGTTTCTTGCTATTATTGTTGGGCTAGGGGCAATGTTTGGTAAAATACTTCAAGAAGTTGGTGTAGTAAATCAAATTGCTTTTTTTATGTTAAAAACCTTTAGTGAACGTCATGCGTCTTATGCTCTGGGGGTTGCCGGACTAATTTGTGCTCTGCCATTATTTTTTGAGGTAGCAGTAGTTTTATTGATTAGTATTGCCTTTGCGGTAGGGCATCGCACTGGAGAAAATTTAGTCAAGTTATTGCTTTCATTGTTTTCCGGGATGGCAGCCGCTTCTGCTTTTCTGTTGCCTGGTCCAGCGCCTATGCTGTTAGCTTTGCAGATGCATGCAGATTTTGGATGGATGATATTATTAGGGCTTTGTTCAGCTATTCCAGGAATGTTGATTGCAGGCCCTATATTTGGTGGTTTTATTAGTCAATATGTGCAATTTCCGAAGATTAATGAAGATGTTTCGACTCAATTTCAAGCGAGCTATCTTCCATCATTTCCTGTGAGTCTGTCGTTAATTCTATGTCCACTGCTTTTAGTATGTCTTAAGACAATTGGTGAATGCTTTACCTCCCCAGATACGAGCATGTATAGATTTTTAGAGTTAATTGGTCATCCATTTATTGCTATTCTCATTTCTTGCTTATTAGTTATTTATGGTATAGCGCGTCCTTATGGCATGGATAAAGAAAAAGTAATGCAGATTTGTGCTTCATCACTTCATCCAGCAGGGATTATCCTTTTAGTTATTGGTGCTGGCGGCGTATTTAAGCAGGTTTTAGTAGATTCAGGTATTGGCTCAACCTTGGGAAGTTTATTAATAGGATCAGATTTGCCAATTGCAATAGCTTGTTTTTTACTGGCTGGTGCTGTACGTATTATTCAGGGATCAGCTACTATTGCTTGTTTAACAGTAGTTGGTTTAGTAACTCCAATCATTGAGCCGATGCATTATTCTGGAGCACAATTAGCAGCATTATCAATGTGTATTTCTGGTGGTTCAATTATTTTAAGTCATGTGAATGATGCTGGTTTTTGGTTATTCAGTCGTTTTACTGCTGCTACAGAATCTCAGACATTAAAAACATGGACTGTAATGGAAACTATTTTAGGCAGTGTAGGGGGTGTAATTGGGATTGTAGCTTTTAAGCTATTAGCATATTGCTAAAAGAAAAAATTATAATATTGTTTCAGGCGGACAATTTAATTCTATAGGGTCTAATGATATAATTTTTAGTTCAGTATAGCTAGTGGAATTTTCTATGTATTTAGTCTTGAATAAAGATAATGTCTTGTCTTTAATTTTGTTAATTAATATAGTGGTTAGACGTAGAGGATAACTTGGTAGCGTATAGAGTCATAATGAGATTATATTATAATCAGATATTATAATAGATAGTAATATATTAGGAATAGCAGGAACCGGTATAGATGTGTTATATGATGATTTTTCTCTGCAGAATTTGCAAAAGAAAAATATATGATATAGACCAGTATTTATCAGGTTTTTAGTCTGAATATCAAAAGATCTCTGGTGATATTTATAGCGTTACTGTATAAATTATAGACTAAGATGCAGTGATCCTGATGATAATCATATGCTTTTTGTCTAAAATTTGTTATCAAAACCAATATTTTACACTATTACTATAGTTTTCTATTGTGTTCGACATGGATAATGCGCTATACAGATGTCAGCTATACTAGTGTATAGCCTGTATAACAAGCTTTTTAATATCCTTCATATCACATATATATGATATTATATAATTTGTGTGGATGACTTGAAGTAATTATAGGCTGTATTTGTATTTATTTAATTATTCATGTGATTGAACAGATTTCAATTCATGAGGCACTCCATAATTTCCATGTAGAACTCTATACTTTTGAGTTTGATCGGTCTTTTCTTATGTAGTTATCGTATAGTAATTATAGAAAGTATCGAATTATTCTCTCTATTAACTCAAACTAAATATTTTTAAGTCTGTGATAGCTCATAATTAGTGTTATTCTTCAATCTTGTTGTTGCATTTTTTTAAATGAGAGATGTGTCCGGGTAGAGTTTGAATGTATAATGTACTACGTTTTACTGCATTCACTACTGCTCTTGGAGTAATTGTTGCGCCCGTAAATTGATCAAAATCTCCTCCATCTTTTTTTACCGCAAAGTTACCGTTACAGTATTTATCTACTTTTTGATGAAAAAAGTCATTTATCCAATTGGACAGGCGTAATTCAATTTTATCACCTAGTCCTGGTGTTTCATGATGCTCGATGACTCGTACACCATAAATTAGACCATTAAAGTTAGCTCCAACAATTATTTGAATATTTCCAGAGTAACCATCTGGGGCAGTAGTCTCTAACGCTACTGCTACAGGTTGTGTATCTTTTTTTGCTATATATAATCGATGCTCTTTGTTATCTCCTAGCGCGGGATCACAGACAATATAACATGATGATTGAAGAGCATTATTATATAGTGTTGGTGGTAGTACTTGATCTAAGAGATTTTGCTGTGTTAGGGCTTTTTGAGCTTGAATTGCAGGTTTTGTCACTTCATGAATCATTGCCGTCAAACCTGTGGTTATGGCAGCAAATATAGCAAGGATTATCCCATTTTTCCGTATAATATCCAACATTATGGTCTTCTCTTAGTAGCATGCCCATAAACACGTGGTTTTGTGTAATAATCAATTACAGGTACACACATATTGGCTAATAACACTGCGAAGGCCAAACCGTCCGGATAGCCACCATAACTTCTAATTAGCCATGTCAGAAATCCAATGAGTGCAGCATAAACCAAACGACCATGATTAGTAGTTGCAGAAGTGACAGGGTCCGTGGCAATAAAAAACGCACCTAACATGGTAGAGCCAGAAAATAAGTGTACGATAGGTGGCAGTAGGTGATCAGACGAGAAAAACCAACCTATGCTTGCACAGGTTACTAGAGAGGTTAAAAATGCTAAAGGAATATGCCAACGAATTATACGCGTCATTAAGAGGAAGACTCCGCCAAGCAAAAAACTAGCATTCACACATTGCCAACTAGGAGCATATATAAGCATGCTATTATACATCGGTTGCGTAAGAATATAGTTTGTTGTAAACCCTTCATGTAGGCTGGTTTTGAAATGATCTAGCGGGGTGGCTTGCGTGATAGCATCAATATCTGGTGAGATTTTTGCTCTCAGGGGTAAGTTGCACTGAACTTCTGGGTGGATAATTATCTCCAAAGTATTCAAAAAACTAGGTCTAACGTTTTTAAAATCATTAAGAGAAAACCATGTAGTCATTTGTACTGGAAAGGATATTAGTAGCAATAGATAGGCAGCCATGGCCGGATTAAATGGGTTATGTCCCAGACCTCCATACAATTGCTTGGCGATTATAATAGCAAATAATGTACTAATTGTTATTACCCACCAAGGAGATAATGCGGGAATACTAACACCTAGTAATACCGCAGTAAGTAGCGCTGAGTTATCTTGTAAAGTTCTTAATATCGGATAGTGACGCAAGTATAGAACGATAGCTTCAGTTGCAAGAGCTACGCTAATAGCGATACAGATTTGTATGAGATTTCCCCAGCCGCATAAGTAATATTGTGCAATTAAACCTGGTATGGTTGCAATTAAGACTAAAAACATAATTCGATTAGTGTTTCGCGGTTTATTCAAACCGCGGTAATTCGCAATATAAACAGTCATATGACCGTTACTCCAGTATTTTAGGTATAGATTATATCTTCTGATGCATCAAATACAAAAAATTAGATTAACACTGTAGTTAAGGTATAGGAATATATTCACTTGATCATCTCTATAGTATTGTCATGCATCTGATTGCATAATTTTACATGTCTTACTCCTATATATGTTGGTATTTAGTGCATGCATTACGTGAGATCCTTTCTCTAATTTGTTCTGTCATCAGTTTTCTTGTCTTTGATAGCATTTTAGTTTTATAATTTTGGTAAAAAATCTATACATTGCTCGAGTACAAACGATGTAAATAGAATCTATATATTGAATGATTTCTGGCGTCTAACTGTTATGTCTGGGTATCCGAATCGTGTGTAATTTCAGCTGACCCAGCTAAAGATTGAGAGAAAATCACATTAGGCTGGTGATTTACAGTTGGACTAAGCTTCTTCTGAGTGTGATTCTTTTTCTGTAATAATCGCTTGTTCCGAGCTTCAAAACGAGTTTTAGCAATACGAGAGCGTTGACTATCGGCATCAAGCGCCTGAATTATTTCTTTTTCTTTTCGATAATACTGTACGAGCGGAATATTGCTTGGACAAACGTATGAGCATGCGCCACATTCAATACAGTCGATGACATTATGCGCACGAGCCTTGTTGTGATCACCGCCTTGGATAAACCAATATAGTTGTTGTGGTAACAAAGAAACTGGACAAACATCAGAACATATGCCACAACGAATACAGTTTTTTTCTACTCTATTTATCCCACCTTCTTTAGAAGTGGGGGCTAAAATACAATTAGTAATTTTCACTACTGGTACCGCGTCTGACAGTAAAGGTAAACCCATTAAGGCGCCACCCATCAGTATAAGTTGCTTATCCTCAGGATTAAAACCAGCATGTTTGAGCAGATAATTAACTGGGGTACCTAATCGTGCCCACACGTTGCCAGGATGACTTAGGGATGCGCCAGTGAGCGTTACTACGCGTTCAGTCAGTGACTCTCCATCAATTATAGCGCGTTTTACTGCAAAGGCAGTGCTAACATTTTGGATAAAAACACCGATTTCAGAAGAATGCTGATTATGTGGAACTTCTTTGCCTGTTAATATTTTTATTAAATGTCCAGAGTTCCCAGAAGGATATTTAGTAGGGATAATACGAATGGATATAGATAGGTTCATATCATGTTGTAGCGCTCGTTGCAATGACAGAATAGCTTTTGGTTTATTATCCTCAATACCTATAATGATGTGATGTGCCCGAAGAATCCATGCTAGAATACGAATTCCTTCTAGAACCTCTAAAGGGTGGTCTTGCATCAATCGATCGTCAGCTGTAATGTATGGCTCACATTCGACAGCGTTAATAATTAATGTATTTATCTTTTGGAGTCCAGATTTGAGCTTATATGCAGTTGGGAATCCAGCTCCACCTAGTCCAGCTATGCCAGCGTCATGAATAATTTTTAATATTTCAGAGCGATGCATATAACGATAATTATTAAATGTTTCTCTATCGAGCCATTTGTCTTCTCCATCTGGAGTAATAAAGATACACGTTTCTAATAAAGATGCGTGAGCTGTTACGTGTGGTGTAATTTTTGTTACAATACCAGAAGTAGGTGCGTGCACTGGCAGCATACTACCATTTCCATGTGTAAGAGCTTGACCGCGCAAGACTCTGTCACCTGGTTGTATCTTTACTTCACCTTCAGTTCCAATGTGCTGCCGCAGTGGTAAAATCAATTGCGGCGGTAAAGGTATTTTACGCACCGGGGTGTGACTGGACTGACTTTTCATATCTAGCGGATGAATTCCACCGTGAAAATCCCAGAGTTGGGTTTTTTTAAGGTTTTTCTTAAAGATGTGAAACATGGCTATTTACCGAAATTATTCGCTCCGAAATACTATTGTTTTTATCCCAGTGAGATAGATTAGGAGTCGAGAAAACTATACGCATCTCAATACAGTTCGTTGGGCATGGTGCGAGACATAGATTGCAGCCAGTACAGATCGCGGTTAAGACTGTGTGCATGGTTCGTTTTGCCCCAATTATAGCATCTACCGGACAAACATGAATGCATTTAGTACAACCGATACAATGGTCCTCATTAATCCATGCAATTGTACGTTCCGGTTGGCTCCTATTTGGATTATCTAAGGGTTGTGGATGCACATTAATTATTTTGGCTATTTTTAGCATTGTCTGATCTCCACCAGGAACGCATTTATTTATCATTTCATGATTGTGTCCAATAGCGTTTGCATAAGGTCGGCAGCCAGGGTAACCGCATTGCCCACATTGACTTTGTGGTAAAACCGCATCAATTTGATCAACAATGATATCCTTCGTGACTGCACAACGGTATGCTGTGTACCCTAGTAAAGAACCGCAAATAAAACTAATTGTGCTTAACACAGCTACTGATATACAGAGAGAAGTAATCATATTTTAATTAGCCCAGTAAAACCCATAAATGCCATTGCCATTAACCCAGCGGTAATCAAAGCAATAGATGAGCCCTTAAATGGCGATGGTGTATCCGCCAGAGACAAGCGCTCTCGTATACCAGAAAATAAAACCATCACTAGTGAAAATCCAATAGAGGCACTAAATCCATATAGAGCAGCCTGCATAAATGTATGATGAAGGTGTATGCTTAAAATAGGTACACCGAGAACAGCGCAGTTTGTGGTAATCAATGGAAGAAAAATACCTAAAAGTTGGTATAGGTGAGGACTAGTTTTACGCATTACCATTTCAGTAAATTGGACAACAACAGAAATAATAAGAATATATGTTATGGTGCGTAAGTATATTAGATCCAGTGGTAACAGGATTAGAAGATTTACCATCCAGGATACAATTGCGGCAAGGGTCATTACAAATGTTGTGGCAAGCCCCATACTAATTGCGGTCTCTAGTTGTTTAGAAACCCCCATAAAAGGGCATAGACCAAGGAATTTTACTAACACAAAGTTATTTACTAAAATTGTACCAATAAAAAGCAACAGGTAGTTAGCCATGATGTATGCTTTACCCTCAACTACAATCAATAGATAGATAATACTTTTCTAAACGTTATTTATCTACCTCCATTATTACTGGTTCTCTGCAGTAGAAAAAATTCTCAGTGGAGTAGCAGGCATTATCTCTACGCTGCTGGGCCCTAATACCCTAATACTTAATAAAAGCCCCATCAGGATTGATAATCCATACCTGTAATTAGCTCTAGAAAATATTGAATGTACATAACAAGGTTTTATAAAGGTTTTGTAAAAAGTCTAATACAAGGTGTGTTTATCTATTTTAGATAAAAACATTGTATTATATATTTAAAGTACTAGTAAATTATAGGCGATAAGGTTCTTAGTATATGCTTTACTATAAGGTTCTTAGTATATGCTTTACTATATAGACGAATATATATGAGTATTCTGCTAGTTTTAAATCTTTGATTAGTACTTTTCTGTGTTGTTATTTGATTAGATACTGAATCTATTTGATCCTATGCTTAGTGTTTTTATGTGGTGGCGATAACCGTATTGAGTTGCATGTATTAGAATATGATATATATGAAAAAATATCTATATGAATTTTGTATTTCGCTCATACCTTAAGTAGGTTCACTCCTGCTCAATCTTTGATAACTAATAGTGTTATCAGGATTTTTTAGAATTTTCCTGTATTTAAATTTATAGAAAGATGGGACAAACTATAATATTGATAATAGTACATGCAGAAATTACTCTAATTAAGGCTAATCAAGAACAATAGCTATATACTATGGTTTGATATATATGGTTTTGATATGTAGTTTAATCTGCTGGATTCAGCTTAGGGTTAAGTGCTTTTTTATTGGTAGGGTTTTAGCTGTAATTACTGAAACAATAAGTTTTATGTATATATTCGGTCTATTTATAGAGAAAATAGATTGTTATTTATATATATGGTGTTCTCATGGCTGATGGTTTAATGTTAAATCGTATGGTGTATATCATAGCGCTCTCACCTTGTAGTGTTAATTTTAAATCTATTTCATGTTATCACTGATGGCGCTCAGAATAGAGACTCTGGACATAATCATAAACTACATGCACTAGTGTATCATCTTTGATGAAGGGAACTATGGAAAAGTATATTATGAATGAGGCAGTGAACGAACTGCGAACGATTAGTGATATGTTGCGATGGTCAATTAGTTACTTTGCGTCTTCTGATTTATATTATGGTCATGGCACTGACAATTACTGGGATGAAGCGATCCGCCTGATTCTTCCTACGCTAGATTTACCTTTAGAGGTTCCAGATACGATATTGTCTTGTAGATTAACATATAGTGAAAGACAAAGTATTGCTGATCTTGTAGTACGTCGAATTAATGATTATATTCCGGTGTCTTATTTAACAAATAAGGCTTGGTTCTGTGGTTATGAGTTTTATGTTGATGCCCGTGTACTGATTCCACGCTCACCTATTGCTGAACTCATTAGTCAAAAATTTTTTGGGATTCTTCACGATAAACCTCAGTTCATTCTTGATATGTGCACCGGTAGCGGCTGTATAGCTATTGCCTCTGCATTGGTATTTCCGGATGCAAGGGTTGATGCAGTAGATATTTCTAGAGATGCATTAGCTGTAACTGATAAAAATATTTATACGCACGATGTCAAAAAACGTGTTACATCTATCTGTTCTGATTTATTTGATGACTTACCTATCAAGCAATATGACTTAATTGTAACAAATCCACCATATGTTAATGCTCATGATATAAAGATTTTACCTAAAGAATACCATCATGAACCTATACTTGGTTTGTTTGGTGGTAATGATGGACTAACATTATTGCTTCGTATTTTAAACGATGCAGCTCAGTATTTAAACAAAAATGGGGTTCTTATTTGTGAAGTTGGTAATAGCAAGACAGCTCTTATTACTAGATATCCAGATGTAACTTTTACCTGGCTAGAGTTGAATAATGGTGGTGATGGGGTGTTTTTTCTTACAAGGAATGAAATAAGTAACATTCAGAATAAAGAAAAAATTAACAAAGATTCAGTACTTCTATATTGATTATGGTGCTATGGGGTTTAGGTAAACACTAATGATTAACTCATACTAGCAGATTGCATTAGATTTTTATATTATCTGATGAAGCGATAGAGTTTGACAATAAGACTCAGAGTATAATAAAAACTTATTTATGTAGCTCTTTTTGCTTATACATTATTATATATTGAACATATAATATGTTGTTATATTTAAAGATTTTGTGTGGGCATATCACACTAATGACATTGCATCGAAACTTTGGCTATAACTTTGAAGGTAGTCGGTTTATAAAAATTGACTGTATTATTATAAGACAGGTATGAGTCAGATTGTATAGAGCGTTAATTATAGTATAACAAGAAAATATTGTAAAGATCGGGAATTGTAAGTGCCTTAAAAGTATGCTTTTATCTCAGGATGGACGCAAGCACATATAGAGGCGAAAAGCGATATTTATCTTGCAGAATATCTAGATCTTAGCCATAGCTAGCGTAAAGTTGTAAAAAAGAAAAATTTATAATCATCGCGATGTGTATAAATGGTAAGATCTCGTTAAATATTATGCTGTTAGGTTATTTTGTGTTTTGTATTCGCTCATGTTGTGATCGGGGTATCATTTTTTGACTCAAACACTTTGATTAGCGACGTAGGATGCTCAGAATCACGCTTTACTATAACAACAGAATCATTTTTTAACTAATATCTTAGAGCGCTTATGTAATTTATACATAATGACATATTTAATAATATTGTCGCTGTGTTATCGCCATGTAGGTTTATTTTATCCTGTGCTGAACAGGCTATATTAATTCTCTCGACTCAAGCTATATGGTGCTATCTACACAAAGAAAGCAGCAGCAGTAATACATTAGTAATATACATTTCTGTAGTAATTAACATTTCTGTTTTTTGTTGAGTCTCTTTGTGATGAGAAAAATCAGAATCCCAGGTATATACAGTACAACTGAGAGCAGTAAGTTTAGGACACCTGATGCGTATATCAACCAGGCTCCATAGGCACCTGAACCAATTGATATAAGTGTTATGTAAGGTTTATTCACTTCATATGATACTTTAAAAAGATAAGCACTAACCAGCAAATAGGGCGCTAGTATCATTTCTGATGCGATAGTGAGCAATGTGCTGTAATCACAACCAGTTAACCAAATTAAGATCAAAGCAATCTGTACACAGATATTTGTTAGATATAAAGAAAATTTTGGTGCCTGACAAGAATGATCAATCGTCAAAGACCGAATTTGGCATGAACCATGCTGTGCAGCAATCACAGGGACTTCTGAAGCCATGATAGTCCAGCTAAGGTATGCTCCGCATACTGAAATAATGAGACCAAAGATAATAATAATACCACCCCAGTAACCTAATAAGTGATCCATTATTCCAGCCATAGCAGGGTTCTGCATCCTTGCTAATTCTGCTCTTGGTACAACCCCTAATGATAATAGACTAACTAGTAAATAGATTACCAATGCTATAAGAACAGCAAACATTGTAGCGCGGCCAATATCATGTTTATTGCGGGCGTGGGATGACATAACTACTGCACCCTCAATGCCAATAAAAACCCATAGAGTAATCAGCATAGTGTCCTTTACCTGCTGAGACAATGATTTTTTTAAGGCGAGACCAGTGAAGTCAAAACAGAAGGAATGAGAGCTGAAAGCACTGATTGCTAGAATGATAAATAAACCAAGAGGTACTAGCTTAGCCAGTGTTGCAATAAGATTAATACTGGCTGCTGTTCTAATACCTTGTAACACTAATGAATGAATCAGCCATAATAGGGTTGAAGCTGCTAACATAGCCTGCCATGTATTACCGTTTCCAAATATAACGTGATTTGGAGAGTCAATAAAAAAACTGACAGCAGAGCAGACAATCACTAAATAAGAAGCATTTGCAATTACTGCGCATAGCCAGTATCCCCAGGCAGAGCAGAACCCGATAAATTTTCCAAACCCTGCTTGGGCATACATAAAAATACCGCCGTCTAAATGAGGTTTTAGTCTACTTAATAACAGTAATGTTAATGCTAGTAGCATAACACCGCATCCAGTAATACCCCAAGCTATGAGTAGCGCAGCGGGGCTAGCAGCTGCCGCCATATTTTGTGGTAAACTAAAAATACCAGCGCCCAACATTGAGCTCAGAACGAGTGCAGTGAGAGCACCAAAACCTAGATTGTTATCCAAAAATACCTCATATTATAGAATACGATATTACTTAATCGTTATTTATAGTGGCTCGCTCTCATCGCTAAGGTGTGATAGTATCAATATACATCTATTATTATATTGTATTATATTTATTATTATATTGTATTATATTGCGTGTAAGTATTGTATACAGCTTAAGCTAGGCGTTTATATGCACCTGATAGATCATATCTATGAAATAGAATAGAATTCTATTCTATTTTAATGAGTGCAAATTATTTGTATGCTGGTCATAACCTGGTGCTATAGAAAACTCATCAATACACTTATTAAAATTATTTTTATATTTAATCCTTCTTAAATACTATTATTGATTTTAATTGTATTATTCTATAACTGGCAAATAAGATATTACACATAGAAAATAATTTTATATAATAGTTCTATTAAAGAACGCTATTTTTACCGATGTTTGCCTCTCATGAGACTCTGGAGTATTTGTAAGGTATCCACTATCAGTGATATACTATACTGGATTTTGATAGACTATCACAAAAATTTTTATATTAATGTCTGGAATTGTAAGAATGTATCTCCTATGTTTAGTATCGTGATGTGAATTTTAATTTTAGATATGTATATTAAGAGATGCATAGAGGGTTCTCGAAAAACTAAAAATCCAATGACTGATTGGTATCTGTTCTATCTTAGAGCAGATAAACAAGGTTTTTATTAGAGATAAAAATAGAGATTATCAATGCAGACAGTAATGCAGACAGTATAGTGGCCCTGGCGATAAAAGAATTTGCTTAATCTATAGATAGTAGTATATTGATACTATCCGAAGTTTGTAGATGATATAGTCCGAACCAGTATATATCGTGTATAGTGCTTTAAATCATAACGAATGTATATTTTTTTGACTACTAGGTCCAACTTGTATCTCTTTACCTTGATTTGCTTTGGTCTAAATCTGCTATTTATAGCAGATGCTTCAATATAAACAAGTCATTTATAATTTAAGATTTGTAAAATGAAGCGCGTCTAAACTCAGTGCGTTTGATTCAATCAGAGATTGTCTTATTTTATTACTGTATCTTTGAGCATTACTGCGTCTTGTAAAAGTTAGTCACAATAAATGCTAATGTGTATTGTGTAAGACACGGATAGATTATAATAATATCTAGAGCAGAGGCCTTGGTGATATCTTAAAGTAAACCTAGCCTTTAGCATAACTAAGATTTACATTTGCGGGATAGTTCAGAAAAAATAAATAAATTATATCATATCCTCTTCAACTACTCAATCTATCCTAACAATTTATATCTGATGGATTGTACCAAGACTCATATACTACAGACTGTTGAATAAATATTGATGATTCACATGATGTACGCTTAAATATTCAGAAACTTACAGTGATGCCGCTGGGATGTTGTTTTAGCTATATAAAAGTAAGTGAGATTTGAAGTAATATCTATATCATAAAACTTAGTATGCATATCATAGCAGCTTTATTAGCACCTCATTACTCTGTTTGTTGTATCTCATTATGCATAAAGACATCCAATATAAGATATAATAATATGTTTAATAGTAGTTACCTAGAATCTTGAATTTTTATTCAATAACTCAAGAACTTATGCCTGAGAACTTTTTCATGTTTTTCTCTCTAGCTAGCGAGTCTTTATGTCTAACGGAAGGTCTGAAAGTGCCATTCAATAGGAAGAAAGAGTACGTAAATAGGTGATCCATTAGTCAAATCTGGCAAATATTAGATATGTATACTGATACTGATATATAAATTTTCTGCACCTTTGTGAAGTTACATCTTCCGTGTCTTATTAAAAGACATGAGCTTCTCTTTAGATATCACACGACGAATTTTGCTCAGATTACTTATTAAAGTATTAAGGGGTATATCTTAATATAGAAATATGTGAACACATTCTTTTTAAGTGGTTGGTGTCAGATAATGCGAATACGTACGCCATGAGATGGTCTAATCTCGCGTAGAACATTAAAGTTTAGTTAAAGATATTCAGTTTGTAAAGAAAACTGAATATCTTTCGTGTAATCTAATAATGCCTCAAGATGAGCTTGCTTGACTTGATCATATTGATACTGAGTATGCAGTGACTCGATGTTTTTGATATATTCTTGTATGCGTTTTTTATTGAGTATTTCGCGCCTATGTTGCAACCATGCGATTTTTTCTAGGGGTGTTAATAAATCTGGAAAATTTCGCGCACGAAATCGAAAAAAAAGCTGTTTAATACGTTTGTCATAAAATGTGAGATTTAAGGTCAACAGGTGTTTTGCAGAAGTGTGACATATAGTATGTATTGTATGGCGATCAGAGTAATTAAAAAAACCATGATACATTTGTGTATCTACATCTTCTAAAGGGATATGTTTTTCCTTTATTATGTACAATTGAGCAACTTTTTCTCTGATTTTTGGATTTTGGAGTAATTTAGCTAGATTATCAGCATAGTATTCTAGGTTTATCCCGATACGTAGGGCATCTGACGCGCGTAAGACATTAGCTGGCGCAATAACAGGGCATTTATTTATATGAATGAGCTGTAATGGAAAGTTGGATCTATGCTGAGCTAGTTTGTGATAATTATCAAGAGATTCGCGTAACAAATCGGTGTCAATCGCTATTAGCGAAGAAACATCTCCCCCAAGATCACACGTTATTAAAGCGTTTTTATTATGTGGATGCCACGCTAGTGGAGCGACACAGGTTACGTTACTCCTTTTTTTTCCAAACCTGCTCGAAACAAATACAAGTTGTTTCATTTGTGAAACATTGATTAATGTACGAAGCTTATGCTTTTGTCGATGCGCATATAAAAAATTATATAGTTTTGGTTGTTTTTCTTTGATTAATTTTGCAAGAGCGATTGTCGCATATACGTCAGATAGTGCGTCATGTGCACTGTTATGAGCGATCTGATTTTCCTGAGTGAGCTTCTCCAAGCGAAAGGTAGGACATCCTTGAGTGTCTGTTGGCCAACGAATACCATCTGGACGTAAGGCGAAGCAAGCTCTCACTACATCTAATAAATCCCATCGACTATTAGAATTCTTCCAGCTCCAATCATACGGATCATAGAAGTTTCGGTAAAATAAATTTCGGCTTATCTCATCATCAAAACAAATGTTGTTGTAACCTACAATACAGGTATTCGGTACACAAAATATTTGATGAATACGTCGAGTAAAGCTTGCTTCATTTATACCGCGTAACTGGGCGATTTGCGGTGTAATGCCTGTTATAAGAACTGCTTCCGGTTGCGGTAAATAATCATTGGCTAGGCAGCAATAAATAGTTTCGGGCTCTCCTATAACATTTAAGTCCATATCAGTACGTATTGCAGCAAACTGTGCCGGCCGGTCTAACGATGGGCTTGTCCCAAAAGTTTCATAGTCATAAAATAGTAAAGTCGGTTTCATAAATATAGTTTCAGTGTATAGCTTGGCTATATATATCATATAACCTGGAATAAGCTAGGTGTAGCGCATGTCATACTGATATAGAATGCATTATTAAATATGACAAAAGTTAGCGGTAGTATAAGATAATAGATAAAATTTTACTGAATAAGATTATAAGTTGTATTATATCGTTATTTTCAATATCTTTTTAGATATTTATAAATATTTTTTAATAATTTATCAGATTACTCAGTACTATGATGTATGTTAAGAATTAATGAAAGAGACGCGAGATACAATACAGGACTAAACCCATTGTTGTAAAAGTTAAATATAGGGTGTTGTTTATATTGTCAAATATCATCCAGAGTTCTCGCTTTTTTTGATAGCAGAACATGCATCACTACGCTTGAGTATCTCAAGGTGTCCTTTGGTAATACAGGTGCTTTTGTCTATTTTTAGCCAAAAGTACTCTACTTGCAGTAGGCCTGTTTGATGCTTCAGGGCAAATCTAGTAATAATATATAATCATATTAAGGCTTGACTTTCTTACTCATATTAGATATTAGTTTTCGTTTATTTTTATTTTATTTTATCTAGTACTATCTTTATATCTTATAAAGATATAAAGATAAGCAGTGTGAATATGTGTTTTTATCAAGCTATACATACTGTACTGAAGGCTAAATTGTGTTTAAGGCTAAATTTTCTCTCTGTAAGTTCAGTCAGTATTTGTCTAATTTAAACTAAGAATTAATGCAAGCTGGAGATTATTTTGCAAGGCGGATATCTAGAGTAAGACATGAGTTACGGATTGTTAGTGCTAGATCTTAATTTTTTATTTTCTGACATAATATAGATTTTCTTCTATTAATATGTATTAAGCAAAGAACATGTTGGTTCTGCTAGGTTTTTCGCGGATGGGGCAGGTAAAGTTATCTGATTCGGTCCATAATCTTCAATCTCTGTGACATGCTATAATTATCAATGATAAAAATCTATTGTGTTATAATCGACAGCAAGGGTCCTGAATGACCGGCTAGGTACTACTGATTAAGTATGCCTTCTTGTAACCTGTAACCGTTTCTATTTAGAGAAATTTATAATCTAACTGCGCTAAGCATGAAAATTATAAGATATGTTCAATTTAGTATGATCTCACGATACAGTGCATATAATACAGCCTTTTATACCATTCATTCTATCATATACTATCATATATAAACGCTATTAATGCGTACTTCATAGATTTATTGTACTTAAAAGTTATGTTACGCATGCTAATAAGATACACCGCGTCTGCTAAAGAAGAATGTTATCTCATGTAAGACTATCTAGTCTATTCTCATGTCGGTGGGTCTTGTAGTAACTTAACTCAAGACGTATACAAGAATGAGATACTCATTAAGCTCTTATTGTGCGTATAAGTTTACTTATAACATTGACCGACAGGATACCAGTATCACTATTAAAATATAGAGCATCCGAAAAATGTTGATGCATTGAAGGGGCTTCTACTGAATAAACTATCTGAGTTTATCTGCTGAGTAGCATAACATGAAATATAGGTAAATGGGATGATTCATACTGTTATTATGGGTTTTTAACAATCACTGATGGTTACAAAATCCCTGAAATCGCGCAGTAATAATTGATTAGGTAATAAAGATATAATAGTCACTGAATTAGTGATAACTGGATTCTTTAACTCATAATATACAGCCCCATAGGTCCCATAGAGCCAATACAGATGGCATATCATTATTACATAATGCGTGCTTCAAGCGGGTCATGACCCTAATAGTTATCTACTGATAACACTGAATTCTAGAATCAGTTTTTGAATATATTGACTTAAATAAGATCATATTTGCGTAATTCAGCCTTAAGATAAGCATAATAGATTGGAGCTGCAATTACCCCGGTAATACCAAAAGTGGATTCAAATACTAACATAGCTAGTAGAATTTCCCAGGTTTTTGCGTGGATCCGACCGCTAAAGATATGTGCGTTAATAAAATATTCTAATTTATGCACAATGATGAGATATGTTAGTGAAATCAGACCAGCTTCAAGCGATATAGAAAGCCCAATCAAAAAAATAACTGTATTAGAGATTAAATTTCCAATAATGGGTAATAATCCAGTAAAAAAGGTTAGCATTACTATGGTTTTAGAAAAGGGCAAATGTAGCTCAAAAATAGGCAGTATACCGAATAGAAAGCAACCAGTTAATAGTGTGTTACAGAGTGATACATGAATTTGGGCAAAAATCACATTATGAAAGGCCTCTGACAGGACTGTTAGTCGATCCAGAAGAGCATCTTGTAAAGGTGTTGTGTGAAGTTTTTGTTTACCATTACTCTGTAGAGAAATCATTGCACCGAGTACTACCCCAATGAGCATAGTGGCAACGGTATGCGCTGCGTTACGACTAAAAGTTTGCATAACTAAATTTTCATGTAACCAATTAATTAGCTGATTCTTTAATTCATCTATATTTAATGGTAAGTAACGTGTGATTAGTGGAGAGAGAGTGCGCTGCGCATCTCTAAGAAGATTACTAGCAGTAGCGTCAAAGCCAGCAAGATTTTGACAGTCATGCAAAAGAAATCCAATAAGTTTACTAGCAGTGACAACTATTAACAGGATTAATAGGATGCTAAGAAACATAATGCTTACCCAACGTGCTACCTGAGCTTTGACTAGATACTCTACAAGAACGGTGAGTGCTAAAATAATTTCATACATAATAAATCCGGCGAGAAAACACGGTAACAAATGTAACGGGAAGACAGAAAACAGCGCAATAAAAACTAGTAAAAAACTGGCTGACCTGCAAATCATTAAACATTTTGTATTCCGTGTATGCATAATTTATCCTATATATAGATATATCTATACTGATACCGATAGTATATTGGATCTATAGTGATCCATAGCATCATAAGCGTCATCAGTCCAAATAGTTACATTATTTTAGTAAATCTACTATTATGCTTTGTAAGGTCGAGTGTTACATATTAGTTCACTGAAAAACGAGGTTACTTGTCAGAGGTTGTTGTGCTAGTAAGCTCTCACTAGAGTAATTAATTTGCGAGATATTGTAGGCGCGTTACCTAAACTTAGGTAATTTTTGCCTTTATATGTAAGATTTTTTTTATTTTCCTTGATGCATTGTATATAACATTCGATGTCGCATTCGTTGAAAACAATAACCGGCATAAGTTATTCAGCATAAATATATTTATCAAAAAGCTTTAGTGATATGCATATGGTAACTTCTCTTTTATATCTTATTATATATTCAGATGTGCTATGCATTTCTGTACCTTTTTTGTTGTCATGAGCTATGCAGGTACCTTATGAGATCTTTAGATTAGTATCGTTAGTTTTATGTATATCACGGCATGTAACATAAAGCGAATAATAGGTATGAGTTACACATAGTGATCGTGACTGCAGATGTCGAATATGACATATCGCACCTTTTATCCTAGGTCATTAGACCATACTTCTTGCGTAGCATAGAAAAATAAAAAGCACATCATCTACGTATTCTTTACATATATGCATAATTAATTTTAATTATAGAGCGCTTCGCGCCAACTATTACCAACGTTTCTGTAAGTTTAATAGTAATGCTTTCTTATGTTATCGAAGCCCTGTGCTGATGTAAGACAATACAGCGATTGTGATCGTTTTGGATGTCTAACATCTTATTTTCTATATGCCTGTAAGGTTATCTCCAGCATCTCTATGTGTCTCATAGGTTTGGCATACATAGACAGGGATGATCATAATCCAATATGTAAATTTGTAGAATATAAGAAATATTACTGTTAATAATATAAAAAGATAATCTTAACATGCTTTTAGAGTTGTTGTATGACACTGTAGAAGATAGATTAGATGCTGATTTCCGATCATACTAAATATATAATTGTATGATTCATTCGAATATAATTTATTTTAAAACTTAAGTTTTTTTTTGCTTGATTATTTTTTGCAGTCTATCTTATAGGTGTTTTTATATGTGAATAATGCATATTGATACATACTTTATAAGTATTTGATCTTAAATAGGGGAAATGTGTATTGGAATCTAGCGCGATTTACGGTCTTTTCATTATTGGTTCAATACTAGTTGCTACAAGCATTCTACTTAGTTCTTTTTCATCAAGACTAGGTATTCCCATTCTAGTTATTTTCCTTGCCATTGGCATGTTAGCGGGGGTTGATGGTATTGGTAAGATTGCTTTCGATAATTATCCTGCTGCTTATTTAATTAGCAATCTTGCGTTAGCTGTCATTCTTCTGGATGGTGGTATGCGTACTCAGGCGAGTTCCTTTAGGGTAGCTTTAGGTCCGGCATTATTATTAGCTACAGTTGGAGTGCTTATTACAGCTGGTTTAACCGGTTTAGCTGCTGCATGGTTGTTCAGTCTGAGTTTACCTAATGGTTTTCTTATTGGTTCAATTATTGGCTCTACTGATGCTGCAGCAGTTTTTTCACTTTTAGGTGGAAAAGGTCTAAATGAACGTGTTAGCGCTACCCTAGAAATTGAATCTGGTAGTAATGATCCCATGGCTGTTTTTCTTACTATGACTTTAATTAAAATGATCCAAAATGAACAAATTGGAGTCAACTGGATGTTGATTGTTCAAATAATACAGCAATTTGGCTTGGGTATTCTTCTAGGCTTAGGTGGGGGGTTGGCGTTATTGCAAATTATTAATCGTGTTTCATTAGCCAGCGGATTATACCCGTTATTGGCAGTAAGTGGAGGCATTTTAGTATTTTCCTTGACTTCTATGCTAGAAGGAAGCGGTATCCTTGCAGTTTACTTGTGTGGTTTTATTTTGGGTAACCGCCCCATTCGTAATCGTCATGGTATTTTGCAAATTTTTGATGGTATGGCCTGGTTAAGTCAAATTGGTATGTTTTTAGTGCTAGGCTTGTTAGTTAATCCTGCGGATCTCTGGTCAATTGCGCTTCCAGCTACGCTACTATCTATCTGTCTCATTCTTGTTGCTCGTCCACTCTCAATTTTAATTGGATTGTCACCATTTCCTGGATTTAATATTCGAGAGCGTATGTTCATAAGCTGGGTTGGTCTACGCGGGGCATTACCTATTATACTTGCAGTTTTTCCTATGATGGCTGGATTACCTCAGGCATCTCTTTTTTTTAATATCGCGTTTTTTGTAGTTTTAGTGTCACTTATGGTTCAGGGTACATCACTGAGTTGGGCGGCACGTAAAGCGCGTGTAGTTATACCGCCATTAGCATCCCCGATTTCCCGTATTGGTTTGGATATTCATCCTGAGAACCCATGGGAACAATTTATTTATCAACTTAGCGAAGATAAGTGGTGTATTGGCGCAGCATTGCGTGATTTGCGCATGCCTTCTCAAACACGCATTGCTGCACTATTTCGTAAAAATCAATTACTGCATCCATCTGGTAGTACACGACTAAAAGAAAATGATGTTTTATGCGTTATTGGTCGTGAGAGTGATCTTGCCGCGTTAGGTAAGTTATTTAGTCAGTCTCCGCCTGTATCAGATCAGAGGTTTTTTGGTGACTTTATTTTACAGGCAAACGTTTCATTACAGAATGTTGCTCATATTTATGGGATTGAGCTTGATGACGAGATCAATAATCAACAAACACTAGGTGAGATGGTTTCAAGTATTATAGGGGCAGCGCCTGTTGTGGGGGATCAAATTGAATGGAAAAATATATTATGGACGGTTGCAGAAAAATCAGATCATGGTATTGTGAAGATTGGTGTAAGGATTCAAGAATAACTGTTACCCTCTTATAAGATATGAGGTCCCAAGAATATTTCATCCAAGCTTTATTCATTAATCAAAATTATTGTTATATTTTATCGTCATTTTTAAAAAACTAAGATTGTTATTGATGTGGCTATTGACATTTTCAAGGATAAGGTATAAGAGAGATCTGTTAATTTTAGCAGAGAGCTGAATGCGTGGTTATTATAGGCTTCTTAATTATAATACTTTATATGGTCGATGATAACCCTTGATCTGGTGCTTTCATGGCTGATCTAGTGTATTAGTTGCGTAAATAAATTATGTAAGATATTTAAAGAAACGCTGAATTAGTTTTCAGGGATAACCAAAAGTCAGTGATAGATAACTATATGTGCTATCCATGCTCAATACTACTATTGATGTTTCTATAGGGGTCTGTCTAATAACCGGTATATTATACGGTGATCTTAATATATTATAGAGAGAGTAGAAATCATAATGAATATATTATCTAATAACATTCTATATACTTGAGAATGTTACTTGAGCAATGTGCGATTAAAATAATGATAATGCAATCATAATGATGAATATGTAGCATTAAGACTTGTTTGTGTTTATGCCATGAAAAACGGTATTACACCTAAGGGTATTACACCTAAGAAGGTGCTGTTGTTGCTATTAAGATCTTTACTGCTACTGCTATAGCTATAGCTATAGCTATAGATTATCATTCTACCTAGTCAGTGTTGCTATAACACATCTCGTAAAAATCTGCACATATTATTGTAGTGACTCATGACATAATAACAGTATTTTTTTAGACTAACCGTTACTGACGCCCTGTGTGTCCAAAGCCACCTGAACCTCGTTGGCTATCAGTGAGGTGATTAACTAGGTTGAATTCCACCTGTATGACAGGTAGGAAGATTATTTGCGCAATACGTTCACCGGCTCTGATGATAAATGAGCTCTGCCCGCGATTCCAAAGTGATACCATAATTTGACCATGATAATCAGAGTCGATTAACCCTACAAGATTGCCGAGTACGATACCATTGGTGTGCCCAAGTCCAGAGCGTGGTAGTATGATTGCAGTAACTTGCGGATCAGCAATATGTAAAGCTATGCCTGTTTCTATTAAGTGCGTAGCCCCAGGATTTAAGATAAGCGTGTCTTCTATGCAGGCCCGTAAATCTAAACCGGCAGAGCCCGAAGTAGAATAGGTAGGGATCGGAAAAGAAGTACCAATTCTGGTATCTAGAATTTTAATGTCAATTTTTTTTATCATGTCATGACTTATAGTAGGTTGAGACTTGTACGTTGTTTCATACTATGGCTAACCTTAAGTATAAAAATTTTTCTAGAAGCAAAGAAGTATGTAATCTTTGAATATAGCTTGCTCTCTGAAATGTTTTGTACTAAAAACATACTAAAACTTCAGGCGTTGATAGTCAGTAATGACGAGAATGCTTGTTCATATATAATATTCTTAACTGTAGACGCAACGTGATTTTAATGAATGATGAACTTATTGATTGTATTGGTAGATTGAGATAGGTCAGAAAAGCATACATAATGCCCCTAATATACTGTTATATAGCAAGTATCAACATTTTTTTTTCTATTAATTTTGCTATTTTTAATTCACACTCTCTAAGGCGTTTTTTTTCTTTGATCATAATTGCTTCTGGTGCCAGTCTAATAAAGTCTTTATTATCTAACTTGCTGTTAATTTGTTTGGTTGCTGCTTCTAGTTGCATAATTTCTCCTGTGATTCGATTGAGTTCGATATTCTTATCTATCCAATCTGTTAAGGGTAGCAGTATATCCGCATCCTCTATTGATTCATTATAGGCTAATGGATGATTGGCGTCCTCAGGCACAATTTGTATTGTTTTTAAATGAGCAAGAGCTTTGAGGAGGCGATCGTTGTTGTTAACTCTATCAATCACATGCTTACTATTTGTGCGAAGCAGTAGATCTAATGGGTGTGCTTGAGGAATACGAGCCTTATTACGCATATTGCGTATCGCAATAATAACCCGCTTCATCCAATCAATATCTTCTATCGCTTTATCATTAATGCGAGTCTCAGAAAAAGCTGGTATAGGTTGGAGCATAATAGTCTCATCTGCAATATTTTTTATCACTTTTACTCGTTGCCAGATAGTTTCAGTAATAAATGGAATAAGTGGATGAGCTAGACAGAGCAAGTCTGTTAACACATTTACTAGTGTGTGACGTGTCCCTCTTAATTGAGATTTAGTACCACCATGCAAGGTTGGCTTTGTTAATTCTAAATACCAATCACAGAACTGATTCCATGTAAATTCGTACAGAATATTCGCAGCCAGATCGAAGCGGTAGCGTTCTAATGCGTCGTGCCAGGCTTGTGCTGTGTAGTTGAATTTTGCAATTATCCAGCGATCAGGTAAAGAGAGTTCTAATTCGTCGCCGGAAAACCCACAGTCATGCTTTTCAGTATTCATAAGGACAAATCGACTACCATTCCAAAGCTTATTACAGAAGTGACGATAACCCTTGAGACGTTTCATATCCCAGTGAATATCGCGTCCAGTTGATGCTAAAGATGCCAAAGTAAATCTTAATGCATCCGCACCATGCGCCTCTATACCACATGGAAACTGCTCTTTAGTACGTTTACGGATTTTTTCTGCTAATTGAGGCTTCATCATATTTTTGGTGCGCTTCTTAATTAAGTCTTCCAGTGAAATTCCATCGATCATGTCTAATGGATCGAGGATATTTCCTTTGGATTTTGACATTTTTTGACCCTCGTGATCTCGAATTAAACCAGTTACGTAAACAGTTTTAAAGGGTACCTGGAATTGACCTCTATCATCTTTTACAAAGTGCATAGTAAGCATAATCATGCGGGCAATCCAAAAAAATATAATATCAAAACCGCTAACTAGCACATTCGTGGGATGGAAAATTTTTAACTCCTTAGTGCACTTTGGCCATCCTAGACTTACAAATGTCCAGAGAGCAGAAGAAAACCATGTATCTAGCACATCCACCTCTTGGGTAAGAGGTAGGTTGTCACTGAGATCGTTCTCTTTGCGAACTTCTTGTTCGCTATGAGCAACGTAGACATTGCCTGATGGATCGTACCAGGCGGGAATTCGATGCCCCCACCATAGTTGGCGTGAAATACACCAATCTTCGATGTTTCTCATCCAAGAGAAATACATATTAGTATATTGCCGTGGTACAAACTGAATTTTTCCTGACGCAACCGCCTGTGTGGCTACTTTAGCTAACGGTGCCATTCGGACGTACCATTGCGTAGTGAGCATGGCCTCGATTACAACACCGCTGCGTTCACCATGCGGAACCATAAAGCAATGTGTTTGGATATCTTCTAATAAACCTATTTTATTAATTTCCTGAATAATCGCTGTACGGGCTTCAAAACGATCTAATCCGCGAAAAGCTACAGGTATGACAGGAGCATAGCTATTAGTTTCCTGGCCATGACTATCATAAACTTGAGAGTAATGACGAAGCTTACCATTGTAAGTGAAAATGTTAATCATTGGCAATTGATGACGACAACCTATTTCATAGTCATAAAAATCATGAGCGGGGGTAATCTTCATACACCCAGTACCTTTTGCCATCTCTACATATTTATCGCTAATGATTGGGATTAAACGATTAATTAACGGTAATACTACAAATTTACCAATAAGATTTTGATAACGTATATCTAAAGGGTTGACAGCTACGCCTGTATCGCCCAAGATGGTTTCCGGGCGTGTAGTAGCGACCACCACGTAAGTTTTACCGTTAACGGTTTGCGCGCCATTCGCGAGAGGATAGCGAATATACCACATAGAGCCTTTTTTTTCGAGGTTTTCTACTTCTAAGTCAGAGATAGCAGTGCATAGCTTTGGATCCCAATTAACTAAGCGCTTTTTACGATAAATGAGTTTTTCTTTATATAGATGAACGAAGGTTTTTCTCACTGCATCCGAAAAACCCTGATCCAGGGTAAAGCGTTCACGTGTCCAGTCAACAGAGTTGCCTAAGCGACGCATTTGGTCAGAAATAATACGATTAGATTTATTTTTCCACTGCCAAGTTTTGTCAATCAAGGTATGATTGTCATAGTCTTGAGAGGTTTTATTTTCTTCGTCGGCGATCTTTCTTGTAATAAGTATCTGCGTAGCAATACCTGCGTGATCAGTGCCGGTTTGCCATAGTGTGTTTTTACCTTGCATGCGATGGTATCGGATCATCATATCCATGAGAGTTTGTTGGAAGGCATGACCGATATGTAAACTACCAGTGACATTGGGTGGTGGCATCACAACACAGAAGGCTTCCTGAGATGTGTCACCATTTGGTTTAAAATAACCCTTTTTTTCCCAGTTCTGATATAGCAGTTTCTCGATATGTTGCGGATTATAGCTCTTTTCCATATGCGCTACGTCTCAGGCAGTAGATAATATTAGCGTACGCTAGTGTATCTGATGGGATAAAATATGATTTTGTGTTTGTATTGTGTGCTTTTATACTATTTATTTCTATTATATAGAAATAGCTTGAGTTAATAGATATATAATGCATGGATAAGTATCAGATTGATCTATCTCATAACACCATAAGAATGTTATATTATGGTACCGAAGGCCGGAATTGAACCGGCACGCCTTTCGGCGGTTGATTTTGAGTCAACTGCGTCTACCAATTTCGCCACTTCGGCTGCTCTAGGGGTGTATAGATAACAGGTTTATATTACATTGTTTTTTTCTATTTATGCAACTTGATTTCAACTGTTATAGATGGAATCTTAAGATGCGTAAGATACTAAGTATAATTGCATATAAATATTGAATGTATAATAGGTACAATACTGCAGATCCTATCTCGATCTTATAATCATTATAACAACAGGTTATACAAGAGGTTAGGAATTCTATAAAGCTTTCTGTGTTGTATTGAAAATATCTATATTAAATTGAGAGCCTTGATGGTTGACAGTGTTAGTGTTAGTTAAATAAGGAACCTTAAGGATCAGTAAGCGTAGACCGAGTGAACGCATAAGTAGTATCATGTAATCTAGCTGAACCAGAGTACATGATTAAGAGCTATTATGATGAGGTGCATAAAAATTTAGCGTGATCTCGGTATTGATATATCTCAAGACTGTAGATGCTAACTTATAAAATATAAACCGTCTTGTAGTAAAGTAACAACAACCTCTGACGCTCTCAATACTCATTACTATCCTAAACAATACTATTCTAAGCAAGCATGACAGTAAATAAGTAACGTATAAGGTTTTTCTCGTGGTGATTAGTGCGATAAAGATCATGTCTAACTATATGTTAGATAATATATTATATGATTTAATGCGCTTTTCCATGCCGAGCCTTGGCCTTGTATATATAATGCAGACAAACACTAATATTATCTGCATTCTAGACCTGAGTGTTCTTAGCTATACTGTGCTATTAGAGATGTAAGATCGCACAAGGTACCGATAATATGTTTGTTTGTGTAGAAATGTTAATTGATTCCAATTGTTATAAGTAAGGCACATAAAATATGCGGCGCTAATATATATGCTACATAAGATCATATAAAAAGATATTGTACTATGCTGAGAGCTAGTGCTAGAAAGATTTTTGATCATTAGTATTAAGATATATAGACTTTCCATATCTTCAGAGAAGACTATGTAACATTTTGTATTATTTTATAGATATTAGAATCATAATAGATATTTTATTGTTTTATAGCGGAAAGTTTTACAGCTGAAATTTAGGCTGTTCTTATTCCACTATCTAAAGCATATTAACACTATCTATTGGCAAATGGAAGTGACTATAAACAATTGATATTTTTAAAAATCGCAATGTGAGTAATTGTTTTTTATTAACAGTGTTTATATGATCTGTAAGCACTATTGGTATCGCACGTTCAGTTTTTTCTTGGAAACTGAGGGGTGCTGATTATTCATTATAATTTAATGCAATTAAAGACATTCAATTAAGAAGCGCCAATTATTAATAGATATATACAACAGATAACATCTATTCATGTTAATAACAGAGATAATCTGTTATGAATCAGCTCCTAAATAACCTCACCTTATGTAATATAAAACGCATATGTTAATTTCTAAAATACAACTAATATCAAAAAATTATTCTAGGTATAATCAAAATTATCAAAAATCAGACTACGTTCTATGTCTAGATCGGTTTGTTACAGTAGTCTACGTTTTCAGAAAAACACTATTTTTATACAATATATAAAAATATAGCATTACAACAAGAGATTATTCTGAATATTTTTATAACATTGACAATGTTTGGCATAACTAAGGCTACACATCAAATAGAAATGAAGTTTACAATATTAGCGTAAAATCACTCAATCAAAAATCACTAAATAATCACTAATATTATTCATGTATCAAGGGAAAGCAATTAAATATAATATTGGTATTCTGTATATTTTTCCAATTTAACATATCAAGCTTTTCATCATGTTCAAGCTGTTTCTCACACTGTTATTCTAAATGATTAGTGACGACTTTATCAGAAGATATGTTAATCTTGAAAGGAATTAGTAATCGTATTGCTATTAGGTGTCTTGATGTTTATTAAATATATACATCAGTATATATTTAATATATTTTAATTTTTATATTTAATATGTTGCGCATGTTTCAAAAGATTTTTCAATATCCATTAACAGACTATAGTGCTGAAATTATCTTATTGATGTTGCATAGAGGTCACATCGCGTTCTTCTAGTTTATCTATCACATATAGATGGGGTCTTTTACCTTTAGTACCACTAACTCATTGCATCTGGTGGATAGCAGATATGCATATAGAATACACACGGCAAGTTTTTATGGCGGCCATAGCAGCGATATTACTTGCATTTCTGTTATTAATTATCAAATTTTTCGCTTGGTGGTGCACGGGTTCAGTAAGTTTACTGGCGGCACTCATAGATTCGTTAGTGGACATTGCTGCTTCATTGACAAATCTGTTAATCATACGCTATGCCATGCAGCCAGCTGATTCTGAGCATACATTTGGCCATGGTAAGGCCGAGTCTCTTGCAGTATTAGCTCAAAGTGTATTTATCTGTGCTTCTGCTCTCTTTCTTTTTTTTACTGGCTTTCAAAAAATGTTTTCCCCTAGGGAGCTCAAGGAACCTTTAATATTAGTTATAGTTACCTTGATAGCTTTGTTTTCTACGCTAGTTTTAGTTACCTTTCAGCGCTGGGTAGTCCGAAACACTCAAAGTCAGGCTATACGTGCAGATATGTTGCATTATCAATCAGATATAGTAATCAATAGTGCAATTTTATTAGCTATAGTTTTAAGTTGGTGCGGTTATTATTGGGCTGATGCATTATGTGCTCTGAATATTGGAGGGTGGATTTTATATTCTGCATGGCGCATGGCGCGTGAGGCTGTACAGGTATTACTCGATCATGCTTTACCCATGACAGAGCATCAAGCGATTGTAAAAATTGTTTCAGCATGGCCTGGTATCTGCGGAGTGCATGGTATTCGTACGCGCCAGGCTGGTGCAACACGTTTTATTCAACTCCACATAGAAATGGAAGATAACTTACCCTTATACGAGGCACATAGTATATCTCACCATGTTGAACAAGCACTGCGTATGCGATTTCCTGGTTCGGACGTGATTATCCATCAAGATCCGCGTTCTGTGGTATCTCACGAACACTAAGGCATATTGCTATCATAGCAGAGGTTTTAGAATATCTTGTAGTCTTAAATGTATTGCGGTTGATGTTCAATCATCCAGAGGTAATCAAAAGTATAGCAAGTCTATGAAGCTAATAGAGTAGAATAATAACGATTAGTATAGTAATTCTGCTATTCAGAATGAGTCGATGATTCAACTTAATACAGAAATCATGACATGCGTCAATTATTACTTAACAAGCACAACCTCATGATTAGTCCATCATATGTCTATTAACTATTTTAGCTTTTAGGTTTATCTGTGCTCGACTCTTATCTTTATTCTTTGAGCGTATCGCAATGCTTTTTGGTTGGCAAGTGATATACGCGATTGTTCTTGTCGTGGATCATATACAACCTGATGACTATATTGAGAGGATTTGATGATTAATAAAATCGGTATACTAACCAGCGGTGGAGATGCTCCAGGCATGAATGCCGCAATCCGTGGTATTGTCCGTACAGGTATTAGTGAAGGTTTAGAAATCTTTGGGATTTATGATGGGTATTTAGGATTGTATGAAGATAGAATGATTACTCTTAATCGTTATAGCGTATCGGATATTATTAACCGTGGTGGGACATTTTTAGGATCGGCTCGTTTCCCTGAATTTTGTTTAAAAGAAATACGTAGTATTGCGATAAACAATATGATCACACGTGGAATTGATGCTTTAGTGGTGATTGGTGGCGATGGTTCTTATATGGGTGCCAAATCTTTAACGGAAATGGGGTTTCCTTGTATCAGTCTACCAGGGACCATTGATAATGACGTAGCGGGGACGGATTATACTATTGGCTATTTTACTGCATTAGAAACAGTGGTAGAAGCTATGGATCGTTTACGTGACACCTCTTCTTCGCATCAACGTATTTCTATTGTAGAGGTTATGGGACGCCACTGTGGTGATTTAACTTTAGCTGCTGCAATTGCTGGAGGTTGTGAGTTTATCGTCTTGCCAGAGACTCCTGAAACTCGTGAGAAATTGGTTGATGAGATCAAAGATGGGATTTCTCAAGGCAAAAAACATGCTATTGTAGCTATCACTGAGCATATTTGCGATATTAATGAGTTAGCACAATATATTCAAGAAGAAACTAAACGAGACACACGTGTTACTGTACTAGGGCATATTCAAAGGGGCGGTTCTCCAGTGGCGTATGATCGCATTCTTGCCTCACGCATGGGTGCTTACGCCACTAAGTTATTACTAGAAGGTTCTTACGGATGTTGTATAGGTATTCAAAATGAGAAGATGGTACATCATAATATTATTGATGCTATTGACAATATGAAGCGTCCATTTAAATATGACTGGCTAGAGATTGCTAAGAAGTTGTATTAGCACTCTTTGTAGGTATTGTTATATCTTAAGTGCTATTATGATGTCAGTTTTAAAATCTTAGATGGCAAACTACCAGAACTATTTACACAGTGATGCTATGGTGTAAGATCATTTTGTCCATACATCGGTTGTGTATGGCAACTCTCTTCTAGCTAGTAATATCAGTGATCTGGTATGCCTACTACGTGTTGTCCTTGATAATTTTTTATACTCTTTTATACTCTAAGAGTAAAAAAGAAACACGATGGCTCTCCTTGTTATATGCGTGATCGACCTCTCATACATAGTCGAGGTCCTGTATTTATTGGGTTCATACCATCTATGTCTAGAACAGAATTTAGTGTCTAACCATCTAATTGATTTATCTTCACTGATTAGGCTAAATTCTATCCATGATACATAATCTTACGAGATACTAAGTAAATCGTTTAGGAAAATAAGATATTGTGCTTTGCTATTGCGTGTATAGCAATCATTATGTATAGCTTACATTAAATCACACTGTTTTTTCATGGAATCTATTTAATTTTGTATTGAGCAGCGCATAACTAAAATGTCTATCTATAATAAACACATAAGTAGTAAAATGCTACGATTTTATCTTAGGATTTCTTACCTCCGAATGAGGTAAGAATTTTAGAACAATTATTGCTCAATTATGGCGTAAAGTATCTTGCTATCCTGAAAAAATAGAGTTTTATACATATCATATTGGTATAATTATAGTATGTGCATAATATAAAACTTGCATGGTATAGCACTTAAGTAGAACTTAAGCGTGCATGCATTATTAGATTATACTTGGTATGTTCAGTATAATTTATAGTATAAGTTATACAGCTATTGAGACTGTATTTAAAATACAAATACAAATAAAATAGTTTCCAATTCAGCAAAATCATAACAGTTTAATTGAGTTGTTTTCGTGATGGGTTGAATGATGATTTCAACTCTATTATCAGAGATAGCATAATTTTAGTGATTGAAATTTTTGAGTTATAAATTTTAGAAGATTTTAACGGAGATACAGATATACATATAAGGAATACTTAATAGTAAAGGAATACTCAATAGTATTAGGTTATTTAGGAATCCTATAATTAAGATTTATTCTGGTTTCTTAGCATACACAGTCTTGAAGATAGGCTCCATTTTCTAACTGAATAAATCTGTAGTCATATTTATTCATTGAGGTTTATTATATTCCGTCGCCATATTCAAAACCTGTAAATACTGTTACCGGGTATTTATTCATAAGAATAGATGATATATTATTCTTATGTTGTTTACTGACAACATTAGCTGGGACGCCAGCAACAGTAGTATAAGCAGGGACTGGTTGTAGAACTACAGATCCAGCCCCAACTTTTGCCCAGCACCCTACTTCAATGTTCCCAAGAATCTTGGCTCCCGCTCCAATTATAACCCATTCCTGAATTTTTGGATGTCTATCACCGCTATCATCTTTACCAGTACCTCCAAGTGTCACTGATTGTAAAATTAATACATTATCCGCAATAACTGTAGTTTCACCGATTACAATGCCGGTTGCATGGTCTAGCAAGATACCGTGACCAAGTCTTGCGGCAGGGTGAATATCAACCGCGAATAATAACGAGCTTGCATGTTGAAGGTATATAGCAAGAGAGCGACGACCAACATTCCATAAACAGTGGTACAGACGATAAATTTGTAAAGCATGAAAACCCTTCAAATATAATATTACTGTAGAGTATTTATCAACAGTAGGATCACGGTGACGTGCTGCGTAAATATCATAAGCAGCAGAAATAATCATAGCTGGATTCTGTCGGTAAGTATCCTGAATGATCTCACGTAAATCTCTTTCAGATATAATATGATTAGCTAGCTTATTAGCTAAAATGTAGCTTAAAGCAGTTCCAAGATTATTATATCTCAATAGAGCAGAATGATAAAAACTGACCAGCATCGGTTCACATTCAGTGAGCTGACATGCTTCTTTTCTGATGTGACCCCAAATTTCTTCAGGCTCTATATGTAGCATCATTCATTCTCCAATAAAATATCGAGCATTTCGCAGTAAAAACTAATCAGTCTGACTTAGCTTCTATCATTCTCCTCTTTTCTTGTCCGACTCAATAGGGCCTCTGCGGCATCTGTAATGCTTTTCCCGCAATATAATATCTGATAAATTTGTTCACTAATTGGCATATCAACACCATAGCGTGCGGCTAGTGTTTTAATTTCTTTTGTGTTGCACCAACCTTCAATCACCTGCCCTATTGATTTTTTTGCGCTATAAATGTTATAACCTTTTCCTAGTAAGACGCCAAAGCGTCGATTACGAGACTGGTTATCTGTACAGGTTAGCACCAAATCTCCTAAACCTGACATGCCCGTAAAAGTAGCAGGATTAGCATGTAAAGCTGTCCCTAACCTAGTCATTTCCGCTAACCCTCTAGTGATCAATGTGGCCCTAGTATTAGCGCCAAAACCGATACCATCAGAGATGCCAGCTGCGATCGCAATTACATTTTTTACTGCTCCACCAAGTTGAACTCCAATCATGTCAGGGTTATTGTATACTCGTAATTTTCTGTTGCAATGTAATAGTTTTTGCAATTCTATTGCAAATGCTCTATCTGTTGCTGCTAACGTAATTGCGGTTGGTGCGCCTATTGCTACTTCATTAGCAAAAGTTGGTCCTGATATTACGGCTAAGGGGATATATTTACCAAGTATTTCAGATGCAACATCTTTGAGCAGGCGTCCAGTATTCTTTTCTAGACCTTTTGTTGCCCAGATTAAACGTGAATCAGTACGAAGATGAGGTTGAATGCGCTGCAACACATTTCCAAATACATAGCTTGGCACGGCTATCAGTAGATCTTGACTAGCTGATATTGTTTTAGCAAGATTGGTTTCAATTATTAAGGTGTCTGGAAAAAGTACTTTAGGAAGAATGGCACGATGATATCGGTATATTTTTAGTTGAGTCTGATGATAAGGATTGTGCCCCCATAGTATGACTTGATGGCCACTACGAGCTAGCATAATAGCTAGCGCGGTCCCATATGAACCAGCTCCAATAATGCTCATTATAGCATCAGAGTTTTTCATTTATGTATCCGGGGTGTGTTCTGTGTGTTTAGATTCCTGAAGGTACCTTATAAATAGGGTATCAAAATTTACCGGCTCAAGATGTAGTGATGGAAAGGTGCTATGCCATATTAAGTTAGCGATACATGCACGTGCGTAGGGAAAAAGAATATTTGGACAACATGAGCCTAAGAGATGTGCTATTTTGTTTTCTTCCGTTTCACTAACAGAGAAGATTCCGGCCTGTTCTACCTCGCATAAAAATGCAATTTTTTTAGAAAGGTTTGTAATAACAGTGACTCGTAGGATTACCTCGTACGTTTTATCTATCAAATGAGTAGAGCTAGTACCTAGGTTTAGTGTAACCTGAGGATCCCAAGGCTCTTGAAATACTTGTGGTGTTTTTGGTGATTCAAAAGAGATATCTTTAGTGTAAATCCGATGGATTTTAGGAGATCCATCACCATTATCTTTCTCTAACATAGAAACTTTGTAATCCTGTTAATTAGTACGATATGATCGTATCACAGCGCATATAAAGCGGTTCGCATTTTCACAGCCTATTCCTGATGATTATTGAGAGGGTATATAGTATTTTGTATAATCATTAGAATTTTGGGATTGTATTGCGCACCGTTTTAGATGTAACTTGATATTTCTCAATATCATTAAAGAGGTTTTTGTAAGTAATATATAAGCTTTTATTTATATATCATATATATTTTGAATTATATACATTAATAGTTCTAACTGAGATCACTACGTAAAATTTAGATAACTATTGCCTGTTTGTATTGATACAGGACTAGAGATGCATCATGCTTACAAAAAGTGCTATGCTTTATTGTTATGCAAAATCATGGATCTTTCTTCTGTAAGTGCTCAGCCATCATAATGCATTTTCTTATTAACAGACTGTATCAGTTCAGATTATATCGATTTTGGATAAAATAATCAGATATAGAACCTGCCTTGAAAACTCAAAAAGATTATATGCATTAGAAAAGATCATTAATTGCAATTAATATAGAATGGTACTCTATTAATTAATAAAACAGAAAATATCGCTATCTGGTGTGTTCTTAAGTAGTCTATTTTAGTAGATAGTTCTAGTTATTAACGTTTCGCCTTGTAATTAATAGGATTTAATAATCCATAATATGAGAGAGTCAATAGTTTTTCATCGAACTCAAAACTCACTAATGAGGTTAATGAATACTATGGGTTTTCTCTATTAGAGGATGTTACACATCAATGCGAAAGTTGAAAACTATACTGTCACTGCATGCTCGAATTAGTATAGTTTTATTAAGTATAGTGTTATTAAAGCATATTATTATATATATCTATATAATGCGACATAGTATGTATTATTAATACAGATGTCATTTTATATTGACTGCATGATGATTGGTCATAAAGCCGATTGTTTTATTATTCAGAGTGTCGCGTTTTAAAACTTAAACATATAATTGCATGTTTCATGAGATAGGATCTGTAATATTTTGATAAGGCAATATAGCATGAAATACCTTGGGTAAGGATTACATACTATGCAGTATTCGGCAGGTCACTACTATGTACAACATCAAGACTATATAAATCATCAAGTTTTAAGACGTAGGGTGGAATGTTACACTACTTGTATGAGAAAAATTTTAATTAATATGAATAGCAGTGTCTATTCAGTAAACACATCGATGATGTTCGTTACTGACGTGCAGAGTATGAAATTTTTATGTATTATACATATAATGTGATAGATAGCTTCGATAAATAATCTTATGAAAGTTGGCTTATGTAGGTATAAAGTCGTTCAGCGGGTTGCGCTTAACAAGGGTCATGACGGAAAAATACACACAAGTTATTACTAATTTTAGGTCTTATGCAGGTCGCGCTTCTTCTCTTAACTTTTATTGCGTTCAGTAGTTATAAACGAGTGTTTCTTGGGTATCTTGCGTGTTATTGGATACTATTTTATATTTATAACTTAAGCCAAACATAGCCTAGATATTTTTTGTATCTTGTATATAGTCAACACGGCATGTATTGAGGTATTTTTTATCACTGAGCGTGCCATGCGTCAATATTTTAATTATATTAAACTCCTATTATGATGCTCTTCATATGCTTTTCATGTGGCTTGTTTACTGAATCATTCTGCAGAATGTAGATTGTCAATTGACCAACGTTATATTAATCTATAATCATAATTGATGTAATTGGTCTTATGAGGTGTCGTGAAAAAAGATTATTTCATATCGTGATGGATTGAATCCATGAGGTCTTTAGAGTAAGCGTCGTGTGGTACTATATAAATTATAAATTGAATAGATAACATGTGATTCAATGTTGTGAGGCGGCTGACGATTAGAGTAGAAATATTTCATTTATACAACGAAGAGCATAGCCAGCAGAGTTTTATGTAATTTACATTTATGCTAACGTTGTTATGTAGTGTAATATTTAGACTTGATACTAAAAGAATTTTTAATGACAATTTTGACTATAATTTTATTAGTAGGTCTTTGACTAAGATTAGTCCATACGGACATATAATATACTATAGATAAAGCATTGATTATTTCTTAATGTTTACTGAGTGTGATGTTCTAGTATGTCCTAATTGGTCTAGGGTTAAAGAAGTTTTTCTTAACATTAAATTAATGAATTAAATTGTACGCATACATCTTTTTGATGTGCATGAATTGCTCAGAGTATATTTTAATGTTGTAATGTTGTAATGTTGTAATGTTGTAATGTTGTAATGTTGTATAAGGATTGCGTTATGCAGAATTTCTTCAGAATCTTTTAAGGTGTAGCATGAAAAAATTATATCCTAATACATTATTATAGATGCATCATTATGATAATCATCAGTATTTGGTATTATAAAAGTCAGTTTTAAGTTAAGAGATATAAAATTTCAATATATACGAAGATCTATATCTAGAATGTTAGGTCGATAAACTTTTTATGCTGATCAACGTTAAATAAACATTTATAAATAAAAACATATGATGGTTATATCGATAAAGTGACTTAATTAGAGTTGATTAACATCATACATATTCCTGCCTAATACAGGGTAACTTTGATTCAAGCATTATACATAATAAATTATTTAAAGATTAAATACATTCAATTTATGAGCAGATACTCATAAATCTTTTTGCGATACCTGAATGCCTCTGAAAGATTTCTGCTTTAATAATCTAAATAAACGCATAGACAACCTAATTTCTATATATTTTATTTTGTATCAAAAACATGGATAGTAATTTATATTATAAAAACATATTTTGAGTTGATTTAACTATAATATTGTTGAAATCATTTTTATGATTATCTTATGATGTTTGTATCATAATAAGATATTGAACGCATCTACTATATTAATAATAGTAAATTACAAAATGAATAGTAAATCACAAAATATAGTACAGTGAAAATTACCATTGAGATCTGACTGTCTCGGATATGATATTATGTATAGTGTGTATAATTGGTATCACATTACATTTTAATTTTTAATGTGATATAAAACAATAGGTATTAATAGGTATTAATCGATTTTTAGAATCGCCTGAAAGACAAATCGTGGTAGAGAGCTAAAACTAGCAACAGCTAGAGCTAGTTGGAATATATTAGGTGATTTCTTAAGTTAGGGCGGTATAATCTATGCTTGATCGCAGGTATTGACATACCTGCTTATCTACTGACATTGACGATAAATAAACTAGTTAATTCAATTAACTAATCAACTCATGGGAACTATCGTGAATCGCTATCTTGAATCTCAGGTAGATATAACATCCACTCTCAAGATCAGCTCAAGACAATGCACTTACTTATAAGCCTTAACAATAGCAATTCAAACGGTTATGGTGTTTGAAATTAATCTATAATTAGATATAGATGAAAAATATGAGATAGTTCATTTTTTATTTTTATTGCATGACTACTACTGAAGATAGTAACGATCTAAGTAATTTCGTTGCAAAAATTAGATTTTTTTAGCAGGTATTGATATGGTAGAGAATTAATTGATTGTGCAATTAAGGTGTGATCCATAAAATGACAAAAATTAGGAATATCATATACGGTGGCTGGATCGTCAGAGAGAACTAACAAGGTATCGCCATTATTTATATGACGTATAGATTTTCGTACCATCATGAGGGGCTCGGGACAGCGAAGTCCCTGTGTATCAAGAGTATATTTAGCGGTCATGATTAAAAGGTTATTATTAGGTTTTTTCATTAGTCTATAACTATAAATAAAATAATAGCAATTATTAAATTAAAATAATAGCAATTATTAAATTAATACTAAATACTATATAGTATTGATATATAGTATTGATATATAGTATTGATATATAGTATTGATATATAAGTATTGATATAAGTATTGATATAAGTATTGATATAAGTATTGATATAATTATGCTATATATTTTTTACTATCTGAATTCTAATACATAATACAGCTTTCTCCACTATAACATAATTCAGTCAGTATACGGAAATGCATGCTTAATTATGTATTGTATAGATGATACGCCCAGTACATATTAATCTCCAATAGTCTCCATCTTTGATCATAATCTATAGTAAACATTTAAAATTGGTAACGATAAGAATTATTATAGCGAAAAGGAATAGTATTATGATAAGCTATCAAACGTTAATTACAATGCTAATTGCTCTAACGATTACCAGTGGTTGCTCCATCTCGGATAAATTAGTTTATCACCCGGATCTGATTCAAGGAAATTATTTATCTCACAATAATTTAGTAAAAATTCGTATTGGAATGACACAAGAACAAGTCAGATCCATCTTAGGAACCCCTCAGGTTAGTGATCCATTTGGTAGTAATATTTGGTACTATGTATGTCGTCAAAAAATTCGGTATAGGCCTCTTCAACAACAAACATTAAAGTTAGTTTTTAATCATCAAGGAATCTTGACTAATGTAAATAATCAAAGAATTATATTTACACATAGAGAGATTGGATAGCAAATCTCGCATTAATCATCTAATTATACCCATAAAGTATCCAGCGTTCTTTCGGACAGCCTTCTGAAATTTTTTGATACTTAAAGCTATAAAGTTTTCGAAAGGTGAGATCGCACAAATTAGAGATTCCGATATATAAGATAAAATGTATATCAATTTCTATGTTTACTAATTATATTAGACAATATCTATGTTTCCTTGTAAAATAAAAAATCAAAAAATTCTCAAAAGCAATAAAATTTAAAACAGAGTTATTTGTATAACTAAATGCAATTGTTTATATGATTGTATTTGAATTACAGCTATTCATTATGCTATCCATAGTTAGTATATGCATAGCTTCATCGTAGATCAAATATATTTCGCCAATAAAAAATACTAGGAGTGTTTTTTGTAAAAGACTCTAGTCTGTACAGACTCTAATTCATTTTAGAGATATAACCATTCCAAGAACTAATAATTACATCAAGTTAATCGTTGTGCGTATCTTGTGGCTACAATTGAATTATTATAATTACATTTATTCATCATGAGTGGTAATTTGTATCATTTAATATTTATAATTTATAATTTATAATTTATAGTTAATATTACTGTGTGGTACTATATAAATAGTGATATGCAAAATATTTAGTATATGAACTATTTTTCAGAAACACCTGTCTTAAACGTTTTGTTTTACAAGGAATGGCAATGTTTAAAGGAAGCATTGTAGCATTGATCACACCAATGAATGAGCAAGGTATCGTATGTTATAGTAGTCTAAAAAAACTCATTAATTATCATGTGAAAAGCGGAACTTCAGCTATAGTCGCTTTAGGTACGACGGGGGAATCAGCTACTTTGACTCATCAAGAACGTCGTCATGTAGTTGAACTGGTACTAAAGTTTTCCAAAGGGCGCATTCCGATCATAGTTGGTACTGGTGTAAATAGCACTGCCGAGGGTGTTTCTGTAACTAAATCTTTTGAAAATTCCGGTGTATCTGCATGCTTAAGCGTAACGCCTTACTATAATTGTCCAACACAAGAAGGACTTTATCAACATTTTAGAATCATTGCTGAAAATACCAATCTACCGCAAATACTATACAATGTTCCTTCTCGCACCGGTGTAGATTTATTACCAAAAACCATTGCACGCCTTTCTAATATTAAAAACATTATTGGCATTAAAGAGGCCACTGGGGATTTATTACGTATCACTGAAATTCAAAAACTAGTCGCAGAGGATTTTATCCTGCTCAGTGGTGACGATCCCACTGCATTAGATTTTATGGAACTAGGTGGGTGCGGTGTTATATCTGTAACAGCTAATATTGCTGCTGACCAGATGGCAAATCTGTGTGACGTTGTTAATCAAGGAAATATGCAACAGGCGCATTTCTTAAATCAAAAGCTAATGGGTCTTCATCGAACATTATTTATTGAACCGAATCCTATTCCTGTCAAATGGGCAGCAAAAGAGCTAGGCTTAATAGAGAGCGATATGCTGCGTTTGCCAATGACACCATTAACTAAGATTAACTGTGCTATTGTCCAACAGGCTATGGAAGATGCCAATCTTCTTTTGACTTAAAGGAGTATGTACATGGCTAATGCAGGACGTCGGTCCACGATGGCGGTGATTTTAGGACTATCATTACTATCATTACTGTTATTGCTGTCTGCTTGCTCGAGCAAGACATGTGATAAAAACCAGGAAATAAGCAATTTATCCACTTTAGAAATTGATCATTCTAGGGAGTTAAAAGCCCCGCCTGGAATGATCCTTCCAACACGAAATCCGTATTTCTGTATTCCCTACATGCCCATCACAGTGGGTCAGCATTATAAACAGGTAGATCTTAAACCACCCGTTCAGACTTCTATCAAAGGCCAACATTATGATGCTCAGATATCTGGCAATGTAGGAACCTTGATTATTAAGGACTCATCAGGTGCTACTTGGTCACAGGTAGTTCATATTTTGCAAAAAGCTAAATTTACAACTCTATATCGGCAGGATGCACGTAAAATTTTATTTACTGATTGGGTGCAATGGGCCCCTCTGCATGATTACAAAGAGCATATCTACTCTGGGCGCTATCAAGTTTCTATCAAGAACCATGGCATTGATCAGCAAATAAAAGTAACCTTAATTAATCTGAGACGAAAAAACAAGGTGGTGAACTCCCCTGTTCAGATTCAGTATTACACCGCAAAGATGTGTAACTATATAGCTCAAAAACTAAACACGATGATAGATCAGAACCACATGGATCCCGTGATACCTAATAGATATAAACGAAATATTCATATATATAGTAGTACTAATGATGCCGGTTTACCTAACATAATTTTATGTGCTTCTTTTGAGCATGTTTGGCGCTGGTTACCAGATATACTAAAGATATTAAGCATGGACTTAAAAGAGAGTAATTATTCACATGGGAGCTTCAAGGTAAAATATAATTCGTTAAGCAGGAAAACAATTCATAAATTAGGTGTTTCTGATATGAATTTAAAAAATGGTTACTACAAGATTCAGGTTGGCGATCTAGGCCCTTATAGTAGTTTACAATTTTTTGATCCATCAGGTCGTCTATTAAATCGATTGCAACATGAGAACATGCTTGCGGTTCTCAATCGGATTGTAACAAAAAAATAAGTATCTCTGAACATCCTTAAACAGTAGTCTCTGTTATAACTATTGTGATAGTCTGTATGTTTAGACAAGAAATTTTAATAGTAATGTGGTGATTTTACACTAAAATGGTTGTCCTGTGCTAGGTATCCTAGTGCAGTCTCATCTAAAAGATGTACCATTATTATATGTTATGCTCTTACTCTTTAATACTCTTTAAATTTAAATTTTGCATGTTATCTGTTGTATAATATAAATGTACATTCTGCACAATAGGGTTATTTGAGATATAGATTATAATCTAGGTTATCTCTAACCAAAGACCAAAGAACATGGCTGATTAGCACTATATTATATATAACACCATATATATATCACACCATGTTTGATTAATGTTCACTTAAAATTATATATATTTTTATAAAATATACTGGTATTAGTCATCTTGACTAAGGATACGCAAAAAGTAACGCACTAATCACGAAAGAGTGTAGCAAAAACTCACAATATAAGGGTTAACTATTTATTTTATTTTTGGCTCTGGAGAGATTCAGTGAAGTATTATCAATATACAACAATATAGCCCTAATGCTGTCAAAAATACTATTTCGGTATTGCGTGAATCAAAAAAATATTTCAGTAAATGTGTTGGTTAATATATAACTGCATATCAGATTGATACGCGTGACTAGTTCTCTTCATAATTGCATTTGTTACATAAATATTAACGGATTATATATAGAGCTAGGCAATGAATCACATCATTGATGTTACATGATCATACGTTTGAATTAAAAGTTTAAGCTAGTGATTAGCACAGTGCGCACTCGCGTAAAAACGTATAGGTATTACATGATTAGAGTTGAGTAAACACGATGCGTAAGATAATTGAGTTGTATCGCGGCAAAACAAAAACCCTATATAGCACGGATAATCCGAACTTATTGGTACTAGAGTTCCGTGATGATGTGTCCGCCTTAGATGGTCAACGCATTGATCAGTTTTATCGTAAAGGGTTGATTAATAATAAGTTAAATTATTTTATAATGTCACAGTTACAGGAGGCTGGCATACCAACTCAAATCGAAGCATTATACTCTCACAATGCAATATTGGTGAAAAATCTAGAGATGGTTCCACTGGAATTTGTATTGCGTAATCGTGCAGCAGGATCATTAGTAAAACGTTTAGGAATTGAGGAGGGTGTGCGTCTTTGTCCTCCGCTGTTTGATTTATTTTTAAAAAATGATAGCAAGCGCGATCCTATGATCAATTCCTCCTATTGCGAGACATTTGGCTGGGTAAGTAAACATCATTTATCGCATATGCGCGAAATAACTTTCCAGAGTAATGAAATTTTAAAAAAACTGTTCTCTGCGATCGGTTTTATCTTAGTAGATTTTAAATTAGAGTTTGGCATATTTAATAATCAAGTAATGCTAGGTGATGAATTTTCTCCTGATAGTGCTCGATTGTGGGATGCAAAAACTCTTAATAAAATGGATAAAGACCTCTACCGGCAGAACCGGCAGACTCAAGTAGGCTTAATAGAAGCTTATGAAGAAGTTGCCAACCGTTTAGGCGTAAAACTAGACTAATGGATGTCAATAAAATGACCTTATAGGTCATCATAGACTATTTGGATTGTTAATCTAGATGATGATATGAGTTTCAGTAAAAAGTTTTGCCCCTAAAATTTACACTACGCAAGTAAAAGCTTCATACACTGATTGTATTTACATAAAAATCTTATCATAGAAAACACTGAGGCCATTTACACTGATTAAGTGTAGTGTAAGATAGATCAGACTCTGAACTGGTCGTAAGTATACAAGTATACAAGATAAGCGCGGTCTTATATCATCATGCGATGATATACCATATAACATGTTCAGTGTGTTGTGATGAACTTATGTGATATACATAAGTATAAAAATATATTTTTAGGAGCGTAGGAGCATAGTAAGCGTTAGACGCCCCTTGTATAGATTAATTAGATTAATATTTTCAGGATTATTGGAATGATCCAGTATGTCCGCGCAGTAAAACAGCAGTTATGTTAGGATATAATAAAAAGTAGGATATCATAAAAACGTAGGTTATTTGTAGGTTATGGGCTAGATGTGTAAAAATTTTTAATTTAAATATCAGTCTGATGCGTTTGATATTTTTAGTTAGATCAAGTCTACATTCAATAAATGCACGCGTAAATTTTGCAAAAATATTTACATGATGTTGTTACACCTGTAGTTTAAAATTCTTTGTATCTTTGAGGTATACTTAGAAAGAGTGACAATTTTGTCTAGTTCTTCATTAAGTACATGCATTAATTCTTGCATAACAACACGATATTTAGTCCTGGATCTTTATGATTGTTTATAAAGAATAAAACAAATCTCAGTGTATAGACTTTCTTTAGTCTGTTATCTGTCTGTCATCCGTACATATATCACATTGTGAATATTTTCAAACAATTAGCAGCTTACTTAATAAAATACTATCAGTACCAATAGTTACTTAATAGTTAGATTTGAATCACTTTTTTCTTTTATTTAGATAAAAACTTGTAATGTTAGTTTAACCAAACGATACGAGAACTTTTTATATTGAATTTATATTGAATAAAGGTAATCAGACTATCTATTTAGACATAGCCTAAGTGCTTGACATGCTAAGTTGGTATAATTGTTAAAAGATTTACAAAATAACCACGGCTAACACTTACAAAGCTATCATATAGCGGGATAGGCTCTCATGCCTTGACAGTGTCATGGTTGCGGTAATATATGTTTATATAATAAAATATGCCCATTTTACCTGCATTCTCTGTATGTAGCTAATGTCATTCATTTTCACATCAGTTTGGCTCTCTTGTTATGTCTCACAATCTTATTGTAGCGAAATTTGGCGGTAGCAGTATGGCTGATTATATATCTATGCAGCATAGTGCAAATATAGTGCTAAAAAACCCTGCTATACGCTTAGTGGTATTATCAGCATCTGCAGGGGTGACTAATCAGCTATGTTTGCTAGCTGTAGGTCAGCACAAAAAACAACGCACCTCCATACTCTCTCAACTGGTCCAAATGCAAGAGGCTATTATTAATCGATTGATTCACCAAGAGGTAATTCGTAATAAAATAACTTGCATACTCAGTAATATTCAAGCTCTTTCTAAAACTGCAGAGTTTTTACAATCTTCTGAGCTAACTGATGAGTTGATTAGTTATGGTGAGTTAATGTCTAGTTTACTTTTTGTGGAAATCCTTCGCGAGCGTAAAGTGGTAGCGGAGTGGTTTGATGTGCGTAGAGTCATGCGTACTGATGCGTGTTTTGGTTCTGCAGAGCCAAAACTGAGTATGCTTAAAGAGCTGGTTCAGCATCAACTAAAGCCTCTTGTTTCAAAGGCATTAATCGTTACACAAGGGTTTATCGGTCAAGAAGAAAAAGGACGAACCACGACTTTAGGTCGTGGAGGTAGCGACTACTCTGCAGCAATGCTTGGAGAGGCGTTAAATGTTAAAAGGATTGATATCTGGACTGATGTGTCTGGAATTTATACCGCGGATCCACGATTGGTTCCGTCTGCTAAGCGTATTGACAAGATCACTGTTAAAGAAGCGTTTACAATGGCGACCTTTGGTGCAAAGGTATTACATCCAGGAACTCTCTTACCTGCAGTGCGCAGTAACATGTCAATATTTATTGGTTCCAGTAAGCACCCAACAGCTGGTGGCACCGTTGTATGTCATGAGAATCATAATTTACCTTTGTTTCGAGCTCTCGTTTTACGCTCTCACCAAACATTGCTAACATTACATAATATTTATATATTGGATACGTTTGGTTTTTTTGAAACAGTATGTCAGTTATTAATACGTCATGGCATTCATCTGGATTTAATAATGCGTTCTGAAGTAAAATTAGCAGTAACTCTAGAGGAGACCTGGTCTTTTGTCATAGCCAGTGATCTGTTAAATCCAACATTGCTGACCGAGCTTGCTGCTTGTTGTAAATTAGAGGTAGAAGAAAATTTAGCACTAGTTTCAATTATTGGAAATAAGATTTCTAGGGTTAAGAGCACTGATCAAAAACTTTTGAGTTTATTAGATTCATGCAATATACGCATGGTTTTTGACAGTTATCCTCAATTTGCGCTCTGTTTTTTAGCACCTACTAATGATGCCAAGCAGATAATACAAATGCTTCATTATAAGATATTTGAATAATGCATTAAAATGGATTAAAAATAGAGTTATGATCTTGTGTTTATTTTATTTATTTGAATAATAAAGATCTAGTGATTTTGGATATTTTTTGCATGTTGTTTCAAAACGATACATTAACTAATAAAATTATGATGAAGTAATCTGTATAATATCATATATTATTAACTGACAAATATTATGAACTGACAATAGAGATATTGTAATAAAACAAAATAAAGATTTTCTATTAAGAGATATTAGTTTTAAGAATATATATAAGCTATAGATGTACTAATAAATAGTAACATTAATTAACTTGATGATCTTAACATCTCTTTCCGTATATTCTATCACTTTTATTAGACTATACATGTAGTGCTTGTGAGTTTTGATATGACGTTATAGACGTAATAATTTTTTTAGTGATGCTTTTCATTAGCAATACTCCTAAGATTAAGTGAATTATTATCATTAATAGGTAAATCATTAGTAAGGTCAATAATGATTTTTAACCTAAGATTTTTAAAATCTCTGAATAACGCAGAATACATAATGATATAACATAAAATTTATGGTATTATAAATATATATTTATTGTAAATCGACATTTTTGGCAATCGACATAATTAAGATTTTGATATTTAGATTATTTATTGAATCTTCACTTCTTCATGATAGGTTAATAACAGAAAAGAGTTACTAGTCTAGCATGGGCAGCTAGTATTCCATATATGTTTTTATGTTCCTTAGATATTATCTGTATTATGTATAATGATAAGATAATGATCTTAGCGAGAAATCGATTAATAACGCTTATTACAATTAATATGATCTATTCTATAGCTAACAAAAACACCTAAAAAAAAACACCTAAAAGATTAATTTTCATTTACATTATAACTGATAAAGTTTGTCTTAAAGATTACTACTCTAGGATCGCCTACGATGATGAGATAATAATGCGTTAGTTATAGTAAGGCTGTATACCTAGGTATACATGATATATAAATATAAAATAAAAAATATATGAATATAAAATAAAATTTAACTTTTTTTGAGTAAAATCAATATGCCTATAACTATCAAAAGTATTGCTCATCAATGGGGTTTTATTCTTTTTTTGGTTGCTGCAATATGTCTTTGTTTATCAATGTTAACTATATCATGGTTTTTAGGTAGCAAAAAACACGGGAGATATACTGATACACCATTTGAATCAGGTATTGCTTCTATTGGAAGCGCCAGATTGCGATTATCTGTTAAATTCTATTTAATAGCCATGTTTTTTGTTATCTTTGATGTTGAGTCCTTGTATCTCTACGCCTGGGCAGTCTCAATTCGTGAAGCCGGGTGGACTGGGTTCATTGAAGCTACAATTTTTATTTTTATTTTGCTTGTGAGTCTGTTTTATTTAACTCGTATTCGAGCTCTAGATTGGTCTCCTGCCTATCGTCAATCTCATAGTGATCAAACTACTATCTGACATAACAGTTCAGGTATTGAAGATTTTTATTGATGCGCCAAGCTACCCCTTAGAAAATAGAGACAATACATGAATTACACTTTAACTCGCCCTAATCAAAATAGTGAGAATGATACTTACCCTTTGCACAAACAGAAACAGGTTGATGACCCTTTAAAAGAAAACATATATCGACATATTTATTTTGGAAAATTAGAACTTCTCTTACACAAGCTTGTAAACTGGGGGCGTAAGAACTCTCTTTGGCCATTGAATTTTGGATTGTCTTGTTGTTATGTAGAAATGACCACCGCATTTACTGCAGTACATGATGTGGCTCGCTTTGGATCAGAAGTTATTCGTTCATCGCCGCGACAAGCAGACTTGATGGTAATCGCTGGTACTTGTTTTATTAAGATGGCTCCAGTCATTCAGCGTTTATATGATCAAATGTTAGAGCCGAAATGGGTAATTTCTATGGGAGCATGCGCGAATTCTGGTGGTATGTATGACATTTATTCAGTAGTGCAAGGAGTGGATAAATTTTTGCCAGTAGATGTATATATCCCGGGTTGTCCACCGAGACCAGAGGCGTATATACAAGCGTTATTATTATTGCAACAATCCATTGGAAAAGAGCGTCGTCCATTAGCATCAGTGATGGATGATCAAAACGTATATCATGCTAATATGACATCCGAAAGAGAGAGAAAAAACTCAAAGCGTATTGCTATTACATATTTGCGCTCACCAGACAAAATATAATTTTTATAAGTAATGATAATAGATCCACTATTTAAGATGAGATAGTAATTACTTTTAATACAGCAAGAATCACGCGTCCGTTAAATGGTTAAAATAGTGAAATAATTTATGATAGATTTACCTGATAAAGACGTTGTTCACGCGGTAGTGAGCGCTCTGGATGAGCACGATGATCCAGTTATTTCTAAACTTTACCATCGCTTTGGTTCTTATTCTTTTAGTTTGCAAGCCACATGCACCGGTATGGTTGTAGCTTGGGTACAGCGTGAACAAATATTAGCAATTGTGCAATTTTTGTATGAGCTTTTTAAACCACATGTGATGTTATATGACTTGCATGGTGTAGATGAGCGCCAGAGGATATATCGTAGTGGTTTACCAAAAGCAGATTTTTCTATTTTCTATCATTTTATTTTTATTAAGGACAATCGTGATTTAATGCTAAAGTTGGCGCTCTTAGAGCATAATTTGCACGTTCCAACTATTAGTCATATTTTTAAAAATGCGAATTGGTATGAGCGTGAGACCTGGGAGATGTTTGGTATCAACATTACTGGACACCCTCATTTAACTCGTATCATGATGCCAAGAAATTGGGAAGGTCATCCGCTTCGAAAAGACTATCCTGCGCGTGCTACTGAATTTAAGCCTTTTGAGTTTACTAAACAAAAAGAAGATCTCGCCATGGAATCTCTACTTTTTCGGCCGGAGGAGTGGGGCATGAAACGATCAAGTACTCATGAGGATTTTATGTTTTTGAATCTTGGCCCCAATCACCCATCTGTGCATGGAGCGTTTCGTATTATTCTTCAGCTTGATGGAGAAGAGATTATTAATTGTGTACCAGATATTGGCTATCACCATCGTGGCGCAGAAAAGATGGGGGAGAGACAGTCGTGGCACAGCTATATCCCATATACTGACCGTATTGAATATCTGGGTGGTTGCATCAATGAGTTACCTTATGTTTTAGCGGTTGAGAAGCTAGCTGGCATTATAGTGCCAGAACGTGCAGAGGTCATCCGAGTAATGCTATCCGAGTTGTTTCGCATCAATAGCCATCTATTATATATCTCAACATTTATACAGGATGTTGGTGCTATGTCGCCGGTATTTTTAGCTTTTACTGACCGTCAAAAGATCTATAATGTTATAGAGGCTATTACTGGGTTCCGCATGCATCCAGCCTGGTTTCGGATAGGCGGTGTAGCGAGTGATCTCCCAAAAGGATGGGAACGTCTGCTTCATGAGTTGCTTAAATGGTTACCGCAACGTCTAAAATTATATAAGCAGGCTGCATTAAACAACTCTATTTTTATTGCTCGTACCAAGGGTGTCGCTTCTTATAATATGGAAGAAGCATTATCTTGGGGGGTAACAGGAGCAGGGTTGCGCGCAACTGGTCTCGATTTTGATATACGTAAATGGCGGCCTTGTTCTGGGTATGAAAATTTTGATTTTGAAATCCCTATCGGTCATGGTGTCAGTTGCGCTTATACTCGGGTTATGCTGAAAATGGAAGAAATGCACCAGAGTATGCGTATTTTAGAACAGTGCTTGCATAATATGCCAACAGGTCTATTTAAGGCTGATCACCCCCTTACTACCCCACCACCTAAAGAGCGCACTTTACAGCATATCGAAACTTTAATTACTCATTTTTTGCAAGTTTCATGGGGTCCAGTGATGCCAGCTAATGAATCTTTTCAAATGGTAGAAGCTACCAAAGGAATTAATAGTTACTATCTTATTAGTGATAAAAATACGATGAGCTATCGTACGCGCGTACGCACACCTAGTTTTCCCCACTTGCAGCAGATTCCTTCGGTGATAAATGGTAGCTTAATATCAGATCTAATTGTCTATCTTGGTAGTATTGATTTTGTGATGTCAGATGTGGACCGATAATATGCATAAGAATAAGGTTTTACTCAAAACTCAACATGAATCTCAACCTAATGATATCGCGCTGAGCGCTTTAGAGTGCGCTGCTATAGTTAAGGAGAGGGTGCTTTATGAGGAGCCCCATGCCGTCATAATCGAAGCGCTTCATATCATTCAAAAACATCGAGGATGGGTGTCTGATCATTTAATTAAGAGTGTTGCTGATATTTTAGAAATTCCCGCTAGCGATGTAGAAGAGGTAGCAACTTTTTATAGTCAGATTTATCGTATGCCAGTCGGTCGTCATATTATTAGATATTGTGATAGCCTAGTGTGTTATATTCTGGATTACCAGATAATTCAAAAAACACTAGAAGCATGCCTAAAGATTCAGCCAGGACAAACTACGAAAGATAAGCGTTTTACGTTACTACCAACCTGTTGTCTTGGTAATTGCGACAAGGGCCCAACATTAATGATTAATGACAGAACTTACGGTCACGTCAAGTCACAAGATATTACTCAATTACTGGAGGAGTATCCATGAGGCAGATTAAGCGTACACCTGATATGCATCCTCTTACTTGGCGAATGCGCAAAGATCAACAGCCAGTTTTTTTAAAGGAATACACAAATACCAATGGATATTCCAGTGCAGAACAAACCCTGAAAAGCATGACGTCAGAGCAAGTTGTTGAGCTTGTAAAGGAGTCTGGTCTTAGAGGGCGGGGCGGAGCTGGTTTTCCAACTGGCTTAAAATGGAGCTTGATGCCAAAAGATGCATCAAGAAAGACTCGCTATTTATTGTGTAATGCAGACGAAATGGAGCCTGGAACCTACAAAGATCGTTTGTTAATGGAGCAAATGCCGCATCAATTAATAGAGGGTATGTTAATTAGTGCCTACGCTTTAAAAGCATCTCGAGCGTACATCTTTCTGCGAGGTGAATATATTGAAGCAGCAGTGAATTTGCGCCGGGCAATTTTAGAAGCACAAGAAGTAGGCTTATTAGGAAATGATATTTTCGGTACTAATTTTAACCTAGATATTGTTGTACATACTGGTGCAGGTCGTTATATCTGTGGTGAAGAAACTGCTTTAATGAATTCCTTAGAAGGACGTCGTGCAAATCCACGATCAAAACCACCATTTCCATCGTCAATAGGGTTATGGGGTAAACCAACTTGCATTAATAATGTTGAAACTCTTTCAAATATTCCTGCAATTTGTGCGAATGGCACAAAATGGTATAAAGGTATTTCAAAAAGTATGGACACAGGAACTAAAATGATGGGTTTTTCTGGTCAAGTAAAGAATCCAGGTGTTTGGGAACTTCCGTTCGGTGTGACGGCTCGCGAAATCCTTGACGAGTATGCTGGTGGCATGAAGAGCGGATTAAGATTTAAAGCTTGGCAACCAGGTGGGGCTAGTACTGAGTTTTTAACTAACCAGCACCTGGATATACCCATGGAGTTTGCAAGTATTAGTAAGGTCGGTAGTCGTTTAGGAACAGCATTAGCTATTGCAGTAGATCATACAATCAGCATGGTGTCTCTGGTGAGCAATATCGAAGCATTTTTTTCTCGCGAATCATGTGGTTGGTGCACGCCATGTCGTGAGGGATTGCCTTGGAGTTTAAAAATCTTGCGATCCCTCGAATATCATCAAGGGCAGGTAGGGGATCTCGAGACTTTACTCGATCTTTGTCGGAATCTAGGCCCAGGAAGAACGTTCTGCGCTCATGCACCAGGGGCAGTAGCACCACTTCAAAGTGCTATGAAATATTTTCGCGAAGAGTTTGAGGCGGGTATTCAATGCTCTAATCTTAATAGTCACTCGTATGTCATTCATGGCATTCAATCAAACTCATCTGATGTTTAAAGCATGCGCCTACCTAACACAGTATAACGCTCATAATACTATGAGCCTCATGGAAGCATAGACACTATGCCTGTAATTATATATATAGACGGTGCAGAATATCCAGTTAATGATGCAGGTAATTTACTGCATGTTTGTTTATCTCTAGGGTTGGATATTCCATATTTTTGTTGGCATCCAGCATTAGGTAGTATTGGGGCTTGTCGTCAATGCGCAGTAAAACAATATCAGAACAAGGCAGATCAACATGGACGTCTTGTGATGTCTTGCATGACGCCAGTTGATAATGGTATGTTGATTTCAATTCATGACAATGAAGCGAAAGAGTTTAGAAAAAGTGTTTCCGAATGGCTTATGATTAATCATCCACACGATTGTCCAGTATGTGAAGAAGGTGGACACTGTCATTTGCAGGATATGACAGTAATGAATGGTCATATTTCTCGTCGTTATCGTTTTACGAAGCGCACTCATCTTAACCAGTATCTCGGGCCATTTATTGCTCATGAAATGAATCGTTGTATTGCCTGTTACCGCTGCATACGATTCTATAAAGAATACTCACATGGAACAGATCTTGGTGTATATGGAGTGAGTGATAATCTGTATTTTGGTCGTATTGAGGATGGGGTATTAGAAAATGAATTCTCAGGGAATCTAGTAGAAATTTGCCCAACTGGAGTATTTACTGATAAAACTTATTCTGCGCGTTACAATCGTAAATGGGATATGCAGTTTGCTCCAAGTATTTGCCAGCAGTGTAGTCTGGGTTGCAATATTAGTCTTGGGGAACGTTACGGGGAATTACGTCGTATTGAGAACAGATATAACAGTATGGTAAATCGTTATTTTCTCTGTGACCGCGGCCGGTTTGGGTATGGCTATTTGAATTTAAACAATCGCCCACGTCAACCTATGCAGCGTAATGGAACAGATTGGAGAGTCCTCAATGCTAAACAAGCCATTGAGGTGTTATCAAGTAATCTTCGTCAAGCCAAAAAAGTGATTGGTATCGGGTCGCCGCGTGCTAGTATAGAAAGTAATTTTTCTTTATTATCTCTAGTTGGAAGAACCAACTTTTCTACTGGAATGCCATCAATTGAACAAGCGTGCATAAGTTTAATTATTAAGATATTGCAGAATAGTGGTATTCATACTCCTACACTGTGTGAAATTGAAAATTACGATGCCGTGCTAGTTCTTGGAGAAGATATTACCCAGACAGGTGCGCGCATGGCATTAGCAGTGCGTCAGGCAATCAAAGGTAAAGCTCGCGCAATGGCAGAAACACAAAAAGTAGCGATTTGGCATAGCGCAGCAATCCTTAATATGACTCGTCATTCTCACTATCCTCTGTTCATAACCAATGTAGATAAAACCCGCCTAGATGATGTTGCTACTTGGAGTTATTATGCTCCAATAGAAAATCAAGCTCGACTAGGATTTGCGATAGCTCATCAACTAGATGAACGCGCTCCAGCAGTCAGCGGTTTAGGTAAGGAATTAACCGATCATATTGAGATCATTGCTCAAGCGTTGAGTAGTGCTAAAAAACCACTTATTATTTCAGGAGCCCATTCTGGTAGCGAGGCAATTATTCAGGCATCAGCAAATATTGCAAAGGCGTTAAACAGGCCTGAAAAAGAAGTAGGGATTACCTTCTTAACTCCAGAAGCAAACAGTATAGGGGTTGGTTTAATTGGTGGCTTTTCATTAAACAAGGCATTGGATGTACTTGCCAATAGCGAGGCAGATACAGTAATTATTTTAGAAAATGATCTTTATCGTCATATACCAAAGGATATAATCAATTTCTCCTTGAGATATACAAAAAACATCATTGTACTAGATCATCAAAAGACTGAAACAACTAAGAAAGCTAATTTTGTTTTAGCGAGCGCAAGTTTTGCAGAAAGCCATGGTACTGTTGTTAGCCAAGAAGGGCGTGCCCAGAGGTTTTTTCAGGTTTACGATCCGGCTTATTATGATGACAAAGTTCAGGTGCGCGCTAGTTGGAGCTGGCTAAATATGATAAAAAAAGCCATTAATGGTCGAAAAGTAGACTGTAGCCCACTGGATGATGTGATTGACGCTTGCATTAAAGAAGTTCCAGCGTTATCAGGTATCAAGAGAGCGTCACCAGACTCTGGTTTTCGCATTCATGGTCAAAAATTGGCACGCTCTCCGCAGCGTTTTAGTGGACGCACCTCGATGCGCGCGCATATTAACGTCCATGAACCACAACAGCCACAAGACCAAGATAGTATGTTTGCTTTTTCCATGGAGGGAAGCAATTTGTTACGTGATTACCATGTACAGATTCCTTTTTCTTGGGTGCCAGGTTGGAACTCTTCACAGGCTTCGCATAAATTTGACAACACAATAGGTAAAAAGTCATATGGGGATGATTTAGGCGTACGGCTCATTGAGCCAGAGCAGGTGAAACTCAGTTGGTTTCACAGAATTCCTACTGTTTTTACAGCGCGACACCATTGCTGGCGTATTACGCCTTATTTTCATATTTTTGGTAGTGAGGAAATGACTCAACGCTCACAGGTTATTCAAGAACGCATGCCGAAACCATATATCATCATGAACCTGCAGGATTCTATACAACTCAAGATACAAGAGGGTTCGACGTTACTTTTTAGCTGCCTAGGAGAAGACTTTATATTGCCAGTATATTTTTCAAATCACTTACAGTCTGGGCAAATAGGATTACCTCTTGGCTTTCCTGGTTTGGGTCTATTTTTGCGCGGGGCAGATGTGTGTAATTTTCAGACAGTGACTAGATCATGATTTGGTCAACAGAAGCAAGACTCGCCATTGTGACTGCTATTATAAAATCTTTAGTGATCCTATTTGTTGTGGTGAGCTGCGGTGCTTTTATGAGTTTTGCTGAAAGACGTCTTTTAGGTTTATTCCAGAACCGTTATGGTCCAAATCGTGTAGGATGGGGAGGATCGTTACAGCTAGCGGCTGATATGATAAAAATTTTTTTCAAAGAAGATTGGATTCCTCCCTTTTCAGATCATATCATCTTTATATTGGCACCGGTTATTGCATTTACGTCATTACTAATGGCAATGGTGATAATCCCTGTCACACCTACCTGGATGGGATCTGATCTCAATATTGGTATATTATTTTTTTTGATTATGGCAGGGCTGGGTGTCTATGCAGTGCTTTTGGCAGGATGGTCCAGTAATAATAAATATTCTCTTTTAGGTGCCTTACGCGCTTCTGCACAGACCTTAAGCTATGAGGTTTTTCTTGGATTATCTTTGATGGGTGTAGTAGCGCAGGCGGGATCCTTTAATGTTCTCGCTATTGTTAGTAATCAAGAACATATGTGGAATATTATTCCACAGTTTTTCGGGTTTGTAACTTTTTTAATAGCTAGTCTTGCCGTATGTCATCGACATCCATTCGATCAGCCTGAATCTGAACAGGAGTTAGCTGATGGGTATCATATTGAATATTCTGGTATGAAATTTGGGCTATTCTTTGTTGGGGAATACATTGGAATTATCACTGCATCTTCACTTATTGTCACGTTATTTTTTGCTGGATGGCATGGTCCATATTTTTTTCCGATAGTCTGGTTTGTGTTAAAAACAGCTTTCTTTGTAATTATGTTTATCTTGATTCGTGCTGCTTTGCCACGACCTCGGTACGATCAGGTAATGCGGTTCGGTTGGACGGTTTGTCTGCCGTTAACACTTGTAAATCTGCTCGTAACTGCTGCAGTTATCTTAATGTAGGGTATAGCGAATAGGATGTTGATAATAGGATATGGACAATGATATGGAAGAATATTGTCATTGGGCTCAGTACAATTCTGCGTAGCATTTGGCTAATTGGTAAAAACGCCTTTGCTAAGCGAGAAACTTTGATGTATCCTGAAGAGCCTCTAGATCTTCCAGCTCGTTATCGTGGACGTATTATTCTAACGCGTGATCCAGATGGCCTTGAGCGCTGTGTAGCCTGTAATCTGTGCGCAGTAGCTTGCCCGGTCGGATGTATTTCGTTACAGAAGTCTGAGATGGTGGATGGGCGCTGGTATCCAGAATTTTTTCGTATTAATTTTTCACGATGTATTTTCTGCGGATTATGCGAAGAGGCTTGTCCAACTACCGCGATTCAATTAATTCCAGATATTGAATTAAGCGAATTTAAGCGTCAAGATTTAATATATGAAAAAGAAAATTTATTAATTTCTGGTCCAGGAAAGTACCCACAATATAATTTTTACAGGATGTCAGGCATAGCGATTTCAGGTAAAGACAAAGGTTCTTCTGAAAAAGAGGCGGAGCCTATTAATGTTAAGAGCTTATTACCTTAATTAAGGGCGCAGATATGGAATATTTATCTTATATTTGTGGGTTAACAGCCGCTATCACAACAATGTGTGTTGTGTTCCATAAACAACCTATACATGCGTTATTATATTTAATTATGTCATTATTAGCTGTATCTGGGGTCTTGTTTTCGCTTGGTGCCTATTTTGCTGCTTCTCTTGAGATCATTATTTATGCCGGGGCAATAGTAGTATTATTCGTGTTTACAGTAATGATGCTAAATCTTAGCAAAAGCGTTACAAGACAGGAACAAAACTGGCTGAAGCTACGATCATGGATTGGTCCAGGACTGTTATCCTGCTTATTGTTTTTTATTATTTCATATTCTATTTTATTAAGCAATCACTCTAGAATCTACTGTATTATACTTGACGGAAAGCAAGTAGGAATTCAGCTGTTTGGCCCTTATATTGTGGCGGTTGAATTAATCTCTATGCTGCTTCTAACCGGTCTTGTTGTTGGGTATCACATTGGGCGTGATCCAAGATCAATAAATACGATACCAAAAAAACAAAGCTCAGTTACTCCACAAGCAATTACTTTAAAAAATCAACTGGAGAAGTAGTTTTGATCCCTTTACATTATGGATTAATTCTGGCGACATTTTTATTTTGCCTTGGGCTAACCGGTGTCATGATTCGTCGTAATTTACTCTTTATATTGATAAGTTTAGAAATTATGCTCAATTCTGCAGCATTCGCATTGGCAGTAGCAGGTAGCTATTGGGGTCAGGCAGATGGTCAGATTATGTTTATTTTTGCTATTAGTTTGTCGGCAGCTGAAACCAGCATTGGTCTTGCTTTGTTACTGCAGCTCTATTATCGTACTAAGAACCTTGATATTGATACAGTAAGCGAGATACCTGGATGAATCTTCTTTATTTGACCATACTGTGCCCATTAACGGGTTTCCTGTGTCTCTCTTGTGCTTCTGGTCGAATATCAGAGACCTGGAGCTCTGTTATTGGTCTTTTATCAATTGGTTTAACAGCATGTGTAACAACCTATATTGACTATGATTTTTTGACAAGCAACCAAGAGGTATTTAACCAAACTCTATGGAAATGGATGGCAATAGAGGTGTTGCGGGTAGATATTGGGTTAATACTAGATGGCTTATCATTAACCTTACTTTCTATAGTCACTGGAGTTGGATTTTTAATTCATATTTTTGCCTCTTGGTATATGAGAGGCTCAGAAGGTTATTCGCGATTTTTTGCCTATACTAATCTCTTCATTGCTAGCATGGTAGTGCTAATTTTAGGTGACAATCTAGTTTTAATGTACCTTGGGTGGGAAGGTGTAGGTCTCTGTTCATATTTATTGATTGGCTTTTATTACTCTAATCCAGAGTATGGCGCAGCAGCCATCAAGGCTTTTATTCTAACTCGTGTGGGAGACGTATGTCTTTTTATTGCACTATTAATGCTTTATAGAATAACACATACTTTCAATTTTCATGATATCGAAGTGTTAATCTCAGAGGGTGTTTTCTCTGAACATATGCACATGCTGCCATGGATTACTGTAATGCTATTAGGAGGAGCTGTTGGAAAATCCGCTCAATTACCCTTACAGACCTGGCTGGCGGATGCTATGGTTGGGCCTACCCCGGTTTCTGCGTTAATTCATGCTGCGACCATGGTAACAGCTGGTGTGTATTTAATTGCTCGCACTCACGTTCTTTTTTTGCTCACACCAGAAATTCTTTATCTCGTGGGTGTCATTGGGGCTATTACTATACTTTTAGCTGGCCTCTCTGCTTTAGTGCAAACTGATATCAAGCGTGTGTTAGCTTATTCTACTATGAGTCAAATAGGATATATGTTTCTAGCGTTAGGTGTTCAAGCGTGGGAACCAGCAATTTTTCATTTAATGACGCATGCATTTTTTAAGGCGTTACTTTTTCTTTCTGCTGCATCACTTATCATTGTTTGTAACCAAGAGCAGAACATCTTTAAGATGGGGGGCTTAGGCTCTAGGACCCCTTTAATTTATGCTTGTTTTATCATTGGTGGTGCCTCGTTAATGGCCTTTCCCTTAATTACGTCAGGATTTTTTAGTAAGGAATACATCTTAGCAGCAGCATTAGCTCATGGACATGTAATGTTGATGGTTGCTGGATTGCTAGGATCATTGATAACATCACTTTATACATGTCGTATGATTTTTCTGATATTTCATGGAAAATTAAAAATTCCGTATACACTAATATTACCGCATTTTATGCATTATTCACCTCTCATTATTTTAGCATTACTTTCAAGTGTAATAGGATCTTGGATTTTTCCGCCACTACAGGGCGCGCTTCCAAACAGTAGCGCGTTAACAGAAAATCACTTACTTACTTTAGAAATCACCTCAAGCGTAATAGTCACCATGGGTTGTGCGATATCAGCTGTATTATGGTTAGGGCCTCCTATTTATTTACAGAATGTTTCAGACAGTAAAATAGGGCGTTTTTTAAGGATATGGTGGTTTTCTGGGTGGGGATTTGACTGGTTATATCATAAAGTTTTTGTTCAAACCTATCTCAGGGTCGCTAAGAGATTAGCGGGTGACCCAATAGCTGTGACGATTAATAGTTTAGCTTATGCAATAAATAGTAGTAGTAAAGGGTTAATTATTAGTGAAAGCGGTTACTTACGTTGGCATCTTTCTGTTATGGGTTTTGGCGCTGTTTTGTTACTGACGTTGATAATATTCAGGTAGAATATAGAAATCAAAATTTATTTTGTATGATGAGTTGGTTCTGTACACCATTCTTAAATTTTATAGTATCTGCAAAAAAAAGTACGTTACGTACTTTCTGCAGAGGTGCGTAGTAAACATTTGTCGTAAATATTAAATACATCAATTAAATTCAGGTTATAGCTGGATGAAACAAGACATGACTAGGCTGTATCAAAACAAAGAAGAACTATAATGTTATTACCTTGGCTGATCGCATTACCTTTTATGGGCGGTGTACTCTGTTGGCTCTCTGAGTCTTTCGGTGCTAAAAAGCCTCGTTGGATAGCTTTGATCGCTATGGGGCTCACACTGGCTCTCTCATTGATGTGCTGGATAAATAGTGAACATGCGTTACCACAGATACAAGGTGGTCCGCATTGGCAAAGTCAATTCTCTGTTCCTTGGATCCCTCGATTTGGTATTACTTTTTCTCTAGCTATAGATGGCTTATCATTATTAATGGTGATACTCACGAGCTTATTAGGTTTTTTGGCAACCTTATGCTCATGGAACGAAATTAATAAATGCCATGGTTTGTTTCACCTGAATTTACTCTGGTTATTAGGGGGGGTGATTGGTGTATTTCTTGCTATCGATTTATTTTTATTTTTCTTTTTTTGGGAAATAATGCTTATACCAATGTATTTTTTGATTGCGCTATGGGGTAATCAATCTTCAGGTAGCAAGGCGTGTATTGCTGCCGCTACCAAGTTTTTCATATACACTCAGGTGAGTGGGTTGCTAATGCTGATGGCTATTATAGGCCTGGTTTTTGTGCATTATACGGCAACAGGAAATTTAACCTTTCATTATGAAAACTTACTACAGACCCCCATGTCTTCTAGAGTGGAACAAGTACTTATGATAGGTTTTTTTATTGCTTTTGCGGTGAAAATACCAGTCGTTCCTCTGCATGGTTGGCTGCAAGATGCGCATAGCTATGCCCCTACTGCCGGGTCAGTTGATTTAGCAGGTATTTTATTAAAAACTGCTGCGTATGGTTTATTGCGTTTTGCCTTGCCGCTCTTTCCTCATGCATCTGCTATGTTTGCTCCAATTGCTATGTGGTTGGGGATTATTAGTATATTTTATGGAGCTTGGATGGCTGTTTCTCAGCACGATATGAAGCGCTTGATTGCCTGTACCTCCATTTCTCATATGGGTTTCTTACTTATTGCAATATATACAGGAAATCTGATAGCATATCAGGGAGCTGTTATTCACATGATCGCTCATGGTCTGTCTGCTGCCGCGCTATTTATTATTTCTGGACAACTTTATGAGCGTCTACATACTCGCGATATGCGATACATGGGCGGTTTATGGTCACGTATTAGATGGCTTCCTGGATTATCTTTGTTTTTTGCCATGGCAAATTTAGGGCTGCCTAGTACAGGTAATTTTGTTGGTGAATTCATGATCCTCACTGGGGGTTTCTATACAGCGCCGCTAATTATTATAATTGCTACATGTAGTCTAGTATTCTCTGCTATATACTCTTTGGTTATGATGCAAAAAACGTACTATGGTAAGGTAAAATCAGCAGTACTATTGTGTGACATGTCACCTCGTGAGCTGATGATTATCTTGGTTCTACTGTTTTTATTACTCTTTTTAGGTTTATACCCACAACCAATCTTGGATACCTCTTATGCTGCTATGGGAAATATTCAACAGTTAGTTAATACTGCCATGCTCACAATAAGATCGTAAGTTATTATGATATCTATCAATCAACAATTCATTCTGATTATACCGTTATTTATCCTTAGCTTGACAGTAGTAATTATGATGCTAAGCATTAGCTTGAAACGTAATCATCATATAAATGCTGCTATTGCTTTTTTAGGTTTTATTTTAGCACTGTTCTCTTTATATTTTGTAGCTCAGGTAGAAGAGGTAGATATTACTCCACTCCTTCGGGTAGATAGATATTCAATTTTTTATACTAGTTTAGTAATCCTTGCAAGTTTATCTACTTGTATCTTTTCTTATCCATGGATTAAAAGGTACTCTAAGAACCGTGAAGAATTTTATTTGCTAATAACACTGTCAACACTTGGCGGTGCCGTTTTAGCTAGCGCTAATCATTTTGCATCATTATTTATTGGCATTGAATTGCTATCTTTGCCGTTAGCTGGTTTGGTAGGTTACGGAGTAAACGTTGGCTGTTCTTTAGAAGCTACCTTAAAGTACACTATATTATCTATTGCTGCTTCTGCATTCCTTCTTTTTGGTATAGCATTAGTTTACGCGCATACAGGAACTCTTAGTTTTGACGAATGCATTTTTATGCAAAACAATAGTTTAAGTTCGCAAGCATTAATGATAGTAGGTTTTGCTTTAATGATTGTAAGTTTTGGATTTAAGCTTTCATTAGTACCTTTTCATCTTTGGACACCTGATGTGTACCAAGGTGCGCCTTCTTCAGTAGGGGTCTTCCTGGCTAGTGCTAGTAAAATAGCAGTATTTAGTGTTTTAATGCGTTTATTTATCTATACATCTATAATAAATTTTGAAGGTATCTATTTCGCATTAAGTATACTAGCAGTAGCGTCTATGTTATTTGGAAATTTAATGGCTCTTAGGCAAAAAAATATTAAACGTATTTTGGGCTATTCATCTGTGGCGCATTTTGGTTATCTGTTAATTACTCTTATTGTCGTGAAAGATCCCGAATTATCACTAGAATCTTCTGCTGTGTATCTAGTGAGTTATCTTTTAAGCACCCTAGGTGCTTTTGGTGTAATGAGCCTTATAGCGGATACTAGAAATGATTTTTCTGAAGTTTTATCTTCCTTTCGCGGTTTATTTTGGAGTAATCCGGTTTTAGCAACTGCCATGACAATAACGATGTTTTCACTCGCTGGTATTCCCATGACCCTTGGTTTTATAGGTAAATTTTACCTAATATCTCTAGGGTTACATGCTCACTTATGGTCCGTAACAGCAGCGATAGTCCTTGGCAGTTCTATTGGGTTATATTATTATCTGCGTATTATTATTAATTTATATCTCTCACCTCAAGCATCTGTGCAACATTTATCACCCCAACACCATGCAACGTCAGAGTTAAGTGGTGTTGTGGTGATCTCATGTGCTGCGCTTTCTGTGATATTAGGGGTTTATCCACAGCCTATTATTGAGTTAGCGCAGTTTATCAAGCTCTAGAAGTGACACTATCGTGAATAATCACATGTTTATGGTAAAATATTCCTATAATTCATATAGAAAAGAGAAATACAATGTTTTAACAACGCTATCGCTTGAAATATAAAGCAATATAACATATCGACCATAGAAATATTTGTCTCTCTAAAGTAATTTTGTTATTAATCATGACTTAATTATTGACCTATGATAGACAAGATGTAGAGGGGTTTTGAGTGTATACGATAATAACATGAAAATGTTAAGTGGTATCTCTAGACTAAGAGGTGGTACAGTAGTCGTAAGATTGTAGCTAGCATTGATTCTTCAGTACCGTTTATCAACCATTAATTTTATTTATCAAATGAATCGCATAACAAATTTCTTCTTCAGTAGTAAAACGCCCAAAAGAAAAGCGAATAGAACTACGTGCGACTTCTTGGTGTACACCAAGAGCTATGAGGACATGAGAAGGTGTAATGCCACTAGAAAGACAAGCGGATCCAGTAGAAACTGCTAGATCTTTTAGTGATATCATTAATTCTGTGCTGCTAATATCAGAAAAACTAACATTTAGAATATGGCCAGATCCCTGATTAACAGACCCGTTGAGAGATACTGTTTGAATATGCTGAATGCCCTGCCATAGTTGTTTGCGTAATTTACAAAGATGCAGCATATCTTTCTGCATTCTATCTTTAGCTATCACAAACGCTTCACCCATTCCAACAATTTGATGGACTGGTAGCGTGCCAGATCTCATGCCCCGTTCATGACCACCACCGTGGATTTGTGCGGATAAATAGACACGCGGCTGATTACGAACGAAAAGCGCGCCAATACCTTTTGGCCCGTACACCTTATGTGCTGAAAATGACATAAGGTCAACCTTTAGTTTTCTGAGATTGATAGGTAGTTTTCCAACGCTTTGTGTCGCATCAACATGGAAGATAACGCCATGTTCTCGGCAGAATTCTCCTATGGCAGTGATATCTTGTATAATACCAATTTCATTATTAACATGCATGATAGAAACAAGTATGGTGTCATGACGTAGTGATTTTGTTAGCTGCTCTAATGAAAAAATACCATTGCGAGATGGATGCAGATAAGTCACCTTGAAACCTTCAGATTCTAGATGAGCACAAGTATCTAAAACTGTTTTATGTTCCGTTTCAGTGGTAATAAGGTGGCGACCCTTTTTACGATAAAACATTGCGGCGCCTTTAATCGCCAGATTATTAGATTCAGTAGCACCTGAGGTAAAAATGATTTCTCTAGAGTCAGCTCCAATAAGGTCTGAAATTTGGTTTCTAGCAATATCTACTGCTTCTTCTGCCCGCCAGCCAAATTTGTGTGATCGGGAGGATGCATTGCCAAAATTACCATCTAGAGTAAAATATTCTAGCATTTTTTTTACTACATTCGGATCAGTAGGTGTAGTGGCGGCATAATCTAGATAAATTGGTAATTTCATTATTATGACACTCTTAGAGTCAAGTCCTGTTGTATTTAGCGTAATGGATCGGCTTAGTGATACTGTTTATAAGGTTATATAAGTACATATTACACAAAACTCATAAATTTTTAGTGATAGGAATATTTACCTTATTGTGATCATCCTCGCAATATACATGTAAACCTCCATGGTCGTTTTCTTCTCTTAATTATAATAATACAAATTTCGGATGCTAAATGAGCATTGGTAAGTATGATGTAATATATTAACGTAATAATCCTTATCTGAGATTTTACTGTAAGCGTATCTCAAATGACCACTCACGTTTCTATCTTTATTGATTAGATTATAGCCAACAACACTTTTAGTAGCTAGCATAGCGCTGAATATGCAACTTGTTATATATTAACAAAGAACAGCCTTCCAAATGACCTGAACCAATTACTAATTATGATCTATAGAGATATATAATCAAAGGTTTTTCTAGGAAGGTTGGCTTAAAAACCAATAGAAGAGCTAGGCGTATATTGTTAAGCACAACCAGAGATCATTGTAATGACATAATGGTTACCGTTAAGAATCAGCCTAATACAGTAGATTATTGACATCATTAATCTAGATCAAATAACATATCATGTTGATATATTATAAAATACCATGTATTAAAACATTGTATATACAAATAATACAGAGCTGAAATGAAACGATAATGAAGCCATACGTTTGTGATGCATGATTGATATTCTGAATAGGGTTGTATGTAAAAGATTTTTGATAAGAAACTTAGCTGAACAGATTGTGTTTTTTAAAAACAATTAGATGGTTTTTAAAATTGTAGTTTTCTTTTTCATCTTTTTCATAAAGAAGCGCAGTGCTAGTGCAAGAGCACATCAGCATAACTCTTGTTGATCGCTAACGCTTAGTGACTTGTATAAATCTCAGGTGTTATGTGTATTTTATCATGAGTCGATAGATTGTTAGAGATCGACCTGCATAAGATATTTATATTTTATATAAAGTAAGAAGAATAATGATTATGTGTTGATATAACTATTTTTTTCAGGTATTACATTTAATACTTAATAACGATACCACATGCCATATCAGACGCACAATATGTACTTTGTTTGCTTTGCTATCTAGTCTATTGGATGTTCTATTTATCAGAATTTTTGATCTTTTTGATTTAAATATTCCGAATTTCTATAGATTTATATCTTGACACGAAGAAACATCTCGAATGAAGAAAATTTTTTCTATTTTAACTATGGATATTTTGATATGCATCGAGCATCAATTGATATTTTGTTCTTTTATATTAAGGTTAATCTAACCTTAATATAAAGTTTAGTGTTAATTATCAGCCTTTTGTGTATCTTTTTTATGGCATATAGATATTATCTACCTATATGACGCTTGATTATTATTTAATCTTAATTCATTTTTTTAATATAAAGATGGATGCGAAAAGCATTAGTTGATTGTTAGTAAGGATTTAGGTCGAGCCTTATAATATACAGTATATATGTTTTTGCTGATGTAATTTATACGTTATGAGAGATATCACTAGATACTAAAATCTTTATAAATAAGAAATATCGTGAATGTTTATTAGGCATAGGGAATATTGATATCATGTTGCTCCTAAGAAGCGTGACAATTTCTATTGTAGTTCGCTATTTCTTTAATACTGGACGTATAGTTACACGCATATAACACATCGTGTATATTAAAATGCATCTGATTGGCTCAATAGTATATTTATACTTTATGACAGTCAGTGTTGAGCGCTATGCATAATGAGTTCTATGCAAGAAAATTTACTTTTTAGCAACTGAAGTAATTATATGAACATAAGTAATTTTTTAGATATTTAACCCTTAAAGGGCATAACAGTACAGTACTATACAATGTTACCGGTCCTATTTAAAAGTATCATCAGTGCTCGTTATACAATCTAGATATTTTTAGATAAAGAATGAGATGTAAAAATTATGTCCTACATTGTAGCCTTAACAGGTGGTATTGGTAGCGGAAAAAGCACTATTGCAAATATTTTCGCCGAGATGGGTGTAGATATTACAGATTCTGATGTTATTTCACGCCAGATTCTTACGGAAAACCGGGAAGTTTTAACAGCAATGCATAAGCATTTTGGCAGCGAAATATTTATAACAGATAGGACGATCAACCGTACTTTGTTAAGAAAAAAAATTTTTACCTCTCCAGAAGAGAGACTATGGGTTAATAATTTATTACATCCCCTTATTCGCCAGGCCACTAATGCTCAGTTGGCATCTTCACGTTCTCCATGGTGCTTATGGGTTGTCCCATTGTTAGTAGAAAATAATTTACAACATCATGCTAATCGCATTTTATTAACAGAGGTTGATCTGAAATCTCAAATTGCAAGAACTGCTAAACGAGATTGCAGTACTTATCATGCAGTTAATGAAATTATTTGCACCCAAACAACATCTGTATTACGTACTTCTATTGCAGATGACATCATAGACAACAATGGTTCGTTAGATATGCTCAAGAGGCAAGTCACCGTGTTAAATCAGTATTATTTAAATTTTGCAAAACAGTGATAGTTTAGCATATGCGTGCCAAATTTAATATCACATCAAGATATCTATTTAATAGATATCTTCTAGAAAAATTATAAATATTTTTATTAGATTAGATAGTGATTGATTGTTATGAGCCCGGTTGTTAATTAATTATTTTTCTATCATAATAGACGTTATCTATTATCTCTTATTGTATGATATCTTCTTTTCAAGAGTACATTTATTTACGCTACACATAGCATATAGTATATTAGGTGAGTATCTGTGAAAAGAGTAATGCGAGAATATCGCTTCTTCTAGCAGAGTTCACTAAGTGTTATATATATTGGATAATCCAAAGAAATATATTTCCATAATTTACATCGCTCTCGATGTCGTCTATTTTGTATGGCTTTTCCAATAACCTACTGTATCAGATTCATTAGATTCATCTGACTCTAGTGAATCTGATACAGTAGGTTTTTATTACAGTGCTATCATGTATGAAAATAGCATTAATATCTAAAGGATATGTTTGGTTATGAGCATAGGTAGCATTGTGTAGATTCGATTATTATAAAACATAGAAAGACATGGATCTAACCATATGCTAGTAAGCACTAGAAATGTTCTTAATCTCTAAATCTCATGCTATATGTTGTGGTCTAAAAATAGTAAGATCTGCACTGCGACGTTGGCAATGCCTAGCAATACCTACAAACCTAACAATTAAAAATGATTTTAGCTATTATCCATACATATCCACATTATTATTGAAAGTCTGCCAAATGATATTAATAAATCAGATACGAAACTTTTCTATTATTGCTCATATTGATCATGGAAAATCAACGATCGCAGATCGTTTAATTCAGATGTGTGGGGGTCTAACAGATCGTAAAATAACGGAGCAGGTGTTAGACTCCATGGAATTAGAGCGCGAACGTGGCATTACCATTAAAGCACAAAGCGTTACGCTTACGTATCATGCGCAAGACGGTAAAGTATATCAACTGAATTTTATTGATACACCAGGACATGTCGATTTCTCATATGAAGTTTCTCGATCTCTTGGGGCATGTGAAGGCGCAATTCTTGTGATTGATGCTGCACAGGGAGTAGAAGCACAAACTATCGCTAATTTTTATAGTGCAATAGAAATGAACCTAAGAGTGATTCCTGTACTTAACAAAATAGACTTACGTACAGCAGATCCGGTAAGAGTTCTTCAAGAGATTGAAGACATGATCGGGCTTGATACTACTGATGCTATCATGTGTTCAGCTAAAACTGGTGTGGGAATATCTGATATGCTAGAGCGTTTGATACGGGATATTCCACCACCTATAGGGGACCCCCAGGGGCCGTTACAAGCATTGATAATTGATTCCTGGTTTGATAATTATCTTGGTGTTGTGTCTCTAACACGTATTAAAAATGGCATTTTACGTCAAGGTACAAAAATTAAAGTAATGAGCACTGGTCAGGTTTACACAATAGATCGTGCCGGTATTTTTACTCCAAAACGCAAAGATACCGGAATTTTACACTGCGGTGAAGTAGGCTGGATAGTATGTGGTGTAAAAGATGTTTTGGGTATGCCAGTAGGTGATACACTCACTTTAGCTAATAATATAGCGATGAATGCATTACCTGGCTTTAAAAAAGTAGCACCACAAGTTTATGCTGGTTTATTTCCGATTAAATCTCATGATTACGAATCCTTACGCAATGCTTTAGGCAAGTTACGTCTAAACGATGCCTCATTGTTTTATGAACCAGAAAATTCTACAGCTTTAGGGTTTGGCTTTCGTTGCGGATTTCTTGGTTTGTTACATATGGAAATTGTCAAAGAGCGTCTCGAGCGTGAATATAACCTTGAGCTTATGATTACTGCTCCTACCGTTGTATACCAAATCAAAACAGTTAATGGTGATCTGATTGATATAGACAGCCCCACTAAGTTGCCTCCAAGTAATAAGATAGTAGAGTTGCGTGAGCCAATTGCTGAATGTCAAGTGTTAGTACCACAGGAGTATCTCGGTAATGTGATAATGTTATGCACTAAAAAACGTGGCACCCAAACAAGTATAGTTTATCATGAAAAACAAGTTGCCCTTACTTATGATATACCCATGTCTGAAGTGATTCTTGATTTTTTTAGTCATCTTAAGTCTACGACACGTGGTTATGCCTCTCTGGAATATCGTTTTAAAAATTTTTCCGTGGCTGATATGGTACGTGTTGATATTATAATTAATAACGAGCGCATCGATGCGTTGTCATTAATTACTCATCGTGAGCATGCGCAGTTTTATGGTCGTGAGCTTGTAAATAAACTGACACAGATTATTCCTCGCCAACAATTTGAAGTTATTATACAAGCGAGTATTGGAAATAATATTTTTGCTCGCGGTACGGTAAAACAGTTGCGTAAAAATGTTCTTGCTAAGTGTTATGGCGGCGATATTAGTCGTAAGAAGAAATTACTTCAGAAACAAAAAGATGGTAAAAAACGCATGAAAAACATAGGAAAAATTGAACTACCGCAGGAAGCGTTTCTTACGATAATGCATGTTTCTATAGAGAATAAATAAAATTTTATCATTTTATTCAAGAGGTTGTGGGTATGACGGCTCATACATTCATAATAGTTTTAGCAATTGCAACGTCTATTAGCGGTTTAATATGGTGCCTGACGGCAGCTAAAAGGATGGTAGTTAAGGATAATGCACATGTAATGCAGTACCCTGTTGGTAATGTAACTACTATATCGTATAGACTAAAATCATGTGTGGAAGGCATCGCATCAATCTTTCCAGTACTTTTGTTAATATTCATAGTTCGCTCATTTGGTTATGAACCCTTCCAGATTCCCTCAGGATCTATGATGCCAACGTTATTACCTGGTGATTTTATTTTAGTGCAAAAGTATTCATATGGGTTGAAGAATCCAATGACGCAACGCACTCTGATTGAGACTGGGCATCCACATCGTGGTGATATTGTGGTGTTTAAATATCCAAAAGATAACACTCAAGATTATATCAAGCGGGTAATTGGTTTACCCGGTGATCTAGTAAGCTACAATCTTCTCAGTAAAACACTTTCAATTCAGCCAGATTTTATGAATACTAAACACTATAAAAGCTTATTGAAGGTGACTTATTCTGATGTTAATACAGATCATCAAAGATTCATCACTCCTAATAAGGAGGAATTCAAAGACAATATAAAACACGAACTCATTGAAGAATTCAGAACGGAAGATCATCGATTGGTGACTCGCATAGAAACACTCGATAGTGTGAAGCACGGCATCTTATTATTCAATGGAGCATGGAAAAATTTTAGGTCTTATTCTCAGAATGGGGTCGCAGAGCCCAAGATGACTTGGCTAGTTCCAGAGAATATGTACTTTATGATGGGAGACAACCGTGATAATAGCTCTGATAGTCGTTATTGGGGGTTTGTACCGGAAAATAATTTGGTTGGTAAAGCAACTGCTATATGGATGAGTTTTGATAAAAAAGAAGGTAAGTTTCCAACTGGTTTACGTCTTGGTCGTATTGGTATCATTCATTAAAGCATTATTTTAGAGGTATGACTTAAATTAATAATTTTTATGATCTGAATGATATCAGTTCGCAGTGTATACACAATATATGCTGTGTGTATATTATTATTAAGTATGCCACTCCACAGAGGTATATTTATTAAATATCGCCACTGGCAAACCATGGATACGGTAATCATGAATCATCTACAGAGAAAGATAGGCTATTTTTTTAAAAAAATTGAATTATTACAACAGGCATTAACACACCGCAGTTCTAGTCGTCAAAATAATGAAAGGTTCGAGTTTCTTGGGGATTCTATTTTAAATTGCGTAATTTCTTATGCAATTTATCGAAGTTTTCCATGTATTGATGAAGGTGAGTTGAGTCGTATGCGTTCTACATTAGTACGTGGCTATACCTTAGCCGAAATGGCACGAGAGTTTAATTTGGGTTCGCATTTAACTTTAAGTCGAGGAGAATGGAAAAGTGGTGGCTATAAGCGTCAATCTATTTTATCTAATGCTATGGAAGCTTTAATTGGTGGCATATTTTTAGATAGTAACATGAAGACGGTAGAACGGTTGATTCTTAATTGGTACGACTCTCGTTTACATACTATTCAACCAGGAAATGAACAAAAAGATCCTAAAACGCGTCTGCAAGAATTCTTACAAGGAAACCATCTTCCGCTGCCATTTTATCTTGTATCTCAGATACAAGGTTCAGAGCACCATCAGTCATTTACGATTCAATGCACAGTTAGTGGAATAACAGAACCAGTAGTAGGAACTGGTTTTAGTCGTCGTCAAGCTGAGCAAGAAACTGCTCAAAAAGCCTTAATTAAGTTGGGTATTGAATGAGAAAAAACATCACCTACTGTGGCTTTATTGCTATAATAGGGCGCCCGAATGTGGGAAAGTCAACTTTATTGAATCAACTTATCAAACAGAAGATCTCTATTACTTCACGTAAGCCGCATACTACGCGTCATGAGATTATCGGAATTCAAAGCGAAGGAATATATCAAGCTATCTATATTGATACACCTGGTTTATGTATAGAAGAAAAACGCACTACTGATCGCTGCATGAATCAAATAGCAAAAAACTCTATTGCTAATTCCAGGCTCATAATTTTTATAATAGAAGGAATGAATTGGACTATTTCTGATCAAATAGTCATGAATAACCTAAAAAATAAATCATTAGTTCTTTTGGTGATTAATAAGATTGATTATATTTCTGATAAAAAATTGTTATTACCGTATCTGCAGCTCCTGAATCAAAAGAGACATTTTATAGATATAGTGCCTATATCTGCTAAGATAGGAACAAATATTGATGTTATTAGTGGAATTGTTCACCAATACCTTCCACAGTCAGAGCACTATTTTCCAAAAACATGTATAATGAATCACTCTAAACAATTTATGGCATCAGAAGTTATTCGTGAAAAGCTCATGCGATCTCTCGGAGCAGAGCTTCCATATTCAGTCACAGTTACAATAGAAAAATTTTTTATCAATGAGCGTGGTGGGTTAACGATCCATGGGGTCATTTTCGTAGAAAGCACAAGCCATAAAAAGATAGTCATTGGTCATAAAGGGGGTAAGATAAAAATTATTGGTGTTGCAGCACGTCAAAATATGGAAGTAATGTTTGGAACAAAAATCCATCTGGAGCTCTGGGTACAAATTATGTCTGGCGGAAGAGATTATAAGAATATATTACCAAATATAGAATATAAGAATCTGACATTATAATAGGTATACCAAAAGCGTTGTCGTATGTTCAAATAGAGATTTTAGAATCTATTAATTCTGGCTATAGTTAGCACTTATAAAGTATAACCATTATCCATTATAGATTTTACATAGTAATTATGTATAGACTACATTTCTAATAAATATTAAATGTTAGTAGAGATATATTGTCATATAACATGATCAGACCTATCTCTTTTTATTATATAAGAACTTATGACTCTGATAGATCGGATGTATTGTTGAATGATGCACAGGGTGTTTCACCTGGACGTATGAGGTGTGCGTATATGTATACTTACTGTGATTTCAGTTCTATATGAGATGCACTAGACAATATTTTATATTAAATGGGTCGGTTCATCAGTCACTGATCATTTTTAGCTAACTTCTCTGCTAATTGACAATACTGAAAAACACTAACATCTTCTGCACGTAACTCCGGTGAAATATTCATTTCTATTAATCGCTTACTAGAGATTAGGTATCCAAGGCTATTTCGTATTTTTTTACGACGTTGATTGAAGGCTTCTGTAGTAATATGATGTAAATCATAGATGAATTGGGGTGATTGTTGTACTGTTCTTATAGGGATAAATCGCACGACCTTAGAGTTAACCTTTGGAGGTGGGATAAAGGCATTGGGTGGAACTGGAATTACTGGAAACATCCGGCAATAATACTGAGACATAACGGATAAACGACCATAATTTTTGTTTCCTGGATAAGCTAACAAACGATCCGCTACCTCTTGTTGCAACATAAAATACATATCACAAATGACGCTAATATGACTAAAAAGATAAAATATTAATGGTGTAGAAATATTATAAGGCAAGTTGCCAAAGATGCGTAATAATTGGTTCTTTTTTTTTGAAAAACCTGAAAAATCAAATTTTAAGGCATCTTGTTGGAAGATAGTGATCTTTCCCTTTAAAGACGAATGATGTTTGAGACGTGATGCTAGATCTCTGTCAATTTCAATTACTGTTAGAGCATCTATCAGTTTTCCTATTTTTTGCGTTATTGCACCAAGCCCAGGTCCAATCTCAAGCATTAACTCCCCATTCTGGGGAGCAATAGCATTAATAATAGCATCAATAATATATTGATCATGCAAAAAATGTTGTCCAAAACGTTTTCTGGGTTTATGCCCGTGGTGCATCTGAGTCATTATCAGTTCTTGAACGTAAGCATATCTAAGGAATAGATTTATGTATATTTTAAGTATGATGTTTTGTTAGCAAATGCTATTGCGAGTAAATTTTATTCAATTTTAAACCTATTTCTCAATTATAAATACTGCTTAGTTTAGTTTGTTAATCTTATACGATGAGGCTATGCCTTAATTCTATTAAAGCTATTTCAGAAAAAACACGATGTGCTTAAGATCTGGATAATCTATATGAATTGTGTTTGAGTATTTATTGATATACATACTCAAACTGAGATCTTCTTTGCATCTCCCCTGTAAAGACCTCCGCTCTTTTTTTGCATTTGAAGTTTCCTCTGAGAATACTCTTTAATATTATTAAATTTTTTAATATTATTAAGTATAATTACTGTTCATTTAAGTGTTGATTCAAAATTACATAAAAATCAAAGTAAAAGTATAAACCACTATTTCTGTTTTTATACAGATTTTCTTTATTTATAAAATGGCGTTTTATAAATAACACTTACCGGTATGACTAGCAATAGTCAGTTCGATCCCGTGATCATGAAATAAGCTACCAGAATATTTTATGTTCTGTAATTATTATTACAATGCCGAAATGTTATATGGCGCGTTTAAGTTTCGCAGATTCTTTATTCTTTATAAGAATATATATTTTCTGTATATTTAAGCAATCTTTAACTAAAGATATATCGCTAATGATAGATGCCATGGGAACTAGTATTGCTTAATCTAACTCTTTTTATACATACATAATATATATGTAGTATGCCATACGATACTAAATATATGTATGATAGTATCATTATAATGTTACTTGAAGAACTGAAAAACTCTAGTGATGGCACGCCCTACAGGGTTCGAACCTGTGACCTACGGCTTAGAAGGCCGGTGCTCTATCCAGCTAAGCTAAGGGCGCATGCCACATGAATATTATATGTTATGTATATGATGAGTCAACTGTTTTACTTTAATACTAGGTAAAGTATACTGATACGTATAACAATATTGTTATTAAATCAAGCCACATGATAAAGAGCGTTCATATGACACAATGTATGTAGTGCATCACTGGTGGTGTAAATAGACCTGACTAGCAGTTATGCGATTTTTTAGTATCACCAGAAAATTCTTGGCATCTCGTTAGAGCTCAAGAGAGATGGATACACTGAATATTTCTATTATTCTCAATATAACAGCAATATGTAACCTGTGTGGGTTGATATGGAATTTTAGTACATACAACTTTATTGTATGTTTAAAACGAATGTATTTTGAAGTGATATACTCTGCGCATTGTTGCGCATTGTGCGCTAATATCACATTTATATACTGTCTCTGATGCTTTTATTGAATATCTAATAAAAAATGCATCTCAAGAGATTAATTGTCGTTCTATTTTGAGAATTTTTAAAGATCATGTTTAAAATGTAAGGTAAGTCAATTACTAACTGCAATGCAGTGCATGCACTGTGCTATTATATATATAATACATTGAGTATATATTTTATATGATGTTATAAGTATAACGTAAAATAATTTGTTATAATTTTAGTGTTTAACATGCCCACATAACATGTAGACTGTATGGATTAGTTCTTCGAATCAGAGTAAAATCTTCTTTCTGGATATAGACACTGGATCCTTATTACGACGTAAATACTGATTGAGTTTAATTCACTTTCTAAGTCTGTTAAATTATATTGATTGTAATCATGATGATTATATCTAACTGAGAGTTGTTAACTATGAGTCAACTTGTATATGATGCGACTACACAGATCAATCACATTAAAAAAGGAAGTATTTTTTATTCTGAGTAAGAATTATACAGGTGCGTGAGTTTGTGTCAATATTAATAAAAATTTTCAGTGAGTTTCCGTGATATTCGTTTCTCAACTCAAGATGGATGGGTAATGTTCGTAGTGCATATGTATTGGAATTGGCTTTTGAAAATAATTTATCTGTATACTGTGTTTTTAAGCTTAATGTTATAGTTTACTGTTAATTCTGCTATGTATCTTACTGCTCATGTATTTAAAAGTCATAAGCGTTAGTTTGTAATAGATTGCAATTTCAATAATTACAATTAGCGTAACAAAGAACTGCAAAATCGTCAGATATGTGGCCGCGAATACTAGGTAAATACTAGGCTAATAGCTGAATATTAGTGCAGAGACTGATTTTACGCAGTGTAAACGCAATTGATATTAATGTAAGCAAGCACTCTGCTATAGTTTAGATTCTACTTATGACGCACTGAGTTTAAAGTATTACTTCATATTCTATAAATAGCCTATGGGATGATAACAGCTATTATGATATGTTAGTCTAACATCGTCTAACATTTATTATGATATCATAATCATAATAAATGTTAGACTTAGACAATGTAAGATAGTCGTTATTACTAATACAATATTATATTGGTTTTCAGTCTGAGGTCTCTCTATGTCAAAGCTACAGACTGTTAATAAATATAAAAATTTCAATAGCATTGTGACTGATTTAGTTGCAACAACCACAGAGATATGTAAAAATCAATAGTGCAGCATAGTCTTTGGTGTTATAGTTTCAAGAATCTTAGAATACTTTAGATACAGTATGTTTTAGATACTGGTTTTAGATACTGTATGTAAAGTATTATTATCTTTGGTTATCTACGACCATCTACTAAAATATTACTTTATGTATATTTGATGTTGAGATTATATACCATAAAGTATTTTTAAAATATCATGATAAGTGTGATCAAAGATCACGTAAAATACATATACAGTAAAATACACATACAGGTAAATTATATACATTTAACGTAACTATCCATTTTGGTATAACTAAACATCGATGCGCTTCACAATTGTCGAGTGTAATGCAGAGGGACGCCTCATCTGATGCCTGCAAAAATTATTAACGGTGAAAGGATTGCGCAGAAGATACGTCAAGAAATTGCTAGGAGTATCAAAATACGTTTAGCTTCAGGTAAGCGTACTCCAGGTCTAGCAGTAGTATTAGTGGGTTCAGATCCAGCTTCACAGGTCTATGTCGCTCGCAAATGTTATGCTTGCAAAGAAGTTGGCTTTTTTTCACGTTTGTATGATTTATCAGCTCATACTAGTCAAGTCCAGCTTCTAGAATTAATTCAACAGCTTAACCATGATGCTAATATTGATGGAATCCTGGTGCAGTTACCGTTGCCACCAGGAATAGACTCGAGTCTAATTATGGAAAGCATCGCTCCCATTAAGGATGTCGATGGTTTTAGTCCGTACAATCTGGGCCGTTTGTGTAAGCGTTCCCCAAGTATGTTAAGACCGTGTACACCTCGTGGTATAATAACTTTATTAGAGCGTTATCATATTAATATTTTTAGACTTCATGCAGTAGTTGTTGGGGCCTCTAATATTGTTGGAAGACCAATGAGCATGGAGCTTCTCCTCTCTGGTTGCACCACAACTATTACACATCGTTTTACAAAAAACCTAGATTTTTTTGTATCACAAGCCGATCTACTGATAGTAGCAGTTGGACAACCTAGATTGATTCCTGGCTCTTGGATTAAATGTGGTGCAATAGTTATTGATGTTGGTATTAATCGTTTGACAAATGGCAAGATAGTGGGTGATGTTGATTTTGATCAAGCCTGTCATCGGGCATCTTGGATTACGCCAGTGCCAGGTGGAGTAGGACCAATGACTGTCGCGACACTGATGCAAAATACATTATATGCCTGTGAAACTAACGAAAAGATCACTGCATAGAATACCTTGGTGTTTTCACAGAGCATCCTCTCAATTTCTACTTTATAGAAATATTTTAAAAATTTTAGCAGTTTGTGTTAATAGTTTAAAATTTCTGAATATTGTTTTAATTCTGTTTGATCTCTATCTAAAATCATCAGCGTTGTAATAATGCTTATGTTTAGAGAAATCGCATAACTTTGTATCTAGTGTTTATGCTAGGAAACTATGATATATATCTAATAAATATATTTTTTTGTATTTTGAGTAGCATTATCGCCTCTATATGACTTGAATATAACAAAAGATTTTATCGGGGGGTTTTATGCTATTAATATACATGTTGTATAGCTATAAAACTCATATCACATACTAATCTAATCATAATTAGATGCTTAATGTTTATGAATTAAGAATGAATGTTTGTCTTGTGTAACATACTGTATGTATATAAAAATTTCATTTTGAAATTTTCAAACAGTTTAGAACGTTCACTGCCATTATATTTTTATATATATCAATTAATAGTTATGTCACAAATAGCATGAGCAATAAAGTCTTACCCGATCTACAAACTAAAGGGTTTTATTCTGATGAATTAGAATATTTTATAATCGGACGTGAATGATGTATCATGAGTCACTGATTCTATGATGCCGTGCTTTTCACAAGATGCTGTTAGGTGATATCCACTAACATTATTAGGATTAAAAATTACATATTTTGAAAAATATACGAGGGCGTTATTCTAACGTACTAAAGCGTATACTAGCAATAGTGATATTAATATAAATTAATAGTGAGATTAATTTATATTAATACTAATTTGATGATGATCGTAGGTCTGTATAAGTATTTTATAACTTTTGTACTCTATGGTAATGTAATCGACACACACATTACTAAGACACATGTTACTAAATTCTGTAGTCATATGGTAATATGAGGTTCTATAATGATTGCACGTATACAACCAATCATATACTCGAAACTTTCAGTACAACTTAAATATATTAAGTATGCATATTATGTATCCTTGATACAAGCACAACTTATGTTATTGATACTGTGCAAGTGATCATCTGCACCAAAAGACTGATCTATAGGTCGCTAAGTCCTCCGTCTATGATTTTACTCAAGTTTGACTGGAACTCGTGGAGATAACGCGCACATAAGTTCATACCCCACAGTTTTAGATGCTGTTGCAACATCATCAATTTTAACATTTTTTCCCCAGAGTTCCACCTTACTGCCAATAGACGCCTGGGGGCACGTTGTTAAATCGATAGCCATCATATCCATAGAGACAGTTCCAATAGTTTTTGTTATTTTCTCTAAAACCCTTACTGGGGTACCAGATGGGGCATGGCGTGGATAGCCATCCGCATAGCCACAGGCTATTATTCCAATGCGTTGTTCACAGTTAGCGCGATAGCTATTATGGTAGCCTATTTTTGATCCAAGGGGGATCGTTTGAATAGCGATAATTTCACTAGCGAGTGTCATAACAGGTTCTAAACCACTACCTAATATCATCTTTTGATGACCATCTGGAGAAGCGCCGTATAAGATAATGCCAGGACGAACCCAGTCAAGATGGGTCTGAGGATGCCTCAGGATAGCCGCAGAATTAGCTAGTGACATTTGACAGTTCAGACCCTGTGAAGCTTGAGAGATTTTTTTCATTGGCTCTGTCACGCCTTGTTTATACCCCGCTTCCGCAAAATGCGTCATAAGTGTTAATGTGCCAACATTTTCTATCGCTTTTAGTTTTTGCCAAGTAGAGTAGATATCATCCGGTTGAAAACCAAGACGATTCATACCGCAATTCATTTTTAGATAGACATCTAAGGGAGCCCGCAACTTGGCTCTTTCTAGTGCTTGAATCTGCCATGGACTATGCACAATTGTGGTTAAATTGTACTGATCTAAGATAGTTATATCGTCAGGATGAAAAAACCCTTCTAATAATAAAATAGGTTTTTTCCAACCACCTTCTCGTAGTAATAAGGCTTCATCGATACTCAGTAATGCAAAACCATCTGCTTGGTGTAGGCTTTGCCAAGTTTTCTTGATACCATGACCGTATGCATTAGCTTTTACTACAGCCCAAAGTCGTGCACTACCAATCATCTGACGCACTATAGAGAGATTATTTTGCAATGCCTTTTGATTAATGATTGCTGCAATTGGACGAGACATAATCTCTCCTTACATGATAGATTCAGTGGTCTCTGCATTAGTAATAAATGTATGATATTTAGATGTATTTTGTTCAAGATCATCTGGTAATTTGATGATACTATATGCAAAACAATATAGCATTTTGAATGCATATTGAGTATATAAATAGAATTTACATATCATCACTCAGCTGAATGACTAGGAGGCGGATTATCTTGTATCACAAAAGAAATACATATAGGATTAGGATAGGTGTCTAATCAGAAATTCCGATGGATATAATTTATTATGTATTAGTTTTTGTGCATTCCGTATGTCCCCCATAGTTGTGTATGGTTTATGCGCTTTAGGGTAATGGAGAGTGTTATATATCAGGTCAAGAATTCGATTGCGTTTTGCCTTATCATAGCCTGTTGTCAAACAATACAAATAATGGCTCATCATTTTTACAACTATTATAGATATTATAGATCGCTAGATTAAGCAAAACAAAATAAAGAGCCAGTGCCTTTTTGTATTAAAACTTGGTAACATTTTACAAAAAATTAAATAATGTATTATTTAAGTTCTGGTATTTTGGATTTGTTCAGTGGGGCCGCCGTCTTACTGAGGCTATGCCTCTAGTGTCTTACCTGTTGACAGGTTAAGCTACCTAAGATCGAGTTCAGCATTTAGATAAGATCTTTACAAGCTAAAATAAATAATAATACGCTAGATTGGTGCGCGCCATCATTTTGTGCTAAAATAGATTGCAGATAAATCTATTCATATATCAATGTCCTCCTAAAAATTTTGGTAGCGCCAAGGTTCTGTTGCTTTTTTAATAAGGTAGATAGAAAATCTAGCTACCACATAGTCACTCAACCTCTAGGGAGAGAACCTACTATCGCTAGTACTTGTACAATTGTAATACAGGTAAGTAGAAATCATCTATGCGTTTAATGCGGTGTTATGATGTTATAAAATTATTAGACATTGCTTATGGCTCTAATGTGAATGCTAGATATAACTTTGAAAGCTTTATTGAGGATTAATTACATCCATTATGTATGTAGTCGCGTAATAAGTAACAGATTATCTTGGGTGAGCTACGTGTAACCATATGTTTCTTTAATAGCAGAATCGGGCCAAATAAAACATATCTATTACATGTGGTAGGGGGTGAGATGTTAACCAAAACATCTAAAGAAACTGTGATATATATGCGATTTGAACGTTTTGCGAGCGATAGGGTTAAGATATTGGAAACCAATGCAATTGAGAAATGTAAATGCTATTATTGCTCAGAAAAGCGCTACTGATTGATTAAATTCAGTTTTGTACTACTCAGTAAGGAGCACTGCCAAAAAGAGTTTTTAATGCCTTCAATACACTTTTAGAAGGCAATTAGCAGATTATTTTGACTTCTGATCGTCACCAAAAAGGTATGCATAGCTTAGAAGATAGACTGTGATCACGATTGTGATGGGTATTTAAATAGTTTCGACTCATCTGCCAGAGATTGCAGCATGTGTAGGATTTTAACACCCAGCCTATAAAACAATATCCTCTTATCAGAAGAAGTAGGATGCTCTATTGCTATGAGAGTCTACTCTCATATGCAAGCATGAAAAGCCGCACTTAATCATGTCATAGATAATGCAGAATTTACTATTCATGCAATCACAGTTGATGTTTTTGGGAAGCGATTTGTGATCCGCTAGTATTACAGGACCAACCAATCACTATTCATGTTGTTCAAAAACAAACTAGCTTAGTATTATACAATTCAAGTCGTTAATTTTATTATTAAACTGCAGATCTCACTCAGTCCCCCCGTTCAAGACAGATCGCAATGGCAATAGATAAAGGATTAACTCATTATGATTTACCAGAAGTTGGTTATGTTTTGGGTAGCGCGAGCAAACTGCGATCCTGCATGCCTGTGGAAATCTTGAATAGCTGCATGAAGACAATAGGGATATTCAAGAAGACTTTTCGACTCTGATTAAGATTTTGTCCTCTTAATTTGTAATGCACCAGGTTTTTTATATTATGAAATTCAGTATAGAACGTGAGCGCTTGTTAAAACCATTGCAACATGTTAGTGCTACATTAGGTAGTCGTCCTGTGTTACCTATTCTTAGCAATCTTTTGTTAGAAGTCAAAGACAGAGCTCTGTCTTTGACCGGTACTGACTTAGAAATGCAAATAGCAGTGCGTATTTCACTCACTAAAGAGCATGTATTGGGAATGACTACCATTCCTTCGCGTAAATTTTTTGAGATTTGTCGTGGATTACCAGAAGGATCTGAACTCTTCGTATGCCTTGAGGGAGACCGAGTTCTGGTGCGATCGCAGCGAAGTCTTTTTTCTCTAGTTGCTTTACCAGCTAGCGATTTTCCTAACCTGGATTACTCGAAGAGTGAGGTTGTTCTTACTGTAAATCAAGGCACTATAAAGCGCCTAATTGACGCTACGCAGTTTTCTATGGCTAATCAAGATGTACGATATTACCTGAATGGCATGCTATTTGAAACAGTAGAAAGAACATTATATACAGTTGCTACAGATGGACATCGATTAGCAATATGTTCTATGTCAGTAGACCATTTATTAGCAAGTTACTCCGTAATTGTTCCGCGTAAAGGTGTGATAGAACTTGCGCGTCTACTAGACGGCAGTGATACACCATTAGAGATAGAACTTGGAAAAAATAATATTCGTATTTCTATTGGTAATTTCATCTTTATTTCTAAGTTAATAGATGGTCGGTTTCCAGACTATCGTCGCGCTATATCTATATCATCTCCATCTGTAAAAACTATAGAGGTTAAGCGTGAAGCATTGAAACAAGCCCTTGTAAGGGCGTCTATTTTATCTAATGCTAAATTTCGTGGAATCTGCCTGCATGTTAGTGAGAATCAGCTAAAAATTACAGCGTATAATCAAGAGAAAGAAGCAGCGGAGGAGGTCCTGGATGTAATCTATAGTGGCGATCAGATAGAAATTGGCTTGAATGTTAGTTATATTTTAGATGTGTTGAATACATTAAAGGGTAACAATGTTTGTATATTGCTAACTGATTCTACATCTAGTGTGCAAATTAAAGATCCAGTTATGCCCTCTGCAAGCTATATCATTATGCCCATTCGTTTATAATATGTGCATATTAAGTTTTTCAGGTAGATGAAAGTAACATAACAATAGCATTTTTATCTAAAAATTAACATTAATGAGAAAAATTGATGTCCAATATGTATGACTCCTCGAGCATTAAAGTATTAAAAGGGCTTGATGCGGTACGAAAACGTCCTGGTATGTATATTGGTAATACAGATGACGGGACTGGTTTGCATCACATGGTTTTTGAAGTTGTAGATAACGCGATTGATGAAACTCTTGCAGGTTACTGTTCCCATATTAGCGTAACTATTTATCCTGATCGATCTGTATCAATACACGACAATGGTCGTGGCATTCCGACTGGGATACATACAGAAGAGGGAATCTCTGCTGCTGAAGTAATCATGACGATTCTACATGCTGGTGGAAAATTTGATGACAACTCGTACAAGGTATCTGGAGGGCTTCATGGTGTTGGTGTATCTGTAGTAAACGCATTATCAGAAAAATTAGAGCTGACCATTTTTCGTGAAGGCAATATATATTTTCAAACCTATATACATGGTACATCACAAACTCCACTGAACATCATAGGTGATACTGATTTGACAGGCACATTAGTCCGTTTTTGGCCTAGTTATAATACTTTTAAAAATGTTATAGACTTTGAGTATTCGGTGTTAGCAAAACGTTTACGGGAATTATCTTTTCTCAATTCTGGAGTATCTATAGCTCTAGAAGATAAACGGGATGGTAAAAACGATTTTTATCATTATAAAGGGGGGTTGCAAGAGTTTATCAAATACCTAAGTCAAAATAAGACGCCGATTCATCCTAATATATTTTATTATGCCACTCAGAAAGATGATATCGGTATAGAAGTGGCCTTGCAGTGGAATAATGGTTTTCAAGAAATTATACACTGTTTTACGAATAATATTCCCCAACGTGAAGGTGGCACTCATCTTATAGGTTTTCGATCTGCCATGACTCGCACCCTCAATACTTATATGGATAAAGAGGGGTATACTAAAAAAGCTAAGGTTACTACTATTGGTGATGATGCACGCGAAGGCCTGATTGCTATCATATCGATCAAATCTTCAGACCCAAAGTTTTCTTCACAAACTAAAGATAAACTAGTTTCATCCGAGGTAAAAACAGTAGTTGAACAAACAATGAATGAGTTGCTTTACGCTTATCTACTAGAGCACCCAGGTGATGCAAAAATAATAGTTGGAAAAATTATTGATGCAGCGCGTGTGCGCGAGGCGTCTCGCCGTGCACGAGAAATCACTCGCCGAAAGGGTGCATTAGATTTATCTAGTTTGCCAGGAAAGTTAGCTGATTGCCAAGAAAAAAACCCAGCTCTTTCTGAACTCTATTTAGTGGAAGGCGATTCAGCTGGTGGTTCTGCAAAACAGGGGCGCAATCGAAAAAATCAAGCTATTCTACCGTTAAAAGGAAAAATTCTGAATGTAGAAAAAGCGCGTTTTGATAAAATGCTGGCCTCCCAAGAGGTAGCAACATTAATTACTGCTTTAGGTTGTGGCATTGGTCGTGATGAGTATAACCCAGATAAATTGCGTTACCACAATATTATTATCATGACTGATGCGGATGTTGATGGATCACATATTCGCACGTTGCTCTTAACGTTTTTTTATCGCCAAATGCCAGAAATTATCGAGCGAGGGCATCTTTATATTGCACAGCCACCGCTGTATAAAGTCAAAAAAGGTAAGCAAGCAACATATATTAAAGATGATGAGGCTATGGATCAGTATCAAATGTCTATTGCGCTTGATAAGGCTGTGTTACACATTGGCGATAACATATCAGCATTAAGCGGAAAACAGCTTGAAGTATTAGTAAATACATTTCACTATACACATAGAATGATTAAAAAATTAGAGCGCGTCTATCCGATAGAATTACTAAATGTGCTAATTTATCATCAAACTTTAAGTAATTTAACGATAGAGAAGGTAGTAAACGATTGGTTGCAGGGTCTACTACACAAGTTAAATAACAATAATTTCAACGGTAGATGCTACCAGGGAATTGTAAGGAAGAATCCTCAATTAGACTTATTTGAGCCAATACTGCGCGGACGTATACATGGCATAGATACGGAGTATTGTTTAGATAATGATTTCATATGTAGCGAGACATATCATAGAATCTCCATATTAGGTGAGCAATTGCGGGATCTGATTAAACAAGACGCCTATGTAGTACGCGGAGATCGTCGTCAATCGGTGTCCACTTTTGAGCAGGCGGTCAAGTGGTTGATATCAGAATCACGTCGGGGTCTATCAGTGCAGAGATACAAAGGTTTAGGTGAAATGAACCCGGAGCAATTATGGGAGACTACAATGAACCCCAGCAGTCGGCGCATGTTTTTAGTGACTATCCAAGATGCTTTTCAAACTGATCAACTTTTTAGAACTTTAATGGGGGACATAGTAGAACCGCGTCGCGCTTTTATTGAAGACAATGCCCTGCGTGCGGTTCATATCGATATCTAATTTTTAATCAAAATTTAAATATTATGAGAACCAATCTGCACACCAGTCTTAAGGCTATATATTTTATAGTGATTCAGAATGAATCGATAAATTAAGTGCAGAAATATTGTCTTCAAAATAAAGTACATTACAGAGCGATAACTGTTTTTAGCTTTTGACTTCTACATCACAAATTATAAATTTTAGCTGCATGATACTAGCGTAAGAAGAATATTAATATCCTGAGGATAGTATGACGATTAAATTGATTGCAATTGATATGGATGGGACATTACTTAACCCGAAGCATGAGTTAACAGAAAAAGTAAAAAAGGTTATTCAGAGAGTGAATAACCAGGGGGTTAACGTTATCCTTGCTACCGGAAGACCGTTTATTGGTGTAGAGCAATACTTACATGAGCTAGCTCTTCATCAGGATAATCAATATTGCATTACTAATAATGGTTCGTTAATTCAGAATGCAAAAAGTGGAGAATGTCTTTTTGAGGTATTACTAGGTTTTGATGATTATCTGTATTTTGAAGAATTATCACGAGTATTAGAAGTGCATTTTCAGGCTTTTACTAAAACAGAGATGTTTACATCCAATAGAGATATTAGCAAATATACTATACACGAAGCTTGGATGACTGGCATTCCTCTGCGTTATTGCTCTGTAGGTGACATGGACTGTAATTTAACCTTTCCAAAGGTTATGATGCTAGATCCACCAGATCGACTAGATGCTGCTATTGCTCGTATCCCAGAAAAGGCATTACAGCAGTATACTATTATGAAAAGTTCACCGTACTATCTGGAAATTCTTGATAAACGAGCAAACAAAGGTGCAGCTTTACGATTTATAGCAGAAATGTTAGGATACGCAAGGAGTGAAATAATGGCGATTGGTGATCAAGAAAATGATTTAGCTATGTTAGAGTATTCAGGTATAAGTATAGCCATGAGCAACAGTATTTCCCGGGTAAAGTCGGTGGCAAAATTTATTACAAAAAGTAATACAGAAGATGGTGTGGCATTAGCAATTGAACGGTTTGCTTAGATCATGACAAATTCAGAAAAATTTTTATACATATTGCATTTTTGATATATATGTATTATAATTTTATGAGTTAAAATAAATGCCTATTAAAATACTAAACTGTTTTTGTGCCAGCAATATTATCATGACAGATAATCAAGACGCACTGTGATATGCATGTTCATATTAATTATAGCATGTAATATAATTTTAATATTTTCTATTTCTTTCATTGCTTTAAAGGCAATCCCGACTATGCAATTTTTGCAAAGTTAAAATTAGAGATAACTCTACTTATACAATCATCACCTGAATCTATACAAAGTAAAATTTATAATTGTATATCATCATACTGAGCATTACTCTAATACGCTGCTATCGGGGAATCAAATTTTCCCAGATATAACAAGATACATTGTATCTAACTAGTGTAGAATTGTAGGATTTTATAAAAATTCTATCTGTATAGAAAGTTTAGAATTTAAATACTGTTATAGTTTGCACTTTTATTGCTTTCCTTTATGAGGTTGCATCATTTGACTCCAACGTGACGAGCAGTATAGGCAAGGCAAATCCGGTATAGGTGTACACGCAGGTACATTTAATATGTTTGATGTGTACTAAAAATATTTTAGTTAGAATCTAGGTAAAAGGTATGAAGCGCACTTTCCAGCCATCTGTGATTAAACGTAACCGCACCCATGGTTTTCGTGCTCGTATGAAAAGCAAAAACGGTCGTAAAATTTTATCTCATAGACGAGCTAAAGGTCGAGTACGTCTAACTGTCTCAAGTAATAAGCATTAATTTCTTTGTATCATATATGACGGAATATTCATTTCCCAAGCAGTTGCGCTTGTTAACTTCCACGCATTTTAAGTTTGTTTTTCAGAATCCGAAACGAGTCAGTGCAAGTTATATCACTATTCTTGGGCGTTTGAATTCACTAGGACATCCAAGGATTGGCTGTGCTATTTCTAAGAAAAATCTTAAACATTCACATGAACGAAATAGAATTAAACGATTAATACGGGAAAGTTTTCGTTACAATCAACACCAACTTCCAGCGATGGATTTTGTAGTTATAGTAAAAAGTGGGATTATTGCTCTTGATAACAATGCTTTCACAATAGCATTGGAGAAATTATGGAATCGTCATTGTCTCTTGGCTCACAAATTTTAATCCTTATCGTAAGAGTCTACCAATGTGCTCTAAGCCCATTTTTAGGGCCGCGCTGTCGTTTTCAGCCAACCTGCTCGCAATATAGTATTGAGGCATTGCAAAGATTTGGAGTATTTAAAGGCAGTTGGTTATCCATAAAGCGCATATTACAATGTCATCCTTTGAGTTCTTGTGATAATAATCCATTGCCGCCACGTAAACATTGATTTCAGAGAGCCTGAATAATGCATGCTAAAAGCAAATTCTTGGTAATTACTTGTCTGTTTATATCTTTTGTTATCTGGCAAGTTTTTTACATGGAAAAAACTATTCAGCCAACATCACATCAAGCAATACAGAAGATCGTGAGCTCAGATAGTCATAAAATGCAGCAGGACAAGTTACAAAGCAACTTAGATACTGTCATTACAGTTAAAACCGATGTGTTATCTTTATGCATTAATACTCGCGGGGGTGACATTGATGAGGCTGCATTATTAGCTTATTCAGATAAATTAGGTTCGGAGCATCCTTTTTTACTTTTAGAGTCTAGCCCAGATTTTCTATATCAAGCCAAAAGCGGATTAACCGGTCATGATGGACTAGATGATTTATCTTATGATAAAAGACCGGTTTATGTTAGTAAACAAAAGCATTTTGAGCTATCTAATAATCAGAATGAATTACGCATTCCGTTAACTTTTATTTCAAAAAATAATGTTACTTATATTAAAACCTTTGTTTTACGGCGCGGCGATTATGCTATTGACGTTTCCTATCAAATTGATAATAGATCAATAGAACCCATAGAGGTTGCAATGTGCGGTCAGCTTAGGCAGACTATTCAGTTACCAGAACATCGTAATACGAATAGTAAAAATTTTGCTCTACACACTTTTCGTGGTGCGGCTTATTCTAGTAGTCAGAGCAAATACTCCAAGTATGACTTTGAAACTATTGGAAAAGACAAGAACTTGAATGTAATAACTAAAAATGGCTGGATAGCCATGTTGCAGCAGTATTTTGCTGCTATCTGGATCCCAAAAACAATGGGTAGTAATATACTGTATACAAAAAATCTAGATAATAATATAGTTTCTATCAGTTGCCAATCAGAGCCAGTGATCATTTTACCCGGTTTTCAAAAGACTCTAGCAGCTACATTATGGGTTGGGCCAGAAGTTCAGGGCCGTATGACTACTGTAGCTCCATATTTAGAATTAACAGTAGATTATGGTTGGCTATGGTTTATTTCGCAGCCTCTATTTAAATTATTACAGTTTATTAACCGTTTTATCAACAATTGGGGTTTTTCGATTGTTCTTATTACGTTAATTGTGCGTAGCGTTACATATCCACTTAGTAAAGCTCAGTATACTTCTATGGCTCGTATGCGTGTTCTGCAGCCCAAAATTCAATCGATGCGTGAGCGATTCGGAGAGGATAAGCAGCGCATGAGTCAGGAAATGATGGCGTTATACAAAAGAGAAAATGTCAATCCACTGGGAGGTTGTCTGCCGTTAATAATTCAAATGCCTATATTTCTAGGACTGTATTATATGCTTATTGGATCAGTGGAGCTTAGACATGCCTCATTTGTTTTCTGGATTAAAGATTTATCTGAACAGGATCCATATTATATCCTGCCACTCTTAATGGGTGCTACTATGTTTTTTATTCAGAAGTTATCACCAACAACAGCAACAGACCCCATACAGCAAAAAATTATTACTTTTATGCCAGTTATTTTTACTGTCTTTTTCTTGTGTTTTCCATCAGGGCTGGTTCTATATTATATTGTTAGCAATTTAGTAACTTTATTGCAACAGCATATGATTTATCGAGATTTAGAAGAGCGTGGCTTGCATGATCGCGATAAGCGTGTTGAGTAGCGCAAAAGTCTCACTATATAAGTGGTTTTACTGTATCTAAGAGATAGATTAGATTACGAATCTACAATATAAACTAGATATGTTAACTCATCTATCACCAGTGATTCACTGTAGATCATAGACCACCCTAATGCCTAAGCTATTTCTGTTGTCTGCTTATACGATCTTCAGGTAATATCTGATATAGAGGATTAGATGATAACAGAGCATTGTAATATGTTTATATATTGGTAAAGTTATCATTGATATAGCGACTAAAATATAAATACTTAATATCAAGATATTTAGTTATATACAAGTTATTATGCCCTATCATAGTGAGTATATCTCTATTGATAGCAATAGCCTGTAGCGTTGATTACTGAGCATAGTATTATCAGTGGCTTTAGAGTGATCCTATTATTACATCTCATTATCAAGAGAGGGCGCAAATGACTAAAGAAATACAAACTCTCATAGTTTCTTCTTTAGGAAACTTAGATGCATATATTCGGGCAGTAAATTCTTGGCCAATGTTAACAGCAAGTGAGGAAAAGGAATTGGCTGAGAGGTTATATTACCGTGGTGATCTAATAGCAGCTAAGGCATTGATTTTATCACACTTACGTTTTGTAGTGCATGTCGCATGTAATTATTCTGGTTATGGATTACTAAAAGCAGATTTAATTCAAGAAGGTAATATTGGTCTTATGAAAGCAGTGCGCCGTTTTAATCCAGAAGTCGGTGTGCGTTTAGTGTCTTTTGCTGTACACTGGATTAAAGCAGAAATTCATGAATATGTGTTGCGTAATTGGCGTATTGTTAAGGTTGCCACTACAAAAGCGCAGCGTAAGTTATTCTTTAATCTTCGAAAAACTAAAAAACGTTTAGGGTGGTTTAATCAAGATGAAGTTGATATGGTTGCTCGAGAACTTGGAGTTAGCAGTAAGGATGTTCGTGAAATGGAATCGAGAATGTCTGCGCAAGATTTAATTTTTGACCCTCAACCAAATGATGATATTGAACATGAAACGCTAGCTCCAACTTGTTATTTACAAGACCTATCGTCTAATTTTTCGAATGGTATTGAGGAAGAGAATTGGGGAGATTATGCCTCTGATAAGCTTGGTGTAGCATTAAAAGATCTTGATGATCGTAGTCGGCATATTATTCAAGCAAGATGGTTAGACGAAAAAGATAAAACCACCCTTCAGGCATTAGCGAATTATTATGGTGTGTCTGCTGAACGTATTCGACAGTTAGAGAAAAATGCTATGCAAAAATTGCGTGGAGCTATTGAAGTTTAATACACATCATATTCTAACATACGCTATAATCTAGAATACAAATATAGTAAACGATTAGGTTTTTTCCACTGGCCTATGCATCCTAGTAATTTTAATAGCGATCATGTGATCTGCTTAAGGTACCACCATCATGCAGAAATCCATTTAATCTACATTAAATAGATTTCTGCATGATGGTGGTACCTTATCTAATAAGTACTCAGGTGGTAAATACAGGCACCTAATGCATGAAAAACCAGAGGTATAATATATCACTATATAGAATGGCTCATGATGTATAATCACACTCTCTTTAAAAATAGTTTTTTGATACTTCCAGAATTCGAAGCACAACGTATAGATAATTTTTTACACAATAAATTAAAAGGTGTTCCACGTAGTATGATTTATCGGATATTACGTACTGGGATGGTCAGAATTAACAAAAAGCGTATTAAACCATGCTATAAACTACAAATTGGAGATGAGATACATATTCCATTAATTCGCATCACCAAACCAGAACACGCTAAAATATCAAAAAAAATAACCGTACTTACCAAATTAGCAGACTCGATTCTTTATGAAGATGAATATATAGTAGGACTGAATAAGCCTTCTGGGATAGCGGTACATGGGGGAAGTGGTCTACAGTATGGAGTTATTGAAGCATTACGTTCATTACGGCCGGCTACAGAATTTCTTGAGTTAGTGCACCGCCTTGACCGAGATACATCAGGTATTTTATTATTAGCCAAAAAACGATCCTCCTTACGTATGCTCCATGAGCAATTACGTACAAACAGCATGGAAAAAAACTACTTAGCTCTTGTTCAAGGACGGTGGCCAACTCATGTAAAGGTTGTGGATGTTCCATTATTAAAAACAACTCAATTGAATCATCATTGCGCGGTAAAGGTTCATCAAGACGGCAAACCATCTCAAACCTTATTCCAAGTAGAAGAAAACTATGCTAACATTGCAACTTTAGTTAAAGCATCTCTTATAACTGGACGTATGCATCAAATTCGCGCACATGCTTTACATATAGGTCATCCTATTATTTTGGATAATCGTTACGGAAATTCTAATTTTAGTAAGCACCTGGCAGGTACTGGACTAAAACGTATTTTTTTACATGCAGCTACATTATCTTTTATGCATCCACATACTAAAAAAATTATGATGATGAGCGCACCGTTAGATCAGCAACTAAAAATTTGCTTAAAAAGATTGCGTTATAGAGCAACTTGCCTTAAATAAAATAAATTGTACTGATTTTGATAAAACAAGGCAGTTCCTTACTAAATACAGCAATACCAATCTGATGTGACTCGTTCTAGATATTTCATCCTCTATTTATAATCAGCCATATCAAGCGGTATAGAAACTATTTATTATATGCTGCTACAGGAAGAGATGATAGATATAAGATTTAAACAAGAAAAATGAATTACTGCATATTACACAAAAAAAATCATAAATTATCAATAAAAATATTTAAGAATAAAGTAGTGGATTTGATTAACGGATATTAAATGAAATGACGTGTACTCAACGAGTCGTATATTGTACTATGAAATTATATCTAATAATACGATATGTATAAAAATCTTACAAGATTTTTTGTCTTTATGGTATGAAGATTTGCATTACTGAACAAGATGTATCTTATAAAGATACTACTGTTGTAATGGATTTGCATACAACATTCACAATGCAGGTCAGACTAGATGAGAGACTAATCGTTAGAATTATTGTTGGTGATAAGCTTATTGTAATGTGATAAATTACGTTGGTTTAGTGTATATTTACACATAGCATTATCTTGTCATGTTGTCTCTGCTGTGTTAATAAAGGAAACCTGCAACAGGTCGATTCAAGCCTATTATTCATCTAATTTTGAATTTCTACTATAAATTTGATCAGAATATAGATTAGCTCTATTGTAATTTTTAATGAGGTATCTATACAGCAAGGATAGATTGAAAAATTAATTTTCATCTAAGATGTTCATTACTGAACAAATCTCTGGAAAAGAATCAATTCTCAGCTTTTTAATCAATGGATCTATTCTTAGTCGGCATTAGTAGGATAATTAATGGCAAATAAGCGCTAGAGATATACGCTTAATTAATATTAGCTAACAGAATGTTTTATTCTACAGGAAATATTAAGATTGGTCGGGAGTATAGCAAAAAATTATTTTTATATAAAATGTAACATAACTCTGACGTAAGGCGTATCCTGACGCAAGTGCTTTTAAAGTGTTTTCCGTAAAGACCTTAGATAAATTTATTATAGCAACATATTTATATTAAAATACAGGGTATCATTCAATCTATTCGTAAATCCACTGTATTTTTAGAAACATTACAAGAAGATTTTGTATCTAGCAAAATCAGAATTTTCTGCTGTCCTGTAGGTTACAGATTTTTCTGAAGGCATGGGGTTGTTTGCAACCGTTACGATTACTCCTGTCCTAAGCATATTTTTAGGAGCAGGTCAAATTTTCTGTTGTGTTCTGAATCGATACAGTTATTACCAGATTGCATTATATAGTATCTACTAGGATCATATGTAGTGAAAAGTGCACTAGATTCTGTACAAATGGGTTTTTCTTGCAACAGAACTAGTAGTTTCCGTAAAAACTTGGCCATATTATAGAGTTTCTGCTCATACTAGATGGCTCGAGCATGACTTAAAGAATGTCTTATAATACTTAGAGTTAATATTTTCTTTAATAAGATATAATTATGTATTAATAACTTAATATTTGATTGATGACTAATCATGGAAGTGATTCTGATAGTTGAGTCCTTATTGGTGCAGATAAGTCAATCACAATACAATCTAAACAAGATAGTGACTAGATGTTATTAGTAAATATCATTTACTATACCAAATAGTAGTACATCTTAGTGTGTCGGAAGCTATAGTACCTAACCGTGTCTATGTTAAGGTTAAGGATTGTACCTTAAGCGTAAAAACTAAAATAAACATTTTTAAAAAATATTATATAGGCTGATACATTGACATGAAAAAAATCATTTTTAGTATATAAAAATTTTTTCTCTTTAGGAGAGTGACATTAATAATGAACGATAGAAAAAAGCTGACAATGGAAGAAAAAAAAAATATTTTTTGATTTTATGCGCGGTACTCGTCAGTTAGTGCAAGACACTATAGTGCATAAGTCAGTACGGAAGAGCCGAACTCAGAGGGTATTGCAACGTGTATCATCCACGCAAAGAGAGCATAGTTATTATTTTTCTGATGAATTTCAACCAGTTTTAGCTAGTGCAGGCGCCTCACGCTATCTGCGCCATGGTGTAAATCAGTATGAGCTAAACAAATTATATCGCGGATATTATACCCCAGAAATTGTTCTTGATCTACATGGTATGACTCAAGTACAAGCCAAACAGGAATTAGGTGCGCTGATTACTACTTGCCGACAAAAGCATCTATATTGCAGTCGAATCCTGCACGGACATGGCAAGCACATCCTTAAAACACAAATGCCTTTCTGGTTAGCTCAGCACCCACTCGTATTGGCCTTTCATCAAGCCCCTAGGCAGTTTGGAGGCGATGCTGCATTGCTTGTATTAATTGAACTAGTAGATTAACTTTTTGATTAAAACGATATATGTGTGCAAAGTATTATGTTTGATCTTCCTCGCATGAATAGATTGAGTGAAATCTTATTTTCAGAGAACGCGATTAAGCATGCAGACTCTATTCATTGGATAAAAGAGTTGGCGCTAAGGATACTAAATGTTCGTGCTGCTTTGCACTGTGCGCAAACAGTATAGGCAGGAAGCATTACACACTGATTTTTTACATAGAGCAAGAATTTCTATAAGAATAGAAATTGTTTGAGCATTGATAATATTTGATTAAAATAAAACATTAAGATTCATACCACATGTCAAGAAGAAGTTAATGGATAGCGATTATTGTAGATTAATAGAATGGATTGCCAAGAATTTCTCTAGGGGAAACTTGCCATTGTACTTTATTGAATAACCAATGAAAATTTAGATCAATGTATGCAATAGATGAGGTTGTAAAAATCATTTTGTTTTCCTTATGAAGTATTTCTGTCAAAAGAGCCTCAATAAGAGGCAGATGAGAAATAATTATAACTGACTGAGTGATTTTTTTATCTAGCTCTTTTAGATAAGATAGGACTTGATTAGATATTCCACCGGGTCTCAGTGCTTGAAGTGTATTTACTTGATTATTGGTTAGTAAGGGGAATATCTCACGAATTATACTGAGTGTCTGTTGTGCACGGAGATAAGGGCTGACTAGTGCTTGTTGAATATCAATGGATTTTTTTCGGAGAAAATTGGCCATTTGACGAGATTCAGCATATCCGCAATCAGTTAAGGGTCTAGAAAAATCATTGCGTGCTACTAATTCAGCTTCACCATGACGCATTAAAAGAATCTTCATTGGTTACCAATAGAGCAATAAATATTTAACAAACAAATCTTAAGCGTAATATACGTTTATATATCAATAAATATAGAACACTGGTAATAAAAATTATTTTTTTACTAAAAAATTTACTGATATTACTTACACAAGTTAAAGTGATGCTTATATATCAGGCTAACTCATAGGGTATACAGTAATATTATCATTTCTTGGGTAACAGTGTTAGTAAACTGTTTGATTAATGAATGATTTTATCACCTTTATTACCATTATGTTTCTGTTTTTACTAAAAGAGCAATTTATCTATCACGGTATATTCAGTAATTCTAAAGATCAGAGACTGAAGTAAAGTGTATAATGTTTTGCTCACGTTTATAACTATACAAGAGTTGCTTTATTAAGAATTAAGAACGCACAGCATAGTAAAGAAGACATAGTAAAGAAGATTTTTTAAAACTTATTCCAACATTGCCATTATTATTTATTCATTGTTAATAATGATTACAGCTTCACCTGTCTTACAGTAAACACGCTATTATACCAATAATCTAATTGTTGACGCAGTTTGTCTATACCTATTTTTTTTTCTGCAGAAAATATCTGAACTTGTATTATATTAGAAAAAATTTTTGTTACCTGACGCACTGTATGGAGCTGTGTGATGCATTTTTGGTAATTTAACTTATCTGCTTTTGTTAAAAGTACTAATACTGCTATATTACATTCTATAGCTGACATAATCATCTGTTGATCTAGATCTTTCAAGGGGTTACGAATATCCATGAGAATCAGCAATCCTTTTAGGGATTGTCGATTTTTTAGATAATTGGTGACGATAGTTTTTCTTTTTCTCTGCACAACTACTGGGGCATTTGAGTATCCATAACCAGGTAAATCAACTATGCGATAACCTTCAGATAATTGGAATAGATTAATAAATTGTGTGCATCCTGGCATTTTGCTGGTACGAGCTAAGTTTTTTTGGTTTGTACATGCATTTATTGCGCTAGATTTTCCGGCGTTTGAGCGACCAACAAATGCAATCTCAATGCCAGTATCAGCTGGCAAATGGTGAATACCAGGAGCGCTAGCAATAAAATGTGCTAGGTGATAATTAAAAATAGACATAAAGTATACTCCATCTTTGTAAGATAATAACTAGGATTATACCTAGTGATAATATCTATAACGTACATGGTAGGATTGAATAATCTAATGATTTGGTAATAATTACCATATGCGTAATCTGATTTATATTGTTGAAGAAATTATTGGCATAACACTCTAAGCAGATAAACCGCAATACTTTATTTTTTCATATATTAACTCAACATATCGACGATGTGTATCTGACTGTAATTCTTGTGAGCTGGAAACATGGTCTTGCTACTAATTATCACGAGACTTTTTAGTAATTGTCAGATATTGGCTTACTCTTACCATATAAGTATTTTATGTTAACCATCAAGAATAATCTTTACTGCTTTTTAGTAACCTAAAGTAATTGGGTGTTTCTTGTATTTCCTCAAAGATCCTTCTGAGATATCATGCAGATTTTTTTCGTTATATCTTATAAACTATAATAATTAAAATTTTTTGACCAAAATGCCTCTATATGCAAAAGAAAGAAAAGATATTGTATCAATACACTTCAAAGCTACGCCTTCTATTTGATCCAAAATATCCATTACTTTATATTGTATACCGTGCTTATTGGTCTATCGTTCATGAATCCCTAATGCATTCATAGAAATTCTGCGTGTATTAATATAGAAGTAACTTTGTATGATAGCGTTTCAACGTTGATGATCCTTCTGCTGTGCTATATTAGTGAGAACTAATGCATTTTTACCTTCTAATCAATATAGAGTGTATGTGTAGGTTATAGCTTGGCGTAATAGAACAATTAAGGTCGTAGTGACCTACCTCTGATATGAGAGGTTAATTTCCGCATACCAATACAGTGTTACGTTACTAGATGTAATCAGTGATAGAGATAACGCCAGAACCACTGGGTGGTTAGATTTGTTTACTGTAGTATTTGTTGTAATGGTGTTAGAAATAATTTTTCACAAAAGACTTGCAAATACTGATTTTTTATTCATGACGTTATATTATTTTTTATAAAAAATCATATGTATAAAGCATTGTCTAGTTGTAGTAAAAAGACAATATTTCATTGTGGTATAGGGTTGTTAGAGATCTGGTGATTTCTAATTACCAATGCACGTTGGTCAAAATAAGAATTAGTGTGAAGACGCTAAAAGATATAGTTTACTCAAGATATGTAAAAAATGACAAAGTGAACGCATGGTATAAGGCTGTATGTAATCGTGTGGATGTCAGAAGTCATACTAAAATTACATATCATTTAGAAGTATAATATTATACAGGATAACTAATAAATCTTAGATAAAATCCGATATCTGCATGATCCATTCAAAATATTATAATTCTTATCACTATTATATTAAGTATTAATCAAATTCGATGTTAAATTGAGATGTTATAAAAAACATATCTAAATCTGTCTGTAAACAGTATGATGGGCTCATGCATAAAAACCAGGCTATATAGAGTTGGCGTGTTAGAAATTTCTATATAGCTTAATTGACCTTGATTAAGAAAGGATCCATACACATTTAAAATTTTTAGTGATATCGAGTTTCTCTAAATGTTATCAATTGTTATAGATATGATTTATCCTACGTTAGGAGACTTCAGAGTGTTTTTGATATAAACGATATTATAGACTGGCCCTGCTTGATTGTATAAATATGTACAATGATGTGCTTTGTAAGAACAGAGACTTTGTTCTTGCTGGATGCACAACACAAGTGGTCTATAAGGATCAAGTGTTAATATTTATTTTATAAATACAGGAGATTACCTATACAGTGATAATAAAAATCAATTAGATATCAAGATATCACATGTATTAACGGAGCATATAAGTAAGTAAAAAAAATATTTTTGTTTACGAAAAAACTACCAGAATATTGAAAAAAATTTTCAATGAACAGCGCAGCATATAAATGTATTATATACGTAATGTTTTGTTATTTTAATGATCCCCGCTGCTCAGTTCCAGTGAACATGTAATATAATATAATTAAATGAAAGTGTAATCATGTTTTAAAGTATCTTTAAGGTGCTATCTGTACCAGAGGTATCGCGCCATACTGGCAAAATATTTACTTATATTCTTGTGTAGAAGCGCTTGTTTTGATTGCATAATCTTAATGTATGGCTAGAGTCTCTTGGAGAGATGGGGTGTTTTTGTATGTTAAAGGATTAGTTTATTCAATCTCATGCATACTACTTAGGTACTAATATGATTAAGCGAGATATTTGTAATTGTCAGAGCTACAGCTCTAATTTACTGGATTTTTTGTATTTTCGATATGTTATTAAATCTTTGATCGTTACTATAGGCATCTTGTGTTGAGAGGAAAATAAAATAACTTCTGAAGTTCTTGCCATTGAGCCATCATCGTTAGTTAGTTCGCATAACACGCCTGCTGGCTTACAACCAGCTAGTGTAACTAAGTCCATTGTAGCTTCGGTATGCCCACTGCGAGCTAATACGCCTCCGGATTGAGCTCTTAGAGGAAACACATGACCAGGGCGGTTTAAATCACTGGGTCGAGCATTGTCGGCAATAGCGGTGCGTATTGTTGTAAGACGATCAGCAGCAGAAACTCCAGTAGTGACACCTTTTGCTGCTTCTATGGTAATGGTGAAAGCAGTACCGTAAGTACTGGTGTTATTCTGAACCATCATAGGCAGATCGAGTGTATTTAAGCGTTCCTCATCAAGGCATAAGCAAATAATACCGCTTCCATAACGAATAGTCAGTGCCATTTGCTCTAACGTCATATTTTCTGCAGCAAAAACCATGTCTCCTTCATTTTCACGATCTTCATCATCTAACACCATTACTCCAGAGCCTGAATACAAGGCCTTAAGCGCTCTGAGAACACGCTGTTCAGGTGTTCCAAACTGAGAAAACAGCAACTGATGCATTATGAATAAACCTTAATGAATATTATTATTACTAGAACCAGAGCGGAGTAGTTGGAATTGCAATAAAATAAAAGATGATCATAACTTGATAATTATGTATTATTGAAGAATGGTTACGTTCTTCTGTTTAGCTTGTGTTTGTGCCTCTGAAATAATACCAGATCTCGTGATGTTTTAAATATAAGCCTTTTGTTTCGTAAGTAATGGAGAGTATGTACTCTTACAATACATTATAATGTTTATGTTAAAATGTTTATGTCAAACTTAATAATATCATTGATATTAGCGCTGAACAAGTGATAGCGCAAGTAGCGAAAACTACTATTATTCATTTATATTGATGCGCCTACATTTATTAGTTGCTAAAATATAATGAGACTGCTTTTAAAATATAGATTTTCTTGAGATCTATGTTCATTCTCTGTTATAATGTTTTTAATTAACCTAATTAGTAATTAACCTTACAATAACATTGTTCGAATAACTAAATAAGAAGAGGTGGTATCATATATTTCTTAAAGTTACTAAGTGATATATCGTGCAGGTTATCTTTGAAATACTTGTACCTACTGGATTATACCTAACATGCCACTTGCAGAGTTTATGTCTAATGCATGCTTCTATTGATTACGCGCATCTATTACCAGTATGGTTAATAGTATCTTTCTAGATTGTACGGTTTTAGATATCATCTTAGTATAAGACTAAGATATACGAAAGTTCTTTTTAAAAATGTCAATTGATATGCTAGATCTACAATGAGTAACGAATTAGACTATAGCATATTTTGAATAATAAAAGTTGTTTGTAACAAGATAGTAAGTGATTGCTAGCTATTATTACTGTATATTCACATGAAAAATCTGCAAGATATATTATGAGCAATAATTATCTGGTAGAATTATTACTGCGTATAGATTTTTTGAAAGAGTTACATTCATTGAGAGTCATGCATTCACAGTAAGAGTAGAAGATATAGAATGGAGGAGTGGCCGAGTGGCTGAAGGCACCGGTCTTGAAAACCGGCAACGGGAAACCGTTCCAGAGTTCGAATCTCTGCTCCTCCACCAATCTATTCATAGAGACATTAAAAGGTTTTATTAAGATATAATCTAACTTAGAGCCATGAAGGGCCATGTATGACGTGTAAGATTTATTAACTTCGTCTATCTAAGAGAGCATTGAGTATAAGGAGACCTAGGAGAAAAGCAAGATCAACCAAGACTAACCATATGTCTTGTCTAGCTGTATCAGTTAAGAATGATTTTATGGCAATAAGTTATATACCTCTATATACTTTTGATATAATAATGTGCTCTATTTCAGAGAGCGACTGTGTCCAGTTTGAATTATGTCGCGTGTATATAAAATCACAGTCCATGACAATTGCAGGTGAGTACACAAAAATATATCCGTAAGATCAGATATAGTGCACTTTTACTGTGCTTCTCCTGAACGCGCATTTTGTAAATATATATTTTTAATATGTATAAAATTTACTTTGGTAAAGACGATACGTAATGACTCCAAAGGATTGAGATGTCGCAGTAGCTGACTTCTGGTGTTTGACTTAACTATACTGATAAAACTGATAAGCAAAAACTAATAACTCAAATGGTAACAGAAGTAGAGATAAATCATTTAATAAAAATATATTTAGTTTAATAGTTGCAATATCCAACATATTATTCATAATAGTTAGGTAGAAACAACAATCTTATATTTCTTGATACTAAGAATAAAAGCTATGTCTGTTTTAAAGGTATTACATTTTCCTAATGAGCGTTTACGTATTATCGCTCAACCCGTGCTAAAGATAGATACCTGTATTCAACGCATCATCGATGATATGTTCGATACGATGTATGCTGAAGAAGGTATTGGATTAGCTGCAACGCAAGTTGATATTCATCAATGTATTATTGTCATCGACATCTCCAAAAGCCAGAATACAGGTTTAGTATTAATCAATCCCAGTATATTAAACAAGCGTGATCATACAATCACAGAAGAGGGGTGTTTGTCCATCCCTAAGCAGAGAGCATTAGTGCCTCGTTCGGAGAAGGTTAAGATACAGGCGATCAATCGCCATGGTATCTATTATGAGCTAGAGGCAGATGGTCTTTTATCTATTTGCATTCAGCATGAAATGGATCATCTTGTTGGAAAACTTTTTATTGATTACCTCTCACCTATGAAACGTCAACGCATCCGTCAGAAATTGCAAAAATTTTATCGTCAGAACTATCACGCCTAACTGGTAGGTATAAAGGTGCTCATGTGTCTCATTCCTTAAGGATTATGTTTGCTGGTACTTCAGAGTTTGCGAAGTATCATTTAAATGTACTGCTTTCCTCTAACCATAAAATAGTATTAGTTTTAACCCGACCGGATCGGCCGTCGGGTAGAGGTTATAAGAATACTTCGAGTCCAGTTAAAAAGTTAGCTGAGGAACATCAAATACCGATCTTCCAACCAGAATCATTACATTCCCAAGCTAACCAGAACATAATATCTGAATTTAACGCTGATGTTATAGTGGTGGTTGCATATGGTCTTATATTTCCTCAGGCAATTTTAGATATCCCTCGCCTTGGTTGCATTAATATTCATGCCTCTTTACTACCCAGATGGCGAGGAGCAGCGCCTATTCAGCGTGCCTTATGTGCAGGAGACACTGAGACTGGGGTAAGCATTATAAAGATGGATGCCGGACTAGATACCGGGGATATTCTACACACACTATCATGTCCGATTCAATCTTCTGATACAACGGCCACATTATATGATAAGCTAGCTAATCTTGGTTCACTGAGTTTATTAACCACTCTAAAGAAGTTAGCGAGTAATACGTATCATTTACGCATACAAGGTACAGGACAAGTTAGTTATGCATATAAACTTAGTAAAGCAGAAGCTCGTCTTAATTGGTCGCTGTCCGCTGTTCAATTAGAGCGTCGTGTCCGCGCTTTTAATCCCTGGCCTATAAGTTATTTTATGATCGGTGAGAAATACATTAAAGTTTGGAAGGCCTCTGCGCTACCTGCTATTAATGACGGAAAGCCTGGCGAAATCATAAAAATAGAAAAAGAAGGTATTCAGGTTGTTACCGCAGATGGTATTTTAAATATACAGGAATTACAGCCCTCTGGAAAAAATAAAATGACAGTACAAGCTCTGCTGAATTCTAATCATTCTTTGTGCAGGGTGGGACAGTTGATTTCTTAAAAAGATTTCCTGGTATTTTTATTCCCACCTAAAAAAACTTATAGCATTGTCTAAATTTTTTCTAGTTAATATGTTACATATTTTATATAATAATCTGATTCTATGAAAAATAGAGATTCGTAATATCACTCTCCCTTAAGAGTGCATAGTAAAACAAGCATAGATCCTTATTATTGGATCATCGGTGTTTAATCTGAGATATTTGCATGCCATATCATATTAATGATATTATGACACATTGTATTTCAAAAGAGGGATGAGTATTTAGATCACTCAATTTTGGCTATGCTTGCTTAAAATGTATAGGAGAATCAGACTGTAGCACAGCGCCTGTAATCTACATTGTTATATATATAGATTAAATTTGTTCTCTCATATCTATTGTTGGCTTTATTTTTGTAATATATAGTATAAAATATACTGCTTATAATTGATCTGATTATCGATATTATAAGCAAAATAGTAAAGATAGGTTCTATGGATCACTGTAAATTCATAATTTATTAGTGTTATACATCTAGGCATTGATTGCCTAGGATACTTCTAGTTTATTTGACATACAATTTTTAGTTTAATATATTAGTTTAATATCTTTTTATATCTTGTTTTAGTAAAGATTACTAGCAATAAATAGTAATAGTTAAGCAAGAGAATTTTGTTTGGATGTTCACTATATAATTTATATTTTATAACGTAATAGTAGATACAGGTTGTGCACAAGAATGCATCTACTTGATTAAAGGGGTGTCCTGTAGCAGATCTTAGTGATTTGAGGTCGGAAAACTCATCTCACTATATTTTACAAAACGACTTTTATATTTTATCTTAAACCCCATCCACAAACATAGGAATAAAGGGATTCCTATGTAGGTTGCAGCTATCTCATGCCAGTTGATGTGATCAGAACAAAATGCTTGATAGTGTTGTCCAAATGTTATCACTAAACAGATGATAAAAGCAAAGATAGGTCCCACTGGAAAATAAGTGGCACGATATGGTAGATTATCTAGATTACGACCTTGCGATATATATCCTTTTCGGAAACGGTAATGGCTAATTGCAATACCCAACCAAGCAATAAACCCTGTAACTCCTGAGGCATTTAACAACCACAGATAGATAGTAGTTTTACTATACGCCACAGTAAGAAAACAGAGTCCTGCTACTAAAGTCGTGGCATATAGTGCAGTACGAGGTATACCTGTCTTAGATGTATTCGCAAAAATCCGTGGTGCTTTCCCGTCAGATGCTAGAGCAAACAACATGCGTGTAGCGGAATACATGCCTGAGTTGCCTGACGATAATACCGCAGTTAAAATCACAACATTCATTACTGCTGCTGCTGGTAAAAGGCCGGCATGTTGAAAAACTAGCGTAAATGGGCTAATACTAATATCTTGAACGCTCGTTTTAAGCAGATTAGGGTCAGTATAGGGAATTATAATACTAATGACAATGATTGCTAGAACGTAGAATAATAAGATTCGCCAAAATACTTGGCGCACTGCTTTTGGAATACTTTTTTGAGGATTAACGGATTCACCAGCAGCAATACCGATGAGCTCAGTTCCTTGAAATGAAAAACCTACAATCATTGCTACACCAATAATTGAAGAAAAACCACCTACAAACGGGGCATCACCAATCGTCCAGTTTTTCCATGTTGTACTGGCAGAGTCATGTAGCGCATGGAGAATCATGACAATACCGACGACTATAAACAGAATCACTGTGGCTACCTTAACGAGTGACAACCAATATTCAGATGTACTAAAATTTCTTACTGAGATATTATTCAGTAGGAAAATCAGTCCTAAAAAGAGAGTGCTCCAAATCCATCCTGGTGCATCTGGAAACCACCAGCTCATAATGAGTTGGGCTGCTACAAGATCCACGGCTATAGTTATCGCCCAATTATACCAATAGTTCCATCCTAGTGCAAAACCAAAACCTTCTTCAACATATCTAGAGCCATAGGTAGAGAAGGAGCCAGAAACCGGCATAAAGGAAGCTAACTCACCAAGACTAGTCATTAAAAAATAAACCATAAGACCAATGAGTGCATATGCAACTAGAGCTCCTCCTGGGCCAGCTTGGGCGATGGTTGCTCCAGAGGCAACAAAAAGACCAGTTCCGATAGATCCACCTATGGCCATCATCATTAAATTACGAGTTTTCAGTTCTCTTTTTAAACCAGTGTGCTGTATGTTTGTCATGATGTTGTGTGTAAATAATCTATGTTGTAAAAGCAATGGATAAGAATGAGATCAAATCTATCATTAATAGGATTCGTATAGTGAATAGGGTTCGTATACTTTTTTTTAAAAAACCCATTTTAATCTTAATAGTAATGCAAGCTCAATACAACGATAGCGTGCTTCTGATAATTTAATCAGTAGCTAGATCTACTGATCTGTTTAGCCATATTAGGTGGTTAACTCAGTTTAAGAAACAATTGATACTAATATCGCTACCGTTGAGAACCTAAAAATTTTACAGATATAGATTGTATTGATAAAGTAGTCATGCAAAAAAGTAATTTAACTTTCATATATAGAAATGGTTCCATATGCAGTGTGTATACAAGGATTGCAGTATATTATGAAGACTGTACAGGGAATATGCTTTGCTAAAAATTGATACTTTATCATTGCATGATCTTCAGTGTGATTCAAAACCTATGGTACTTGTAGTATTTATTAACAGAAAAACCTTTTAAAATATCTTATATCTCTGATAAGGAGCATGACTTTAATCTTAAAATTTATAAGTATTATTAGGATTTAAACAAGAGTGTAGTTATAGATGCAATGTCCAGTAAAATGATTCCTATACTGATAAAATTAAGGAACATGACTCATTCAGACTAATAATAAACGGAGCTACTGCCCCGTTTATTAACATGCATCCAAAGGATAGGCAGTGGTAATAGATAAAATTAGAATTTGTATATTAATCCAAGGCCAACGGTATTATCAGTGGAAATACCTGCGTGACTGGTAAAGTTATCTTTTTCCAATAGGTTAATTTTATAATCCACGTAAGTTAACAAGTTAGTATTAAACTTATAGTAAGTACCTAAATCAATATATTTACACAGCTCTTTGTGTTTAAAATGAGTAATTTTTTTACCTATTGATTGTATATAAGCCAAAGATGGTCGAAGCCCAAAGTCAAACTGATATTGCGCCACTGCTTCAAATTTTTGCTCTTTATCAACTACACCCTCGACTGGTTTGTTATCAATCTTATTTTTAATATAAGCGTTATTGCGAGTTTCACCATACATCGTTGCTAGATAGACATTATTCGCATCATATTTAATTGCCGTAGCCCAGGTTTCAGCATTGTCATGTCCAGAACCGAAATAAGTTGATTTCTGATTATGTGTGCGGTTTGCAGTAGTATAAGCTGCGGATATGCCTATGCCCATTGGCGTAGTGTAACTCATTGAACTACCTAGACCATCTCCATTTTCTGTCTTAATATCTTTTGTAGTTGTATTTGTGTTATTTTTTCCCTGGTACTGGAGTGCAAAGTCGAAACCATCAAGCAAACCAAAGAGGTTGCTATTGCGATATGTGACTAGGTCATTAGAACGACCAATCATTCCGTTATTCGCTTGAGCTGAATCATTTCTACCGATCGGTAGAGTGTTAGTCCATGCTAACGGGTCATGTCCTACTCCATAGTTTCTACCATAGTCTAAGGTTCCATAATCAGAAAATTTAAAACCGGCAAATCCAACATGAGGCTGAGAGCCAGAATCGCTTTCTTTTTCGGACATATTATCTTGAACACTATACTCTAATTGACCATAACCGCTTAGAAGATCACTAATTTGTGTTTCACCTTTAAAGCCAATGCGTATATGGGATTTATCACCGTCATCAGCAGCATTTTTTGAGCATTGATGTTTTAAATTAATTGTACCGTATAAGTCAACTTTATTACCGTCTTTATTGTAGATCTCGGCAGAAGTAGCATATCCAGAACTTAGAATGGCTGGTATCATTACTGCAAGCATTTTGCGATGTATCATTGTATGATCCTCATTGAAGTGATTATCCGGAAACTTATTACTTAAGTTTTCCGACAATAATTTTTATGTAACCTCTCAGAGAGTGTTGTGCTTTCTATACTCTTTAGAGATTCTATCATTGCTAGTTCGATGAATCTAGCTTGAAAATATTACTAATCTTTTCCTAAAACCATTAGCGTTATCTAATAACAGTAATTCAAAGCCTAAGTACAAATTATTATCCTGTGAAAGTAGTGTGTTCTATTACACATATAACAAATGTTCGTATAACAATTATTATATCATATTTTATGATGCATAGTTTTAAAACATATGAAGTATACATATATTATGTGCATGAAGTATATAGACAGCATCATAAATACTCAGAAAGATACATTACGTGGCGTTCTCGGAAAAGCAATAAGATCTCTTACATTTTTTACCCCTGTAACATAAGCAATCAAACGCTCTAAACCTAACCCAAACCCTGCGTGCGGTACTGTGCCGTAGCGACGTAAATCACGATACCACCAATACTCTTCTATCGATATACCCCTTTCTGCGAGACGCATGTCCAGTATTTCAACACGCTCTTCTCGTTGTGATCCACCAATGATTTCTCCAATACCTGGCGCTAGAATATCCATAGCAGCGACTGTTCTGCCGTCGTTATTTAAGCGCATATAAAATGCTTTAATATCTTTTGGATAGTTTCGGACCACAACTGGAGCCTTAAAATATTGATCTGTTAAATAGCGCTCATGCTCTGATGAGAGATCTAATCCCCATTGAACTGGGTGATGGAATTTGTGTTTTGATGATAATAAGATTTCAATGGCATCAGAATAATCGATCTGGGAAAACTGAGTAGAAATACAGCGCTGCAATCGCACAATAACACCTGGATCTATTCGGCAAGAAAAAAAATCCATATCATCAGCACGCTCTGACAGAACTGCTTTAAAAATATACTTCAGCATAGATTCTGCAAGAATAGATGCCCCAGACAAATCAGAAAATGCTATTTCTGGTTCTATCATCCAAAACTCTGCTAGATGGCGGCTAGTATTCGATTTCTCTGCTCGAAAAGTAGGGCCAAAGGTATAAATTTTTGACATAGCACTAGCGTAGGCCTCAGCATGTAACTGACCGGATACAGTAAGAAAGGTTTCTTTACCAAAAAAATCCATATCGTAATTCAGCTTTCCTGATGTTGTGCGGGGTGGGTTTTCCATATCTAGCGTAGAGACGCGGAACATCTCCCCCGTACCTTCGGTATTAGATGCAGTGAGTATTGGTGTTGAAATCCAATAGAATCCCTCTTTACTAAAAAAACGGTGTACAGCCTGCGCTAGGGAATGGCGCACACGTGTCACTGCTCCAATGATATTAGTTCGTGGTCTAAGGTGAGCTACTTCACGAAGATATTCTAAGCTATGAATTTTTGCGGATATTGGATAGGTATCTGGGTTATCTACCCAGCCTACGACCTCCATGTGGGAGGCTTGCATTTCAAAGATTTGACCACTACCTGGTGATTCTACAATTTTGCCTGTTACTGATAATGAGCAACCCGTTGTGAGACGTAATACATCAGAATGATTCTGCTCTACTACTACTTGAAGCGAATTAAAGCAGGAACCGTCATATATAGTTATAAAGGAAACTCCAGCTTTTGAGTCTCTACGAGTGCGAACCCAGCCGTATACGGTAACTTCGCTGCCTACGGTGCTGCATCCTTTTAGGATATCTGCTATAGAAACTATACGCATATCAGTCTCCCAGTATTCATCCAAACAACATAGAGAATTTTTTTTATGTATATTAAATTGCTATATTCTACAGGTTTTCTACCTGATGTGATTGGTTAGCATTTCAGCAATCTACTGAATACTACTGAGTTACCAATTGTATGCATCGCTGTACTGTAAGTGCTTGCTGTGTAAGCATATATTACAGGAGTGTGCTGAAAACTAATAGTTATTATCGGTATGAATATGATTTTTCCGTGTAATGTTATTACACATGTATACATATAACAATGTACAATTAATAAAAATATTTCTTCAAATCTTTTTATGTAACGGAGAAGCACCAAAAAGTAGCAATAATTCTAGTGTCTTGCTGCATAACACTACTCATAGTGTGTATATTCATTGCACCTTATTTAGAGTGAGCATTGTTATAATGATGCACAGATTCGTGATTAGACGATCCATATATAATATCACAGTGAAGATATATATTATCTTAAGCATTTTTTACTTATACAACAGAAGAAATCATTTATAGTATCGCTTGTCGTAGATGCTGTGCGTGCTATATGAAGATGTATCTTAATCAGCATAAAAGGGTATCCACGCACGACAGCACGAAAGACAGAATAACTATATCTTTTTCTATTTTTTACCCACCATCTAATTAGAGCTTCAACCCAATGGTTTTCTGTCATAGAAAACAGAACTACAAGACTTAATTCTATTAATTTGAATATGGACTCTATTTTTTGATAGATAAGAATCAGACTCTAGTGCAATATACTCATATTATATAGTATATCTTAAAATAGTCTAATACAATTTTTATGCTTGATTAAATTATTTTTTGATAAAAATTAATCTGAATTTAGCTAACAGATTATTATGGCATACTGCAATCTATCACGTATAACTTGTACTTTTATGAGCATTATTGTTAATAAATTGCATGTATTAACAATAAAAAGATAGGATATCTTAAGATATCCTAACATACTCCTTTAATAACTATTATGATAATTGATCTAATTGCTTTTTTGTACATAAGTTTCTCTGACGTACTGCTTCATATAAACAAATGCCAGTAGCTACTGATACATTTAGAGAAGAGACACCTCCTAGCATAGGAATATGCACCAGTTCGTTACAGTTCTCCTGTGTGAGACGCCGCATGCCTTTTTCTTCTGAACCCATTACCAATGATAATGGACCTGTCAGGTTACTTTGATACAGGGTCTGATGCGTTTTCTCAGTAGTACCAATAATCCAAATATTTTCTCGTTGCAAGCAGCGCATTACCCGTGCTAAATTAGTAACATGAACAAGGGGTACATTTTCTGCAGAACCACTAGCGACTTTCCTGACTATAGGAGTTAACTGTGCAGAGCGATCCTTTGGTATGATGACAGCATGCACGCCCGCTGCATCTGCATTGCGAATACAAGCACCAAGATTATGCGGATCCATAATGCCATCAAGAATTAACAAAAATGGATTATTTATTTTAGCTAATAAGGCCAACAGGTCATTCTCTTGATATGGACGTTTTTTCTGTACAACGGCAATAATACCTTGATGTACCCCGCCCTCCGATTGTTGATCCATCCTACTGCGAGTTTTTGTATAAATTGTCACTTGATGCATTTCTAACAACTTTACTAAAGTCCGTAGACGATGATCTGCTCGTCCTTGAAGAATCCAGACTTCTTTAAAGCGCTGAGGATCATTATTTAGCATTGCTTGTACAGCATACATACCAAAAACTATTTCATCCATGTCTTAGGTTCTTTAAATTACAGTAATGTATCACGTTGTGAATAGATTAGAGATTATCCTATGTTCTCGTTTTGTGTATGTCATAAGGTTTGACCTACTTTAGTGGATGATCATTTTCTGATATGTATCAGTATTATTGTATGATCACTCCATTATATAATAATTGAGCCCATAGCAGCGCCCTTAGTTACCGATCGCTAGAAAATATTCAGTATTGTATTAATATCTAATGATGCATGATCTATAAACTATGTTTATTTAGCAAAGTATTAATTATTATGTAATCGATGATAATCGATTGATTAATACTTTGTACTGATTATCTTTAGGGCTAGCTAGAATGATAGTAAACCTCATATCGTGTGATAGTAAATTTATATATGACTCAATTTTTATATATAAATTATTTTGAAATCATTTTATTTACTGTATGGTATTCTCTTTTGAGTGCTTTTTTAAGATGCTACCTGTACGTAAGAATGTATTTTTATGACTTATGAGGGTTAAGATAATCTTACGTTCTTCTAAATGAACCGCATCTAATCGTACCGTAACAGTATCACCTAAACGATAGGTGTGACCTACGGGGTCTCCGATTAAGCGCTGTCTTATAGAATCAAAACGATAACAGTGCTTATCTAGTGTGGATATATGTACTAACCCATCAATAAACATATCACTAAGACGTACAAAAAAACCAAAACTAGTAACGTTGGCAATAACGCCGTTAAAGATTGCTCCAACTTGATTTTTAATAAAATCGCATTTTAACCAGTCAGTTACGTCACGCGTGGCTTCATCGGCGCGGCGTTCTGTTATCGAACAATGTTGGCCAAACTGTAACATTTGAGTTATTGTATAGCGGTGTCCGCCGGTAAGTGTGTAATGACTCTCTAGAGAGCCTTTTTCCTGCGCCAAGAGATATTTAATAGTACGGTGTAGTAGAAGGTCAGGATAGCGGCGAATTGGTGATGTAAAATGCGCATAAGATGCTAGCGCTAACCCAAAGTGTCCACGATTTTCTGCATCGTATACTGCCTGTTTCATTGAGCGTAATAGCATTGTTTGTATCATATCATGATCTGAACGTCCATGAATTTTTTTTAAAAGTGCCGAGTAATCTAATGGACTGGGTTGGTCTCCGCCACACAGAGTAAGCCCTAGCTCGCTTAGAACGACACGAAAACTCTTAATGTTGTCTCCTATCGGGCGATCATGATCTCTAAATAATGCTGGTTCGCCATGTTTTTCAACAAAACATGCTGATGCAATATTTGCAAGAATCATGCATTCTTCGATCAGTTTATGTGCGTCATTACGCACCATTTTTTCAACTCGTGCGATACGACGATGCACGTTAAAAATAAATTTAGCCTCAGAGATATCGAACACGATCCCGCCGCGTTGTTTACGAGATTTTTCTAATGCCAAATACATGCGGTGAAGCTCTTCAAGGTCCTGAACTAGCGGAGAGTAGTATTGGCGTAATTTTTGATCTCCTTGTAAAATTTTCCAAACTGTATCGTAAGTCAGTTGTGCAGAGGAGTTCATAACCGCCTCGTAATGTTTATAGCTAGTCAGTTCTCCATTAGGAGAAACTGTCATTTCACACACCATACATAAACGGTCTACATCTGGATTTAGTGAGCATAGTTTAGTGGATAGTATTTCTGGGAGCATTGGAATAACTTGTGATGGAAAATATACAGAAGTTCCACGTTGTATTGCTTCGTCATCTAAGATAGTACTAGGCCTTACATAGTAACTCACGTCAGCAATCGCAACCCACAGACGCCAACCACCATCTTTTGTTCGCGCACAATACACGGCATCATCAAGGTCAGCAGCATCCTCTCCATCAATAGTCATCAATGGTAATTGACGCAGATCAATACGGTTACGTTTGGTATCTTCGGGTATCTCTACATTCAGTTGTGTAATGAACTTTTCTAGCTCTTCTGGCCATCGATGAGGAATATTATGGGTGTGTAATGCAATATTTACTGCTGTATTTGTGTCTACTGCATTACCAAGTACTTCAATAATTTTACCGATTGCTTGATTTTTTAATGTTGGGCGTTGCACGAGATCTGCTACTACGATAAAACCTAGGTATTTGCTAAGCAGACTGTTATCAGATATAAGGATCTCAAATGTTAAGCGATGATCATCTGGGACTACGTAGCCCCCTACAGCATTACGTAGGTAGCGACCTACAATACGTGTGCTTCGTGGCTCAATGATACGCACAACACGTGCTTCTCTACGATTTTTACGATCGGAGTTGATCCTCTGTGCGAGTATTATATCTCCATGGAGACACATTTTCATTTGTGTCATGGAGAGATACAGATCATCCTTGCTCCCTGAGATACGCAAAAAGCCAAACCCATCACGATGGCCAATTACTTTTCCTTGTAATAGATCAACCTTTTTCAATACTGAATAACCTTGTCGACGTTTAAATGCTAGCTGCCCATCGCGCTCCATAGCTCGCAGTCTTCTTCGTAGGGCTTCAAGTCTGTCTTGTTCATAAATAAGTAGTTTTTTTGCTAATTCATCACGACCGATTGGTTTGTTATGTTGTCCTATATGATAGAGGAGAAATTCTCGACTAGGAATAGGATTGTCGTATTTTTGAGCTTCTCTTTCCTTAAATAGGTCGTATAACATCAAGGTTTCTCCATTCTGATCTGCTAAGCAACACATTTATTCAGGATGATGTGGTACAGCAGATAGTGGTTTACAGCTAGAATATTTAGGAAGTATTGAGCCATCTTATGAAAAATATAATAGTAATATAATAGTATCTATCCGCACCTTTAATAGTCGGATGAGTCTTAAAATTATTTGCTTGCCTTGATAGTATGCCAAGAGGTCGATGTCTAAAAAGACTTTATTATTAAGGCAGTTACTCTAGATGATTTATTAAATTATAGTAGATCAAATATGTTGTAATAAATGTTGCAACTCAAGCATATCATAATAGATGATGCTTCTGTCTTTTCTAGAGTTTTCACAGTTATGAAGATGGTAAGCTTGAGTACTGTATAGGTCTATATAGTTAGTGAGGGAGATCAAACGATGATAACAGAAGGGCCGTAAACCATTGTGGTAATATTAATCAGCGTTCTAGTATAAAAGGGTATATATAGTATATAAGCTTATATAGTACAAGGATTACGTAATACAATGGTCTCACTACGATCAGGTCCGGTAGAGATAATATCAATTAGAACGCCTGTTACTTCTTCAATGCGTTTAATATAATGTAGTGCCTCGGGTGGCAAAAGTTCTAAACTTTGTATGCCAAATGTACTTCTGTTCCATCCCGGCAAGATCTCATAGATTGGTTCCGCTTCCTCCCAATGTTCACTAGTTAAGGGGGTTACGGTAACACAGCTATCGTCTCGCATGCGGTAAGCTACACAGATCTTAATTTCCTCAAGACCGTCTAATACATCTAATTTAGTAACACAAAAACCTGAAATAGAGTTTATTTGGACTGCTCTACGTATAGCTACAGCGTCTAACCATCCAGTGCGACGACGACGACCAGTGGTTGCACCAAACTCGTTACCTCGTTTACAGAGAAACTCCCCAGTATGATCACGTAACTCAGTTGGGAAAGGACCTGATCCTACACGGGTTGAATAGGCTTTTAGCACGCCTAAAACATAACCCACGCAGCATGGACCAAGTCCGGTACCAGGTGAAACGCCCCCGGCAGTAGTAGTTGAGGATGTGACATATGGATATGTGCCATGATCGATATCTAGCAGGGTCCCTTGGGCTCCCTCAAAAATAATTAGATCACCACGTTTTTGGGCATTCTCTAGTAATCCAGAGACATCAATCGCCATTTGCGTTAGGTTATCAGCTATTTGCATGATATTTTCGAGCACGGTATAGTAATTTACTGCGTTTGCCTTATAGTAATGAACCAGCTGAAAATTATGATATTCCATCGTTATTTCAAGTTTTTCTGCAAAAGTTTTTTTATTCAACAAATCACCTAACCTTAGTCCGCGTCTGGCAATTTTATCTTCATATGCAGGACCAATGCCACGACCAGTGGTTCCGATTGCTTTGAGACCTCGTGCTTTTTCACGGGCAAGATCTAAAGCAACATGATATTCTAGCAATAGCGGGCACGCTGTAGAAATTAAGAGAGATTTACGCACTGATTGACCTCTAGATTCTAAATCCTGCACCTCTTGCATGAGAGCAGATGGAGAGACAACTACGCCATGTCCAATAATGTTAACAACATGCTTATGCAAGACCCCTGATGGAATTAAATGAAGGATTGTTTTTTCACCATTGATAACTAGTGTGTGACCTGCATTGTGACCACCTTGATAACGCACTACATATTGGGCCCATTCAGTAAGTAGATCAACAATTTTTCCTTTTCCTTCGTCACCCCACTGGATGCCAAGTACTACGACGTTTTTTTTCATTTTACAAAATTACCAATTTTTAAAAGTAACAGAATGTTATCATTATGGATAATAACTCAATCACTCCTAATGTAGTGATGCGTTATGTTATGCATGACTGATTACTGTCAATCTCATTGAAACTAAGTCGAAGCAAGTTTTTTGAGGTAGATCACAGTACTTAGCATATAATTATTGTAAGATAGTGCAATCTTTTATATTTAATAAAAAGTTTCATGAAATTAGATACACTCTAGATAACGCTTTGGAGTGCCATTATCCAGAAAAAGATATAGTAGTATTATTATCACTACTGTATAGTATCGATGATTTTTTAATTATGTTTTGGAGATATCCTTATTGTATGGATAATAACTTTTGTTTTTCGATTAATGAATTAGAGAAGGAGTGGTTATATATAGTCCTTCTCTGTTACATGCTTTGAATGAGCTATATATCGATCAGATCATACATTATATATTGTATATATACACAATATTACTTGCCGGTGACGACTATTAGTCGGTTTTTAGAGAACATGATTAATGGCTGCGCATAATGGAGAGAGATTTTGTAGATTGATACCCGCTATATTGATTCGACCTGACTGAAGTATGTAAACGCCAAACTCGTTACGTAAACGATTGATTTGATGCGGTGATAATCTGATTAAAGAAAACATGCCAGTCTGTGATGTGATAAAACTAAAATTAGCTGTTTTTACTTTTATTTTTAGCGCATTCACTAACAATTGGCGCATTAGTTTGATGCGTTCTCTCATGATAGATAGCTCGTGTTCCCATTGGAGACGAAGAGTTTTACTACTTAAAATTCTTAGAACTACTGCTGCCCCATGTGATGGAGGGCTAGAGTAGTTTGCACGAATAGCTAATTTTATGTGACTAAACGCAGAATCAACAATAGTAGAGTGACTAGCAACAATAGTTAAAGCACCAACGCGTTCATTATATAGACTAAAATTTTTTGAATAGGAGTTACACACAATAAGTTCTTTATGCGTGGCAGAAAACACACTCAAACCGATAGCATCCTCCTCTAGTCCTGTAGAAAATCCTTGATAGGCATAGTCAAATAATGGTAACCAGCCTTTTTCGAGAGACATCTCAGAAAGGTGTTTCCATTGTGAGTAAGATGGATCTACCCCGGTTGGATTATGACAACAACCCTGAAAAACTACTACATCACCAGGACTAGCAGCACTCAGGCTGTTTTTCATAGCGTTAAAATCTAGTGCGTGGTTGATGGAGTCATAATAATCATACGTATATACACGTAGCCCCGCAGCAGAAAAAATGTTTTTATAATTTTGCCAACCAGGATTACTAATCCAGATGTTTTGTGTATTAGTCTGTTTGGCAATAAAATCTGCTACAACACGTAATGCACCAGTGCCACCAGGGGTCTGTGCAGTACGTATACGTTGTTGGCTTATGAGTGGATTGGTTTTGCCAAATAGTAACTCTTGAGTATAACTTCCAAAATCAGACAGACCATCGATTTGTAAATAATTTTTAGTCACCTCCTGTTCTAAAAGAAATTTTTCTGCTTGTTTTACGCTAGACAGCACAGGTGTTTTTCCAATGTGATCTGTATACACCCCAATTCCTAAGTTAATTTTCTCCCGATTTTGATCTGTATAGAATTGAGAATTTAAGCCCAGAATAGGGTCCGGTGGTGATTCTTTAATAAGTTCAAACATCCTTCATGTGTCCATTATAATTTGCGTTTTGATTAAATCGAGAAACAGTTTGCGCAGAGCTCAGAAACAGCGTGCATAATAGACTCTTGACTTAAACTTCTGTATGTATCTATTTACATGCACATATTAAGTATTGAAGATAATATAATAAAAGTTTATCTTGATGGTATTGATATAATTCTTAGTTGATAGCTTATGGCTGATGGATCGTTATAATAATATTGGAGCTAACTTGGTATATAATCTAGATATTAAAATCTATAGTTCCTTTGAGTATAAATAAAATAACATGAGTTAACAAATAAGAATATAATTGAGTCTAATATATTGAGAGAAAATATTTTATGGATTAAATATGATGATAGAGATTGCTTAAGTATTCCTAAAACTCATGCGATACATACTGTGTATGGTACAAAACTATTAACTTTATGATGATATTAAATATGTTTATTTGATAATGTCTAGTATATATTTCATAATGAGATAATTGACATTCAAAGTCAAATAATAGATACGTGCTCTTTGTAGTTGGCTGTGTTTTATTTTTAGGTTAATAAAAATATCATGACGGTGTTTTTTAATTTTTAGCAATCAGTAATATTCAATATTAACTTAACACGTTTAGTGTTAGTGATGGTAGTGCTTTAAACAAGATACTCTTTATAAACCTTAAACTAACTATCTATATATTATAGTATGTTATATTTTAACTCATTCTTACCGTTATATTTTAACGCATTCTTTCTTATTTTACAATTTTAGCTTGTATATATTTTAGGCTAGGTTTGTGTTTTTTAGTATTTTGGATTTATTGTAATGCATAATCATGTATATTATACGATACTGTCAAATAGTTAGTTTGTTTTTAGAAGGTAGTCAGTTTGTTTTTAGAAGAACACCTTAACATAGACTATATAAATGCAAATACAGACTGATAGTAGTCTGATATATGATTAATAAAGCAGGATGAATCGGTCATTACTTAATGAGTAAAAGTGAAGCTTTGCTGTTTGATAGAATAGCAGAAACTAAATCTTTGAAAGGAAATTACATTATAATTCAATGTATAAGGTATACAATATATCTCAATTAAGGTGTTTATAAAAACATTATCTTATTTCTCAATGTCTCTTAATAAGCTATACCTTACCCATAAAATATTGAAATTCTTGAATTATTAATAATAGCGTTGTTAGGAGGTTGAATGAACAGTAAAGTATGTATTCCTACAGACGGCCAGAAAATTACGTGTTATCAAGGAATACTTGATATACCAGTAAATCCAATCATCCCCTTTATTCAGGGAGATGGGATTGGTAGGGATATTTCTCCTGTAATGAGGAAGGTTGTTGATGCTGCCGTGCAGAAAGCATACACTGGAAAACGTAAAGTAAGCTGGATGGAGATATATACTGGTGAAAAAGCAGTAAAATTATATGGTGAGGGCATTTGGTTGCCAGAAGAGACGCTATCTTTTCTTAAAGAATATCATATTGCTATCAAAGGTCCATTAACTACTCCAGTAGGAGGTGGTATCCGTTCTCTGAATGTGGCTTTGCGTCAGTTACTAGATTTATATATTTGTTTACGCCCAATACGTTATTATACTGGTACACCTAGCCCAGTGAAAAATCCCGAAGCTATTGATGTAGTTATTTTTCGTGAGAATTCTGAAGATATATATGCAGGTATTGAATGGGCAGCTGGTACTGCAGAAGCAAATAAAATTATACAGTTTTTACGTCATGAAATGAATGTAAAGAATATTCGTTTTCCTGAGCAGTGCGGTATTGGAATCAAGCCTTGCTCAGAAATTGCCACAAAACGCTTAGTACGCGCCGCGATAAAATATGCGATTACCAATAACCGTGATTCTGTGACCCTTGTGCATAAAGGGAATATCATGAAATTTACCGAAGGCGCTTTTAAGGATTGGGGTTATCAGGTGGCCATAGAGGAGTTCAGTGGGGTCTTCAACGATCATAGCAAAACAGTTCTGATACAAAACCCCCATAATCAAACAGAGATTGTAATTAAAGACGTCATTGCTGATGCTTTTTTACAACAGATTTTGTTGCGTCCGGCTGAATATGATGTGATTGCTTGCATGAATCTTAATGGTGATTACATTTCAGATGCAATAGCAGCACAAGTAGGTGGTATTGGCATTTCTCCAGGTGCTAATATTGGTGAAACCTGTGCATTATTTGAAGCTACTCACGGTACAGCACCTAAGTATGCTGGTCAGGATAAAGTTAATCCTGGCTCTATAATTTTGTCAGCTGAAATGATGCTACGCTATATGGGTTGGGTGGAATCAGCAAATCTTATTATTAAAGCAATGGAAAAAACAATTGACGCAAAAACTGTCACTTATGATTTTGAGCGTATGATGCTTGGTGCAACATTACTAAAATGTTCTGAGTTCGGTGAAGCCGTGATCAAAAATATGTAATATAAGTTGGCTATTTTCCAGAATAATCTTTATTGATAAAAGCATATTAAATTAAGAACAAACTTCTTTACATAGGTAGATGATAGCTTCGAGACTCTTAAATCATGAAGATCTTTTGTAATGACACTGAATTGTCATGAATATTCACGTAATCACTCGCATATCCATGATAATCTTTATATTTTATGGTCACTGATTAGTAATGAAAATATTGGTATCAAAGACTACAGGAACCAGTGAGAGCTTAAATATCTTTTTTGAAAAATTTAAAATAAAGAGTTGTCACAAAATCCTACCTTAATATTATATCTAAATATTCAAATGTAGAATAGGCGCGTAAAATGTCATTATTATATAATATAACGCCTAATCAGGAGTTGAAGAGGCGCTTATTATCAGAAGCACAAAGTCGAATCACTGTGTCGTTTTATAAATATTTCACTATTACTGACCCGTATGCGTTTCGAGATGCGCTTTATGTAGCTCTTGCGAATTTAAAGGTTTTTGGCCGTATCTATGTAGCTAGAGAAGGGATTAATGCTCAGGTAAGTGTACCATATAGTCTGTATTCAAAAATGGAAAAAATGCTATATTCATTTGATCCTCATATGTCTTCAATGCATATGAATATAGCGCTAGATGATAATGGACGATCGTTTTGGGTATTACGATTAAAGGTTCGTCAGCGCATTGTCGCGGATGGTATCACTGATCCAAGTTTTAATGCTGATGATGTTGGTGTATATATAAATGCAAAAACAGTAAATTTTTTATATGATGATTGTAAGACTGTATTTGTAGATGTGCGGAATTACTATGAGTATCACGTAGGGCATTTTCATAAAGCATTAGCTATTCCAGGAAATACTTTTCGTGAACAGTTAGCAATCGTGGTAAATATGCTGAAACAATATAAAAATCATCAGATAGTTTTGTATTGTACGGGAGGTATTCGTTGTGAAAAAGCTAGCGCTTGGATGCGTCACCATGGATATAAAAATGTTTATCAAATTGAGGGTGGGATAATTAATTATGTTCGTCAGGCACGTACTCAAGGCTTACAAGTGCATTTTATAGGAAAGAACTTTGTATTTGATGAGCGTATGTCTGAATGTATCTCCAATGATACTCTAGCACACTGCGCTCAGTGTGGTAAGATATATGATCATTATCATAACTGTCTAAACAATGAGTGCCATACACTTTTTATTCAGTGCCCAACATGTTCTGATCAGTTTAATCATTGCTGTAGTGTATTATGTATGCAAAGAGTTCTGGTTTCATCATAGGCGAAACAATGTCGTAGCATAAAAAATATAAATGCATAGGTTGCCTAAATATTAGGTATTACTAGTATTTTTAAATCATCTCAGGTATGTGGCAATGATGCAGATACTATGCTTAATTATTGTTATTTATTTAAGAAGTACATGTATGCTCAAAGCAGTACATATATTCGACTTTTTATAGAAGACGGGACTAGTAATATTGTCTAGGCACAGCATGACGATATCAATTGATAGGCATTGATGATACGAACAGTGAATAGATAAAGTGCATGCATTGAAGTCTAATTTAAGCACTACCTAGTAGATTACTAAATCTAGATATTGTGTTATTATTTACGCCTAATTCCAATTCATCGCAAATTTTTGCAAAAATATATAACAGGTCGAGTGCAATATATAAAAAATCTATAATTAATTTCTAGGTATGAAGTATGAATACGCAGTATTTAATCGAATTACAGATGAATTTCTATGTGTGAGCACGTTCTGTACAGATGTTAGTTGAAAAATCCATTATGAATCAATTACTTATAGTTATAGATCATAGTTATAGTATAGATCATAGTTATAGGTCGTAATGGATTTAGCTTTAGATTTTTGTATTGTTCTGTCTACGGCCATCAAGAATACTAGATGTTCTCTCTATATTTATATTTTTATCTTTCGTAGGTATCTGCATAATTAAACTGTTTTGTGCCTGTGTTGTTATAATTTGAGAAGACTAGATTGTAATAAGTGAATCGTCTATTTACTTAGATCATATGTAGTATGAGACATTCTAGTCATTGACTATTTGAATGATCATTTTGGAGACTTACTCAGTTAACTTCTATTCATTACCGCAAGAGTTAATTTCTATTCATTACCAAAAGGTCACCAGGACCATACAGATGGTATAGAAAAAATTTTTTGACATTGTATATTTTATCAATATGTATGCGTAATATATGCAGGCCAATTCCCATGTATAAGAAAGCATCAAAAGCGTGATTATCAGTCACAGTGTTTGTATAGGCATACAATATTCGTAGAGATAGTTTATCAGATTTATTTTATAGATAGCTTATGATATCTATCTACTAGATATCTTGTGATATTTAGCAACATTGGATAATGTATTCTATTTAGATAATGTACTATAATTTAATAGAGTAACTAGATTCATAAGAGTTTAGATAGATATTTTCTTGACTTAATCTATCTTTAACATCATATATCCTTGAGGAATCAAGAGGTCATGACAGCATCATTTTTAATGTGTCAGTTTGAAATTCAAAGAACCAATGTAGCATTATTATGAGATATTTGAATAATATTTTTTCTTTTTTAAAAAAGATAAGACCAGTTTAACGCCTTATGATGACCATGAATGCTTCTGATCTGCTATTGCATTTAAACATGCAACAGCGTGTAGCTGTATCCGCACCGCGTTCAAATTTTTTGGTATTAGCAGGAGCTGGTAGTGGAAAAACCCGTGTATTATCTTATCGCATTGCTTGGTTAATAGAAATAGAAAAATGCTCTCCTCAGTCAATTATCGCAGTAACCTTTACTAATAAAGCAGCTAAGGAGCTGCGCGAAAGAGTAAGAGAATTAATTGGCACTGATCAGAGTGGCATGTGGATTGGTACTTTTCATGCTTTATCCCACCGTTTTTTATGTTCTAACTATATTGATGCCAATTTACCAAAAGATTTTCAGATCCTTGATGCTGATGATCAGTTGCGTTTACTCACACGCTTAATGAAGGGTATGAACATTGATCAGAAAAAATGGGTACCTCGTCAGGGCGTTTGGTATATAAATGATAAAAAAGAAAAAGGCTTGCGCCCAAATCAGTTAAAAAAATCTTTTTATCAGGTTGATCAGATGTGGTTACGTGTTTATGAGGTTTATCAAGAGGCCTGTAATCGTTCTGGATTAGTAGATTTTACTGAGTTGATCCTACGTGTCTGCGAATTATGGCAGTCTAAATCAGAGATTTTACACAACTATCATAGACAGTTTACTAATATTTTAGTAGACGAATTTCAAGATACTAATGCTCTTCAATATTCCTGGCTTCGTACGCTCTCTGGAAAAAATAGTAAAGTAGTGATTGTTGGTGACGATGATCAATCAATTTATGGATGGCGAGGCGCGCAAACAAAAAATATCCAGCAATTCTTTAAAGATTTTCCATTAGCAACTACTATGCGTCTCGAAAGAAATTATCGCTCAACCTTTAATATCCTTAAAGCTGCAAATACTTTAATAGCTAATAATAATCGTCGCTTAGGCAAAGAACTGTGGACTGCGGCCTCTGATGGGGAGCCAATTCTTCTTTATCGCGCCTTAAATGTATTTGACGAAGCGCGCTTTGTAGTCAATTGTATTGAATTACATGCAAAGGACCGCAAGTCGCTACGTGATTGTGCTGTATTATATCGTAATAATTCGCAGTCGCGAGAGGTAGAAGAGGCATTAGTACAAAGAAACATTGCATATCAGATTTACAGTGGTATTCGGTTTTTCCAAAGAAAAGAGATAAAAGATTCCATCGCGTATTTGCGCTTAATTGCTAATCGAAATGATGATGTTGCTTTTGAACGTGCTGTGAATACCCCTCGCAGAGGTATCGGCCTTCATACCCTTGAGATGGTGCGCCGGATATCATGTAAGCGTCAGATAACATTATGGCAAGCCTCTCAGGAGTTATTGAAGAATGAAGGACTGTCTGCCCATGCAGCCGTTTCTTCTTTAAAGCGCTTTATTCAATTAATAGATTCTTTAGAGAAATTAACTAGTTATATGCCATTACATATGCAAACAGAGCGTATCCTTAAGGATTCCGGTCTGTGGTTGATGTATTCAAAAGAGAAAGATGAAAAAGGTCAAACACGTATTGAGAATTTAGAGGAATTGATAAATACTACTAGACAGTATTATAGTGATCCAAATGAGGATACTAATTTTATTTCTCTTAAATTATTTTTAGCTCAAGCTGCACTAGATATAAACATAGACGATGGTGTCCAGAACCAGGATGCTGTGCAGCTAATGACTATACATGCCTCTAAAGGTCTTGAATTTCCACAGGTTTTCATTATTGGAATGGAAGAAGGTGTCTTTCCTAGCCAGTTTGCTGTACAAGAGAGCCATAGGCTAGAGGAAGAGCGTCGTCTTGCCTATGTTGGTGTTACCCGTGCAATGAAAAGACTGATCTTGAGTTATACTACAATCCGACGTATCTATGGTAAGGAAGTATCTTATCCGATCTCGCGCTTTGTTAATGAGATACCAGATATATGTATAAACAAAGTAGAGTATAATTCACAAAACAATCTAGCCCTGAAATATAATACTACACATGATAAAAGTATTATACATAGCAGTGGATTTTCGATTGCGCAGAGGGTACAACATGAAAAATTTGGTGAAGGGATAATTGTTCATATCACAGGGCATGGTGAGCAGACACGCCTACAGGTGAATTTTCGACAACAAGGTGTTAAATGGTTAGTGGCTCTATATGCCAAGCTAAAAATTAGATAATTACAAATAGCGTTCTAACTGATAAAAAGCATTCTCATTTTTGTGTAGTAATTAAAGTGAAACCGTCTGTAAAATAGTCATTTGGTGGCTTGTTGGCATGATGTAGTGCACTAAAAACAAATAGATTTTTTTAAAGTTTGTATGCGGTTTGAATGCGAATGATATACAATCAGTGGGAGAGAGCGAAACAACAGAAGAACAAATAACGCTCTAGGTATCAGTCTGTTAGTTAAATAGTAGTGTTAAACAACAGGCGCAGAAGAATAAAACGTGCTTCTCTGCTAGTAGGCACTATAATAGATAGTAGGCACTATAATAGATAGTGCTTTAGATCATCTGAAGAGATGATTCTTCTCATTAAATAGCGCACGACATGAGCGATGCCTCTTAATGATTTCATCATATGATCTATTCTGCAATAATATAACAATATTTACTTCATTGTAGATTATCTATCCTATAGATCACTATATATTGATCATGCTACTATATATTGAATATTAATTACTATATCTGGATAGATAGATATGGATATAAATATATAGATATTACATTAGATGATCGTTTTGGATATTAGATATCCGCATTTTTGGTTTACTATCATTGCATATTCTGTTTAATAGTTATGTGTTTTGCTACATGACACCGTTCATACAATTCATTATCAATAATAGGTGATGTGATAGTATATCAAATATCAATTTTTTCTTTTAATATATATTTATGTTGATAAATGTATGCTGGGAGCTTTGTTAGCTTTTTATGCATAGATCATGGGTACTGTACTCGTGATATACAATAAATTTATTAATCAGGCAGTGACTGGTTTTCACAAGATAGATCAAAATGATAGTTACTGTGCTTTGATAACTTAATAATAATTTTTTAACTATTGAAATATAACATAAAATTCTCTATATGTAAAGCTATGACGTACTGTGTCTCTATGACACATGATCAGCGTTATAGATTATCTTTCTGTATATTCTACTGTTCTACTGTTACTGATTAGCTATGAAAACATTCAAGACATGTCATAAACATGCAGTGTCGACAGATCTATGATGATCTAGATAGTATAGTACAACATCATGTATAGCAGAGGCATATCATATTGTTGAAATATCTAACATAGATATTATTTATATTTTGTATTTGGTTTATTCAGGACACATCATGCTGTAAAACTATAGGTATTGGATATGTTTAAGCACTACAGTGTTATAACTATTGAATGTATACAGTGCTAAGAATGTCCCCTGGGTCTTGGGTAAGCTTCTAAAATCATGAGATCGATTAGAAAACATCCCTAAGACAAAATAAGAAAATAGATACAGCTAATGACTCATCGCTACCTAAGCTAATCTAAGATAATCTTATAATAACGATTTAAGTTAATGGTGCTCAATAAAAAAACTCTCATATGGGTGCAATAATAGAGTATATACGAGGTACAACTTTTTATACTACAATGAATTATTATATCTCAGGCTAGTTATATATGGCGCTTTCTATGGTGCATGATAGGTGGAATAATCACTATGTCAGATCTTGAATATCTGCAAAAGAAAAAAAATGCAATCAAGGGCGGGTTCTATAATCGTCTAAAACTTAGCTTAGAGCAGACACGTAGTTACTTGGTTGATGGAGTAATGCATTTATTACGAGGGAAAACCATTGACAAGGGCTTACTCAAAGCGCTAGAGGATCAGTTGTTAATGGCTGATATTGGTATAGATACCACTAATCGTGTTATCCGTACTTTAGAGGCTCAGATAAATGATAAAAAAATTGATAATGAAGAATTGCTGTATAGACAATTAAAAACTAATTTATCTGAGATTTTATGTAAAGTTGAGGTACCTCTTGATGTTTCAGGAAGATTGCCATTTATTGTTTTAATGATTGGTGTTAATGGTGTTGGAAAAACCACTACTATTGGAAAGTTAGCGCGAAAGTTTCAGAATGAAGGTAAATTAGTGATGTTAGCTGCAGGAGACACCTTCCGTGCAGGAGCTATTGAGCAACTAGAAGTCTGGGGATCACGTAATAACATTCCGGTGATAGCACAACCAAGTGGCTCAGATCCTGCGGCAGTAATTTTTGATGCTATACAAGCTGCAAAATCACGCCATATGGATGTCCTGATAGCAGATACCGCTGGACGCTTACAGAATAAAACATATCTTATGGCTGAGATAAAAAAAATCATTCGTGTTATGAAAAAATTAGATTGTAGCGCTCCTCATGAGGTTTTATTAACTATTGATGCTAGCACTGGGCAGAATGCTATCAGTCAAACTAAATTTTTTCATGAAGCTATTGGCCTAACTGGCATTACTTTAACTAAGTTAGATACGACGGCGAAAGGTGGTGTTATATTTTCAATAGCTGATAAATTTAACATTCCGATTCGGTATATTACTGTTGGTGAAACCTTAGAAGATTTACGTGTTTTTCAAGTTAACTCTTTTATAGATGCGCTGTTTTCTCAAGAATAGGCTCTGGTCTGAATTAGATGCGCCTGAATTGTGTCGGTTTAGATTAAGAATTTTTGGGTGGCACTATGATGATTTATGTGCAATCCTCGTTAAGATAATCATTGGAGAACCAGGCATAGGATATTCAGCCCAGTATAAGTTTATCTAAAAAAGTATCATATGTTTCATTGTATAAAAGAAGATTTTTTTAAAAAAGCCTTGGCTGTGTTATGTACAGTGCCTATTGTCTTTGTAAGACATGTATTGTCACACAAGAAATCACTGTCACTCTATCAATGATACCTCGAGCGTGACAAACTAGATTTATTGGTGCATATCAATATCATATAACATAAAGACAGCATGCACACAGATATGGATTGGAGCTATATCTGTGTGCATGCTGTCTTTTAAACTAGCTTAAGTAGTGTCTCTTGCAGTAATGTTAAGAGCAAAAACGCCAAATCACATTTAAATTGTATTATTGGGTACCTAGATTCTTAATGCATAAGCGCATGAACTTTACCGCTCTTGGATTGAATAATGAATAGTGGGGACTCCTTAGTAACTAGTGGTTTAGCTTGAAACCCTGTATTATCTAATTTTTGTCGAGACATTATAGCGCCATTTTTAGGATTTACCCAGTGAAGATAACCTTTACTATCACCTACAACTAAATTTTTGTGATATAGTATTGGCGGTGTGAGATGACGGTGTAACAAGCTGTTCTGTTGCCAGATCTGGGTGCCATTGTCCATATTAAGAGCTAGCAAACGATCATCTTGGTCGACTAGGAATATATGCTTTTCATCATCAGTAATCATATCATGTATCGAACTAATATAACGATGCCATAGTACATGGCCGGATTGTATGTCTAGCGCTGCCAGATCACCGTTATATGCTAAAGCATATACTACCCCGTTTATAATTAAAGGGGTTGTGTCAACATCAGATAATTGCTGTGCTCCAGTGATGCTTCTATGATAAGCAATACGCTGTTGCCATATAATCTGACCTTGATTAATTAAAATCGCACTGACGGAACCATTATCACCTCCTACAATTGCAGTACCACATGTAGTAGCTGGAGAGGACTGGCCGCGCAAACTAAATTTAGGCACTTCAAGATGGACCGACCATTTCACGACACCATTGAACTGATCTAGAGCTTGTAGCAGACCATTACTAGTATGCACCAGTACAAGATTATCACTTACTACCGGAGCAGATAGCACCTCGCCCATGACATTCGTTTTCCAGGCGATTGATCCATCATCACGATTGAGAGCAAAGACTGTAGCACGCTCGGTTCCAATATAGATATAATTACTATTAAGTGTTACCCCACCGGCCAGCAATGCTGGCCGGTTTGCAGAGAAAAAGGATGTATGATCTGAGAGATTAACTTTCCATTTTTCTTTACCGTTTACTGCATTAAGAGCTTTTACTATGCCATTTCGATCAGCAGCATAAACAGTATTATTAGAATATCCTGGACGTAGATTAGAGTAAAAGTGACTAACATCATTACCAATATTGGTGCTCCAGATTTTCTCTGGATTAAACTGGTTGTGTATTTTTGGTAGTATGGATATTTCTTCGAAATTATCTGTACCGCTAAACCATGAGCACCCATTCAGTAAGGCAAGTAATACACAGTTTCTTGCCAAGAGTTTAATAAATATCATTACATTCCTTATTGTATTAGATGCACGGGCACTCTATTAAAAAATCCTCTTAAATTTTATTGATATCCTTCTGCGTCGAAATGGACTATGTTTTATGCTATCAATAATGTCATACACTGTACTTAAGAGATGAACGCGAAGAGATTCGTGATAAAATCATCTAACCAACTAGAGTTCCATGTACTATCAATGAGAATTGATAGCTTATGCTGTATTACTCAATAAATCATAAACATCTAATATTTGGTGTGTAGTTTAACACATTACATAGTTTTTACAAAATTTATAGACGCTTGATCCCAGTTTACTATATTCCAGAACGCCTTAACATAATGCATTCGTTGGTTTTGATATTTTAGATAGTAAGCGTGTTCCCATATATCTAAGCCAAGGATTGGAGTACCAGACGTACCACAGATTAATTCTCCCATAAGGGGATTGTCTTGATTAGTGGTGGATACTACTAATAATTTATTATTTTTGCGCACTAACCAAACCCAGCCAGAACCAAAACAAGAAGACGCCGCTCTTTCAAAGGTCTCTTTAAAATGATCTATACTACCGAAATCGTTTTCAATAGCTTTCTTTAGGTCTCCCTTTAAATGCGTATTAGGTTTTAAGCCTTTCCAAAAAAAGCTATGATTTGCATGCCCTCCAGCGTTATTGCGTAATATATTTTTTTTATTATCAGGTACTTGATCTAATGCGGAAATTAGATGCTCAACTAGAGTATCTGAAAACTCAGTACCTGCCAAAGCGAGATTTGCGTTATCAATATAAGTCTGATGATGTTTAGTATGATGAATAAACATCGTAGTTTGATCAAAATAAGGCTCTAGTGCGTTATATGCATAAGGTAGATCTGGTAGTGTATAACTCATATGCTATCTCCAGTGTACTTGGTGTAATCTACTGTAATGGTGATTGCTACTAATGCTCTGATAATTACCAGAAAAGAGCAGCAAATCACTGGCATTGTATACTACAATACAACTAGTAAGGAATAAAGTAATAAAAGATATATTTCTGCAGTAATATCACTGACATTTTACTCAATGCGGTAAGTAAAAGCTGTTATTAATAACTACTATCATGATTTTGTGGTGCTTTTCATTGACGTGATTTACAACAGTGCGTACGAATTAATCTGTTATCGGTGCTACAAGTGCTATAATGCATAATGCAACACAGATCCCTGTTTTATGGTTTATAAAAGTTACATAAAATGTAGATGTTTACTGTAACTATGGTTTTTGTACTATTTTGTGGCTTGTATCTGTGCATGATGCTACATCATTATACAATGAGAGACTTAGGAAGTGATCGCATGGTGGGTTGAATAATTAAAGGCTATACGTTTCTAACGCTGATATCGCCAATTTTAGGCTCATTTCTGAGTTTAGTATTATCATATAGTTTTAGTATTATATTATTTTTCTCCTAAAGAGCTGCTGTTATAATTTGTGTCCATTAAATGTTATTCATTTTCGACAAACTGTATTTGACTAGATATTTTGTGAGCAACACTTTCTAGAAACTGTTCTAACTAAGCATATTGATACTAGCATGTGCTAAATAAGTTAAGTAACCGGTTAGGTCAGAAGTATGTGGCTCATTATGGTCTATATTCAAGCCTTCTGGTAGTACTATGTATTGAGATCTAAGATAAAGCCTAATTTTCTAGTGTTTCATAACTAATTTTCTAGCGTTTCATAAAAAGAACTTCTACTGATAATGCCGTTGTTGTTATGTACACCGCCCTTCTCACGATTATAGTTATGAATAATATTAAGGAGCAGTTATGAGTATAAAAAATGTTCCAGATGGTTGCAATCTGCCTGATGATATTTATGTTATTACGGAGATTCCAGCTTACTCTTATCCTATAAAATATGAAGTGGATAAATTAACCGGGGTTTTATTTGTCGATAGATTCATAGCAACCACCATGTTCTATCCCTGTAATTATGGCTATGTAAATTACACCCTATCTGAAGATGGAGATCCAGTAGATGTGTTGGTGCTCACGCCTTATCCACTTCAGATAGGATCGGTTATCCGTTGTCGTCCTATTGGCATGCTGCAAATGACTGATGAGTCAGGTCCAGATGCTAAGATCATTGCAGTACCAATAGAGAAGCTAAGCAAAGAATATGGGCATATTCAAGATGTATCGGATCTATCAGAACTACTGCGCAATCAAATTCAACATTTTTTCGAACAATATAAGGCCTTAGAAGGGGGAAAATGGGTTACAGTGGACGGCTGGAAAAACGTTACAGCCGCAAAGGATGAAATTCTTTCTTCTAGCAGGAGATTTCAGGCGCAAAACATAGGTTGAGTGCTATTAAGAATCTACAGAGTGATCAGTCTATACACAATTCATTACCATCATCGTTTAATGATATTCGTCATGGTTAATATATGCTTACAGTTTCCATAGAGAGGTATTCGCTGATGTATATCTATAATAAATGCATATCTGAATAATATTATCTATAATGAAATTATGCACACAAAAACAGAACATATATTGCTGAGTTAATAAAAATTAACTTAATTTCAAATAGATTAATATGATTTTTATTAATCTTGGTATGTATTGTCTTTTCAATGTATGGTGATTTTTCTGGTTCTCATAATTTTCATCAAATTTGTTTTGATACTTATGATGTATTGATAGCTTCATTATATGTGTTGTATCTTTAGTGTGTTGTATCTCTAGTACAGTTGTTCTTGAGACGCATTCTCGTAGTACGTTATTAGATAAAATATACTTTAATATTGTTCTTTAATACTGTTATTGAAGTATATCGCAACAAATATTTGCTACGTCTTCACTTCTTTCTGACTATTTTAGATTTTATTGAAAGGCGATTTTGATTATGGCAACCACAAATACTATTTTTAGTAAAATTATTCAACATGAAATAATAGCAGACATTATTTATCAAGATGAGTTAGTCACAGCGTTTCGTGATGCCTCTCCTTGTGCTCCGACACATATTTTAATTGTACCAAATATTCTAATTCCAACACTTAATGATGTAGCTGATCACCATGAGGCTCTACTGGGGCGCATGATTATTTTAGCTTCTAAAATTTCCAAAACTGAAGGGATTTCAGAAGATGGGTATCGTTTAATTATCAACTGCAATAAACACGGAAGACAAGAGATATATCATCTTCACTTACATCTAATTGGAGGCTGTCCGCTGGGACCTATGTTAGTTAATAATAATATTAAGTCTTAATTAATATTAAAGATAAGTTTTTTATTTTTAGCTTCGTTATAATTAAACCCTAGTAGTCTTACACAAAAACAAGTTTAGCTTATAAATTTTTTCAGAATTATAAAAGAATTTTTATGAAAGTTCTATGAATAAAGAAGTGCATTAATGTGATCAGCCATTGCTGCTAAACAGAGCAGAGCACAATCAATAGAATGGTTTATCGAGAACTATTTGATACGCTATTTGTAGTAAAATAAACTTTTTAGTGATCTCAAATTAAATAGCAAGATTTCTGTTATTGCTTGTATTTGGCACATGGTTAAGATTTGAACATACATAATATATATGTATTTATAATATTTACTATTTCACAGGCCAATATTTTCTTCTAGAAACCTGTCGAAGCTCTAAAGATATTAGATATATATTAAATGCGTGAGTGCAAGTCTAGTTCTGCTCTAGAGGTTTCTTTGATATAGATCATATATAATGATCTATATCACATTAATAGCATATTGATGCTTGCACGACGGTTAGGGCAATGGTATAAAAAATATCCTCAACCAGAGCACCACGTGATAGGTCATTCACTGGTTTGCCTAAACCTTGTAACATTGGTCCAATAGCATTAATATTTGCTGAATGTTGAACTGCTTTATAGGTAGTATTTCCAGTGTTGAGATCTGGAAAGATAAATACAGTAGCTTGACCGGCTACTTCTGAGGTAGGGGCCTTAGATTGTGCCACATTAGACATAATAGCAGTATCATACTGTAACGGGCCATCGATCAGTAGCTCAGGTCGCTTTGCCTTAACAATATGTGTCGCTTGTCGTACTTTTTCTACGCTTTCACCAGTCCCTGAGTGACCACTAGAATAAGAGATCATCGCTATACGCGGCTCGACTCCAAATGCTATCGCTGAATTTGCGGATTGTATAGCAATGTCGGCAAGCTCCTCTGGGTTAGGATTACGGTTAATAGCGCAATCACCGTAGACCAATACCTGTTTAGGTAAAAGCATAAAGAATACAGAAGATACGAGTAGATTATTTGGTATTCTTTTTATCAGTTGCAATGCGGGTCGAATGGTATTAGCAGTAGTGTTTATTGATCCGGAGACTAAACCATCTACTTCATTCCGCTCAAGCATCATGGTGCCAAGCACTACATTATCTTTTAACTGATGATGAGCAAGGAGTTTAGTCATACCTTGGGTTTTCCGAAGCTCTATAAGACGGTCTACATATTGTTCTCGTATAATCTCTGGGTTCATGATTTGGATATCTGAACTGAGTTGGATGTCTAACTGAAATGCTATGCGTTTAATATTGTCTGGGTTACCCAATAGTACACAATTTGCAATACCTCGTTTAACAGACATAGTAGCAGCTCGAATAATGCGAGGTTCTTCCCCTTCTGGGAGAAGAATGCACTTTTTCATTTTGCGAGATCGCTGAATAAGCTGATACTTGAATTCTGCTGAAGATAAGTTAGATCTCTTTATGATGGAGTGTTTTACAATAGACTGATGCAAAGAGTCAACCCATTTGATGGAAATATGCCGCGCTACATATGTCTGTATACGATCAATATTTGTAATGTCATCTCTGGCTGCTTCTAACGTAAACCTGTTGAGATGTGATACCGTTTCCCAAATATTCATTGCAACCTGGAATATTGGCAGTCCAGTCTGAAACACGACGTTATACCATTTCCACTTCGCTTGATTTATAGAGTAGCTGTCGGTTAGTAGGATTCCAGCGATGTGTATATTATTTAACGCGGCTAAGCAGGCTGCTAATAACACATCTAGTTGATGAGAAGATATCACCAGCAATGCACCTGGTCGGAAAATCTCAAGCGTATCTTCTAGAGGATATGTGCAGACCATGATTGATGTGACACGTCTCATCTTACCTGTGTTAATGGGCGATGCGTGTAGATAACGAAATATATCAATAGATCGAGGAGAAGCTATTTCTAAACTCCACGGTATATATCCTAGCAGTGGAATTGGTGTTTCATCGACAAGATTTTGTTTATTGAGATTAAATAGGCTATGGTTATGTGCAGTACCGATTACACCTGATTCTCTAGAAGAGAAATCGTTAATGCCTATAAGTTGATTATCAATGTGATTTACAATAATACCTATAATGTTCTTATTTTGACTGATCCTAAAGCTATGTGCAATTAGTGCTATTTGCTCTTTGAGTTTCGGCAAAGAATTATTATCTACTGTGGTAGCTGTAGTTACCAATATAATTTCAGCATCTAGCATCTGAGCTATTTTATTGTTTAGCATAGAGATATATGGATTATTGTATGACGGTATTAAACCTTGTACTAAAATAACATCATTCTTATCTATGCTTTGATTATATCTGATAAAGATCTCTTCCATGAGTATATCGACCTGACTGGATCGAATGAGCTTAGTCACATGGTGCATAGATACAGCAGAGCCTTCTAGATTGATGTTTAATGGGTTAATATTGTCATCAATCTTTGTAGAACTTGGCGTTCTGTGATTACATATTTGAGCTATAGGTATGAAAAAGCCAACACGTATTCCTGAATTTTTTATAGCACGAAAAACACCTCCAAGGAGATTATTAAAAGCCATACAGGCATCCCTAGGAATAAACATAATAGTACGTGCCATAACGATTTCTCCCATAGTTCTGTTGATGACATAAAGGATATACGGTGATCGATATTGTCAGATCTTTATATAGTAGATATTAGAGCGCGTCTTTGATTAGTCAATCGCTACAAATAGACTGAAATTGAGAGACGATCATAGACTGAGTATTGTATACATGAGATCTTTAAGTCCTGTTATTCAGTTTTCGCTATAATTATAGATTGGTTTGTGTGACAGAACGAGCATGTATTTGTACTATTACTATGTTTAATCCTAGACCTGTATTGAACATCATGTTGTTAGCAATATTGCATCTCGAGCAATCATTAATTCTTCTTTGGTTGGTAGAACAAGAACCGACAAAGTATTATCTTGATTGATAAACCCTGATCGACCGAAACGAGCAAGTAAATTACGATCATGATCCACCTTAACACCTAATAGGGTTAATTGGTTTAACGTGAATTCACGAACCATATAAGAATTTTCTCCGACACCTCCGGTAAAAATAATTGCATCTAAACGTCCATCCATCACTGCGATATAGGATGCAATATATTTTGCAAGTCGATGACAGTAAACATCCATAGCGCGTTTTGCATCGGTTTTAGATGAATAGTTATTTTCCAGATAACGACAATCGCTAGTGACCCCAGTAAGACCTAGCAAGCCAGATTCATGAGTTAGCATGTGATTAATGTCAGCTATGTTCATGCCTAGTTTGTCGTGTAAAAAAAATATAATAGCGGGATCAATATCGCCACTACGACTCCCCATAACGAGACCTTCAAGCGGGGTAAGACCCATAGAAGTATCCACACACTGACCTTTAAGAATAGCTGCTACTGAGCTACCATTGCCTAGATGACACGTAATAAGATGTAGCTCTCGCACTGATTTTTTGAGAAATTTAGCCGCTTCTTGCATTACATAACTATGGCTAGTGCCATGTGCTCCATAGCGACGTATACCGTATTCTTTGCACAACTTATAAGGCAATGCGTAGAGATAGGATGATTCCGGCATTGTCTGATGGAATGCAGTATCAAATACAGCAACATTTTTATGAGATAAGCTAGGGAAGTGTTTTAGAGTTTCAGTAATACCAATTATGTGCGCGGGAGTATGTAGTGGGGCAAACGATGACAAGTGATGCAGCTCTCGGAGAAAGTTTTCATCAATAATGACAGAGCGCGTGAATTTTGGACCACCGTGCACAATACGGTGCCCGATAGCAAAAATTTCTCCAAAGAGTTTAGATTGTGATGCTAAAATAGTATTTATTATAAAACTCAAGACTTCCTTGTGTTCTGTTTTATCTTCTAGACGCTGTGTTCTTTTAACTCTCTTCAGTGTCCAATGAATACATGTATTCGGAAGGTAGAGGCATTCAGCTAAACCAGACAAGTGTTCATCACCACTTTCAGGATTAATAATAGAAAACTTTAAGGAAGAACTCCCGCAGTTAATAACCAGAACTAACTTGTTAGGCATGATGGAGCCTTTAAGATTTTAAGTAAGATAATCCAAGAAAATTACTATATTTTAATATAGATTGATATATCTATTTGCTTTTAATGTAAAGATTATTGAGTCTATGGTTTTGATTTAAGAGCATTATAGTCATGTTACTTAATTAGTTAGTTTTATATGTTATTTAAGGGGTGCCAACGCCAGATGAGAGAAGGTATAGGCCAATAATTCTTTGACAGGCTGCGTATAGTAATATGCGATTATGTTACTGTGTGAAATATTGTATTATCTATTATCTCATCATAGCGAAGGTCTGTATAACTCTATGAGCCATAAATATAGCATATCAGTAGAACGCTTACCCCTGCTGGGTCAAAAAAAAACCATAGAATGGCGATAAAATATCCTGCTAATGATTATTGCTTTGATGATCTCTCTTAATATGACTATTGTATTATAAACGATAACAGGTGGCTATAATAATATTAATTAATTTTATAGATTACTAGAAAGAATTAGTAGAATATAGTATATTTATAGAATGGTATTTACAAGTATTAACAGAATGAGAATGAAAATAATTATGATTATCTTTATAATAAATAATAAAATATATCCATTGATAGTTTATAACTGAATGTAGTACAAAATACATGTAAATTTTATGACAGAGTTGATTTTTATTACGATTATCTAGAGTTGGTTAATAACCTTGAAAATAAAAATTTTTATGACTAATACATTTAAAGTTACAAAAATTTCTTCCACTTGTATCTCCAATGTGTTTTGATAAAAAATATTAGTTTTATAGATACTACTCTATAGTATAGTTAAGTCTATAGAGACTATATCTAATTTAATTAGATATAGTGCATCATGTAGATATTTGTACTAATATTACTTATCACTCCTTAATAACTAGGATTATCGGTATCTATATAAAATTTGTATATACACATTGTAACTAATTATTATTAAATATAAAGTACGATAGATGTAATGATGCAGGCATCGATTTTTGCACAACGAGTTTTGAATTGGTACCATCATTATGGTCGCCACAACTTGCCATGGCAGCTAGATAAAACACCCTACACAGTGTGGTTATCTGAGGTGATGCTACAACAGACCACAGTAACGACGGTTATACCTTATTTTAAACGTTTTAGGATGCGTTTTCCTACCATCAATGATTTAGCACAAGCCTCATTAGATGAGGTTTTGCACTGTTGGACTGGTCTTGGTTATTATGCGCGTGCGCGTAATTTGTATAAAGCAGCGAAAATAATAGCTGAACAGCACGCTGGTGTTTTCCCAACCGCTGCTATAGAAATAGCCGCTTTGCCTGGTATTGGACGTTCTACTGCTGGTGCTATTCTTTCACTAGCGTTAGGAAAGCGCGCCTGCATATTAGATGGGAACGTTAAGAGAGTTTTATCTCGTTATTATGGTATACCCTTTTGGCCTGTAGACACAGAAGTAGTGAAATATTTTTGGCGTATAAGTGAAATAGTTACTCCAATACAAGATTTTGGACCATTCAATCAGGGAATGATGGATCTTGGAGCAGTGATTTGCGCTCGATCTAGTCCAAAATGTGCAATATGCCCCTTGCATATTGATTGTCACGCTAGAAAATATGATAGTTGGAAGTCTCTTCCTGGTAAGAAACCCAGGAAGGCTAAGATTACACGTACTAACTGGTTACTGCTTATACAGCAAGGGCAGGAAATATGGTTAGATAAGAGGCCAATATGTGGTTTATGGGGTGGATTATTTGCATTCCCTCAGTATGCGTCTATAGCTGAGCTTAATCTAGCTCTTCATCATAAAGAGCTAGACATATATCCCATACAGCAGATGGATGTGATTCGACATACTTTGAGTCATTTTTATCTTGATGTGACACCTATGCGGCTTAAATTGCCTTCTTCTTATGCAAAAGTACATTACGGGAAAGGTTTCTGGTATAACTTAAAGGAGCCTCCTCTTGTTGGTATCCCGGCATTAGTAGATCGATTACTAGATACATTACGCTCGATACAAAAACCATAAAACAGCACAAATATTACCAGTAGTAAGGATAGAGGATGAGTCGAACGATTTTCTGTACTTTTTTAAAACGTAAGGCCTTGGGTCAGGATTATCAGTTGTATCCTGGTGATCTAGGTCGTCGTATTTTTAATGAAATATCTGCAGAAGCATGGGGCCAATGGATTGCTAGACAGACGATAATTATTAATGAAAGAAAATTAAGCATGTTTGATATGACGCATCGACAAGTCATAGAAAAAGAGATGATTGATTTTTTATTCAAAACACATCAGATTGATACTGCTGCAGAGCATGTGTGGCGAGCAGCAGAATTGTAGGCGCTTCATGCAAAAAACGTTTTGTACATGGATAGGTGCTCATATAATAAAAAAGTTTTTTTCCATATTACTTTTTGCTCTGTTATTCATATCGTTGATCTCCTGTTCTCAGAGAACACACGAGGCTGTATGGGGGGGGTCAATTAAAGATACTGATGGTTTCGATGTCTTAATGGAGCAATTTTCTCATAATATTGAAATACTTTGGGGAAGAAAAGCAGTTCTGATTCCTGGGCCAAAAGATTATATAAATTACAGTGATCAGTACCATACTCGTAGTCATGTTGATTTTGAGTCTGGTCGAATTATTCTATCAACTATTTCACATGTTCATCCTATTTTTTGTTTGCGGAAGGCAATTATTAATCTTCTGCTCATGCGTAAAGACTCTTGTGGTATTGATCTGTCTTTTGAAAACAATGCACCTGAAAAGCATCACAAACCCCTATTGTATGGGCAGGTTCTAGATAATACTGGAAAACCCATCGACTGCCAAGAGATGGCTGCTACTTATGCTGACTATCTTATAAAAACAAAACGAGAGCATCGATATTCTAATTCGCATGTGATTTGGTCAGTGACTATCCCAATGGTGTCTAATCATATTGATCAACGCGCACATAAATATTTACCTTTGGTGCAAAAAATGGCAAAACGTTATGGTGTGTCTCAGTCTTTGATTTTAGCTATTATCAACACTGAGTCCAGTTTTAATCCATATGCTATTAGTCATTCTAACGCATTAGGTTTGATGCAGATTGTACAGAATACGGCGGGACTAGATGTTTTTCGAGTGCATGGCAAAACTGGTCAGCCTAGCCGCAGATATCTGTTAGATCCAGAGAACAACATCGATACTGGAGCTGCTTATCTGTCGTTATTACAGAGAAATTATCTATCTGATATTAAAAATCCTACTTCAAGATTGTATGCAGTAATTACTGCGTACCACAGTGGCTCTGGTAGCGTACTACGAGTGTTTTCTGCTAATAAAAATCGTGCCATTTATATAATAAATACGCTTTCTCCAGTTGAAGTGTATAATGTACTTATTAGTAAACATCCTACGGCTGAATCACGACGATATCTATATAAGGTTTGTCATGCAAAAAAATCTTATAATTCCTATTAATTACAGTTGTTTAATAATTCTTATGAAGATATAATGAAATTATTTATCTTATGAGCCATATTAACTAATTTTGTTGACTGCATGATATCCTGATATCTATCTTGATAGACGCATTTCTATTGCAGTATGCATAAAATTTTTATTGCAGTAGGCATGAATTGTAAATATTTTAAGTATTTTTGAGTACTTTAAGCATTTTGTGATGCATTTTATTCCTGTTTGATGCCTGTTTTATGTGATTTTCTAACTTCAGCAGAGTCATTAATTATTATAATGATAGTGTCTTTAACTTAATATTGTTATTACGTCACATAGTGTGACTCATGTATGTATTGTATACATACAGACATAAAGTACACATAGTGTGAAAAATTATTATTTATATACTCAATACATAAGTAATAAAGATCTATACATAAATCTTCAGTAGGGATCTTATAAAATCCATGTCTTGTATAGCTCGTAATTAGGATACAATATAGGATACAATAAGGATACAATATAGGATACAATAATCTAATTATAGATAAAACAGTACTGATTATATATGCGCGCTTGTCTATATTGTAGAGAATCTTTAATTCTTAAAGATCATAAAAACACATTGCATATGAAAAAATATATCTTATAGGTGGCTATAGGTGGCTTTTTTAAGTGCAATACAGTGTTGATCTGCTAATAAAAATTAATTCTAATTTTTCATCAACACCTGTCTGACTATAATTGTTAGAAAAATTGATTACACTTGATTCTAGAAGGTTTTAAGAGTAATTAATCATAAAAGTATTTGTATTTTATTGTGACGTATTTTAGATTGATTTGAAAAAAATCTGCGATCTTACATCAAACAATAGATTCAATTTTTATCGCGTTTCAAGGATACTACAGGAATTACAAAAACTCTGATTTAGAAAACTTTAGTATACGAACATATATATGGTGTTATCTTGATGTCTTATAGATTTTTTTAAATATCATGTTTGGAGTGACTCTTCATCTATGTCCGAAGATACACAGTGTGTAGTATTTATACTTTCTATATAACAACGCAGTATAGAAAGTAGTACTTGATTGACTCAGAGTATCATACATAGATTAAGCGTCTTATTAGAGCTCTATAATAGAGCATCGAATATATTATATATTTCAAAAATATTAATTATAGATTTTATCTATTACATTAAAATCTCTTGATTTTTTTTGTAAGAAAAATTTAGACTACCATTTCGCTCAACCTTATTGAATGGTCAAATATAGTATAATCAACCCTAATTTCTCCTCATGACTGTATCTTGTATACAAGACTTGCTCATGATACTCTAATAGAGTTCATGGGCTAATATATTTATTAGATGCCTCTACTAAAAGCGCTCTATGCTAATTCAGCATGAAAAATCTTAGATTGTCATCATAAAAATCAGTGATCATTGCTATTCTGGATAGCTTAATATACTCGGATGCTAGATGCGTATCTATGTAATAATGTAATACTTTTGTTATAGCACGCTATCTAGCATATCATCACAACACGCTCACAGGGTTTGCACGATGAATCGAAATTAGATATTAGATATAGCTTGCGGTATTGAAGACCTATTAGATAAAATATTTCTTTGTATCTGTATGAAACACAGATATATCAAATAGTAAAGTTTTCTATAATTCTCACTGATTGTTCCTGGATAAGATACATAATGCATGACGTAAATGAGCTAAATAGCCTACTAAGCAGTCGTTTTCGCGGTTTTTATCCAGTAGTGATTGATGTAGAGACTGCAGGTTTTGATCCTAGGACTAATGCTTTATTAGAGATAGCTGCCATTACACTTAAAATGGATAACTATGGTTGGCTTGGAAAAGATGATATCTTACACTTTCACGTTAAACCATTTCCTGGACTAACAATTCACCCTGAGGCGTTGGCATTTAATGGAATTGATCCAGAGAATCCTCTACGTGGCGCAGTTTCTGAATCAGAGGCATTGCACGCTATTTTTAAACTAGTTCGAAAAGGAGTGACAAAGAGCGGCTGTAATCGCGCTGTGGTTGTAGCACATAATGCTATATTTGACCTAAATTTTATAAATGCTGCGATTGAACGTGCTCGTTTAAAACGAAATCCTTTTCATCCTTTTGTAACTTTTGACACTGCAGCATTAAGCGGCTTGGTACTTGGCCAAACCGTTTTAGCAAAAGCATGCAATACAGCTGGTATACCATTCGATAACGCGCAAGCGCATTCAGCACTATATGATACTATACAGACTGCAAATTTATTTTGCGAACTTGTCAATCGTTGGAAGCGTCTTGGTGGGTGGCCGCTCACATCAGTTATAGCACTGTAATCTGAACTTTTCTCAATAGCATTGTATAGAAACAGTAGTAGTATCCCCCCGCAGTCATAAGGTTTTTAGAAAAATTTTTAATCAGAGCGAATTGTATACTGTTAATGTTTATTATTACAGTACTCGTAACTTACAAACAAGATAAGTCAGAAGTCTTTCAAATAAATTATAAAATTCTCATCTAAGAGTAATCTTATATCCAGTCAAACTTACCCATTACGTCACTATATGTCTTTGTATAGAGAGTTCTTTCATCTATTAGATGTTAAAAATCAATTACACAGTATATAAATATACTGTGTAATTGATTTTAGTGTATTAGAGATGTCACGCTCGTTACTGATAACGTATGGTTATATCTGCTATCCGTAATAAATATCACTAAAATATAGTTGACAATATCCTGCGTTGATCGTCTTAAGACTGTGATGATTCAATCAAACCTAAAAAGATTTATCATAAAGTGATATCTGAATTTTTATAGTTTAAAAATAATGTTTTTCTGTAATTAGATACACAGCTCTATATTCATGTACAGAATAGATTCATATGTTTTCTAGATTGTAGAAACTGCTGAATGTAGTTTCATTGATTTGATCACAGAGGGTGCATATGATTATGTATGATATATATGTGCATATAACTAGATTTAGATGCACTTTATATAAAATATCAGATAATAATGAATATTATATGTTATTTAGTTTTAGGTATCACCTTTAGTGATCTAGTGATCAGTGTTTTCGTAGTCCTCAAGAGATGCCATAGGATTCGTGCATGTTGATACGATATGTTTTCGTATAAAAATTTAATTTTAGTTGAAATATTTTAGATTCTGCGCGTCTGACACGATATAATAAAGCAGATTACTGAAAGTAGCTCTATGTTCGTGAATATCTATAATGTTAATCTTAATACACCATGATAGATTAGATCTGATATCAAAAAGATGCAGTTTATTAGAGTAAAAGTGGATATTAAATATCCACTTTTACTTAAGGAGCAGTTTTCTATTGCTACTAATATTGTTCACTTAATTCAAGCATATATGATACGACAATTTACTCATAGATACACATTGTTCAATTGTTCTCAAGCAAGAATTTTGGGTTAAATTTATTTTTACCGTGACTAAGGTTAAAATTTTAAATAGAGTATATATTTTAAAAAATGCGTTTCTTCTATCTTCAGGAGAAAAAAGTCTATTGATATTGATATAGATCAATACGGTAGTTATAATGCTACGGCATATATCGCATTGAGACCAAGTTAGTATATTGATCATGGTTAATTAACGATTCAGTTCTGTTAAAATCCTTCAAAATATCCTTGAAGAAGTTTTTTTGTAAACTATAAGCTAGAAAAAATTTTGTTTTAATGGGGGCGTGTCTTATTAGATAAGATCTTTATGATTGCTATTGATACTGTAAGAAATATTGAAATATATATATATTTTTTTTCAAGATAAACTTCAAATCCTTCTAATACTAATGTCATACCAATTAAAATTAAAGAAACAAGTGCTAAAATTTTTATTGAGGGGTGATGCTGAATATACTCGCTAATCAGCCTGGAAAAAAATACCATTACTATAGCTGCAATCACTACAGCTACCATCATTATGACTAGGTCATTAGATAAGCCAACTGCAGTTATAATTGAATCTAAGCTAAAAATCATATCTAGTAGGATAATTTGTACGATTGTCCACGCGAAGTGACATGCATGAGTTTTTTTTAAAAAAATCAAATCTTTCATGATTTTGTAAAGTTCAACGCTAGAGTTAAAAACTAGAAACAACCCTCCAAATAATAGTATAGTGTCATGTATTGAAAATTTATGACCCATTAGGGTGCATACTGGATTAGTTAGGTGTATCACCCAAGTAATAGACGCCAGAAGCACTAGTCTCATTAGCATAGCTATGGACATTCCCATGCAACGAGCGATGTTTTGCTGGTTTCTAGGTAATTTTTCAACTATTAATGATAGAAAAAGAATATTATCAATACCAAGAATAATCTCAAGGAGCGTTAATGTGCCAAGAGCTAACCATGCGTCAGGATTCGTAATCAGTGCATACATTGTGTTATGTTTCCCAGAGCGAGGGTGTTAAACTTAACCATTATGCGTAGAGCTTCGCTCTATAAATAATAGAAGTAAAATACATTGCATATACTGCATATAAATTAAAAATTTTATATAAGTTAAAAACTCTGATGAAATAATTCGATCTGTAATTAAGATCGTATACATCTAATCTTTTTACATCCAAGTGTTCAAAAATATTAGAGACAATTTGAAGGAACTCAGTTCTTCCATGGAGTGATGCTAAGTGATATTGAAATATATACCTCATGAAAGCACAAAATAGTTTTAGAGAAAAGCACTTGAAGGTCAAGCTTGACCATATCTGGCTCCTTTTTTGGGGCATATTGCTTTATGATTTGATGTGTATAAAAAATTCTTAGATAGTGCATTTATGTGATAAATGTGTCAGTATTTAGTATTTCAGTCAATTTGAATAATTATTCAGCCAGATCAAATAAGTGACAAGTGCAATATATACTATATTTATGTGGTATTATAATATGCATGTATGATGATAAATCATCGGGTTCTTTGAATATCATGATTTGTACCAGATTCTCTGAAGTGTTTTTCAGAGTTATCAGTTTTATTGTGACACCTAGAATGTGCGTATAGATATAGATTGTAACTTAACATCATCTGATCAGATAGCTGCATGCAGGGAGGGATGCTCGTTTTATCTACTGGACTCTATAGTTTGTGCCTAGATAGAGCCTAAAGCAAAAACCATGAAGAACCATAGTATCGCACAAGATCAATATAACAAACATTATCCCATGCATCGGATACTGAGTTTTGTCAGTAGAAACAGTCATTGCACTAAGGGTCAAAAGCGCGCTATAGCTCAACTATGGCCACAAATGGGTATCGAATATCAGTGCAAACCAATTGAATTTAATGATGTATTTGGTCGTGCTGCACCAGTAGTATTAGAAATTGGGTTTGGTATGGGCTCTTCTTTAGTCGATATGGCAAAGTGTAACCCGAAAAAAAATTTTCTTGGCATTGAAGTTTATAAGCCAGGCGTGGGAGCGTGCCTAATCAGAGCTCGTGCAGAGTATATTACCAATCTTCGTATTATATGTCATGATGCAGTAGCAGTGCTAGAGACTATGGTGCGTTCAGGTACTCTTGACGTAGTACAGATTTTTTTTCCAGATCCATGGCAAAAAAGGCGTCATAATAAGCGGCGTATCGTGCAGGCTCAGTTTGCTCAATTAGTGCTAAAAAAGTTGCAATTAGGTGGAACATTTCATATGGTAACTGACTGTGAATCTTATGCTAATCACATGCTGATGGTAATGAATGTCGTATCGGGCTATCAAAATCAGTCTAAAAACGGTGCCTGGATACAGCGTCCAGCATTTAGGCCATATACTAAATTTGAGCAAAAAGGGAAACAGTTAGGACATCAGATATGGGAGTTAATGTTTAAGCGAGTCATATAACAGTAACATCATAGATTGACTTATACCACTTGTTATAGCATAAATATGCTATCTTAGAGTTTGTTAATACATCTACAAGACCACAAGATTAAGATATGACCTAGCAATTAAAGTTTAACCATAGAGATGTATTGTCTACAGAAGTACTTAATAATATAAGTGAATATAATAAAACACGACGAGTATTATTATGATCATACGTGATAATGCGCGTATGATTAATGCTGTTTTAAGCGCAAGATACACAACTGATAAGATCTATCGCGCTGTATTTAACGTTAAAATCTAGCAGTTGTGATATTCCAATTAACCGTGGCATTATTATTGATTTCATAATGCTTGACAGTTAAGAATTCTTGACAGTTAAGGATGTTTCATGCCTTTTGTTACTATGCCTAACGGAAAAAAAAAGCTATTCAATGAGCCCGTTAGACTAATAGATATTGTTGAGGCTATGCACCCAGAATTAGCCAAGGTGTGTATTGCTGGACGTGTTAATAATCACATGATTGATATATCTGATCAGGTGACATCAGATTCGTTAATTATTATTATTACGGAACAAGATAAGGATGGTATTCAGATCATCCGTCACTCCTGTGCGCATCTATTAGGGCATGCAATAAAACAACTTTGGCCAGATGCTCAAATGGCTATCGGGCTAGCTATTGAAAATGGCTTCTATTATGATGTAGATATTGATCATCGATTGACAGAGGAAGACATCAAGCGCCTTGAACAACGCATGCACCAGTTAGCTGAAACAAATTATGATGTAATAAAGAAAAATATTTGCTGGCAGGAGGCGCGTCATATTTTTAGTCAATGCGGTGAAAACTATAAAATATCTATTTTAGATGAGGGCATTAGTCAGACTGCTAATCTAAATTTATATTATCACCAGCAATATGTCGATATGTCTCGTGGTCCTCATGTCCCGAATATAAGATTTTGTCATCATTTTACATTGCAGAAAATTTCTGGTGCATATTGGAGAGGCAACAGCAGTAATAAAATGTTACAGCGTATTTATGGTACTGCATGGGCTAATAGAACACAACTAAAGACATATCTTTCTTTTGTGAAAGACGCAGAGAGACGAGATCACCGAAAAATCGGGAAGCAACTGAATTTATATCATATCCAAGAAGATTCACCAGGTATGGTGTTTTGGCATCATGACGGTTGGAGGATTTTTCGTGAGTTAGAAAAATTTGTACGCAGTAGATTAAAAAAGTATGATTACCAAGAAGTGAAAAGTCCTTTATTGATGGATCGATACTTATGGGAAAAAACAGGGCATTGGGATAATTATAGAGACTCAATGTTTATTACATCTTCTGAGAATCGTGAATATTGCATTAAACCAATGAACTGCCCTGGGCATGTTCAGATTTTCAAGCAGGGTCTGAAGTCTTATCGAGATCTTCCGTTGCGCATGGCTGAGTTTGGGAGTTGTCATCGTAATGAACCATCTGGTTCTTTACATGGATTAATGCGAGTGCGTGGCTTTACACAGGATGATGCTCATATTTTTTGCACGGAAGAACAGGTTCGTAATGAGGTCAATGGTTGTCTTGAAATGCTATATGACATGTATAGTATCTTTGGTTTTAAAAAAATTTCAGTCAAGCTATCAACACGACCAGAAAAATTAATTGGTAGTTGCGCATTATGGGATCGATCAGAGTCTGATTTAGTATCTGTGTTAAAAGAGAAAAATATTGAATTTGAGTATCAGCCAGGGGAAGGCGCCTTTTATGGCCCTAAAATTGAATTTACATTACATGATTGTCTAGACAGGTCATGGCAGTGTGGTACTATTCAATTAGATTTTCTATTACCATCTCGTCTAAACGCATCATACATAGGAGCGAATAACGAACGTCAGGTTCCAGTGATGATTCATCGTGCGATACTAGGGTCCATGGAACGCTTTATCGGAATTTTGACTGAAGAGTATGCTGGATCTTTTCCTGTATGGCTGGCGCCATTACAAGTTGTGATTATGAGTATCACTCATAATCAAGGTCAATATGTTACAGAGCTAACATGCAAACTCAAAGATATTGGTATTCGAGTAAAAGCAGACTTGAGACACGAGAAGATTGGTTTAAAAATCCGTGAACATACTTTGCATCGTGTTCCCTATCTTTTAATTTGCGGTGATCAAGAGGTAGAAGAAGGTACGGTATCTATTCGTACCCGACTTGGAAATAACTTAGGTCGCGTAGATTTTCGCAGTTGGATGTTAAAACTACAAGGTGATATTCGCAGGCGAAATAATCTGCATTAATTGGAGGAGCACAGTATTAAAGGTGGAAAACGCGTTCAACCAGTGCGCCCAAATCGTATTAACTGGGATATTCGTGCTACTGAAGTTCGGTTAACAGGCATCGATGGTGAACAGATTGGCATTGTTAGTTTAACTGAAGCTTTAGAAAAAGCTCAATTAGCTGGCGTTGATCTTGTTGAAATTAGCCCAAATGCTGAGCCGCCCGTTTGTCGTATCATGAACTATGGAAAGTTTCTTTATGAAAAGAATAAATCGTACAAGGAACAGAAGAAAAAGCAAAAAATTATTCAAATCAAGGAAGTTAAATTCCGTCCTGGCACTGATGATGGAGATTATCAGGTTAAACTACGTAGTTTGATCCGTTTTTTAGAAGAGGGTAATAAAACCAAAATTACCCTCTGTTTTCGTGGTCGCGAAATGGCACATCAGCAGATTGGAATGGCAATCATCCATCGTGTCCGAAAAGCTTTGTGCGAAGATATAAATATAGCCATTGTCGAATCTTTTCCTATAAAGATCGAGGGTCGACAAATGATTATGGTACTTTCTCCCAAAAAAAAACAATAGAACAATAAGCTGTATATGAGACAATGCATGTGTATCATACTTAATGCTCTATTTGGTTTCTTTCGGGGGATTAAATGAAATGGAAATTTCAGATGCCTAAGATAAAAACTATACGTAGCGCAGCTAAGCGCTTTAAAAAGACCGCCTCTGGTAGATTTAAGCATAAACATGCTAACTTACGTCATATTTTGACTAAAAAATCAACTAAGCGTAAACGTCACTTACGCCCTATAACAATGGTCTCAAAAAGTGATCACAACCTAGTTATTTCTTGCTTACCGTACTCTTAAATAACTCTTAAGGTATTTTCCTCGATCATTGTATTTTTGTAGAAAAAGGGATAAATAGATACTTCATAGGAGAGCTACATGGCTCGTGTAAAACGTGGTGTAATTTCTCGCGCACGTCACAAGAAAATCTTACATCAAGCTAAAGGTTACTATGGTGCGCGTTCTCGAGTTTATCGTGTTGCATGCCAAGCTGTTATTAAATCTGGTCAATATGCTTACCGTGATCGCCGTCAGCGTAAACGTCAGTTTCGTCGACTATGGATATCACGTATTAATGCTGCCGCTCGCATGAATGGTATGTCTTATAGTGTTTTCATGAATAGTTTAAAACAGGCTTCAATTATTATTGATCGGAAGATGTTAGCTGATATCGCTGTATTTGATAAAAGCGTATTCTCTCAGTTGGCAGAAAAAGCAAAAGAATCTAGAGCGTTATCCTAAGACAGAACAAAGGAAAATATACTCCAGTGCTTATCATTCTCTGTAAGATAGCTCAATCATCACGCGCTAGCATTATAATCAGGCCTGTTTTGAATAGGCGGGTGCATTCAAGTGCACATTACCTCAATAGATCTGATGTAAAGTATCTTAGAGATGGGATTTATTTTTAATATACGCGACTCCTCTCTGACATTTGCAAGCTCATTTAAAGAGGCTTCCATATGAGATTTATCATTTTTAATATATTAAGGTCCAGTGATATCTGTATACCCAATATATCATAAATTATAGTCGGGTGGATTTTTATGTGGATAGCGTCAATATAAATCCACAGAGATCTTCAAATGACATTTGAATGTAGCGTCTCAGTTACCTCTCTATATACGTAATGTCCGTAATGTCTAATTATCTCAGGTTCCGAATATCACTATAGATTTATGCAGAATTATTATTACTATCACTTCTCTTCTATTTTGTATTCCTTATGTTAACGCCCAATTATCAGTGTTCTGAATATGCATAAAAGAGTGTCACACACTATGTATAGCACAAGGATAATTTTAGATGCTCTTCTTTAATTCATGGGTATTTTTATAACTTATCTACATTTATAGAGTTTTTATGTAAAACATCTTTATTTTATTTATATTTTATATGCTCATTAGCACATCAAATATATAGAGTCATTGCAACGCATGTTTATATGATGATTGAAGTTTTTATGCTTAAAATAGGCTTGCATTCTTTAATTAAATCAAATGATCTGCTTCCTGTGTTGTTGTAGAAGATCAAAATTCTTATTGTAACCTAGCAGAATAGATTAGATAACCATCACATATTATTGATATTCCTCTGTACGTGCAGGAACTGAAATTAGTGTAGTAGTTTTTGAAAAATTCCGGTGTTTTAAATACCGAAGCTATTTCTAGAAAACATTTTATCATCAGATTAATCAACATTGTATATAAGAATATATGCGTGCTATGCACGCTTTACAAATTATTAGATGATTATCTCAATGATTCAGATGTATATGCATAATATTAGAGGCATATCAGAGTTTTGTAATGTTAATAGATGTATAAGAAATAAAATGCCGTAGTATTTATTCTGTCACACCAGAATATGGATTCTATAATGTAAGCATTTATAATAACTAATAAAAAGGGACGGTATGGTAGATATTTTAGATTTAGTGACTCAGGCAAAAGCTGCCATAAGCAATGCTCAAGACATTTCTTCATTAGATTATGTACGAGTGCAATACCTAGGTAAACATGGACACCTTACGCTTAAAGCAGCAACCTTACGTAAACTACTAAGAGAAGAACGTTCATCACTAGGTCTGGAAATTAATAAGGCTAAGCAATGTGTACAAGATGCGCTTAATACGCAGAAAAAAATTCTCGAATCTCAAGCGCTGAACACACGTCTAATGGCAGAAACCATTGATATTTCATTACCTGGTCGCAGACGAGATCAGGGTGGTCTACATCCTATTACGCGCACTATGGATTGCATTGAATCTCTTTTTTGTGAGATAGGGTTTTCAGTCGTTACCGGTCCAGAAATTGAAGATGATTATCATAATTTTGATGCACTGAATATACCTAAATATCATCCCGCACGAAATGATCATGATACCTTTTGGTTTGACTCAACACGCTTATTGCGCACTCAAACCTCTGTGGTGCAAATCCATGCTATGAAAAATCAAGCACCACCAATTCGTATCATCGCTCCGGGCCGTGTGTATCGTAATGATCATGATCAGACTCACTCTCCCATGTTTCATCAGATGGAGGGTCTGCTTATTGATCATAAGATAAGCTTTGCCAATCTGAAAGGGATCTTGTTAGGTTTTCTCAAGAATTTTTTTAATAATGATATACAGATACGTTTTCGCCCATCTTATTTTCCTTTTACAGAGCCATCTGCTGAAATTGACGTAATGACTGAAAATGGAGCATGGCTAGAAGTTTTAGGCTGCGGCATGATCCATCCTAATGTGATGAAAACGATGGGTGTGGACCCTCATGCCTACTCTGGATTTGCATTTGGCATGGGAATGGAGCGTTTAGCTATGTTGCGTTACGGTATTAGTGATCTGCGTGTCTTTTTTGAAAATGACTTGCGTTTTCTTAAACAATTCAAATAAGGTGAAAATGAATGAAAATTAGCGAGCTCTGGTTGAGAGAATGGGTAAACCCTACCATTAATAGTCTGGAACTTTGCAATCAAATGGTTATGGCTGGCTTAGAGGTAAATAATAGAGAGCCAGTTTCTCCTAATTTTCATCGTGTTTTAATCGGTGAAGTAGTTAAATGTGTACGACATCCACATTCCAACACATTATATATCACAACAATAGATATAGGAGCTAGTAATGTATTAAATGTAATTTCTAGTGCAGTCAATTGTCGTCAAGGATTAAAGGTTGCTGTTGCACCAGTAGGTGCAATTTTACCCGGTCATTGTGCAATTCAAAAAACTAAATTACACGGAGAGATATCGGAAGGTATATTATGCTCATTTTCTAAACTAGGTATACCTATAGAACAAGAGGGCATTATAGAGCTACCTACCAATGCCTCTGTAGGGACAGATCTACGTCAGTATCTGCAACTAGAAGATCATATCATTGAAATTAGTATACCAGCGAATCGTGCAGATTGTCTAAGCATTATGGGTATCGCACGTGATGTTTCTGTTATAAGCAGAACACCGCTATATGAATCAAAGGTTACGCCAATATTTTCTGCTGTACCGAATTTGATTTCGATTCATGTTGACACACCGGAGGATTGTCCGCGTTATCTTGCTAGGATAATAAAAAAAGTGAATATCCAGGCCAGTACGCCTTTATGGATGCGGGAAAAACTACGTCGCTGTGGTGTTAATTCTCTGAGCCCAGTGCTTGATGTTACTAATTATGTTCTGTTAGAACTTGGTCAACCAATACATACTTTTGACCTCGAGAAAATTCAAGGTGACCTCAGTATTCGTTATGCCAAAAAAGGGGAGTCTGTAATCCATTTAGAGAATGGTACAGTTAGATTAGACGGTAACACTTTAGTTGTAGCAGATGAAGAAAAAATACTAGCAATTGCAGGTATTGCTGTTAGTAAGCATGCCAGTGTTACAATACAAACACAAGATCTCTTGCTTGAATCTGCATTTTTTAGGCCATCATCTATCGTTGGACGAGCGCGTCGCTATGGATTGCATAGTGATACCGGATCTCGTTTTGAGAGAGGTGTAGATTCAAAGCTCCAATATAAAGCTCTTGAACGTGTAACAAGTCTGTTACTAACAATTTGTGGTGGATCTCCTGGTCCAGTGATTGATATAACGCATGATAGCGCGCTACCATTGCCTAATATTATTAATCTCTATCGTAAAAATTTAGATCGTTTAATTGGTCATTGTATACCTCATAAAACAGTAACGGATATTTTAGAGCGTTTAGGATTTATGATTTTAACTAGACAAGATCATGATCACTGGAAAGTCATCGCACCAAGTTGGCGCTTTGATATTGCTATTGAGGTTGATGTAGTAGAAGAAGTGATGCGAATCTATGGCTACAACCAAATCCCTAACATGCCAGTACAAGCAAGTTTAGTGATGAGTCAGTATTGCAAAAAAGATTTTCCTCTACAACGAGTAAAAGAGCTTCTTATTGACAAGGGTTATCAGGAGGCAATTACTTATAGCTTTGTTGATCCGAAAATTCAGTCAATGCTTCACCCAAAACAAGAAGGTTTGAGACTGCTCCGTCCAGTGTCACGGGATATGTCGGTTATGCGATTGTCATTATTTAGTGGTTTATTGGGAGCAGTGCTATATAATCAGCATCGTCAACAGTCACGTATCAGGTTGTTTGAAAGTGGTCTGCGTTTTGTTCCAGACATAAGCGCACCATATAGTATTCGTCAAGAGTTAATGCTCTCAGGTGTTATTAGTGGCGATCGATACAGCGAACACTGGGATTTAGAGCGATCCGAGGTTGATTTTTATGATTTAAAAGGAGATGTAGAGTCTATTTTTGATATGCAGCATAAGCTGTATCAGATAAAATTTATTAGAGAACTTAATCCTGCGTTTCATCCTGGTCAATGTGCTGCAATGTATATCAATACAGATTACATTGGATGCATTGGAGTTTTGCATCCAGAAATAGAGCGAAATCTGGGTCTGAAGGGTCGAATCGTAGTTTTTGAGCTGATATGGAACAGAATTTTAGATTCTATTGTACCTCATGTGCTTCCTGTGTCGCGTTTTCCAGCTAATCGTCGAGATATTTCCATCGTAGTAGAAGAACATATACTGGCAGGAGACATCCTTAGAGAATGCAAAAAAGTTAGAGATAAATATATAATAGATGTAAATTTATTTGATGTATATCGTGGAAATAAAGTTGCGCCAGGTTTTAAAAGTTTTACCATTAGTGTTATTGTTCAGGCAACCACCCGAACACTTGAAGATTATGAGATCACTAATACTATTACAAAATGTATTGCTGCTCTAAAAAATCGATTTAATGCAAGATTAAGGGTATAAAAAAGATTATGATGAGTGGATATGATGCTTCTACTAGAAGCTATAATTTGGCTTTATCTAATGAATTGACCTAGATAGTAATCAAGACAATACTATAGAATGTGATTTTTGTTAAAAAACTCTGTTTTTGCATAAAACAGTGGATAGGTGAATCTGTTTATTTTTAGAGTTTAATATCTGTTATACACATTAAAAACCTGGAAAAGTCCTAAAATCATCCAGCTATATTTCCACTATAGCTCCCCGAGCTATTCTGTGTTTAGAAAACGAACAATTTTCAGTTACATACAAAGTACATCAAAATATACAGGTAACTAACACTCCACAAGCACATCACACAGTCAGTTGTTATTTCTATAGAGTAATGTTCTGTTGCATTCCCATTTCTGTGCGTTTAGAGCGTAAACGCGTAGATAATGTATAGCAATAACTATAATAGTTATTTTAAGATCTAACGTTGAGCTCAAAAGTCACTGCCCGCTGCTAGGTCCACCTAACGCAGTGAGCTTGTATTAAGAGAATAAAATATATGATCACATTATCAATCCTTAGTATTACGTTTATTTTGTATAGGTAATGTAGAATTGTAGGTTATTCATAAATTAGAATAACGTTCTTCTAGAACGGATAGTATTTTCTGTATATAGATACTTTATGAAGATCCATGGCCTTGCCTATTAATATATATTAATGCTTTATCAATACGTGATAAACAGCGCTGTTGACCAATAGTATACAGAGTAACATCTAAGGAAGGAGACTCTGATGATCCAGTGACAGCAATACGCACCGGCATCCCTAAAGTACGTATACCGCCAACTAGTTCGTTAGAAGCGGCATGAATGGCATTCCCTATTTCTGTTGGTGTCCAATTTATTATTGCAGCTAACTTGAGACGTATACCTTCTAGTGATTTTTTAGAAGACTCCGCTTGATTATAAAAATATTTTTTCGCTGCACCTGCGTCATATCCCTGAAATTCTTCGTAGAAATAGCGACAAGTAGATGCCATTGCTTTTAATGTATTACAGCGATTACCCAGTAATTTTACTATATCTTCTGGTTTTGGACCGTTTTCGGTGTTAATCTTTTCAGATCTCATCTGCCATTGAAGATGGGTCTTGATATATTCCGGGGCAAGATGATTAATATAGTGCTGATTGAGCCACTTTAATTTTGTAACATTCATAGTACTAGGAGATTTACTGAGTCCCTCTAATGTAAATAGCTGTTGCATTTCATTGAGGTTAAATATCTCGCGATCACCATGAGACCATCCAAGTCGGACTAAATAATTAAGTAATGCTTCTGGCAAATAACCTTCATTTCGATACTGAGTTACTCTTAAATCCCCTTTTCTCTTAGATAGTTTTTTACCATCAATATCTAATATCATGGATACATGTGCATACACAGGAATGGTAGCGCCAATAGCTTTTAAGATGTTGATTTGACGTGGAGTATTATTTATGTGATCTACTCCACGAATGACATGGGTTATATCCATGTCCCAGTCATCAATCACTACACAAAAATTATAGGTTGGAGACCCATCACTACGACGAATAATGAGATCATCTAGCTCTTGATTATTAAATTCAATACGACCATGGATTTTATCATAAAAGATTACAGAGCCCTCTTCTGGGTTCTTAAAGCGCACTACATATGTGTTATAATCTATCGGTTTTGTATTGTCATCACGACAATAGCCATCATAGTGTGGTTTTTGCCCAATAGCCATTTGATTTTTGCGAAGGGCATCTAGTCGTTTTTTTGAACAATAGCATTTATATGCAGTATTAGCTTTTAACATTTGCTTAATAATTGCGTTATAACGATTTAAACGTCTCGTCTGATAATGCGGTCCTTCATCCCAATCAAGATTAAGCCAGCGCAAATCTTCTATGATGGCATCACTCGAGCTTTGATGAGATCGCTTTAAATCAGTATCTTCTATGCGCAACACAAATTTACCATTATGGTGACGAGCAAATAACCATGAATATAGGGCAGTACGCGCGCCGCCAAGGTGTAGGTCTCCTGTGGGGCTAGGAGAAAATCGAGTTCTAATTTTCATGTAATCAATACCTGCTACAATTAAAAATATACTCTATAATAAGTATAGAGTCATACAAAGATGCTATCACATCTTTGTATTGGTACCCATGTCATTTAAGGTGAAGACAGTGAATTTTATCTTACAATGTTATTTTAGGGTTGACTGATTGCAAAGATTTTTAGGGTTAGCGTGTGTTTAGAAATGATGTGCTGTAATAGACAGAAAATCACATGATTTATTAGTGGAACGCTGATTATTCGTCTATACCTAATGTGGTATACTGCACTATCTTTGCATAACAAATTAACACAGAAAGGAAAGTTCGTCCATGAATGACTTTGCCCGTGAAATTAGATCGGTTGATATTGCAGAAGAATTAAAAAACTCTTATCTAGATTATGCTATGTCGGTTATTATTGGTCGCGCTTTACCAGATGTGCGTGATGGCTTAAAACCAGTGCACCGTCGTATCTTGTACGCTATGCACATTCTTGGTAATGATTGGAATAGGGCCTATAAAAAATCCGCGCGTATTGTTGGTGATGTGATTGGTAAATATCACCCACATGGTGATGTTGCCGTATATGATACAATTGTCCGTATGGCGCAGTCTTTTTCGTTACGTTATACTTTAATTGATGGTCAGGGAAATTTTGGTTCTATTGATGGGGACCCTGCTGCCGCGATGCGTTATACAGAAGTTCGCATGTCTAAAATAGCGCATGAGATTTTAGCAGATCTTGACAAAGAAACTGTAGATTTTATGCCTAATTATGATAGCACGGAAGAAATACCAGAAGTAATGCCAACACGCATCCCAAACTTATTAATTAATGGTTCTTCAGGGATTGCCGTTGGTATGGCAACAAACATTCCGCCGCATAACCTAACCGAGGTAATTAATGGTTGCCTCGCATATCTTGACTCTGAGAGTATCACTGTTGAAGCGTTAATGCAGTATATTCCTGGCCCAGATTTTCCCACCTCTGCTATTATTTATGGACATAAAGGTATTCATGAAGCCTATCATACAGGACGTGGAAAAATTTATATGCGGGCTCGTGCTAGAATTGAGGTGAATGCTAAAAGTAGGCGAGAAACTATCATTATACACGAACTGCCATATCAAGTAAATAAAGCGCACCTTATTGAGAGAATTGCAGAATTAGTTAAAGAAAAACGACTAGATGGAGTCAGTGCTTTGCGTGATGAATCTGACCAAGAAGGTATGCGTATTATAATAGAAGTGAAACGTGATGCACTGAGTGAGGTAGTATTAAATAACTTGTATTCTCTAACACAGATGCAAACGTCTTTCTGTATTAATATGGTTGCGTTACATCACGGTCAACCAAGGCTGATGTCACTCAAGGATATTGTGGCAGCCTTTGTGTCGCATCGCCGAGAGATAATCACACGTCGTACTGTTTTTGAGTTACAAAAAGCACGTCATCGAGCTCATATTCTTGAAGCTTTAGCGTTAGCGTTAGCGAATATTGAATCTATGATTCAGTTGATTCGTGGTTCAAGTACACCAGAAAAAGCAAAAGAAAAGCTTATGGAGAATGCCTGGGAAATTGGAAGTGTTTCCTATATGTTAGCCTCTGTGGGTACTAATATCAATGATCCGATATGGCGAGAAAAAAAGAAATATCTTGCTTCTGGTAGATATTCTTTAACTGCTGATCAAGTTCAGGCGATCCTAGATTTACGGCTTCAAAAAATAACCAGCCTAGAGCATACAAAATTGCTTGAGGAGTATATAAGTTTATCAGACTACATTGATAATTTAATGTCTGTTTTACAGAGCCCAAAAAGATTAATAGAAGTCATCCGTGAAGAACTCGAATTCATTCGAGATAAATTTGGAGACCAACGTCGTACTGAAATTGCTATACACAGTGCCAGTATAAATCCTGAAGATCTCATTACCCAAGAAGATGTAGTCGTGACCTTGTCATACCAGGGATACATTAAGTATCAACCGTTAGCTTCTTATGAAGCTCAGAGACGAGGTGGAAAAGGAAAGTCAGCAGTCTGTATTAAAGAAGAAGATTTTATTGATCGCCTGTTGGTGGCAAATACACATGATACTATCTTATGCTTTTCTAGTCGAGGTCGCTTGTATTGGATAAGAGTTTATCAATTACCAGAAGCGAGTCGTGGGGCGCGTGGTCGCCCAATTGTTAACTTATTACCTTTAGCAATGAATGAGCGGATTACTGCTCTTTTACCTATACACGCGTACGTTCAAGAATGGAATATCTTTATGGCCACTGCTAGCGGAACTGTAAAAAAATCAGCATTGACTGAATTTAGCCGACCTCGTAGTGCTGGTATCTTTGCTGTTAATCTTCGTGATGATGATGAACTTATTGGTGTGTCGCTCACCAATGGTCATGATGAGGTTATGTTATTTTCTTCTGGAGGGAAGGTGGTGCGTTTTTCTGAAACCGAAGTTCGTACTATGGGGAGAGCGGCTTCTGGAGTGCGAGGTATTAAGCTAGCCAATGACGATAGGGTGGTGTCCTTGATTATTCCGCGAGATAACGGTGCAATTATGACAGTGACTCAACATGGTTATGGAAAACGCACAAGAAATATTCAGTACCCTATTAAGTCACGTGCCACACAAGGAGTAATATCCATCAAGGTATCGGAAAGAAATGGGTCAGTGATTGGGGCCGTTCAAGTGATGGATGGAGATCAGATCATGATGATTACTGATGCGGGTACTCTAGTACGTACACGAGTGTCTGAAGTAAGTATGATCGGTCGAAATACTCAAGGTGTAATTTTAATTCGCACTGCTGTAGATGAGAATGTAGTAGCCCTGCAGCGGGTGGCTGAAACCATTACAACAGCATCATTGTCTGCTCTTGAGGACAGGCGATTATCGAATGATAATGCTGAGTGCTCCCATAAGACGGTCTAATACGACAGATGGTACTCATAATAGAGAGTTTAGGACAACGGGGGATCACATTATTCTCTAATTAATATCTATATAAAGTGATAAAGTGGATAATTTAGTGGGATATTCCTAACCTTTCATATTCTTAACTGCATAATTTTTATGCAGTGCTTCTAATTCTGATCTGTTGATGGGATAGAAATGATATTATAATTAGTCCAATTATAATAGATGTCTATCATTGTTTGATTAACTAATGTCTATCAAGTCTTCTTATCGATCTAAAAAACAAGATATATGCATGTATAGATATCTAAATAGATTGTATAGTCTATATTTAATTTTTAATTTTAAATGATGTGTAGTACCTGATGTAACAGGTACTACACAATGATAGTAGTCTCTCCTAGAGACTAGAGTGCGCGAATACATTATTTGGTGCAAATACATGATCGCTATATCAGACAAGAGGCTGGTGATAATAATTGAATTATTTTAGCTATAGAGAACTTTAAGAGAATATTACTATTATAGGCAGAGTTTTATTTTTCTATTTTAGAATATTGCGTGAATTTACGGAAAACAAGATGACAATAAGCTTTAGGCGTTAAATGTTAAATAGGTATCAAAATTTCAGGATAGTCTATTATATATAATACATTCAGCCACACTTCTCTTGAAACAAGTAAGTGTAGGTTCAAGTAGTTTTTAGCTTCTATCTTCTAAGTATATTAAAAGCAAATAAAGGAAGGCACATGGATTAAAATAGAATGTATAATTTTGACCTTACTTAAAGTAAGAGACATTTAATATAAAAGTTATATGATAGTTCCAATATAATGCATGTGAGGGTTTCTGTTTGATCATGCATTAATATAAGTACTGCATACACTCACGTCCAGGCCATTTTCTTAGGCTGTATGAATACGATCTTTATTCCCATTCGATTGTTGCAGGTGGTTTACTAGAGATATCATAAACAACGCGGGATATTCCCTGAATTTCATTTATAATGCGATTAGAAACAGTGCTGAGAAACTCATATGTTAGGTTTGCCCATTGAGCGGTCATAAAATCAGTTGTTTCAACAGCTCTAACAGCTATGACCCAGTCGTATTTGCGGTTATCACCTATAACGCTAACAGAGCGAATCGGAAGAAACACAGTAAATGCTTGGCTTACTTTATTATACAAATTAGCTTTGTGCAATTCTTCAACCAATATAGCATCAGCGGATCTTAAAAGGTTACAGTATTCTTTTGTAACCTCACCCAATATGCGGACACTTAAGCCAGGGCCTGGAAATGGATGTCGATGTAGGATTGAGCTCGATAATCCTAACTGCATGCCGATTTCTCGTACTTCGTCTTTAAATAGTGTTTTTAGAGGCTCAAGTAATTGCAGCCTCATCTTTTTCGGCAGTCCTCCAACATTATGATGTGATTTGATCACGCGTGTTTTAGCAGTTGATGTCATACCAGATTCAATCACATCAGAATAGATAGTTCCCTGTGCTAGCCATTTTATATTGCCAAGTCTAGCTGCCTCTTCTTCAAATATCTCAATAAATACGCGACCAATAATTTTACGTTTAGCCTCTGGTTCCTGGATACCAGATAGAGCTTGTAGAAAACGTTCTTCGGCTGCTATGTGGATGATATTTAAACCAAAGGAGTTAGAAAACATGGTTATCACCTGCTGAGCTTCCCCCAAACGAAGAAGGCCATTATCAATAAACACACATATTAAACGATTACCAATGGCATGGTGCAATAACAATGCTGTTACTGAGGAATCGACACCTCCAGAGAGTCCAAGGATAACTCTGTCATTTGTGATCTGATTGTTTATCTGTTTAGTGGTATCATCGATGATATTTTTTGAAGTCCATAGCGCTGTGCATTGACAAATCATTCGCACAAATTGTTCTATTAAGCTTAGTCCTTTTGGTGTATGCGTTACTTCTGGATGGAATTGTACACCGTAGAAACGTTGTTTTTCATTTGCCATGATCACCACTGGACACTTTTCAGTGCTGGCGATCGTAATAAAATTAGATGGGACTTTACTAACATGATCGGAGTGGCTCATCCATACATCCATAAGTATCTTTTCAGCCGTGTTGGTACCACTTAAGAGCGGAGGAAGTAACGGGCTGTGTCCTGTGATTGTAATTTGTGCATAACCGAATTCGCGCTGGTTAGAGCTTTGCACATTACCACCTAACTGAACAGCCATTACTTGCATGCCATAGCATATACCAAGAATTGGCACTCCTGCATGAAATATATAGTTTACCGCACGTGGGCTATCATGAGTTATACTGCTCTCTGGCCCTCCTGAGAGAATTATTCCGTTTGGGTTACATTCTCTAATCTGTTTTTCTGATGCATTCCATGCCAGTAATGTACAATAAACTCCAATACTCCTTATGCGCCTTGCGAGAAGTTGTGTATATTGTGAGCCAAAATCAAGTATAAGGATACGATCGGTATAAATATTTTGTGATAGCATGAAAAGATTTTCCAGAAAATAATATCGTCAATTAGAGGTCATGCGATGCACTTTATAGTTAAAGTGCAAAGAATAGTTGTAGTATGGTAAAAAAAAATCACTATTTAGTTGTATCAGGCAGTATTTTAGATGCGAGACTAGGAGCTCATGTAGTAATTTGGGGGTTCTTTTGTGATAGTAACATTATGCGAGTGGCTTTCTGATATGCCTGCTTGACTAATTCGTACAAAAACCGCTGTGGTGCGTAATTGTTCGATAGTAGCACAACCCGTGAGACCCATACAAGATCTTAGTCCACCCATTTGCTGATAGATAATCTCCTTAAGGTGACCTCTGTATGCCACGCGTCCTTCGACACCCTCCGGTACCAATTTCTTGCCCTCATTATGATTTTGAAAATAACGATCGGAAGATCCTTTAGTCATGGCTCCTAACGAACCCATCCCGCGGTAAGATTTAAACGAACGCCCCTGGTATAATTCAATTTCACCTGGTGACTCTTCACTACCTGCTAGCATGGATCCCAGCATAACCACTGCTGCTCCGGCAGCAATAGCTTTAGCTATATCTCCTGAGAATCGAATACCTCCATCAGCAATAATTGGAATGCCTGAACCTTCTAAAGCAGTTGCAGCGTCTGAAACCGCTGTTATTTGAGGTATACCTACACCAGTGACAACACGGGTAGTGCAAATTGATCCAGGACCAAGACCAACTTTAACTGCATTAACGCCTGCTTTAGCTAGCGCTAGTGCACCAGAAGCGGTTACTATATTACCGCCAATAATTTGAAGATCAGGATATTTCTCACGAGTATTTCTAATACATTGGAGAACACTTTCAGAGTGGCCATGCGAAGAGTCAATCAATAAAATATCAATGCCGGCGGATACTAGAGCATCAATGCGTTCTACATTATCTAAGGTGGTGCCAACAGCTGCTCCGACGCGCAGGCGTCCATGTTTATCTTTGCAGGCATAAGGTTTGCGCTCTGCTTTTTGAAAATCTTTAACAGTTATCAGGCCTCTTAATTGAAACTGGTGATCTATTACTAATGCTTTCTCTACACGCTTTTCGTGCATTTTTTGCAATATCACCATGCGTGACTCGCCTTCTTTTACGGTGACTAGTCGTTCTTTTGGAGTCATAACAGCAGAGACAGGCAGATCAAGATTAGTAACAAATCGTACATCCCGGCCTGTAATGATACCATCTAATTGATTTTGACTGTTAACTACTGGATAACCCGCAAAGCCATTACGCTTAGTCAAGGTTTGCACTGCTCTTAGTGATGCAGTCGGTAATACAGTTTGCGGATTAACTACTACTCCACTCTCGTACTTTTTAACCCTACGGACTTCTATTGCTTGATCTTCAATAGACATGCTTTTATGAATAAAGCCTATCCCCCCTTCTTGTGCCATGGCAATTGCCAGGCTAGACTCAGTGACAGTGTCCATGGCAGCTGATATTACGGGAATGTTTAAACGAATAGTTTTAGTCAGTGAGGTAGTTAGATTAGCTGTTTCTGGAAGAACGGAAGAGTGAGCTGGAATAAGAAGAACATCGTCAAATGTCAGGGTTTCTTTAGCGATTCTGAGCATGGAAATATCTCAATCTAAAAGTTAACAAAACGTATATAATATTGCCACAGCATTTTACAGGCCATCATCTATCTTCTTCAGTATTTTAGGTAAAACTCTAGATTTTTTGAAGAGACATTTATAATGTATCTAGCCCTGTTAAGTTTTACCTGTAGCATATACAGTATATATTTTTACTATCAAGCTTAGCTATTGAATTTAGGATAGCAGTGTTTGGCCTAATAGTATAGGTTTAGAATTCATAGTTTGGTATTAGTATTGTAGTTTGTACAGAGTTTTTATAGCGTATTGAGCTACATTCGATCACTTTTAACGTATATCATTGCTATTTGGTCCTAAAGTTTTGTAATATAGTCTTGAATATTATTGCAAAATTTTAGATATTATTACGCATAGAATTGCTATAAAGAATGATGATATTACTTTGTAAGGGATATTGATTACGGTTTTTGGTGTGATCGTATTGTTACTGCTCAATGCTTACACAAATCAGTCGCTTGATGGATTTCCGCAGAGTATATTTCGTATTTTATGGTTAATAATAACATATGAAATATAAAAAATATGTGTATATTTTCTTTTTTATGTTCGCATTACAATTAATAGCATCACTACAGTACTCAGGTACACAATAAGTATATTTAGTACTTCAGTTACCAGCTAGTCATTGGTATTGCTTGGAACAGTATATGAATAGCAGAGATCCTTGTAGTAGGTCAAAAATACAATATGCGTTGAGTGCTTGTATGTATTTTGTCTGTATTTAATGATGAAGCATTGCGCAAATACAATATGTATAATTATACATGAGTTATATATTATGCATGTGAATAAGAAAAGCAATGTTATCTACTAGTTCGATTAATGGTTCATATTGTTCAAGTTATAGTATACTCTTGAGTTTTATCTTTATTTAGGTATTTTTTATTTTATTTAGGTATTTTTTATTTTTCTAAAAATAAAAAATATTCTTAGGTATGCTCTAAGACATATAAGGAATTTTATTTATGGGATTATCTCTAGCTGGATAGTATATTTTCAGTAAAATTGTAAGTAAGATTTTTATGTCAGTACAATTTAAAGTCTCATGTTATATGATGAGATAAAAGTTTGAAAAATTTTTTAGATCTTTGGATATTAAAAATACATCCCATTATAGATCAAGAGGGATGAGAATAAATATTGTATGATGTAATCATCTAATGAAAACTTGACATAGATTCAACGGGCAGTATTTAAACAGCATCTCCATAGTATCGGTCTCACTTAAGGAAGGATCCTGGTTATTCTAGTAACAGCATATTTGAAAATCTGATTATACTCTACCATATTCTCCTATGTGCCCTGAGGGGCATCTGTAAGATTTAGGGCTCAAACACTAAGATTACAATAATCATGCTTACTGGCAATGAGAGACTTCTAGTAAATGGGCTTAGCAAACACAACTGTGCGCTTAATAATTTCGCGCTTATTTAATGATAGCATTTTGGCAATGATAGCCTCTCCTTTAATAAAATGTGACCCGAAACGCTGTTGATTCATTGTCACTTTATACATTAGTATCATCTTTATGATACAACCTATTGACAGCGCTAACAGTCGCAATCTAATCGAATCATTAATCTTTTTATTATAAGAGCGATCTGAATTCTAAATCTGACATTATAGATATTATCTTGATATTCATCAAATGGTGGCGCAGCAATATGTACTTAATAGAAATTCTACCTAAAAGAATAACCATATATGGTTACAATCCTGTTTTGCATTAGTTTTTTCAGTGTGCGCGTATGTCAATAGGTTATGTTAATAAAAATCTTTCGACTTAATAATAGTAAATAAGACTAAAATAACAGCAGGTGTATAGTCGTGTGGCATTTGCTATTGATGTTGAATCATTATAGCATGCAGTATCTGAATAGATAGGTTAAATATGTTGTTTTAAATTAGGTATGTATCATATATGATACAAAATAATTGAACCAGCATTGAGAATTAGAGATGAATAGCAACTTACCTACAGAATAAATCTTCCTACATATTTGATTGGAGTATGCTTTGAAGACGCTCAATCTCTTTTTAAAAAATAAATTAGTATTTAACTGTAGTTAAATATATTTTAAACAGAATGAATATTCCAACCTAGATGATTAAAGTTTTATGAGCTATCAAGTATTAGCCAGAAAATGGCGTCCACAAGTGTTTACTGATGTTATTGGTCAAGAGCATGTATTACTGACATTAAAAAATGCATTATCTTTAGGGCGTATACATCATGCTTATTTATTTTCAGGCACAAGCGGTATCGGAAAGACTACTATTGCGCGGATATTAGCCAAGAGTTTAAATTGTGAGACTAGTATTACTGTTGACCCTTGTAGGGTATGCAATCAGTGTCGTGATATTGCTGAAGGCTTTTGTCTAGATCTTATTGAGATTGACGCAGCTTCACGTACGAAAGTTGAGGATATTAGAGATTTGCTAGAAAATGCGCAGTATACCCCAGCCCGGAGTCGTTTTAAGATTTATTTAATTGATGAAGTGCATATGTTGTCGCGTCATAGCTTTAATGCTTTATTAAAGACTCTAGAGGAACCACCACCACATGTAAAGTTCCTCTTAGCCACAACAGAGCCGCAAAAACTACCAGTAACGATTGTATCGCGCTGTTTGCATTTACACTTAACAGTATTAGATACAGATCAGATTTGTATGAAATTGCAGAATATACTTCAAGATGAAAATATTCATGCAGAGCTCAGAGCACTAGAGCTATTAGCACAATCAGCCGATGGTAGTATGCGTAACGCGCTAAGTTTAACTGATCAAGCAATCGTAATAGGAAAGGGGGCAGTGACCACTACTGCTGTCAGTGATATGCTCAGCATTTTGGATGATCAATATTCGATGTCTCTAATCGAGAGTTTGGTTCATACTGATGGTGCAAAAGTCATGGAGCTATTAGATCAAGCAGCTATACGTGGCATTGACTGGGAGGGTTTGCTAATAGTGATTCTTGGGTTTTTACATCGTATGGCAATCATGCAGCTATTACCTTCTGTGATCAGCAAGGATAGAAGCGCTATTGATTATCGATTGAAGTCACTAGCGAGCACAGTATCTCCAACTGATCTTCAATTGTATTATCAGATTATTCTACTAGGACGTAAAGAGTTACAATTTGCACCTAATCAACGTATGGGGGTTGAGATGACCCTGTTGCGCGCGATGGCGTTTCAACTAAAAGAAGCCCAAGACGAAGAAAAAACGGATAGGGTCATGAAGGACCCATTATACCATGGATCTCCCTCTAAGGCACTGGAAAATTTAGTGACAGGTGTAGAGAAAAAAAAATTAAAGGAATCCTTCTCCAAAAGTTTGCAGAATAGTAACAATCAAAACTCGTATAGCAGTAAAAATGCCACTAGTCATAAGAAAGTTATGTGCATTCCTGACAATAATAAATTTTTAATAAAACGTACTCCATCAGAAAATTCAGCGATAGATCTAAAAGTAGAAGAGCGTGAAAATATACCTACCTCTAATCAAAAAACTTCATCTATAGTCAATTCGAAAAAAAAAACTACCATTTCAAGTGAATATCTTGACGAGGGATATCCATAAGTATAAGGACATCAGCAATCCAGAGTTTGTCTTAAAAATAATCGAAGAATCATGGAAGCGCGACACTTGGTCGGCTGATTTAGATAGATTAAATATACCAGACGTTGGCTATCAACTCGCCTTGCATTCTTGGAGGGAGGTTACTACGCGAGGGTTTTGTTTGCATATTCATTCTATCCATAGTCATTTTAATACACCTCAAGCATATCAAGCATTATATAATAGTTTGACAAAAGCTAAGACAGTTCCTTTGAAATTAATAGTTTTAGAAGATGATAAGTTTTCTATATTAACCCCGTTAGACTGGCGGTATAAAATATATGAAGAGAAATTAGTGGCAGCGCGAAAATCCGTTTTTAACGATACTAATATTCAAACTCTTTGTCATTTTTTTGATGCTTCAGTAGAAGAAAATAGTATTTGGCCTACCTGATTTTAGATTAGATCTTAGTATCTAATGCTTCTTAAAATGTCATAATTGTGTTACAACTAACAAAAAGAGTGTTTTTCTATTAAACAAGCACGGTTTAAGAACTATCCCTGTCAAAGCATGGATACAGATCAACTAATAATACAGAGTGGTTGTTAGCTAATTATTTTTCAATGGTGTGAATTATAGATTAATCGTTTAAAATTATTAATTTTCTAATGAAAATTTTATTACTAGCTATAGGTAAGTCTAGATTTGGTAATCTCAGGTGATTTGATTTTCCATGAGAACATAATTTGTTCTTAACAGACCTCTGCGATTAATATATATTCCTTAAAATTATATTCCTTAAAATTAATTAATACTAAACGATAGTAACATTTAACCTGAGTATATGCATGATTCTTTCCTATGAATGACACATTATGCCGTAACAGCCATAAATCGATAAAGATAATTTATTTAGCTGTTCTTATGAGATTAAGAACAAAAAGAACTACACTACATTCAAATAGCATTCAATTGGTTGGGCTCTGAAGGTAGTAGTATATTTAAAGGATTTCTTCTAACAACATGCAATAGAAACTTTCTAAATCAAGTTTTTTAATGAGCGTAATAGAAGTACGACTAATACCACTATGTCAAGGTCAAGACAAAGGAGCATTTAATATTTAACTACAATCATGTGCGCTCATTATAAAGAACAGGACGTCCTACCTATACGGCTAAAGAGTGTCTAAGTTTTTAGAAGTTTGCATGATATGAAATATTGTTATATGAGCATATGCAAGTTATATTGGCATATGCAATATATCTAGTTATTCTAAAATTGTTTTAGAAGTAGCCTGTTTATATTTTTAAGCCGTTTTTAAACGTTTTGAGTAATTTTGATGAAAAGCCCGCGCTAAGCATATTGCGGGCTGGTGTTCTATTAGATATTCCTATCTTAGCATAATGATATCTATGGGGCTTTATTTATTTCACACAGGCATCTCTTCTATTGAATTAATAGATTTTAAAAGCATACGATTAATTCGTTGGATAAACTGATTGGGATCTTCTAGTGTCCCCGTTGCAGCAAAGATAGCTTGAGCTAAAAATAATTCGATCCACTCTACAAAATGCGCTTCATTTTGTACCTCAGCTGCTAATTTCACTAATGTATGCTTAGGGTTGAGTTCCAATAGATAGCTTACCGCTGGGGCGTTTTGACCTGTAGCAGAAAATAACTTTGCCATCTGCGTAGATATATCATTCACGTCTGTTGTTACGATTGCTGGCGTATCAAATAGGCGGTGTGTTAGGCTTACGCCTTTAACACGATCTCCAAGAAAGCTTTTAACCCGATTAATAAACGGTTCTAGAGATTTCTCGGTTTCTTTTTGTGTTTCACTGGTAGCATCGGCCAACGCATTTAATGTAGTGTCAGCTGTGCTGACTGATTGGAATTTCTTTCCCTCAAATTCAGTAAGATGACTCATCATCCACTCATCGATACGGTCAAAAAGCAAAAGAACTTCGATGGATTTTTTATGGAACATCTCAAGATAGGGGCTATTTTTAGCTGCAAGATAGCTATCGGCGGCTAAAAAATAAATTTTTTCCTGCTCCTTTTGCATTCGAGATAGGTAATCATCTAATGATACGGTCTGCGATGAATCTGGACAGGTAGTGGAAGAGAAACGAAGAAGCTTAGCAATAGTTACTGCATTATTTCTATCTTCTGCAGGTCCTTCTTTCAGAACTCGTCCAAATTGCTGCCAAAATGTTTGATATTTCTCTTTATGATTTTTTGCCATGGTATCTAACATTTGAAGGGAACGTTTAATAAGTGCTAGACGTAAGGTTTGTGTAATATGGTTACTTTGTAAGATTTCACGTGAAATATTTAATGGTAGATCATTAGAATCAATTACCCCTTTGATAAAACGTAAGTAATTTGGCATAAACTGTTCAGCGTCATCCATAATAAATACACGCTGCACGTATAGCTTTAGGCCGTGCTTATGATCACGATTCCACATATCCCATGGAGCTTGAGCTGGTATGTATAAAAGACTAGTATATTCTTGTTTTCCTTCTACTCTATTATGACTCCAGGTAAGGGGATCAGTATTATCATGAGATAAATGCTTGTAAAATTCTTTGTATTCTTCATCTGTAATATCGGATTTGCTGCGTGTCCATAGCGCTTGAGCTTTATTAATCTGCTCCCATATGACAGTATCATCCTCTTCATGATGTGTTTGAATTTCCACTGGTAACGAAATATGCTCGGAGTATTTACTAATGATATTACGAATATGCCATACATCTAGGAACATATCTTCGCCTTCACGTAAATGAAGGATGATCTCCGTACCTCGGTCGTTTTTTTCAATATCAGAAATAGTGTAATCACCCTCTCCGGAAGACTCCCATAACACCCCTATCTTATCAGAGGACTCTGCAGAACGGGTGCGCACTGATACCTTATCTGCTACAATAAATGCAGAATAAAAACCAACACCAAACTGACCAATTAACTGACTGTTTTTGGCATTGTCTGATCCGAGTGAGGCTATAAAAGATTTAGTACCTGATTTTGCAATAGTGCCTAGATTTTCAATAACTTCATCTCGTCGCATTCCAATGCCGTTATCACTAATAACAAGAATGCGCTTGTCTTTTTGAACTTCTATCCTAACCCGAAGATCACCAAAGTTTAGCTCTGATGTAGATAGTGCCTTAAATCTTAATTTTTCAGCAGCATCGGAAGCGTTAGATATCAATTCACGTAAAAAAATTTCTTTATTTGAATACATGGAATGTATCATTAATTTTAATAGTTGCTTGACTTCTGACTGGAAGTTAAGAGTTTCTTGTTTGTGCATGATTCTTTCTACCTCAATAGCGGTTATGACTTTTTAAAGCACCTGTATGAACTAAAAAACTAATGATGATGCTCTAAAGCTATATTTCAAGATAAGACAAAGGTGTTTAAGTATATACTTTGCAAGATCAAAAAAGCTTTTTATAACTCAGTGACTTAGTTATAAATGCTATTCTCCGGTTTACTGGTACTACCGCTATAATACTTTTAAATACTTTTCATTGTAATGTAGTAACATGGGTTAAAGAGCATTTTATCTCCTTACGCACTGCACAAAATCATGTTTTTATCATAATTTGATGCATGAAGTGATTACATTCACTATAGGAAGTGATTACATCTACTATACATCTACTAATAGAAATCTGGTATTTTAAGTAAGTATGACTTTCATTCCGATAATGCTCGTGGATAACGTTATAAAAATTTTTATTTATCACTATAATATGTCGTAGGAATTAAGATCTGTAGCATGTATATATGCATTACATGTTTATTGATAATAAAAGTATCGCTAACAGAATTATCGCTAATAGATTTTAGGTATCACGCAGTCTGACTACCTCAGTCTAACTACTATAATGATAGTCCCTTCGTAGTTTTTGAGTGCAATTACTAGAATTATACTGCATGATTTGTTCATATTAAGGAAATCAATATATTAAACTCTTAGTCGGCTATCGTTTCCCTGACGGTTGTTTTTACTCCTATATCGAAGCTATTTGTAACGCCTCAAAGTAATGCTTGCGGCATACTGACATATATTTCTCATTGCCTCCTATTTGTATTTGGTCTCCTAGAATAACAGGTTTTCCGAGAGAATCAACACGTAAGACCATCCCTGCTTTTCTACCACAGTAGCAAATTGTTTTTAATTCAATTAACTTATCTGACCACGCTAATAAATATTGACTACCAGAAAATAACTCGCCACGGAAATCGGTGCGCAGACCATAACATAATACCGGGATGTTTAATATGTCCACAACTTCAGATAAGTCCTGAACTTGCCTGCGTGTTAAAAATTGACTTTCATCAACTAAAATACAGTGAACCGTTTCATGCTCTGTTGCCGTGTTAATGTCTTGAAAAAATTTCGTTTTAATATGAAATAATATAGCAGAAGATGAAATTCCAATGCGTGAGCTTACTTTAGCTACATGAAAACGATTATCGATCTTTGCGGTATAGATTAAAGTTCTCATCCCTCTTTCATGATAATTATAAGAGGATTGCAGCAAGGCTGTTGATTTTCCGGCGTTCATTGCTGAATAATAAAAATAAAGTTGCGCCATCCGATTTTCTCCTGGGGTATAAATAAAAATTATACAGTGGGATAGCGTCATTAGGGTTTACATATATGAATGTTAGGTATTAAATTGCAATTTAATAGTGCATGAGACTCATTTTATAGCAATATGCTTATACAGCTGGTTTCATACCTTAATGATCTTTATACCACTATAGTGGTGAATTTTACCATGACCTATGTAACAAATTTAGCTTATCTCTTATGCTGCTCATAATTTTATTATTATAGATAATAGAGTAAAGTTATTATTATAGATAATAGAGTTAAGATTTAAAGTCATTTGATTTTATCCAAGAGTGTGAAATATTCAAGATTTTACATTGTATATAGCATTATTAAGTAACTATGTGGCTATAGCATACCCTGTATAAATTGAAAATAATTAGAATATATTCAAAATCATTATATAAAGCGCACTCTATGAACCGAATCGTATAACATCATAAAAAATAAAAGGTTATCTGAGTTTTACGCATTCACTGTATGCATGATTATAATGATTATATATAATGTGATTATAATGATTATATATAATGCATTCAGTGAGTATATAATAAAATCTAGACTCAGCCATTGAATCAAAACTCACTCAGTATGTTAAAGAGAGGTGAACATTAGGTTTGTTGACCTATATCTGTAATTTACACTAGCATGTATGTGTGTCACTTTTATTCTTGATTAAAGTGTACAGTATAGTGTTGATAGAGGTTTTGAGATAACCTTAAAATTTATATCAGAATTCGCTGTATTTTCAAAAACAAAAGATTTTCCAATGCTACAATGCGTATTGTAATCTCTATTTGAGTGATGATCTCATCAGTTCATGATTGAATTAGTATTGTAGTATGAATATAGGCAAGTATAGGGTATAATTTGTATATTATTTGGTAATCTAAAAAGCATAAAGACTATAGGTATTCCTTTTAGTTAGTGTGTATTAATATTCATTATGCACATATGGTGTTAAGTCTGCATTAGTTGAGTTAATTATAAATTATACTAGGTGTTATTATAACTAATTGTACTAGGTTTTATTAATAACTCATTGCACTAGGTGTTATTATAACTAATGTAATAATGTTGATTATACCGATACATCATGCATATGTCTTAATTTAGGCACTGTTGGCCGGATAGAATGCGGGTTGTTTAATATACAGAAACTATTGATGGATTGATGGGGTATAACGCTTGAATCATGACCTGTAGTTCCGATGACCTGTATTCTGATAGTATACAATATAAATTATTAGTGATATACAACTATGGATTATTAGTGATATACAACGAATCTATATAGTTTTCAGATCAATATTTTTTAATATATAATTTATTGAAGATTTAAATAATTCCGAGAAATATCATAGACTAGTTATCCCTTTAGCAGGGTTTAGTGTAGAATGTCAAAAAATATATCCTTTAATAACTCTAGTTACTGATATGAGAAGAATCATATATTCTAAGAACTTATAATCTAAGAACTAAATAATATTATCTGATAACTATCAGAACTACCTAAAAAGAGAATCTTTCTACAACAACATATAAAATATTTGTTCATTTTAGTATTTAAGTATTTATTGTTATTTTTTTTAATAAATCATATTATTTAAAATAATTAATAAATAATCCAAGATAGTACCAAAATAGAGTATTGCTACAATCAAATTTCTACAATCAAGAAGTGTTTCTAGCAATCTAAATTTAAGATAGGATATTGACTGTTGCGCTAATAGATAATAGATGTGATTAAAATCATAAGATGGATCCTGATCTTTTCAGATTGTAGCTCATCACCCCAAATTAGATATCAAGTGTTTTTGCTTTTAGAACTAGATCTAAACAACTAGGTTGGCATACCCTGTTTATATTATAAAATAATATTTTAATTATCTCTATTTATAGATTATAGAATACTTTATCGAATACTTTATCCTTCATTGCTATTGAGATAATAATATAATTAAGAAATTAACTATTGCAGTTCTTGATAAGCATAATTATTATTATGCAGAACTAGCCCAATAAATATAATTTAGAGAATTCAACTTATGAGTGCGGCCCTTAAAATTCTGAATAATATTCGCACATTACGTGCTCAAGCAAGAGAATGTACTTTAGACATTCTAGAAGAGATGCTCGTTAAATTTGAGACTGTAGTTAATGAGCGTCGTACAGAAGAAAGTCAGGCTCAGGCGGCAGTAGAAGCACGTTACCGTAAACTGCAGAAGTATCGTGATATGCTTATAACTGACGGTATCGATCCTAATGAATTACTGACAACATCAGTTAAAATAAAGTCGACCGCCCAGGCTAAACGGCTATCGCGTCCTGCAAAATATTGCTATGTCGATAAGCATGGAGAACATAAAACATGGACTGGGCAAGGCAGAACTCCAGGAGTCATAAGAATGGCTATAGACGGACACAATAAAAAGCTAGAAGATTTTTTACTTTAACTCCAATGCTATAATTATATATATTATATTATGATACGATATGATATCGTTCTTTTATTTATTTAAGATAAGCAGAAAGGAAGATGTATCTTGTTGTGACTATTTTTGAATAAGTCAGTGTCTATAGACGTACCTATGATCGGTATGATCGGTAGCGAGATCAAAAGTGAAATCAGAATTTAGTCGAATTATTTTTCTAATTATATTATGTGCTAAGTATTTTGTTAAATGGTGTACAATTTTACTGTTGGCTAACACAACATTATATAGACTAAGCATTATACCATAGATAAATTATCACAAATAGTGACATATATACTAATAGCACTAGTGATATGTACATCATCTTGCATAGATAGTAATAAATCTATTCTCTATTTAAAAAATACAATTCTTGATTAACGATTACAGTTTCTCTGCAGAGATTTTCTGCCTTGAGAAAAGCATATTATAGTTAATATCCTAACTGTACTCCTCAGTCAAGCATAGGATAAGATTTGATCAGGCACCATGAAATGACACAGCGTAATCATTAACATCGTTAATATTTGTATGAAATTGCATAAACTTTGCAAAATTTTTTTGTAAATAGGTTATATTCTTATTATTACATTACATTTCAGAATGCACATGTTATTATTGAATTATATTTCAGTATACATATAAATAAATGATATATATCAGATTATCATCTGACTCTACAGTTCTGTAGTTGACTCTGTAGTTCTGTAGTAAATAATACACGTTACTTGAAATAGCAACCTCAGGGGTTCTTAAGTATCCTACGTAACATTCTGAGTATCCTAAATACCTCAATATATTTATCAGATTTGCAGAAATTATATGGTGACTTTATTTTAGCGTATGCGCTTTTCTTTTTAAATTCACACCCTCTTGCGTGTATTCGTACATAAAATTTAAACCCCTTAATTCGCGTAACCCCTTATCTGTAATGATACTACACAGAACTTTGTACTAATACCACAGATAGTATATAGACCCCATACATATACAATATCAGTATGCAATACTATTGATAGATAAATATCAGTTTATAATTAGAATACAATTTTATGTCATATATTGATCTTAAAATTTTAGATTGTATCCAAATGAGCTAGACGAGTATCAAGATAATCTCAGATCTGAGGTGTGATTCCTTACTAGATTCTAGTAATATACAAAATATTATACATACATATACAATCATATCAAAATTATATAAATTATATGGAAAATCGATATAATAGGAACCTGATTGCATTTAGATAACATCTAAGGCAAGCATAATGCTGTTATATGATGCTAGTAGTATTGAAGTGTTGCAGTGTTGCAGTGTTGAATATACAGATTTCTTTAGGCTTTTAGAAGGTTACTTGCGCTATATTTTTCTAATTCTCATGTCCAGTAGAAACAGATATATGATGTTGAAAAACATAGGTTGAGGTTTAGCGTGTTTAGTTATAGATTGACCTAACAATCTTCAAAAATTTTAAAAATACCCTATTTAGGTCAATCAAAATTACCTTTTTATTGCTTGCTTTGATATTGGTAAGCAAATTACGTGAATATTCAAGTGACTTCAATAATAAAATATTAATATAGAGTTATATGTAGCATGATACTACCTATAGCAAGATACTACCTAAGTAAAATATAAGATTGATATATCCATATAGAGTCCATGCTAAATACGAACAATTAGTATTGATTACACAACTTCACGAATGCCTTATACGAAGCATGGTATTTATCAGGCATGAGGGTCCTGCAGGCAGTGCGGGCTATTGATGAATTCAGGGATTGCAGATAGATGATACAAGAGTTACAGATAGATGATAGATTTAAGATTAGTCAAGTTAGTCGCGCGCTTGCGTCTAAGGTTTACTAATGCATCTGTCAAAGACCACTAAATATTACTTACCCTCCGTTGGCGATATCCATCAGATTGATAGCTAAGTAAAATTGGGTTATTTGTATCCTTATTTTAAGTGAAATTCTATCTGTTGCTTTATTAATCATGCAATAATAATGAGTAAGTTATGATGAAAAGAATGCTGATAAACGCCACGCAGCAAGAAGAGTGGCGCGTTGCACTTGTCGATGGACAGTGTCTATATGACTTAGATATTGAGACGATAGGGTACGAACAGAAAAAGGCTAATATCTACAAAGGCAAGATAACTCGTGTTGAGCCTAGCTTGGAAGCTGCATTTGTTGATTACGGAGCGGAGAGACATGGTTTTTTATCTCTCAAGGAGATTTCCTGTGAATATTTTTTAGAAAATGATAATATTCGTGGTCGCCCAAATATTAAAGATGTTTTGCGTGAAGGACAGGAAGTTATTGTACAAATTGATAAAGAAGAACGCGGTAATAAAGGAGCCGCCCTAACTACATTTATTAGCTTAGCCGGAACATATTTAGTATTAATGCCTAACAACCCCCGCGCTGGTGGTATTTCTCGACGTATTGAAGGTGATGACAGAACTGAGCTTAAGGCTACTTTATCTTTATTGAAGCTTCCGGATGGCATGGGTTTAATTGCACGTACTGCTGGGGTTGGTAAATCTGTTGAAGCATTACAATGGGACTTAGGTTTTCGTATCAAACATTGGGAGGAAATTAAGAAGATAGCAAGTAGCCGGCCAGCACCTTTTCTTATTCATCAGGAGAGCAATGTCATTGTACGTGCTTTCCGTGATTATTTACGACAAGATATCGGTGAAATTTTAATAGATAATCCTCAGGTATTGGAGTTAGCTCGTCAGCATATTGCGGCGCTTGGTCGTCCAGATTTTACTAGCAAAATTAAATTATATACAGGAGAAATTCCATTATTTAGTCATTATCAAATTGAGTCACAGATTGAATCAGCTTTTCAGCGTGAAGTTCGTTTACCATCCGGTGGTTCAATTGTTATTGATAGCACGGAAGCTCTTACTGCTATAGACATCAATTCTGCTCGTGCGACTCGAGGTATTGATATTGAAGAGACAGCATTTAACACAAATCTAGAAGCAGCCAATGAGATTGCTCGTCAGCTACGGCTACGTGATTTAGGTGGATTAATTGTCATTGATTTTATTGATATGGGGCCAATACGCCACCAAAGGGCTGTAGAGCATCGCCTGCGTGAAGAGGTTCGCCAAGATCGTGCTCGTATTCAAATCAGCCATATTTCACGTTTTGGGTTATTAGAAATGTCACGTCAGCGCCTGAGTTCATCACTCGGTGAGTCTAGTCATCATGTATGTCCTCGCTGTAGCGGTACAGGCACGATCCGTGATAATGAGTCATTGTCATTATCTATTTTGCGATTAATAGAAGAAGAGGTGCTAAAAGAAAATACAAAAGAAGTGCACGCTATTGTGCCAGTGCAGGTTGCTTCATATTTACTAAATGAGAAACGTGATGCTGTAAGTGCTATTGAAAAGCGCCCTGGTGGTGTGCGTGCGATTATCGTTCCAAGTGATAATATGCAGACCCCTCACTATTCAGTATCGCGCGTACGTAGCGGAGAAGAAACACAAACTTTAAGCTATCATCTGTCAAAACTGCATGAAGATGAGATGGGGGTTCTTATGGATTCTACGCAAGTTGAGCGAAAACGTCCAGAAAGACCAGCTATAACTACCGTTGTCATTCCAGGGTCCTCACTAGGATCGCATAGAATGGATCGTTCCAGAAAAGAATCTAATGTATCTGTAGAAACATCTGGGTATACCGTCATCAGACAACCTAGCTTAGTTAGTCGTCTTATAAAAGAATGTAAAAAATTATTCTTCTCAACAGAGACAATAAGTAAACCATCAGAGTGTGCTGTCATTTCTGAAAGCATTATCAAAACATCTTCGCTCGGTGTTGTTTCTCAACAGGACCCTCGTAAGCATCATGATCTCGTTGATCATGTTAATAAGAATATCGATCATGATAACCGTCAGTGTGATGATCGTACCTATAGTGCCGATCGCAATGAACGTGATATTCGTGATAGTCGCAGCAATCATCGCAATCGTCGCCATACTCAGCAGATATCTAATCATAGTAAGCAAATCTCTTCAGAAGAATCTGAGACCAAGAGACAGATTCAATCACGACAGTCTCGTTATCGTCGTCGCTCAGATTTTAAGCAGTTGGAACACGATCTGTTAGACCGATCTGAGCAACGTGCTGCACCGAGTGTGTCAGTGACTAATAAGATAGAAAAACAGACTCAGTGCGCATCAATGGAATTGAGTCGTAATGTCTTGTCAGAACTAAAAACAGTACAACAAGATACCGAAAGTCCTGGTGGGGTTATAGATGTCATGAGTCAATCACAAGAATCTCACTTATCTATAATACCTCCTATCTTAGAGCCTAGTAATGCTACATTAGATTTATCTGCACATGAAACTAAAAGTGGTTATACCGTTGTGCGCCGGCCACGTCGGTCGACGCGCCATTCGCGTTTCGGTGGTCATCGTCGCCGTCGTCATTCTGATGAGTGTGATGGACAATATTCACCCATGCCTTTAATGCACGCCATGGCATCACCTGAGCTTGCATTTGGTAAGATTTGGATTGACAACTCAACGATATCAGTGAAAAATTTCGAATCCAGTCATCGCAATATACCCTCTAGTCCCATGGCAGAAATACATAAGAAAAATCAACTAGCATTCGAGGGCAAGGCGTCTCATGCTACGTCAGCAAACGCAGAAGCTAAAAATGTATCAGAAAGCGCCAACAACAGCTTGACTTTGCTTTCTCAACCTGGCATGAGTTCTCATGCTAACAGTATACCGGCGATTGAAACAAAAAATTCTATAAAGAATACCATTCATTATGTATCTGTTAGTAGTCAACTGGTCACCCCGATAGTTCAGAAAAAAGGCATTGCTAATGATTTTGTTCTAGTCCAAAATCAGAAGGACATGACTCCTCAGGTTAATTCTGCGATAGATCTTGGTCGTTATACAAGTTACTCGTATGCGCCAGTAACAAAAATTACACTTATAGAACCTGACGCATCAGATCAATAAAATATCATTGTTCTATTGATCGTAATAGCGCAGATATAGGTTGTGGGCCTATCAGTTAGAGTATCTAGTAGGTTTGAGAGACTGCCTCAGTGGTTAGTGAAGGTATGCATGAATAGTTTTAAGTAGTGTTAAATAATTGTTTTATCATGTAATTTGAACAATATTGCCTGCAAGTGTTATGAGAATCCCATCAGGATAGATAATCTCAATTATAATTGCCTGAGAAGTAATTTTGTTACGTAAAAGTATATTAGACTTTTTCTATCTATTATTAGACTTTGTCTATCTATTATTGCGTCTATGTTATCATATGTTATACGATTATTTAATCCATGGTAATAAAATAAGAGCATTAATTTGTATTGGGCTCCTAATATCTCTCGGTAAGTTTATGTATTTCAATATAATGTTATGTTCCGCGAGATGATGATATCTCTAATATATAGGATCAGAGAATGGTTATCATGTCTGAAGAAACAATCTATACATATGAAGCTACTGTATATGATATAACTGAAGTATATCCTGTCTCTCGGTGTATTTTGTGCTCATTTTATCGTGTTCAATCTTTGCAATAGTTTCATATCATACTAAATATTACAGAATATTATTACAATAATATAATTATACATGTATATGTCAAAGTCTAGTTTTTAGAGGTTTTTGTGATTAAGGTGAGGTGTATAAAGTCGATTAGAAAATAACAGGAAATATTATTTTTGGTTGTATATAGTTTTCAAAATGAGCGGTAGTCTGCAATAAAAAAACTAGTAAAAACGAAAGATATTAAACACCTCAGAATTTCAAACTGTTAGTATGATAATACTATATAAAGTATTATCGGTATTCTTCTGAAATGCCGTATATATAGATATATGTTTTACAAACTAAAAAACTGCATGTATCATATTGTGATATGATATGATATAATATGATAAAATTTGATTCAAAAGAAAAGTCAGTACATTAAAACGGAACTATCTTAATAGTGCTTATGCTAGATTATCTAAGAATCTATAACATGTATCATCAAAACTTAAGTATTACTTTGTAATTATCTTTTGTTATTTTCATGCACTGATATTATTAACTATCTTATCTATGAGAGCTGCATGAGATTTGAATACAATATAACGTTTGAATACAAAGTAAGAGAATACAGTAACAATGGAATAAAGCAAGTTAGCATATTTTATATGCTAACTTGCTTTAGAATAAGGCTATTTGATCTTTATTGAAAGCATTCGCCATTTCTACATACTATAGATGTAAGCATGCATTATATTAATGAATAAACATTAATGCAGGATGGCATCTTCATAAGATAAAGTCATAATACACATTAGGATCTTACCTCTAACATACCTTATCAATACCTGTCAGCAGACATAAGAGGTACAAATTATTTCAATAATATAATCACTACAACATGTTGTTATGAGCATATTGCTCTAGATCACGCTAGTACTGATCGCAATGGCAATATTTTTATAACTTCTAAGCTCAAAAAATACGGGTTTTCTATTTATAAGAATTTTTGATAGCATGATATGTTTAATATGCTGCAATAAAATTATGTGAAGTTATCCATTGTATTTGAGTATCTGATTTATGGAATGTACCAGGTGATTTACTTTATCACTCATATGTCAGATAGAGAGTGGATCTGAATTTGTCTGATAATAAAATCTTCTGTAATACCTGGAGATAGCGGTGGTTATGTAGCAATTCAACTATGGTAGTGACTATATCATATATCTTGACTGATCGAGATAATACCATTCATGAGCCTTATGATGGATTTATATTTCTAATGTTGTTGAATATAAATAACAGACTTGATGACTATCATCTATGTCATGTAAGTGCAGATTGCATATGTTGATATTACTAATATGTAATAATTAAAACATATGATTATATGTTTTATAAAACTAATAGTTATTTAGAAATAACACTAGTGATTATTAGTATTATTTCTAAATCCTAAATTAAGAACACAAATAACACGTTGGTGATATGTATGGCTATTAAAGTTGGAATTAATGGTTTTGGGCGCATTGGTCGAGTTATTTTTCGTGCTGCTGCAACTCGATCTGATATCGAAATTGTAGCGATCAATGATTTATTAAATGCAGAATATATGGCTTATATGTTGCAGTATGATTCAACCCATGGACGGTTTCATGGCGCCATTAAAGTTAACTCTGAAGGTAACCTCGTTGTTAATAATAAAACTATTTTTGTTAGCACAGAGAGCAATCCTGGTAATTTACCGTGGGCGGCAGTAAATGCGTCTGTTGTAATTGAAGCTACCGGTCATTTTTTAACAGATCAAACTGCGCGCCCACATATTACGGCTGGTGCAAAAAAAGTTGTTCTCACTGGACCATCGAAAGATGCAACTCCGATGTTTGTTATGGGGGTTAATCATCACTCCTATCAAGGACAAGATATTATCTCTAATGCATCTTGCACAACAAATTGTCTTGCTCCATTAGCTAAAGTTATTAACGATAAATTTGGCATTGTAGAGGCTCTCATGACAACTATTCATGCCACTACAGCAACGCAGAAAACTGTTGATGGTGTATCTTGTAAAGATTGGAGAAGTGGTCGTGGTGCAATTCAGAATATCATCCCTTCTGCAACTGGCGCGGCTAAAGCAGTTGGCCAGGTCATTCCCGAGCTTTGTGGTAAGATAACAGGCATGTCATTTCGCGTTGCTACCCCCAACGTTTCCGTGGTTGACTTAACTGTTCGTTTAAAAAAATCTACATCTTATGAAGATATATGCTCAACAATTCAAGCAGCATCGAAAGGTGAGATGAGAGGAATTATTGGTTTTACTTCAGATCAGGTAGTATCTAGTGATTTTAATGGTGAAACAATGACTTCCATTTTTGATGCTCGTGCGGGTATATCACTTAATGATAATTTCTTTAAGTTAATCTCTTGGTATGATAACGAGACAGGATACTCTAGTAAAGTTCTTGACCTGATTCGTCATATTATGCAGTGATTCAGATACCTACTAATTACGGGATGTTCATGGTTTATTATTCTGCGTTATGAGATAAGCAATCAATAGAGAATCTTGGTGCAGAAGGCATCTAAACCTTTCGACTAATTCTGTATATTTTTAATATTCAACCGATAATATTTCTATTATAGATGGGTTGAGTACGAATAATTAAAGTAATATGTAATTTCTAAAAATATAATCTGTGTATGCTGAACTGAAAAAGGAGCGCGTCTAACTATTAGTGGTTTTTAGTATCAGCAGTATCTAGGCCTATATTATTTTTATTTTATATCTTTTAATACAGTCTGTTCTACTTGCTATATTTTAGATAGTTTAGATACTTAAATAGATCAAAAGCATTTACAAAATCTAAGAGTTTATATGAATATATAGAGATATGGATTATTTAAGTCTTAGTCATTTAATCATATAAATAATAATCGCGCGTCTTCTCATCACTGTATCCCTAATTATTAGCGCTATGTTATATTAACAGTAATATAAATATCAATATTGATCTTACTGTTAATATAGATTGTAGGAGTGTAGCTATGCAGTAAGATAGGACAATGAAGATAGTAAATACTACTTAGCTAATAATTACATTTTTTATTTCACCATGCGATCCCTGATATTACATACCTATGACAGACAAAAACACTACCAATAAATCCCATATAAACTATGAACGATATGATCATCAGATAGAAGGATTAAAGCTACCGCCGCGTTCTATAGAAGCAGAACAATCAGTATTAGGTGGCTTAATGCTAGATAATAATCGCTGGGAACATATTGCAGAACGTGTAGTTGCTAAGGATTTTTTTAGTCGGCCCCATCGGATGATTTTTTTAGCAATGCATGATCTGTTAAATCAAGGCAAACCAATTGATTTAATCACCCTTTCCGAGTCGATGGAGACACAAGGCAAATTAAATATGGTAGGTGGTTTTGCCTACTTAGCAGAATTATCGAAAAATACACCAAGTACGGCTAATATTAGCGCGTATGCAGATATCGTACACGAACGTGCAGTAGTTCGGGAAATGATTGCTGTGGCGCAAGAGATCGCTGATTCTGGGTATAACCCACAGGGTCGTAGTAGTGAAGCTCTTCTTGATCTTGCTGAATCACGTATATTTCAAATTGCGGAGCATCGAGCAAACCAAGACTCAGGACCTAGAGGTATTGATCAAATCCTTGAAGGCACCATGTCGCGTATTGAGTCTTTATATCAGAATCCGAATAATGGTATCACTGGAGTAGATACTGGCTATCAGGATCTTAATAAAAAAACCGCAGGTCTGCAGAGGTCTGATCTTATCATTGTAGCTGCCCGCCCTTCAATGGGCAAAACCACCTTTGCGATGAATCTATGTGAAAATGTAGCTATGCTACAGGATAAACCCGTATTAATTTTTAGCCTCGAGATGCCAGGCGAACAAATCATGATAAGAATGCTAGCATCCTTATCACGTGTTGATCAGGCTCGTATTCGCACTGGACAGCTCGATGATGATGATTGGTCGCGCATTTCTAGCACAATGGGTATTCTTTTAAAGAAAAAAAATATGTTTATTGATGATTCTTCTGGTTTGACCCCTACAGAAGTACGTGCACGAGCGCGTCGCGTCTTTCGAGAGCATGGTGGACTAAACCTAATAATGATTGACTATTTACAGTTGATGCGTGTTCCTGCTTTATCTGATAACCGTACTTTAGAGATTGCTGAGATTTCTCGCTCATTGAAAGCATTAGCAAAAGAACTGAAAGTACCCGTTATAGCACTTTCTCAGCTTAATCGCTCTTTGGAGCAACGGGCTGATAAACGACCAATTAACTCTGATTTGCGTGAGTCTGGTGCTATCGAGCAAGATGCTGATTTGATTATGTTTATCTATCGTGATGAAGTTTATCATGAGCATAGCCCCCTAAAAGGTGTGGCAGAAATTATTTTTGGTAAACAGCGTAATGGTCCAATTGGGACTATCAGATTAACCTTTAATGGCCAGTGGTCTCGCTTTGATAATTACGCTTGGCCACAAACATATGACGATGCATAAAATCTTGTTTTAGCTTTTATATTGCTTGAGCATTTTATTAATTGTGTCATAATATACAGTTAGATTGTATAAAACATATTATTTATTTTTTGATAATCTGATATCAGAAGCTTCAAATAAAAACAAAAAATCAATTTATCATAGATCTTGTCAGCATTTTTCACCTTATATTGCATATAATGGTGTTACTATATCAGTAACATAGTTACTAGTTTTGCCATGATTGAAGATTGAGATGCATACCTAAAAGCGATATGTATAGCACGGATTGCATATTATATATTATAAAGCTGAACAATATTCGCTTCGATATCAGATCGCGTACTAAAATGTAATGTTATATTGTATCTAAGTGCTATCATACTATGATATAATCATAGTACACAACAGATATATTTTTTAGTAAAAAAATTGCATTATATGAGCTATTATTAATCATAGGTAGTAAGTCATACGGGTATGATTCTAAATGAATTATTATTTATCTATATTATCTTCTTAGTACAAGATTGCCATACAATCCTCATCAAAGATCGTCATACAAGTAAAACAAATAGACACTGATAGTAGACGTCATAGGACTGCCACGGTTTTAGATGTATAAGCCTAATGACTAAATAACTTCAATGTTTACTGTATCGAGATATTTCATATGCATTGATATCAACTAATCTTACGTATCGTAAGATCTTTAAGAGTATCTAGGGTATCAGCGTAACATTCGGAATGCGTGGAAATACAATAATTATAAAAATTTAAGTCTTAAAAATATATTTTTATAAAAAAGAACGGTTAAGGTAGCAGATACGCGGAAACATTATATCAAGTAATTTTGCATAGCCCTTAATGTCTGTAAAAATACTAACATCGTACTATGTTATGTCTGGGCTTATTACATTAGACATAGGAAAAGGCATAGGCAGTTGCATTAATTATTATTTATTTGCAAAAATATAATAATTAATGGATCGCACCGGAACAATGCCGTTCTGCATGTGTATGATGCCTATCATCCTTTTCATATTTCAGGTTTTGATCTTATCTGTGATTCACATCTTATCTGTGATTCACAGTTACCGATGATAATTAGAAGAATCTAATATAAAAATAATAGTTTATATTGATAATGAGTATAAAATCTGGTTATATTCTAGTATATTATGACGTTGGTAAATAAAGTAATGGGTTAACAGATTCCCCTTTATAGCGAATCTCAAAATGTAATCTAACAGAAATAGCGCCGCTTTTTCCCATCGTAGAAATTTTTTGACCTGCCTTAACTTCTTGATTTTCATGTACAAGGATACTTGCATTATGCGCATAAGCACTTAGATAATTATTGTGATGCTTAATGATAATTAGATTACCATAACCTCGCAATGCATTACCAGTATATACGACTCGTCCATTCGCTGCAGCCACTACAGTAGCGCCATAATTACTCTGAATATCAATTCCTTTATTGCCTCTTTCAGAATCAGAGAAATAATTAATAATTTTACCATTGCTTGGCCAGCACCAAATATGCAGAGGCTGGCTTTTATTAAACATACGATTTATTTTGTGTTTAGTTATAAGTTTTTTTATTTCTGCTGCCTCATGATTTGGTTTTAGTTGATAATTGTTCTTTATTAAGTAAACCACCTTAGGATGTGTTCTAGTGATTGTATAGATAGATTTGGTAGTATTTTTTGTATGATCCACAACAAAACAGTCAAAATGGTTTTTATGTATTGTTTTCTTCATATCTACCACATTCCGCACTGCAGGTAATGAATAAATGGCATGAGATACTTGAAGTTTTTGGCCGACTAAAAGAACATATGGTTTAATAATATGATTGCGTTTTGCTAGATCATCCATCTTATTTCCAGAAATCCATGAAATGTAAAATAGCGTATCTCCTTTTTTAACTACATAAATCTTGTGCTTATAACTACCTTTATAAAGGTTACTGTACGAGTGTCGGTCAAAGATGCGGTTATTTTGTGCAAGTAAGTCCTTTCTTCTATTTTGTGTTGGAAGATTTATTCCTTTATATGACCTATGCACAGGATCGATACCTATCATATTACTCATACGTACATTACTTATATGTCTAATATGGTACGAATTAGATATATTTTTTTTTGAAATGTGGGCATTTACTATGCTTACAGGTGCTTCTGTGTAGTGACTACTAGAGCAAGATATAAGAGAAAAAACTCCTAGTGCAAGAGTCGCGATACAATGTAGCTTCAAAACTAATTTTCCTCTTTAACAAAGCCCTAAGTATAGTTTTTAGATAGATTAATCAATTGATGATTTAAACAGCATCAAGTTTATAGGGCTTTTATTTAATCTTGTTATACTTTTCTAGTATGTTATGCATTATTTTAGCGCGTATCTTTTACGTTAGGTGACTTAAATCATGAATACATCAGAATGATGAGGACCAAAAGATTACAGTAATAATGCACTATCGAACAGATAGCGATTTATTGGGATAGGTCCATAAGACACGTTTTTTATATAAAGCATCTTAATAGATTTACATGAAATCTCTGTACTATAATTGCCTTGCAATGCTTATGATTTTTCTATATCACTCAGATTCTTTTATTCTATATATCTATATACTGAATTATAAAAAATCGCATCAGTACGCTTCGTATTACTGTGTAGTGCTAGAATTTAAAGATGTATAGATACCTTTAGGTAAATATTTACACATTACTAGAGAGTAGCATTTTTAGAATGCTATATGCCTATGACACAAAATATTATTAGTAATGTGTATTGTAGTGTTTTATTACATGATCGTGTAATTTCTGTTTTGGATGATTCTTTATCTATTATATGTAAGATCTGCTGTATAAGGATAGTACATACAGGTCTTGATAATTACTAGTAAGCATTTCTAGGTAATTTTTATTGAAATATAATTAGTCAGCAAGTTGTCCTTTATCACAGAGTGAGCAGGAATTACCATGGAACTTTTTAAATATACTTGTAAAATGTGATTACTAGATTAGCGATCGTATCTGACACCACTAACAGTGGTGTGTTTTAAAAGCTGTTATATAGAATCTATATGCTTTATATACATCACGTTTGAACATTCACATTATTTATAATAGATCCCGTTGAAAAGATTAAAGTAGCATGTCTTTATTGGTGATATAATGTTGCGCTTTTAATACATACAATAAAGAATCATGCGTTATATATATAATAACACTATAAAGATAGTGATTATATCTTTATATAACTCATAAGCTACACAGAGCATGATCAGGTCATGTATCGTGTGTGAATGTGTATTATTCACTCAATTTAGTGCGCGCTGTCTATCCAAAAAGGATGCTTTGCCTTATATATAAAATAAGTTTTGATGTACTTCTAACAAAGCCTATATGCTTTATAAGCATGATACAATTAATCGCGCTGTTATTATTAAGCTCTTTCTTGTGATCAAATAGTAAAAACTATGTGAAAATACTAGAGATCTACTCTGCATAGCATAGGATGCTATCATCCCTGTAGATGATAAATCGATGTGTGTTCTGTGATTTATTTTGAAAACACAATAAATATGTGTATTGAAAGAGTATAGCTAGTAAATAATATTTTATATAGAGTTAGAGTTAATTCTCTGGTAAACACTGTCGTGTTCAATAACAATGTCATTGTTATTGATAACACAGATCTTATTATACATTTCAAATGTAACAAGAGTATGGCTAAAGACTCAATAACTGCGTATGCAGCTATATTATGTATTTACTAAGATTTATATATTTATAAGATAACCACAAATTATACGAGATCACATCTGATATACATTGTCAGATTCAGATAATATGGTGCCGCTAGGCACCCCAGGAGAAATTTTGAGATATTTACATCCTTTCTAGGATTCCTTTACTAAAATATTACTTTTGATGCGATTAGCTGTAATCATGATAACTTGCCTGAAATAATTTATCATGTTATTTCCTTTGGATTGTTTACAAGATGTAAGTATTCGTTATAGTAGCTGAAAACGTTAAGGCATGCTACTAAAATAGCTCAAAATGGGCACAACAAATGGGTACAACAACTGATGCAGTGAGTGATCAAATGTCTTAATATAAGAATAAGAATAGTGAAGTGCCTTTATTAGTAATGTATATAATATTCTTATTTATCCAAGCGATAATATAATCGAGAAGCTACTTGACCAGAAATGATTTCACGATCTAAAAACCAATTTCCCGGCACTACTGGTCGTCCATGCTCTGTCTCACTCTCAACATAGATTAGAGATTCATCTTTTAACCAAGCATGTGTTTCTAATAACATAAGGGTTTTTTCAACGAGACCTGTACGAAAAGGTGGGTCAACAAAGACAAGGTGATACCCATCACCTTTCTGAGAGAGAAATTTCAATGTGTTTGTGTGAATAATATGTCCATTTTTTATTTTTAGTGTGAAAAGAGTGTGCTTTAGTTGTTTTGTAACTGAGCCTTGTATTTCCAAAAAAGTTGCACTAGCAGCGTAGCGTGATAACGCTTCCAGTCCTAGTGCGCCACTACCAGAAAAACAGTCAAGACATTTAGATTCTATAACAGTCGCAGAAATCCAATTAAACAATGTTTCTCTGGTCCGATTGGTTGTAGGGCGCAATCCTACATGATTAGGCACTGATATATAATATCCCCGCCATTGACCGGAAATAATACGTATACGTCTGATTTTAGAAGAATGTTTTTTGTACATTTGTACTATTACGCAGAATGTGTTTTGTTTAGAAAAACGTGTTATGCAAAGCGTCAATACAGATCAAAAGTATATCTGTATATTAAATAACTAACGTGTATGCTAAAGTAAATAACAATCTTCAAACGTTATAAACAGTACCTTTGCGTCTTAGGTCGAAGCTAGAATTTAAAGTTAACCAGATTTTCAAGCGCTCTGGACATGCGCTGAATATTAGATATCTAATTATAAATTAGCTTTTTTAAAAATAAGCATATAATTCTGTGGTTTTTCTAATCTAGACGTATTATATATTTCTAATATATTAGAATTGATTTATGAACAAATTAAACTCAAAATATTATATAATCGGTAGCGAGAAAATAGCAAGAGATCTTTAAAAGAGTACATGTTGTTAGAAACAACAGAGAACCTAGAATCATGAGATGCATTAGATTAATTATTTTAGGTAGAATTCTAGGCAGGTAAGACTGTATATATATAATAGCTAGAAGAGAGGGGTTGTGATGACATACATAATAATAGTATTAAACAGATTAATCTTATTTCTTTTACTTAATCTAGTGTTTTTGCAAAAGTGGCTATACTGTTATTTAGTCAATCTAATTACCGAGTAAAGACAAATTTATAGTATGAATTGCAAAACTACATTATTTATACCAAACCATTTTACTCCATTGAAGAAAATTTTATTAAATTGATTAATTTAGGAAAGTGAGATCAAATTTTTGTATTTTTCAAGGCTCTGATTTAGGCGAGCCCGCCAGAGTTGTTGATCTGCTATAAGCTTCTTATTTTTACACCCTAATCTCTCGTTATTTTTGTACATGTCTTGAATTTGATGACTAAGGGTGTCATTTTTCTTTTAATGCTTCAATTTCTATTTGTAATAATGCCATTGCATCAATAGCCTGATGTACTTTAGCCTCTAACTCTTCAAAGACTTTAAATAATATTTTCTAACCCTTCTTAATTATAAACATTAATCCTGCAAAAGTTTATGACATGCCTGATATTAACTAAGATGAAACAGATGATTATGTAATAATATGTATTATGAGATGGTGGCTTTTGAATCACATCGACACCAGCAAATAAATGGCGCTCGAGATAACATATTTAAGTGTTGTTTGTAGAGCATCCGCACATGTTATTTTACCCTTAAGTATCTATATCTCTATATCTATAGATACTATATTTTGAGTATATGAGATATACATTTCAGCGTTATCAATATTAACGTAATATAGTGATAATCCCTCATATCTTCGTAACAGAATCTACCATTAATAATTGATTAGCGATGAACGATTCTAATATGTAAAAAACTTAAAATCATACTGCTATATCTCTCCGTTTTGTATATTATAATTATAATAGATCAGTGATAGGAAATAATGCTAAACATACTGAGCTTGTTGCGATCTCTCTCTAGAGGTAAAATATAGAACTTATGTAAAATGAGACGCTTTACAAACTTACATGCACTCAGTGTTTGGCGCCTTGGTAAATATTAGCATATTCACATCTATATTGCAGAGAGTATCATAATGATATAAGGTAGAGAGCATAATGATTATCATTATAATATAGATATAGAACACCTTTTACGTGCTGCGTATGATTGTCTTTATTGTACATATGAAATTTGACATGCATTCTTACAGAACATAGTCAAACCTTAAGGATAAACTGCATGACAGACAGATGAATGCCTTAGATTTTTAAGAATGTAGCATTATTGTGCGATATTTATCTTAAAAGCAACTTATAATCAATTTATGATTAGCTCAAATAAAAATAACACATCTAGTGGTTTTTAAATTATATCTATCAGAGTCTTTGATTTGGTTGGACAAAAGATCACATGACAAGGCTTGCAGATAAATAATTTTTATTTTATGGTTAATCACCAGACCATTCAGAAGAAGATCCTGCTAAAAAGATACAAATAATTAACATGATTCAATGTGGTGATAACGTAAAAATATAACACTAATTCGTTTAAATTTTTATTTTTAAAGGTACTTTTTCACAGAAAAAGTATAAAATTCAATAGATACTGCGATGCTATCTAATATGAGATTACTTTAATACAGATAGATCGGCGATCTGTAAAAATGATTTTCTGAGTTGATTTAATAGCGTAAGGCGATTAATGCGTAACTCTTTTATCTTTGTGTTCACCAGAACTTTAGAAAAAAACTGCTCAATGTCGTCATGAAGAGGTATCAGCGCAATCAACGCATCCTGGTAACGCTCTTCAGATAAACACAAGTCTAGGTTGGTTTGTACAGTGGCAGCACGAGTTGCTAACTGTATTTCTTCTACCTCATGTAGCAAAGAATACTGCACGCTATGATTGAATGTTTCTGCAGATTGATCAAGAATACTAGAAATGCGTTTCTGAACTTCTGATAGTTTTATTGAGTATTCCATGGAGCAGAAGTATTCTACGGCTTCTACTCGTGCATTAAAATCTACTGGTTTAGTAGGACGACATGCAAGGACCGCTTTAATGACATCGGGTTTGTAACCTTTTTTGCGATACCAAGAGCTCAAGCGACCAAAGAAAAAATTTATTACATCATCTTCGACATTGATACTGGACAGTTTCTTACCATATAGTTTTATAGATTCTTCAGTTAGCTTTTTCAAATCTATCGGCAATCTGTTTTCAAGAATAATACGTAAGACCCCAAGCGCAGAACGACGTAACGCAAATGGATCTTTATTTCCTGTAGGGTGTTTAGAAATTCCAAATATTCCTACTATGGTGTCTATTTTATCGGCAATTGCTAGCGCACAGGATACAGGGTTAGACGGAACAGGATCACTCGAAAAACGTGGCTTATATTGTTCCATGAGAGCAATGGCTACTTCTTCTGTCTCACCTTGGCGTCGAGCATAGTGCATACCAATAATGCCCTGAGTTTCTGTAAATTCACATACCATGTGACTCATTAGATCACATTTAGAAAGCAACCCAGCGCGTGTTGCACTTTGCACATTACTTCTGATTTTTTCTGCTACCCACCCTGATAGCTTCTTAATACGATAAGTTTTATCGAGTAAATTACCTAGGTCTTTCTGGAATAATACGCTCTTTAGACGCGGCAGATGATCTTCTAGAAGATCTTGACAGTCATTGTGAAAAAAAAAGGCAGCATCTTCTAATCGGGCTTGGATTACTTTTTCATTGCCCAATATGACTTTTTGAGGGTGTGTTGATTCGATGTTACTCACAAGTATAAAATAGGGCAATAACTCCCCTTTCTGATTATAAATTGGAAAATATTTTTGATGATCCATCATGGCATGGACTAGTGCTTCAGGTGGTATTATAAGGAATTTTTTGTCAAATTTTGCCATTAAAATCACTGGCCATTCCACCAAAGAAGTGACTTCCTCTAGCAGGTCTTCTTGTAGGTCAACCCACCCCCCAATGCGTGCCGCTGCAGCAGTAGCGTTACTAGTAATAATTTTTTTACGCAATAAATAATCTGCTTGGACTTTTCCTTTTTCTAGCAGAACCTGAAGATAATGGTCGGCATGATTAATAGTAATCCTTGACTGACCCATAAAGCGATGGCCTCGAATAATGCGAGAGGAAGAGATACCAAAAATATTGGTAGGAATAAGTGTATCACCTAAGAGTAGCATCACAGTATGCACAGGTCGTATAAATTGAAAATCAGACTTCCCCCATCGCATTTGTTTAAGATTGGTCAGTTTTTTGATAGACGTAGCAATTATGTCTGGCAGTAAATTTTGTGTCCTTTGTCCAGGTTGTTTAGTACAGAACATTAGCCTCTGACCTTTACTAGTTTCCACATAATCAGCATGCTCAACGTGAATACCGCAACTATGAGCCCAGCTTAAGGCAGCTTGTGATGGAGTCCCATTTGCATTCAAAGCGGTCTGCACTGTTGGTCCGTATTTAATGATTTTACGATCAGGTTGAGCTAGGATTAGCTTGTGAACTAATAAGGCTAAGCGCCTTGGAGTAGCAAACCAGCGTACTTCTTGATAGGTCAAAGATGCAAGATTTAACTCAGCAATAAGGTTTTTCGCAAACGTTTCAGCTAAGCAACGTAGCATTTTTGGAGGTAATTCCTCAGTGCCGATTTCTACTAAAAAATTTTCTTCAGTCATTGGTATTGATTAGATATTTTTTACAATAGGGGAATCCCATTGCCTTTCTAGAGTTTAAATAGGCTTCAGCTACACTTTTAGTAAGTGTTCGAATGCGTAGCATGCAACGTTGACGCTCCGTGCTTGATATGGCTTTGCGTGAATCTAGTAGATTAAAACTGTGCACTGCTTTTAAAATACGTTCATATGCTGGAATTGGTAGAGGTTTTTCTAGTGTTAGGAGATATTGCACTTCGTCTTCATATTGTTGCAAGCAAGTCATGAGGAAAGCTACATCAGCGTACTCAAAGTTGTATGCGGATTGCTCTACCTCATTTTGATGAAATATGTCACCATACGTGATTGTACTTTCTGCCCCCTGATTCCAGACCAAGTCATAAATGTTATCGACATCCTGAATATGCATCGCCAGTCGCTCTAGACCATAAGTAATCTCACCACTCACGGGTTTGCATTCTAAGCCACAAATTTGTTGAAAGTAAGTGAATTGTGTTATTTCCATACCATTGAGCCATACTTCCCATCCTAGTCCCCATGCACCTAGGGTGGGGTTTTCCCAATTATCTTCAACAAAGCGGATATCATGCATGCCCAGGTCTATGCCTAATGCTTGTAAGGAGTTTAAATAGAGCACCTGGATATCAGGTGGTGATGGTTTGATAAGGACTTGAAACTGATAGTAACACTGTAGGCGATTAGGGTTTTTAGCATAACGGCCATCACTCGGTCGTCGTGATGGTTGTACATAGGCTACCGAGGTTGGCTCTGGACCAATGGCAGATAAACAGGTCATCGGGTGCGATGTACCGGCGCCAACTTCTAGATCTACAGGTTGTAGAATACTACAGCCTTGCTTTGACCAGTAAGTTTGTAAATTAAAAATTAACCCTTGAAAGGTTTTAGAATCAAATTCTATCATATTACCTTATATAATCTTACAAGGCACAAGCTAGGTTTTATAGGTCACTTCAGGTTTTTTACTGATTTTTATCAGTGCACATTATTTGTTAAATAACAAGTATGGACTAAATAATTATTTATATCGTACATGGAACACATCTACGCCTAGAACATATAAAGTCATTACTTTATATGATGTGCGATATCTCTAATATAAGAGTGGATATCTACGCATTTTTATCTTTATTAAAGATGATCTTTGTGATATTTTTATTTCTATTCAATATTTTATTAAGATATAATGAGAATATGAATTAGTAGTCTCTGAATTTTAATTAGCAAATTGTTTTTTATAAAAATATTTTTAGATGATGTAATCATGCGTAGAGAATTTTTTTAAATAAAAAACTAAGTTTTACCTGCTTACATGATATCCGCTGCTTTTATTAAAGTCGATTAGAATTAATTAATTCTTATTAATTAATTCTTGTTTATTCTTATTTTTGCAAGTGTTTCTATATATTGGATCGAAATTAAATTGAGCTTTAAGAATATACGTTTTTATTTCAAAAGCATTAATAATAATTAATATTATATAAAAACGTATATGGTATTGTCAAATTTTATATTTGATAGTAGACCAATGTTATTGCACAAGGTGTAACCCTAAACCAGTCTTATCATCTGTAGATTTTTTTTGGGTGTTCTTATCAGGATGGTTGTGGTTAATGCTATACTGATTATTGTGATGATTATTAATCACGGATAGCATTTTATTATTTTTAATTGGTGTGGTGTAGTCGTTGAAATATGGAGGTCGCTCTATAGTTTGTTCTATTGCTTGTTCAAAGATCATCCCTTCACCATTTTCACGAGAATAAATCGCTATGACAGATAGTGGAGGTATTGAAATTTTCTTCAAAATACCGCTAAAGCTGGTAGTAAAAAGGATTTTGTGATTACCTAATTCGAGATCATTTACTGCATTTGGTGAAATATTTAGAATTATTTGGCCATTCGATGAATATTCCAAAGGTACTACGACATCAGGTATATGCAGATCGATTACTAAATGAGGCGTGAGCTGATTGTCAATTAACCATTCATAAAATGCACGTATTAGATAAGGACGACAAGAAGTAGATTGAGAATCTGTCATTGTATTCAGCTCCGAATGTTATTATTGTGTGAGGCTTCAGTTCTATTAGAATATTAAAAAAGAATTATAAAAAATATGCTTCTCAATATAGTTTTTTAGCTTTTTGTACTGATTCCTATAAATGAATGCTTATTTTTAGTAGAAGCCAAAATAACGGAGCTAAATAGCACCATTTTAAGCGAAACGCTTCATTGACTAAATAGATTGTATAAGAATAATTTTAGAGATTACTTATCGCTTTTCTTGGAACTGTTATCTTGAGCGTTTTTTTTGACCATTGATAATACTTTTACTTATGTACAATAAGGTTAATCTAGTCTGTTTAATGCAATCAATAAAAAGTTGTGACTCTTCGCGGGATCTTAGGTAAATCGACATCAGATCTAGATGAGAGCAATATTCATTTAAGTATTACATACTAATACGAGACTTATCTAGTGTCAACTGGCTATAAGAAATAGCAGAAATAGCGCAGTAGGGGGTTAACTTTAATAAACCGCTACGGTAGATTAGTGGACCTAGCTTGGTATGCATCAATGCTGAAAATTTTTGTGCTGTAGGTGCGCATTGAATTCTGAGACGATGAGTTAGGTCAAAAAGTAGTGTTATATTACGAGAATCCTGAGTGATATAGATTCTCATGTGTATGTCGGGAGCAGAGGGGGCTATAATAGCCGTTTAGGTTTTTTGTGTTTATTTTTAGTGCTAGGGCTGTAACCTTACAGGATCACTGAGTCAGTATGTCAGCGCTTATTATATTTTATATAAATATATAAAATATAATAAGCGCTGATAATTAGATCGGATCTTACATTCTCATAATAGAACTTGTCAGCATAGTACGACATGTTACCGTGATCGTGCTTGAAGGTCATGATCTGAGCACAAACCCAGTGTTTAGCACTGGGTAAGGTGTGTTAATAACTTAAAAGTTATCGCTTGGAGAACTGTGGACGACGACGTGCTTTACGAAAACCGACTTTTTTACGCTCCACTTGGCGCGCATCTCGTGTGACAAATCCTGCTTTACGTAAATTGCCTCGCAATGATTCGTTGTGTTTTATTAGAGCTCGTGTAATTCCATGACGAATAGCGCCTGCCTGCCCTGATGTACCGCCGCCTTTTACCGTAACATATAAATCAAATTCATTTACCATATCTAATAATTCTAGTGGCTGACGAACTATCATGCAAGCAGTTTTGCGACTAAAGTACTCTTTTAAAGAACGCTGGTTAATAGTGATGCCACCGCTACCTGCCTTGAGAAAGACACGTGCAGAGGCGCTTTTTCGGCGACCAGTTCCATAGTTTGTCTTCTCAAACATTTTTAACATCCTAATTATATATCAAGAACTTTCGGTTTTTGTGCCGCATGTTTATGCCTATCACCTGCATATACTTTAAGTTTGCGGTACATCTGACGACCTAGTGGGCCCTTTGGAAGCATACCCTTTACTGCTATTTCGATCACTTTTTCAGGATAACGACTAATCATCTCTGAAAAAGTTAACTTTTTGATACCCCCAATATACCCAGTATGATGATAATATATTTTATCACTAGGTTTAGTGCCAGTTATCGCTACTTTTTCAGCATTTAGGACGATAATATAATCGCCTGTATCCACATGCGGAGTGTATTCTGTTTTATGCTTCCCACGCAATCTAAGGGCTAGCTCTGTTGCTAAACGACCTAAGGTTTTACATGTTGCGTCAACAACATACCAGTCACGCTGGACCGATTCTGCCTTAGCTGTAAAAGTTCTCATCTAAATACGCATCCATGTTAAATTGTAGATTGATAAAATCTAAGCGCTAATAGAAGCGTTTAGATTTTATTAATCTATATGCATCTATATGCAGTAATGATTTTACCCCTTGCTAGACGTATAGGCTATATAAAGTATAAATAATCCTTCACATCAACCTAGCTTTATACTTAATGTACGAGATTATAAAGAAATAATTTATAAAAATCGAATGTTTTCTGTCAAGAGAGCGGCTAAATTTTGATTAATAGATTTTTTTGGTGTCTTTACGTTCAAAGAAAACTTTCAGTAAACTTTAAGTAAACATAGTTCTGTGTTGTCCTAAATGCAAATAGTCTTGCGCTGAGATATGAGTTGTAAAAGTATACTATCATTAACCTAATAATATTAGGCCCTGATGTCTTTTATATGCTCCAACATTGTTTGAGAGTGTTAATTTAGTATTTTATATACGGGTTTATCAGCAGGGGTCTTAATAGAAACACACCTAAAGTTAGATATCAGTCTCCATAAAAAAATAGGATAGCATCAAAACGGTACGGGAAGATATACACAAGCGTGAGAGTTTAGGTATAAACCACAATACTCGACTCCTGTTGCTCGGAGATATATAGTATATTCTGTAATTTTTTATACCATTCTACCAGTAATACTAGTTCTCCATAATTAAGATTAGATCGTAAGTTGTGTGTCAATCTTAAATAATGCCTAGCACCTTACTAAATCTTTTGCTCGAGATGCATATATAATATATTATATAATGCACTAACAGTTAATTGAGAGATCTAAATCTCATAAGAGTGCATTTTATTGTCACGATTTTATATTGAATGTCATGTTTACTGCTTAAATTACTGTATTGCTAGGATCACAGTAGCTCAGTCGCATATTCACGGGACATTTACAAATAATATTTTATTAACCTGATACGACTAAGTGAACGTTATAGATTTACTCATGAATGTGTTGCGATAATGAATAGATCATTTTGAGATAAATAAATGATCGAAGTAATACACTTTAGATTTGTGTTACTCTAGCTAAGAAGCATGCATCAGTTACAGAAAACAGGTTAAGAAAGCACTGCTATTACTTCTAGTATCTTGTAATATATCTTACTGTTTATAATGTATCTTACTGAGATAAGATGACTATTGTAGCTATTTACATACCAACCGATACGCTGTATATAATAGATATTATTACGTAAGATACGTGCTTTAGTGTGTTGACACTATCAATAGTAGTGGATAAAAAATTTTTATGTTTATTGGTTTTTGTGAAGCAGACTCAAGGTCTATCTATATAGTTGTATACACTATATCTATATACCAGTCTTCTCTAAATCAAGACCCTTCTGAGAGGGTCTACTAAAACCTGTATAGGTATACTGATAGATATTTCAGCTACACAACATCATGCCATCACATCCCTACCGTTTATCATGCAGGAGTAGGTTATCCCTCTTGTTATATTACCAGCATACCTTCAAAAATTACTCTAGGATCCACTACTGAAGAATCGACTGCTAGGGATAACAAGCATATTATTAATTAGATTTTATGATTAATAAGAATTATTCAGCTCAAATCATAATCTAGAGTTATTAATTAATATGAATATTAATAATTATCACAATGTGATAAATACTGATATTATCCTGAGCACTGTCCTTATAGCCTGCAACCAGCGCTAGGTCGAAGATTATTCTAGAATCCAAATGAAGGGGTATACCAATTACATCTTCTAGTAGTATGTTAAATAAAAAATTAAAACGGAGAAATCTAATTGTGACATAGAATACATTTTAATTGGATTGCTTTTTGAGGTTTGTTACTGGGCATATGGTTTTGTAGCATTGTTATGCTAAATTTTGAATAGATTAAATCGATACTTTATAAAAATTTATCATTTATAAAACTGTTGCAGTATTGTATATAGATAATACAGTGCATAAAAGTTGTAACATGTAGTTATCAGAAGCTCTATTAGAATAGCAAAACCAGCATAAGTGATGATATCTGTAAAAATAAAGCTTAAACGTATTGTAGTTACACAAGCTTACATGCTATAGAGGGACAGAGAACATGATTTGGTGTTATCATCTTTACCAAGCGATCATCTAGTTAATGCTACTATCTATAATTTAAGCGCAATTCACGGAGGCTCTGCATATTATGCGGCAAAATCATATAGTCCTCTTTGGTCACAGCATCGTACATGTTCACACCTGAAATCATTCTTTCATTACTATGGTTAATGGTATTTTGATCTGTTTGTATAGTGTTTCTATAATTATTCTTTTTCTTTTTAAGGTCTGCAGCACGGATGCGGCAAATACATTTTAATGATCAGTTAACCATCAAGCGTTGATCATTAGATACAATATTTGAGTATACGACAAGATGGAAGGACGCAATCTAATAAATTATTATTCAGTAATCTCATATGTTCAATGTTCCAGCTTGGTGCAGACAATAGCTTTTAACATTTGTAAACCCCTTTTCACGTAAATAAAGTACCTGTAACCGGCTCATTAATCCATTATCGCAATATAGTAGATACGATTTTTTTTGGTCTAAGGCGTTAAATTGATTATCTAGATAATAGAATGGTAAAGTTTTTACTAGAAAGTTAGCAAGTTTTAACGGTCGATCTTCTTGCTCATCTTGCGAGCGAATGTCTAGAACAATGTATTTTGGATCGCACGTAAGAACCTGATCTGTTTGTCTAAGATTCTGGTTACTCTGCGTGACATTTTTATAGGTATTTCCCATCGGATTCTCCTCTGGAGATCTTAAAGAGATATGTGCATATTTTGTATCACGATATTGTGATAATCGTGAGATCTTGGTTGTGCATAGATACATCAACTAATTCTTTAAGCGTGATATAGATAGACTATAATTATATTATAGCTCTATTATAGAGATGTTTTGTACAGTTTAATTAAAGCTGAGCAAGATAAAATAATTTTCTGTATAACAGAAGTTCTCGAGATGCTCCAAGCATGTAACCTATTTCATTAAGATTTTCATCATTTCTCAAGAGAACTGATGCAAGCGATTTGATAATATCAATCGCATGTATTTTTTAATACAGACAGTCAAGCCAAATAATTGACATTGTGCTAATAGAGAAAATTTTACATAAAAACATCTATGTATAAATCTTATGTATCAATCAAGTCTCTGTCGATCATGATCACTGACAATGCATTTCGATCTCAATATTGCTGCATGCGTAACATAAACAGGGTAGGATTTCACCGGGTCGCAAGAAAGTAATAGGCTGTGTTCTATACTTTATCATCCCCTGTAGTAGGCGTATTCGGCATAAGCCGCAGTATCCTGCACGGCACTGGTATTCAATATATATGTTGTGTAGTTCTAGAATCGTAAGAAGATTATGATGAAGATCATACCATATTAATTTTATACCAAAAGGTTTGAGTGTAATAATAGGTTCTGTCATAAGATTACAGTCGATAATTCATAAAATCATCTGTACTAACCTCAGCATCAATCTGACCCACTAGATACGAGCTTACTTCTACTTCTTGAGGAGCTGCTTGTACATTATCTGAGATCAACCATGAGTTAATCCATGGAATTGGATTATAACGGGTTTTAAAAGGTTGATCGAGACCGATAGCATGCATGCGCATATTAGTAATATATTCAATATATTGCCATAAAATAGCTTTGTTTAGACCAATCATTGATCCGTTGCTAAAGAGATATTCAGCCCATTCTTTCTCTTGTTGTGCTGCCAGAAAAAATAGATTGTAACATTCCTGTTGGCACTCGTCGGCTATCTCTGCTGTTTCCGGATCGTCATCACCATTCCGAAGCAAATTTAGAATATATTGAGTGCCAGTGACATGCAGTGCCTCATCACGCGCAATGAGCTTGATAATCTTAGCGTTACCTTCCATCAGTTCGCGTTCAGCAAAAGCAAATGAGCAAGCGAAACTCACATAGAAACGGATAGCCTCTAGGGCATTTACGCTCATCAAGCAAAGATATAGTTGTTTTTTTAGTGCGCGCAAGTTTACAGTTATGGCGGTAGTATGATTCACCTGATGCACACCTTCACCTAAGAGATTCCAAGCATTAGTCATACGAATTAAATCATCATAGTATTTAGAAATATCTTTAGCACGCGATAAAATCTGTTTATGTGTGACAATATCGTCAAATATCAGTGCGGGATCATTCACAATATTTCGAATAATGTGAGTATATGAGCGTGAGTGAATTGTTTCAAAAAAAGCCCATGTTTCTACCCATGTTTCTAGTTCTGGAATAGAGATTATTGGTAATAGTGCAATATTTGGGCTTCTTCCCTGAATAGAGTCTAGCAGTGTTTGATATTTCAAGTTGCTAATAAAGATATGTTTTTCATGCTCAGGTAGAGATTGATAATCGATGCGATCACGTGAGACGTCAATCTCTTCAGGTCGCCAGAAGAATGATAGCTGTTTTTCTATGAGTTTTTCAAATATTCGATATTTTTGCTGATCAAATCGCGAGATATTTACTGGTTGACCAAAAAACATTGGCTCTAGTAGCTGATTATTTTTTTGTTGAGAAAATATTGTATAAGTCATTGTGTATTCCAAAACATGAAGCCGGTAGTCGTAATTATTCGCCGAAATGCACTTTTATCGTAACGGTTACATTTTACAGGCACCGCTTTCGCAGTCCTCCTCCGGCGTAGCGGGCAACCAATCATCTTTTAAATCTTCTGTTCCATCACGGGTATGCTGGTAATACAGCGTTTTAATACCAAACTTATAAGCTGTAAGCAAATCTTTTAACAGTTGTTTCATAGGGACTTTGCCATTTATAAATCGCATTGGATCGTAATGTGTATTTGATGAAATTGCTTGATCAATGAATTTTTGCATTACACCAACTAGCTGAAGATAGCCATCATTATTTGGTATATCCCACAGTAATTCATAATAATCTTTAAGACGTTCATACTCTGGTATAACTTGGCGAAGGATTCCATCTTTTGAGACTTTGATGCTGATATGCCCTCGAGGTGGTTCAATACCATTAGAAGCGTTAGAAATCTGTGAAGATGTTTCTGTCGGCATAACTGCCGAAAGTGTTGAGTTACGCAGGCCGTGAATTTTTACTGACTTACGTAAACCCTCCCAGTCAAGTAATAGAGGGGTATTACAGATAGCATCTAGATCCTTTTTATAAGTATCAATCGGCATAATGCCTTGAGCATAAGTGGTTTCTGCAAACCATGGGCAGGCGCCCTGTTCAATAGCAAGTTCATTAGATGCTTTTAATAGCCAGTACTGAATTGCTTCAAACGCTTGGTGTGTTAATACATTGGCACTGCTATCGGAATAACGGACCCTGTGTTTTGCTAAGTAGTATGCGTAATTAATTACGCCAATACCAAGCGTGCGTCGTCCCATGGCGCCACGCTTGGCCGCAGGAATAGGGTAATTTTGATAGTCTAGCAATGCATCTAGCGCTCGTACCGCTAATGTTGCTAGTTCCTGAAGATCATCAAGCTTATCAATTACACCAAGGTTAAACGCAGATAAAGTACATAGCGCAATTTCTCCATTTTCATCGTTGATATCCTGAAGGGGTTTAGTAGGTAGAGTAATCTCAAGGCATAAATTTGATTGACGTACTGGTGCCATAGTTGGATTAAAAGGACTATGAGTATTACAGTGATCAACATTTTGAATATAGATTCGACCGGTTGAGGCGCGTTCTTGCATCATTAAGGAAAATAGCTGAACTGCTTTAATGCGTTGTTTTCGAATTTTTGAGTCTTGCTCATATTGGGTATAGAGTCTTTCAAACTCATCTTGGTTAGCAAAAAACGCATCATAGAGTCCTGGTACATCTGATGTACTAAATAAAGTAATATCTTCGCCTTGAAGTAATCGTTGATACATTAACTTATTCAGTTGTATACCATAGTCGATATGACGTACCCGGTTGTCTTCTATACCGCGGTTATTTTTTAAAACTAAAAGACTCTCCACTTCTTGATGCCACATAGGATAGAATAGAGTAGCAGCGCCGCCACGTACACCTCCTTGTGAACAGGATTTTACTGCACTCTGAAAATGTTTATAAAATGGAATACAGCCAGTATGAAATGCTTCACCACCACGTATCGGGCTACCTAAAGCACGAATACGACCAGCGTTGATACCAATTCCAGCGCGTTGAGAGACATACTTGACAATAGCGCTAGCAGTGGCATTAATCGAATCTAGACTGTCGTCGCACTCAATAAGCACACAAGAGCTAAATTGTCGCGTTGGGGTGCGTACTCCAGACATAATAGGTGTTGGTAATGAAATTTTAAAAGTTGAGATAGCATTATAAAAACGCTTAATATAATCTAGGCGCGTGCTATTCGGATAACTAGAGAATAAGCAAGCAGATACTAAGATATACAAGAACTGAGCACTCTCATAGATATCACCATTAACACGGTTTTGAACTAGGTATTTTCCTTCTAATTGTTTTACCGCAGCATAGGAAAAGTTCATATCACGCCAATGATCAATAAAACTATCCATTTTTGCAAATTCATCTACACTGTAGTCTGTTAAAAGATGGGCATCATATTTTCCCATGGATACCATACGTGTCACTTGGTCAATGAGTTTAGGCGGTTCAAATTGACCATATGCTTTTTTTCGTAAATGAAAAATTGCTAGACGTGCGGCCATATATTGGTAATCAGGTGCGTCTGCTGAGATAAGATCGGCAGCTGATTTGATGATCGTTTCATGAATATCAAATGTACGGATACCTGGGTAAAATTGGATACGGGAACATAATTCTACCTGAGATACAGAGACATTATGTAGATTTTCTGCTGCCCAGTTGAGTACGCGGTGTATTTTATCTAGATCGATACGCTCAGTGCGGCCATCGCGTTTAGTTACAAAAAGACTCTGATTCATGTCGCGCTTTACCTGTCCTTAACAAATAATCCCTATAGTTATATACAGATAGATCTTTTTTAGTTACCTTTTTGATCAATGTTACATATAGGATGGGAGTGGTAGCAGTTTTCACCACAACGTATAAGCATATATAATGCAATAAATAATTTATATAGTATAAACATAATGAGTAGGCTCATAGCCCTAACTTGTTGAACGAGGCTTGATCTTAAAACGAACCAAAACGTGTGCAGATTTTTTTATTTTTTCCTCCTAAGAGTTTTTATTCCTAGAGGTTATCAATAGATAACATATTTTTATTTTGCTATGTATGTCAGTTGTTAATTTAGATATATAGATTACAGTATTGTTACATATGATAATACTAATGTGAGTTATCGATAAAACCATTAGGTAGATACACGTATCTAGTTACGATATTATGTAACTACTGTATTTTCTGCTATTTTTGAGAAGTTCACGATCATGCTGTAGATCTTAACAACTGCTCTATTTTTAGCTAATTAGTTGAGTTCAGATTCAGATAAAATACCTTAACAGTGAATATATACTGAAGGATCAAGCATTACCGTATTTAATGAGTTATCTAATTTGCCGAAGTAATTATCTCTGGGTATTCACCTAGTTATAACGAAATCGTTATTGGCATGACGTACTAGTCATAATTATCATATGGTGATCTGATATACATAATGTTGACTACATAAGTATTGCTAACTTAGCTAAATGTGGCCAGATTGTATACATAGTATAAAGCTTGATCTGACACTTCTTCTGTATTTTACTATTATGCTCCTTATCATGATAAAATTAACTGGTATTTTTCTGGTGAGGCTCAGACAATTAGCTAATGTATATAAGATTATCAGCTGTCTTTCTGACTTACGTAAGTAAAGTTTTTTAGATGTTATATTAATAGATCAATCTACTCATTGCAGGATCTAACATCCTCAGTCTATACAGATGTGTAGTATACACTGATAGCATATCCTAAATAAGATTAATACTCCTCAAACCTTTTACATTATAATTGTTTTGATGATTTTTGTGCATTATTTCAATATGTTATAATCATGTTAGTCATTTAAAGCTCGTAAGAAAGAATTGCTGATTGCTGTCTTACTACTGGCACCTATCATCGCGATTACTTGTATAAATCTAATTAATAGATTTTTTATGAGAGTATATACTATGATAGTATATTGGTATCAAAGTAGGATAATAATATTTATTATTATTCTACTTTTAGTTTTTGATCTATACTATTTATTGTAAATAGAGACGGAGTGGTTACTCTCAAGTTATACGCTGATTGCTTTTGCATCTATAAGTATAAGGACTAAAATTATCTAAATCTTAAGCAGAAAGAACTGTATCGGTTCTGTTCTGTTTACTCGCGTATTATGAGCAAGAAGTCGCTGATTTTGAAAGGGCCCCATCGTTTATGGAGTAAGGATTAGCAGGTGATATTAAACGTTGCTCAATTGTTTTAAACTAGACGCATAATACTAATCTTATTTGTTATACTTTACACACTAAACGCGTATCTTGTATGCATTCAATATTCAAGTAGATACAAAATATCTAGTGCATACTAACTAAGATATGCCACATCTCTTAACTTTCTTAACTTATTGATTATATTTTGCGTTATTATTCCATCGCTATGTAAAACTTGTAACAATACAGCGTAGACCGTATGATTCATGGTATGGCCATACTCTTTTGTATCATGTATCAACATCGAGTCTAATTAGTATGCGTTGAGTGATCGTAATCAAGTATAAAGCAGGTATGACTTTATGATTGATAGTTATCGAAAAACTTAATACTATTAAAGAGTACCTACTAAATCTTCAGAGGCTTCATCGGAAAGTGCTGCACATTGTCTATATAATGGGGATCACATTACCATTCTGTATGAAAGATACCACTTTTATCTATTCGCTGATAAGTATGCGAACCAAAGTAGTCGCGTTGTGCTTGAATCAAATTAGCAGGTAGCTGTTTTGCACGATAACTATCATAATAAGAAATAGCAGCAGAAAAGGTCGGTGTCGGGATACCATTTAAAACTGAATAAGCTACCACATCACGCAGTGCTTTTTGGTATTTATTTGCAATACTTTTAAAGTAAGGAGCTAAAATAAGATTAGAAATATTTGCATTATCTTTATAAGCATTAGTAATTTCTTGAAGAAGTCCTGCTCGAATAATACAGCCTGCTCGGAATATGTTAGCAATTTCACCATATTTCAGCTGCCAGTTATATTGCGTAGATGCAGATTTTAGCTGGGAAAACCCCTGGGCATAAGCAATTATTTTTCCAAGATAGAGTGCTTTACGCACTGTCTCAATGTATTCGTCCCTATTAATGCTAATAGTTTGCAACTTAGGACCAGATAGCACTGTTGATGCTTCTATTCGTTGACTTTTTAATAAGGAAAGGTAACGGGCAAATACTGATGCAGTGATTAATGATACTGGCTCATTGAGATCTAACGCGCTTTGACTAGTCCACTGTCCTGTACCTTTATGAGCCGCTTCATCTAGGATCAAATCTAGGATATAATTACCGTCTTTATCTGTTTTTGTGAGGATATCTTTGGTGATACCAATGAGGTAACTGTTTAACTCTCCTTGATTCCAGTCGCTAAATATCTGAGCTAATGTCTCATTATTGAAATTTAGCGGATCTTTTAAAAGCGAGTACGCTTCTGCAATAAGCTGCATATCAGCATATTCAATACCATTGTGCACCATTTTTACATAATGTCCCGAACCATCTGGTCCTATATAAGAAACGCAGGCCTTACCTTCAGACAGAGCTGCAATTTTAGTGAATATTGGCTCTATGACCGCATATGCCTCTTTATGACCTCCAGGCATAAAGGATGGTCCTACTAAGGCTCCTCTTTCACCACCGGAAACTCCAGTCCCAATCAAATATACGCCTTGCGTAGAGAGTTCACGCTGGCGTCTCATAGTATCTTTATAAAATGCGTTACCGCCATCGATGAGAATATCACCTGGATCAAGATATGGAATCAATGACGAAATAGTCGAATCAGTAGCTTCACCAGCTTTTACCATAAGCATGATGCATCGTGGTTTTTCTAACGAGCGCAAAAATGTTTGTATCGTATAATGGGGTTCTAACATTTTGGTCTGAGTTTTTTTAAGGAATGCGTTAGTTATTGTATTGGATCGATTAAATACAGAAACGGAATAGCCTCGGTTGTCAAGATTAAGAGCTAAATTACGTCCCATGACTGCCATACCTATTACGCCGATCTGTTGCTTTGACATGATATCCTCTTATCAGGAATGGTTTGTGAGAAGATCTGATTCACATTTTTATGCTTAATTACAATAGGTGATTATCTAATGTATAGTGAATCAATACATGATGACAAGCAAGTATATTCAGCAAACATGAACAATGTGTGATGATACGCATTAAGACCTATCAGTCTATTTTACCATGAATGGATATCGCATATGCATTTATTAGTAAGTATTAGTAAGACAATTTTATTTTATTTAGATAGATTAAATTATCGTAACATTAGCGTCTATCCTATAATATATAGACGTAGTATACGGATATAGACGTATATGGGCGGTGTAGTTAATTGTAATATTAAGCAGAGACTAGGTAACATATATTTAGGAAGATATTTTAATAGTGTAAATATCTTATGTGTTACAAAGTACAGTTACTTTTAATTTAGCATTAAAACTAACATTAGGTTTTTCTATAGATCCTGTAAAGTATCCACATCGCACAATGATCACAAACAGTAATAACAATCTATTTCTTAGTTAACATTTATAGGCTCATCATTAAAAGCATTCAAAATTCTATCATTAGTAGCATCGCAAATTCTCTAAGATTATAAACCTGAAGTTGATATATCTAGTGCGCTAGATAAGCAGTGTTAGTTTTCAATCTGTTTTTAAATAACTATCCTTCTTATTTACAGCAAGGTTAAGATTTGTATCTGTCGTAATCTTAATTAAACTCCCGTAACTTTATTAAAGAGTAATAGAATTAGAGTATGGCTCATTAAATTAAAGTATAGCTCATTACTTACTATAAAAGCCAAAGATGCACACCTATAATCATTACTGTTGTCTTAAAAGTACGCAGTGCAGACCAGTACATATAGTGAACTAATATTTTTTGTTGCTGCAAGATGTATATCTAGTGAGAGCCCATGAGTCTATGTAAGTTGGTATATTACTAGTATACACTATAGACCTAGTATTCAGAGAATGTTGTTCGTTTTGTATCAAATTGTACTTTTTCAGATCGTTTATCACGCTATTAATTGATAGATATCGATATTAAAACCTATATTTTATTCCTGTCAGTGTATAAACATATGTATGTGTCAGAAGATGAAACGCATTATATGAAATGCTTAGATAAATTTTTAGATAAAAATATTGCAGACTATCAACAGATAACACAGCGGTGCTAAGCATCATTACAGATTTTTTATCTGGTCGATGATTGGTAATCCTTAATGATGCAATCGTTACTCTCGTGTGGAGTGTCTGATATGACGGATAGAGAGTTTAGCTAAATTAAACATTTAAGAGGTTGTCTACTCAATTATATGTAACGTGACAATGCCATCAGAGCTACTTACATAATATATTGATGTAGTTGTCTTGCTATGGTTTATGGAGATTATGCTTTATATTTTAGGTTACCTTTATTCATGATAACATCAGCGGAATAACCTATGATCTATAGTGCAATGAGCATCTAAGCATATGATATGCATCGTTTCTATATAGAGATATTTTTTATGATAATATCATAACGGCTGATTAGTTATCATTATCTATGATAAAAGTAACATCACTACAATAGTCATTGTATATAATAACTTTTAGTTAACCACAATCTCTTACTGTATGTCGGAGTGTAGGCAGTTGTCTCTTCATCTATGCTATAATAAATATACCTTTTAACCCTCTGGTTAGGATATCATAAGAATGATATTAAGCCACTAATCAGAAGGCACATGCCATGGTATAATTCAAAGAGGGCCAACAAGGAATTTCTTCTTAAGCTAATAAAATTTTTTTAACAGTTTATGGTCATGTCAAGACGTAGTTTTAATGCTTGATATGCCGGCATTGGAAGAAGTTTCTGTACATCACCACCATGTTGAGCTACCTCTTTAATTAATGACGAAGAAAGATAAGTATATTGCGTTGTTGTCATAAAAAAAACACTTTCTAGATCAGGAGACAAGTAATGGTTCATTGAGGCTATTTGCCTTTCATACTCTAAATCAGATGTTGTGCGTAAGCCGCGAATCAGTATGCGAGCTTTTTGTTCTTTAGCAAAGTTTACTAATAAATTGCTATATTTTATGACTGATATATTTGGAAGATGTTTAACCGTTTCTTGTGCTAGACGCTCTCTTTCTATCACAGAAAACATTGTCTTTTTTCTTGGATTAGCTGAGATTGCTAGAATTATCTGTTCAAAAATCCTTGCTGCTCGTGTAACTATGTCAAGATGGCCGTTGGTTATTGGATCAAAAGTTCCAGGGTAGATAGCTTTTTTTCTCATTAGTTTCTGTTCCTAGAGGTGCAATTAAGATCCCAAAGGGCGACATACTTATTAAAAGTATACTGGCAAACAACTATTGCTAGTAACCAACCCCGTGTTCCATCTAAAAAACTACCACGTACTAATAATGTTCTGATAAATGACCAAAAGCTACGGTAAATAATTTTTGTTATACTATAATGTTTACCTTTCTGATAGCGTTGTTTAGCCCAAGCTTTAGCATAGGAGCATTGCTTTAACTGAAAGGTACAAAAATCTCTACTGGTTAAATGCAATAAATCGCCATGTAGTGATCGAATAGGTATTGCAGATACATCCAAAGATTCATGAACTAAGTGATTATTGTAAGCATAGCAGGATGGGTATAAACGGATCACACGATCTGGGTACCACCCGCCATGTCGCATGGCTTGTCCAAGAAATACATTGCATCGTGATATACTGTATACAATTTTTGCAGGTGGCTGCTGCAGTATGAGATTAATAGATTGCTGCAACTCTGTAGTTACACGTTCATCGCTGTCAATCATTAAAATCATTTCATAATTAGCATAACTTTGTGCAATTTGTCGCTGCTTACCATAACCAGGCCATGTGTTCGATTGATACACCATTACTCCGTAACGCACAGCAATATCTAGAGTTTTATCACTACTTTTAAAATCTAACAGAATAATTTCATCTGCCCAACTTACTGATTCTAGGCATTCAGCTAGTACTTCTTCTGCATTGTGAGTGATGATTACTGCTGAGAGCTTTTGTAGTTTTTTCATTTAATGATCTCCTTGTACAAGGTAAGGGTCAATTAAATTTAATAAGTGCCTTAATGCACCTTTGTTCTTATGTAGCACATTCCATGCGTATAGCCCAGAATTCAAGCGATAGCTTGCATCGGTGAGTAATACAGTAATCTGATGATTCAATGATTCAGCATCCGTGACAGTAATTAGGGCACTACCTTGCTGTAAGAGTTTACATACCTCTTTAAAATTAAAGGTATAAGGACCCATTAAGACTGGAATAGTATGAGCTGCAGGTTCTAATGGGTTATGACCACCATGCTTAACTAAACTACCACCAACAAACGCTATATCTGAAATAGCATAGAACAGCATGAGCTCACCCATAGTATCTCCAATTACCACTTGCGTATGCTCGGAGGGTATCTGACCATTACTGCGTAAAATGTAGTGTAAATTGTGCTGTTTAGTTAAACAGCTCACACTAGAAAAACGCTCAGGATGTCTGGGTACTAAAATTAATAAGAGGTCCGGAAAACGCTTAAGAAGCTTACAGTGTGCATTTAAGATTATTTTTTCTTCACCCTTATGGGTGCTCGCGGCAATCCATATAGATCGATTGTTCAGTATCCACTGACTTCGTAACTGCATAGCTTTTGCTATCAGTTCTGGCATGACAGACACATCAAATTTTAAACTTCCTGTCACCACGAGTTGCGAACGCTTTAAACCTAGCTCAATAAAACGTTCGCCATCTTCTATGCTCTGGGCGGCAACTAATGTAATGCGTTGTAACAAGCATTTGGTAAAGGTATCAAACTTTTTATAAAGTCTAGCCGAGCGCTCTGATAGACGGGCATTAGCTATTATGAGCGGAATACGACGAGTATATAACAGCGTGATCATATTAGGCCAAAGCTCGGTCTCCATTACTATTACTACCTTGGGACAAGTAACATTAAAAAAACGGCTCATTACCCCAGGAAGGTCATAGGGTAGATATACGTGAGACACAGTTTCTCCAAGCAAAGATATAGCGAGATCTGAACCAGTGGGCGTCATGGTAGTGATTACAATAGGTAGGGCGGGATAACGATGATTGAGTTCGCGTATGAGTGGAATTGCAGTCAACGTTTCACCAACGGATACGGCATGTAGCAAAATACCTTTTGTTTTGACTTTTTCTGTACAGAATCCATATCGTTCCCCCCAGCGTTGGCGATAAGAAGAAGATTTTCGTCCACGTAGCCAGAGACGTATCCAGATCAGAGGTTGAAGAAAATATAGTAAAGCTGTATAAATAGTGAGCATAATGTTGCTTGTCTTGTCAGAGTAACAAGGATGGTAAGTTGGTGAGGATGTATCTCTAGGATGTATCTCTCAAATATTGCATCAAATATAAATATATATAACTATACAATTTTATATTGTATATAGTGAAATATCAATTATTCCATACGTCTGATCCCATCAGATTTATAGTTTTTATTTTTAGTGATATCTATATATAGCTTTCGTATCTTTAGTCTACTAATATATATGAATATATATCTTTTTAGCATTATTTATAGTTTATTTATAGTGATTTTCTTATTTCTCTGGTTGTCCTGTGTGAGGATACAATGCTATAACTTGACACATATTTTAAAAAATTTTCATAAAAACTAACAATATAATAAAAAATGTCATGATTACTACTCTCATTAGATTAGATTCTAACCTTATAATGTTTATAAAATTATAGATTAAGTTCAAACATATCATATCAATGTCATGGTTAATACACAACCTAAGAATATAGTATGAATTTTATTCAACATGCTTGATTAATTTTTTCAACATGTTAATCAGTGTGTAGCTATAACTCTATGACCATGATATTTAACTTCACATTGATGTCTGGATAGCGTGGTTTTCGTAATGCATAATATTCCATAAATTAATGCATAGAATATTCTGAGTGTACGCATATCCTACATTCTCATTTCTGTAGAAAATATAAGTATAGAAATATAAATAGATAAGTTTCTATTTATTTTAATGATTAATCATTTAATTGAATTTTTATTTTTTATGATTTCATATTTTATAAATCATATATAATTATAATATAATAACACATATCATGTATAATTTTATTATGATGTAATATAAACTATTATGATGTAACCTAAACCTAAATTTTGCCTAACTTAAATTTTAATTTTTAATTTTAAATTTATATGTAATATAAAGATATGTAATATAAAGATATACATTTATGTAATTTATGTAATATAAAATTATAAAATATTACATCAAAAATAAATTTAAACAAATTTAATTTAAATATGATATTATGATATTTCCTTGAAATATGATAATTCTATGATAATTTAATGTACTAAGAATTATAAAAGATACATATATCTCATATATCTAGAATAATAAAAAAATAAAATTATTGTGAGTAGATTTTCTAAACTTTTTATTCTTGTGTATTTAATTATTGTAACATAAATGTACTATATGGCGTAGTATTGTCTATAATGCATTATTATTTGTCTATAATGCATTTTTATTTAAAAGTATTACCTATAATACATTATATTTAAAAAATATTTAAAAATTTAAAAAATAAAGGAATATACCAAGTATCTTAATAGTTGATAAAGAGCATTAGATGCGCTTTGGTAGTGAATGGTATGTAAGTTATAAAAATATTATAAAGTTCATATGTAGATTCACAATAGCACATAAAGCTAAATATGAAATTTTCAATGCTAGATATCTGTATTATGTATTAAACGTCTTAATTTTTTCATTTTTTTAATGAATGGAAGTAAATACCTTACTAAAAACACTAGGTTAGGATATAATGTTCATGTGTGTTCATATCTTGTATATATTTTCATAAGAGTTTTTATTCTTGTTTCTATAGAAAATTATCAATAATCAATACTTGGTGAAAGTATCATTTCGCCATGCTAATTAAATTAATACGGAATATAGCGTATCTTTCTTGTCAGTCTATTCGGATTATTTCATATTTCAATTATTCTTTAGATAGACTTGTATCAAATATCAAACTATTTTCTAGCTAGATAGACTTGTAATAAAATTAGACAGTCTGAGTGTTATCTGAGTGTTATTGTGCAGAATTTATGATGAATATTTCAGCTATTACTGTTTTTATTTTTGTGTATAAAGTATATAGTAAAAATATACATGTCATAGATTATTGCTCATTTTATATACTATGATTCCATGTTATATATATGATTCAATGATTAAATCGATAATCGATAAAAGCGGGTATTAGGTTATTTAGAAGCCTGGAGATATCAATAATATATCAATTATTTTAAACATAATTTATAAGTTTAATGATTAAGTTCAAGAAGAATACACTCTTTACATTCTTTCTTAATAACATAAATCATAGCATACATTCTTCTTTATACTTTGTATAAGGTATTACTTTGTATAAGGTATTTTTATTTTGTATTGTACAAGGTATTAAGGACTGATAAACGTAAAAACATCAGTATAGTATATTTGTATATTACGGACTGCATAACTTCGAATACTGTATTTATAGTACAAAAGTACAAAGTACAATATTATGACATAATACATCGTAATCGTAATACTTAATAATATACCTTAATTGAGAATATTTAATAAATTGAGAATATTTAATTAATAATATAATATACCTTAATTAAGTATGAGTATATAGACAGTAATAGACCTACAATAAGTCCAATAAGTCGATAAATATTGACAATTATATATTATATATAGAAAGCATTGAATTGATATATATAAGAATTGAATTTTAATTATTGAAAATATTGAACATTATGAACGTTTTGGTCGGCACGAGAGGATTTGAACCTCTGACCCCCGCCACCCCATGACGGTGCGCTACCAACCTGCGCTACGTGCCGAAGATTGATTACAGTTTTCGTATAGATAGAATATTTAGATTGTCTGTCGAACTAAACTAACTAAGCTAATAGTTAGCAGACAATTTCTAAGATCGATCTATCAAGCTATATGATATCAATCTATCATATTATGAATGAAGTAAATATGCAATGCCTTTAATGATTCTAATCTATTTTTAATACGAGCATCATACACGTAATGTGCTATTATGCATGAATTCGTTTCGTATGAGGTATCATGATTGTGTACTTTATATAAAAATCATTATTTCATTTCTGAATAAACGAGTAAAGGCAAAGAAAATATTATTTAGTCAAGGCAAAGATAGATAATATTATTTTTTTATTTATTTATTTATTTAATAATAATAATTACTATTCTCATATTTTTTATTTATTAGATCATTAGATAGTAATAGTAAAAATAGTAAGATAAGAAATAGCAGGATAGTAGTATGTATTAGTAGTAATATATTAGATAGTAATCTTGATTCACATTGTATAGTATAGATATTTTATTTTCATGTTTTCATTTAGGTTCTCTAATGTTTTCATTTAGGTTCTCTAATGCATAGAGTTATCTTTCTATAATAGTAATATTTATTACCTTCTTTAAACTTTATTATTTTCTTTAAACTTTGAAGATCATCCGATCTTGTGTTATTGCATGCTGTACAAAATAGGGCGCATAAAATACGTAAAATATACTTAAAATAAATAAACTTACTTAAGATATACAAAATAAATAAACTTACTAAAGATATACACTTTAAATATATAAATATATTTAGAAATATTTTATGTACAATTTACTCAAGGATCAGAACATTTCAATAGGTACAACAATAAATAGAATATAATATATAAAAATATCAGATATATATATAAAAATTAAAATCATTAAAATCATAAAAATTGAAATCAATTGAAAATTATATATAATTATAACTGTGAATATCACATAGTTTTCGTATTTTTATTACAATACTTTATTATTTGTTATTATTATTTATTATTTAAATAGAGATACCTTTCTTGATTACATTGTATATCAATCTCTAATTGAGTCTTATTTGATTAAATTGTATATAAATCTCTATTGAGCTTTAAGTTTACAGGGATAAGATATAAAATTTTTTATTTTTTATTGTTTATTTGAAACTTATATAAATAGATAAACGGAACTTTTATCATGAGTTAGAGTTTGTAAAACTGATAAACCTGTAATTTCTCAGCATCAATAATATGTAATTTTTTAGTGTCAATAATATGTCATTGTCTGGTATCAATAATACTTTAATGCTCTTGTATATAACTGAGAAAAACATTACACAAGCAGTTGAAATTATAGCATATGCCCGCATTTAAGATAATTATAAATACTTAATAATGACGATCATAATTAGTAGGAGATATCTCTATGGGTAAGATTATTGGCATTGATCTTGGTACAACAAATTCATGTGTTGCTATTATGGATGGCGGAAAGTCGCGTGTTCTGGAAAACTCAGAAGGTGATCGAACCACGCCTTCTATTATTGCTTATACTCAGGACGGTGAAACATTAGTTGGACAGCCTGCTAAGCGTCAGGCGATTACTAATCCACAAAATACTTTATTTGCAATTAAGCGCCTTATTGGCCGTCGTTTTCAGGATAAAGAGGTGCAATGTGATATCAAAATAATGCCATTTAAAATTGTTAATGCCGATAATGGCGATGCGTGGCTTGATGTAAAAGGAAAACGCATAGCACCTCCGCAGATTTCTGCTGAAGTTTTAAAAAAAATGAAAAAAACCGCTGAAGATTACTTAGGAGAGGATGTCAGTGAAGCAGTGATAACTGTACCAGCCTATTTTAATGATGCGCAACGTCAGGCCACTAAAGATGCTGGGCGTATTGCAGGTTTAGATGTTAAACGCATCATCAATGAGCCTACTGCAGCTGCTTTAGCTTACGGTTTAGATAAAGGTCGAGGTAATCGCACAATTGCAGTATATGATCTAGGTGGTGGGACTTTTGATATTTCTATTATTGAAATTGATGAGGTTGATGGTGAAAAAACTTTTGAGGTTTTAGCTACTAACGGTGATACTCATTTAGGTGGTGAAGATTTCGATAGCCGTATGATTAATTACCTTGTATCTGAATTCAAAAGAGATCAAGGGGTTGATTTACATAATGACCCTCTAGCTATGCAACGCTTAAAAGAAGCAGCCGAAAAAGCTAAGATTGAGCTTTCCTCTGCTCAGCAAACCGATGTTAATTTACCGTATATTACAGCAGATGCTCATGGTCCAAAACACTTAAATATCAAAGTTACACGTGCAAAGCTGGAGTCCTTAGTTGAAGATTTGATTATCCGTTCAATTGAGCCATTGAAAATGGCTTTAAAAGATGCCAGCTTGTCTATAGCTGATATTAACGATGTGATTCTTGTAGGTGGTCAAACCCGTATGCCTATGGTGCAAGCCAAAGTAGCGGATTTCTTTAGTAAAGAGCCAAGAAAAGACGTTAATCCAGATGAAGCGGTAGCTGTAGGTGCTGCCGTACAGGGTGGCGTACTAGCTGGTGAAGTCAAAGATGTTTTGTTGCTGGATGTGACCCCGCTCTCTTTGGGTATTGAAACCATGGGGGGTGTGATGACTTCACTAATTAGTAAAAATACTACAATTCCAACTAAGCACAGTCAGATATTTTCCACAGCAGAGGATAATCAGTCTGCGGTGACTATTCATGTAGTGCAAGGTGAACGTAAACGCGCAGTGGATAACAAGTCTCTTGGGCAGTTTAATCTTGATGGTATTCAAAACGCTCCGCGTGGAATGCCTCAAATTGAGGTTACCTTTGATATTGACGCTGATGGTATTTTACATGTATCTGCAAAAGATAAGCATACTGGTAAAGAGCAAAAGATAACTATTAAAGCTTCCTCAGGTTTAAACGATAGAGAAATTGAAAAAATGGTGCACGATGCAGAGACTAATGCTGAGTCAGATCGTAAGTTTGCAGAGCTAGTTCAGACCAGAAATCAAGGTGACCAAATAGTACATAGTACACGTAAGCAATTAAAAGAGGTGGGTGATAAACTAGCAGCAGGTGATAGAGCTTCTATTGAATCTGCGCTAAATGCGCTCAACGCAGCACTAAAAGGCGAAGATAAATCAGAAATTGAAGCCAAGATGCAGATCTTAATGGAATCTTCTGCTAAGCTTATAGAACACGCTACACAACAAGCAGAGTCTAGAAGTTCCACAAGTTCTACTGAAAGCACTAAAAAAGATAGTGACGTTGTGGATGCTGAGTTCGAAGAAGTGAATGATAGCAAAAAATAATTATCTTTCAGATTAGCGATGTATGTCGTTGAAAGCACCGATTACAACTAGCACGGACGTGGATACAATTCACCTCCGTGCGTGTCTATGAATGTCAGGATAAAGAGCAATGGTGAAAAAAGACTATTACGAGATTTTAGGTGTAACTAAATCAGCAGATGAGCGCGAAATCAAAAAGGCTTATAAGCGTCTAGCAATGAAATTCCATCCTGATCGTAATGCTGGAGACAAGGGCTCGGAGGCTAGATTTAAAGAGATTAAAGAGGCTTACGAGGTTCTCACAAATACACAGAAGCGAAAAGCTTACGACCAGTATGGTCATGCCGCTTTTGAGCATGGCGGTTCAAATGGAGGTGGACAAGGTAGTTTTAGTAGTGGTAATGCTGACTTTAGTGATATCTTTGGCGATGTATTTGGTGATATTTTTGGGGGAAATCGACGTCAGAAGCGTACTACACGTGGATCTGATTTTCAATACAATATGGAGTTATCATTAGAAGAAGCAGTACGTGGTGTATCTAAAGAAATTCAGATTCCAACCATGGAAGATTGTATCAAATGTAATGGAAATGGAGCCAGGGTAGGAACTAAACCAAAAACTTGTCCAACGTGCCATGGTTCAGGGCAGATCCAAATTCGACAAGGTTTTTTTACTGTTCAGCAGGTTTGCTCACACTGTCAAGGAAGAGGGTCGATCATCAAAGATCCGTGTAAGGTTTGTAATGCAAAAGGTCGGATTTCTAAATCTAAAACTTTGTCAGTGAAAATACCTGCAGGGGTCGATACAGGTGATCGTATTCGTCTGAGTGGAGAAGGTGAGCCTGGTGAAAAAGGAGCCCCTTCAGGTGATTTATATGTCGAAATTCAGATGCGCAAGCATCACATTTTTGAACGTGAAGAAAATAATTTATACTGTGAGGTTCCAATTAACTTTATAATGGCAGCACTAGGTGGGGAGATTGAAGTTCCTACTTTAGATGGACGTGTAAGTTTAAAGGTACCCTCTGAAACACAAACCGGAAAATTGTTTCGTATGCGAGGAAAAGGTGTAAAATCAGTGCGTGGCGGTGTTGCAGGTGATTTGTTGTGTCGAATAGTAGTTGAAACTCCCGTGAATTTAAATGAACATCAAAAAATGATATTACGCACATTAAATGACAGCTTTATTGAATCTTCTGAAGAGAAGCACAGTCCGCGCTCTAAAACGTTTTTTGATGGTGTAAGACAGTTTTTTGATGATTTAACTCGTTACTGATATGAATCCAAGAATAAATGAGGTAATCGTGTGATTACTATGATTACCAGTTGATAATCTCAACACTTATGATAAAAGTAAGTTATATCTTATTATAGAGATATTCTGGAATTAGAGATATTCTGGAATAAACTGGTGTACTGGTTAGTATAAGAGTAACAACAATAAAATGCTACTGATTTTATGCATAAAATAAGGAACCTTGAGAATGTTTTTGATATACGACACATTAGAAATTATATGAAGTTTTCAGATTCTATATAAAAATGATAGTCTAATGACAGTACTACTACAAATATGGATAGGATTGCTAGACAAGACGAAAATCAATATATATTGATATATATTGATATGCAAAGGATTTTTTTAATTATCAGCTTTGTTAGAGCGCTAAAGGGGTAAACCAAGAAGGTATAACAGGTTCACGAAATGAACATCGATAGCAATGAGATTATTAAATTTTCAAGGTTAGCGTCGTCTTGGTGGGACTTAGAAGGACCATTCCAGACCCTGCATAGGATGAATTTAATACGCCTGGAGTGGATTATAAAGCACGCAAATGGTCTTTTTGGTAAAGATGTTTTAGATGTTGGTTGTGGTGGTGGTATTCTTGCAGAAAGCATGGCTCGAGAAGGGGCTCATGTTACCGGTTTAGACATGAGCGAGGAATTATTACAAGTAGCACGTTTACATGCTCTGCAAACCAATACCAAAATACACTATATAAAACAAACAGTAGAAGCTTATGCCGAGCAGTGCTCTAGGCAGTATGACGTTGTAACTTGTATGGAGATGCTAGAGCATGTCCCGGATCCGTGCTCAATTATTGATTCTTGCGCTAGGCTTGTTAAGCCAGGTGGTAACGTCTTTTGCTCAACTTTAAATCGTACAAAAACATCCTGGTTAGTAGCAATTCTTGGTGCAGAGTATATTCTAAAAATTCTGCCACGCGGAACGCATAACATAAAAAAATTTATTCGTCCCAGTGAGTTGTTAGAATGGATAGACAGGACACCTTTGTATGTATATAACATTATTGGACTATGCTATCACCCCTTACGTAATCGTTTTAGATTAACCTCCAACATTGATGTGAACTATATGGTGCATGCACAATATGATATCAATCATACACAATATGATATCAATCATAGATTGCGCTAAAGATACTAATTAAAATTATTATCTCTAATATCATAGTTGATATCTTAGGTGTTAGTAACGCATGTCTTATTATCTATTACGTTTCTATTGTATTAGATTACAGGGTGCTCTTAATTTCATTAGAGATTCATAAGAATATATCTAGATAGAGACGACAGCGCGACTGCAACAATATATCGAGAGTATACGTATAATAAGTGTTACTGCACCGTATGATACAGAGTATTGTAATATGCCTTGACATAATACTTCAGACTGTCAGTGCGTGTAGGAAAAATGAATTTTAAGTATTTGACATCTCACAGTTTATATGATAAAATAGAATTTTTACTTTTGAATAATCCTCTGTAGTTCAGTTGGTAGAACGGCGGACTGTTAATCCGTATGTCACTGGTTCGAATCCAGTCAGAGGAGCCACAATGAAAACCAGATCAACGCTGTTTTAGAGCAAGATACATATATTTTTACAAAATAACAGTAATTATCAAATCGGTACATTTGAAAATCAATGTAATTAGTATTATTGCACTCAAGTGTATTTATCTAAGAATTAAGAATACTTGATTTTTTTATAGATCTATGTACTTAGCGGTACATAGAGTCAGTATTGATAACGTATCTATCTAGTATTTACTAAAATTAGATCAATCTGTCTTTAACTAACTGAGCATTTAATATCAGTGTATAAAAAATTTAATTTTAGTAAAATTTACTAGTTTTTTAATATTTCTAATATTTCTAACATTTTTTTATTGATCGGAAGATCAAGCTATATATTGATTGTTTTTCTATTAACGTGATCCCGGCATGCTATGTTGTCCAACATGTACAAGCTTAAAAAGAAGCCGATCATAATAAGTCTTAATATTATTATTCATAAGTGGCATACAATAAGTAATATTTCTTATTTTATACTGCATTTATCCTCTATTTAGAGTGATTCTTGAATTAAAACTAATAATTTTATCATTTTACATAAAATATTTTACATAAAATATTAAGCACTGATAAATATTCAACACTGCGAGCATGTAGTAATGCTGATTATAATAAAGTTTTAAAATTTATGATTTAGAAATGTAGATAACAATGTAGTCTGCACATCGCAGATATTAAGTGATACGCTGCATTGAGATATGCGCTAGCGCCGCTAATGCATCACGCCATGGTGATTCAGGAAGTATTTCTAATGCCGCTACAGCCTTATCAGCTTCTTTCTGTGCAGTTTTTCTCGTGCACTCCAGAGAACCATATTGTTTCATGATGGATTGAATCATATCAAAATAGTGGAATCCGTTTCCTTTACTAATTACTGAGCGAATGAAGTTAGCTTGTTCAAGGTTTCCATGGTGTATTGCATGTAATAAAGGAAGGGTAGGTTTCCCCTCCTTAAGGTCGTCACCTATGTTTTTTCCTAATATTTTATCATTAGAGCTATAATCTAATACGTCATCAATCAGTTGAAATGCAGTACCTAGATAACGACCATAATCTTGTAAGGCTTTCTCTTGAGCTAGATTGGATCCCGCTAAAATAGCGGAAGCTTGCGTTGCAGCTTCAAAAAGACGCGCTGTTTTACTATAGATAATATGCATATAATTTTCTTCAGTTAGATCTGGATTGTGACAATTTATCAATTGCAGCACCTCTCCCTCGGAAATGACATTGACAGCTTCTGAGATTATTCCTAGAATTTTTAATGATCCAAGATTGGTCATCATCTGAAATGCACGAGTATATATAAAGTCGCCAACTAATACGCTCGCTGCATTGCCAAAGGCAATATTAGCGGTAGGTTGACCTCTGCGGGCCTCTGATTGATCAACGACATCGTCGTGTAGTAGTGTTGCAGTATGAATGAACTCAATGAGTGCTGCCATAGTAATATGTTGTTTTCCTGAGTAGCTATGAATGGCCCTTGCCGCTAATAATGTGATCATTGGACGAATACGTTTGCCTCCGTTGTTAATGATGTAGCAACTAAGTTGATTAATCAGAGGAATATTTGAGCTCAGTTGTTTACTTATTATAGTATTAACATCTGCCATATCATGTGCAATAAGTATGTTTATTTCTTCTAAATTCATGAGTTTTTTGAGTTCTCACCTAGTTTTTACCGCAAAGGAAGTATAAATGTATCTTTAATATCATCAGATATATAATAGATCATACAGTATATGATATTGCACCATGTGTTGAAAAAATATTTGCTCTTGTTGTAAAAGTATTTTCTTTTGTATTGATAATAAATGCTTGTTTTTAGTAAAGAGTTTTGTATAATTACATATCTAATAAAATTTATAGCGCAGTATAATATTTACCAGGAAAGCGCAGAAACGGAGTTGGCTATGTATGCGGTTTTTCAAAGTGGCGGAAAGCAACACCGAGTAAGTGAAGGTCAGGCGGTACGACTAGAAAAGGTAGACCACTTAATTGGCGAAGTAGTAGTATTTAACCAAGTTCTTATGATAGCCAATGATAAGAATATCAATATAGGCTCACCGTTTGTAATAGGTGGAATAATAAAAGCAGAAATTATCGCTCATGGTCGCAGCAACAAAATTAAAATTATTAAATTTCGTGCTCGTAAACACTATCGAAAACATCAAGGTCATCGACAGTCTTTTACTGATGTTAAAATTATTACTATTAGAGCCTCAGAGGATCGCTTAACACATGGCACATAAAAAAGCAGGTGGATCCACGCGTAATGGTCGAGACTCTCATGCAAAACGACTTGGGGTAAAGCGTTTTGGAGGAGAAACTGTATTGGCGGGGAGCATTATTGTGAGGCAGAGGGGAACTCAGTTTTATGCCGGTAACAATGTGGGGTGTGGTCGTGATCATACTCTGTTTGCTACTACTAATGGTCAAGTCAAATTTGAAATTAAAGGAGCAGCAAGACGAAAATATATTAGCATCGTCACTGATCATATCAATTAGTGTAATAGACAATATTATCAAATAAATTCTAAAAGAATTTATTTTTAATCAGAGTAATTTATTTCTATAAGAAATGGCAAAAACAAGAAATTAGAACAGATTTTTTTTCATAAAGTTCACGCAACACTCATTAATAAATGGTAGCTTAAAAATATTATATCTCGCCATAGCTAGAATCTCTGACCGATGGGCAATTACCTTAAAAATTATTTATTTTAAGCACAGTAACATTATTGGTTATTTTTAATATATAGTTATAACAATAGTTATTTTTAGTTTATATATATGAAATATAAGTTATGAAATATATAGGTATGCGTAATCATGGTAAATAACTATTGCTAACACGATATCGATCGAGAGATTCATTTGCCTATCAAAATATAGTCTTGTTTATATAAAATATAAAATCTATGTATTTCACACCAACATCTAAGCTATCTTATGGGTTTTACTCTATCAAGTACAGAGCCAAATCAGAAAATCGTAACTTAGCATCATGATGTAAACATTTGATTCTTAAATAAGAATCACTATTGAGGTCTCATTGCTACTGCAGATTCTCACACTAGTTATATAAAGACATTCACACTAGCTATATCTAGTACATTCACACTAGTTATATCTAGTTATATAAAGACATTATCAGGTACAGCGCTGTCACACGCTTATATTATATTAATATAAGTAATAGTTTAGTATGCTACTACTTGTTGAGTAGTAGTGAAAACAGTGTAACTTAGATTAAGAGACATTGATTAACACACATGAGGTTAACAGACATTTAAAGTAACTTATATAAATATATGACTTTCTGGTTAAGAAAGATTAGGCATAGAATGCCTTACTGTAGTGATCTTTTTAATACTTCAGACTACCACGTATTCACAATCTAACTTATTCGTTTGCGAAGCAAACAGACTATGTGTTTATCAATGTCAGGAAGGAGGTAACTCCCTTTGTCAATCTATGCTGACATGGATTGTAATGTATAATGTAATCTAACTTACCAATATTCTTGCCAATATGTCATATGACCTAGAAATCTGAGCCTAGAAGCGTCAATCAAATTGATAATAAACAATATATATTTCTATATATTGGCATAAAAAATATATATTGTGATTAAAGACGGTAGGTTGGTTACTCGGATGCTTGTTTAAGCAAAACACATTAAGCCATGACATTGCATAACTGTTTATTATGAAAGCAGAATAATATTCTGATTGATTTTATCTTTGATAGACATAGATTTGTATACCGAAGGTCGCATATATTGTCTGCATTGAAGCAATGACTTAGGACGTAGACTGGTGATATTTACGTAGGATTATGCGCTCGCTATCTTTTGATATTATCCATTCTGGAAGATACACTGTTGTATCGATAATGGGGTACTCAAATGAAGTTTGTAGATGAAGCAAAGATCCTGGCGGTGGCTGGTGATGGGGGAAACGGTTGCGTTAGTTTTCGTCGTGAGAAGTATATCCCTCGTGGCGGTCCTGACGGCGGTGATGGTGGCGATGGCGGTGATGTATATATACAAGCTAATGAGAACATCAATACATTAGTTCAGTTTCATTTTAAAAAAACTTTTTGTGCTGAAAATGGTCAAAATGGCCAGAGTAGTGACTGCAAAGGGAAGCGAGGAAAGGATCTAGTTGTTCATGTTCCTGTAGGCACCAGAATCATTGATTGCGATACAACTCAGATACTAGGTGACATGACTCGTCATCTCCAAAAAATGATGCTCGTAAAAGGTGGTTGGCACGGAATGGGTAATACGCGATTTAAATCATCGATTAATCGCGCTCCACGTAAAAAGACTATGGGTACATTGGGTGAGCAGAGAAATGTACGGCTAGAGATGATGCTACTAGCAGATGTTGGCATGTTAGGATTGCCAAATGCAGGAAAGTCAACTTTAACTTGCATGGTATCTTCTGCTAAATCAAAAATAGCTGATTATCCCTTTACAACACTAGCACCTAGTCTTGGCGTAGTGCGAGTCGACTGCGATAATAGTTTTGTTATTGCGGATATACCAGGTTTAATTGAAGGAGCTTCGAATGGTGCCGGGCTAGGTATTCGTTTTTTAAAACATCTTGAACGTTGTCACTTATTGCTACATATTATTGATATAGCACCAATAAATGAAAGAGAATTGGTTAGGAATATTTCTATTATTACATATGAGTTGGAGAGATACAGCATTAATCTTTTTCAGAAACCGCGTTGGTTAGTGTTCAACAAGGTTGACCTCTTAGGTTATAAAGAAGCACGGTTACGTGCAGCTTCTATTATCAGAGCAATTCAATGGACTGAGAAGTATTATTTAATTTCTTCATTATATAATACAGGTATCAAGAGATTATGTCAGGACATTACTTCTTTTATAAAAACACTAAAACGCAGATAAGTCAAAAACTTGATAAGATAAAAAGAGTATGGGATTCGAAGAGACGCTCTAATCACAATAAGTAAAACCAATAAAATACTCAGTATAAGAACCATGATACTAAGTATACACTATTTAAGATCAGAGGTGATTGCATCTGTTTATTGCATAAAATACCGTATTGGTAATAATAATGTATAAAAATAGCAAAATTCAGTGACAACAAAGACAGCGAAGCAAATAGAACCTTGATTACATTTTGGATTGTTAGTGCTTATAAGGTTGCTGAAAATAATGACTTTTTCTATACTGAGCGATCAAGAATAGTAACATTTTTTAAAAATATAGGAGCACAGGGCTGTAGCTTCAGATGTACTGTCATTATGTTTTCTTTAATTAGTTGAATTACTCGAATAATTATTTTGGTATTTTTGTATCCGCAGCTCATGCTTTAATAAAAGCTACTCATAACTCATCCATACAAATACTACTGATGCTGTCCAGTGTATTTTTTCGGAGCTGTCCATGTCATTTCTTTTAGACCCATCAGTTTTGGCGGGTTTTTTCACTCTTGTTCTTCTGGAAATTGTCCTGGGTATCGATAACTTAGTATTTATTGCTATCTTGTCAGATAAGCTCTCACCAAAGCAGCGTGATAAAGCCCGCCTCACTGGATTATTATTGGCTATGGTGATGCGGCTAGGTTTGTTATCCTTAATGTCATGGATGTCTACAATGAGCCATCCACTTTTTAGCATAGGTGATCTTAGTTTTTCTGGGCGTGAATTAATGTTACTTACAGGAGGTGTTTTTCTGTTATTTAAAGCCACGACAGAATTGCACGAACGCTTAGAGAACCGAGATGTGCATAATGTTAAGCATAAAGGCTATGCTAGTTTTTGGTCAGTGGTAGTGCAGGTGGTTGTTTTAGACGCAGTGTTTTCTCTTGATGCAGTCATTACTGCAGTAGGGATGGTAAATGATTTATCAATTATGATGCTTGCAGTAGTGATAGCTATGAGTGTAATGCTCATAGCGTCTAAACCATTAACTAACTTTGTCAACGCTCATCCAACTGTAGTAGTCTTATGTTTAAGTTTTTTACTGATGATCGGATTAAGTCTACTAGCTGAAGGTTTTCATTTTAACATACCAAAAGGTTATTTGTATGCAGCAATCAGTTTTTCGATTATTATTGAATTATTTAATCAAATGGCGCGGCGTAACTTAATGCGATATCAAGAGAGACGCCCTATGCGCGAAAGAACTGCTGAGGCGATTCAACGGCTAATGGGAGGATATAGACAATACGTTAGTCATGGAATAGAAGATGGCTCTGTAACAACAGTATCACCGAAAGAAGAATTTAAGGATGAAGAACGCTACATGATGAATGGAGTGCTAACTCTTGCTGCTCGTTCAGTACGGAGCATCATGACACCCCGCGGAGAAATTTCTTGGGTTGACCTAACTTCTTCATTAGATGAAGTACGCATGCAATTGCTCGATACACCGCACAGTTTGTTTCCGGTGTGCAGAGGTGATTTAGACTCAATAATAGGTGTAGTGCGAGCCAAAGAATTATTGGTAGCATTAGATCACGGTGTTGATGTGTTTACTTTTGCGAGCGCTACGCCACCTATCATTATACCAGATACCTTGAATCCCTTAAATCTCCTCGGAGTACTACGCCGTGCAAAAGGTAGCTTTGTTGTTGTAACTGGCGAATTTGGTACGGTTCAAGGACTTATTACACCATTGGATGTATTAGAAGCTATTGCTGGTGAATTTCCTGATGAAGATGAGACGCCCGATATTGTTATTGATGAAGAGGGTTGGTTGGTTAAAGGTGGTGCAGATTTGCATTCATTGCAACATTTATTCAATAATCAAAACTTAATAAAACCAGAAGATCACAATGCATCTTTAGCTGGTCTCATTATTGAGCACATAGGCAGATTACCTAAAATTGGTGATATTATTAATATTTATTCCCTGAGATTTCAAATTATCGAGGCCACTGATTACCGTATTGATTTAATACGAGTTACGAAACAAGATAATACAAGAGATCATGTGTAATGAGCAATCATCACTGTGCATGATGTTTGTAAACTTTGAAATGGACAGCTTGAATGATCCTGATTTAGATAATTTTTCATTTTTCGTTTAGAGATTATCACGTATTGATTTAATATGTTACTAAACATAAGGATATATTTTAATTTGGATTTTTATTAGGTATAAGAAACAAAAAATCTTTTCTATTTTATGTAGAGAAGCGTGATATGTATCCTCATAATGATAAATATATTTATGACTTTTTAAATAACCATATGTTATTACTGATCAATATCATATATCACGATATCTAACAATGATATCTCACAATAAATTTCATAGTGCCAATTAGCATAATTATCACCTGTAAAAGATGCGATATGTATGTTTTATTAGTGCATGATAAAACTATTCTATAATGAGTATGCTAATCTTATTATAGGGTATTAATTAAATAGTTTCGGTTATACAGGTTATTAATGCAATAGTTACAGATTTCATGGAGATTACTTCATATGAATTTTGAGCATACCCAGGGTAACCAGAGATTTTAGCAGATTAGGAGAGCTGCGCTTTGCAGAACTGATTATGCATGATAATGAGTTAGATTAGATAACAATGCATTAAGATGTATTACTCAAAGAGATTATTCCTTTAGATGTATTAGGGGTGCCCTGTATATATACTTACATTACAACTAATATTGCAATATTGTAGTGTGACGACTTAAAAAATCTGTAACTCTGTATAAGAAATGTTTTTATGTTAAGTCGCCTCATTTGTTCTAAGATAATTATCACTGATGCAGTTGTGGTGTGTTAATAGGTTAAATGAGCTGGATACTAAAAGCAGGAAACAGATGAATCTTTTAAAATCATTAGCAGCAGTTAGTTTTGTGACTTTGTGTTCACGGGTTCTAGGTTTTTCACGGGATTCACTTATAGCTTATATTTTTGGTTCAGGCATGGTAACGGATGCTTTTTTTGTTGCTTTTAAGTTGCCTAATCTATTCCGTCGTATTTTTGCCGAAGGTGCATTTTCTCAGGCTTTTATTCCAATTTTAACTGAGTATAAGAATGCAAAAAATATAGAGCTAACAAAAGTATTCATCAGGCATGCATCTGGTCTTCTTACACTAATTGTATCATTAGTGAGCTTATTAGGAATATTTGTTGCACCTTGGGTAATTATTGTCACTGCACCTGGTTTTTCTCATACTACAGAGCAGTTTGTAATAACTGTATCACTTATTCATATTATATTTCCATATATATTACTGATTTCTTTGGCATCATTGGCTGGATCTATCCTGAATACATGGAATTTTTTTGTAGTGCCTGCCTTATCACCCATATTGCTCAATTTTAGTATGATTAGTTTTTTATTGCTTGCAACTCCGTACTTTCATCCACCTATTATGGCGCTTGCGTGGGCGGTATTAGTTGGTGGAATACTGCAGTTCTTTTATCAGATGCCTTCTTTAAAAAAACTTGGATTACTCGTTCTACCACGTATTGATCTACGCGATAACGCTGTGCGGAGACTAGTGCGTCAGATGGCATCAGGAATTATTGGCGTCTCAGTTAGTCAAGTGTCTTTAATAATCAATACAACCCTGGCTTCTTTTTTAGAAATAGGATCGGTATCATGGATATATTATTCTGATCGATTAATGGAATTTCCTATTGGAGTTCTGGGTGTAGCATTAGGAACTATTCTTCTTCCGGCTTTATCAAAGAGTTTCATGAGCGGTCAACAGGCACTGTACTCACAGATAATGGACTGGGGATTGCGTCTGTGTTTTCTTTTAGCAATCCCAGGTTCTGTGGCGCTTTGTATTTTAGCAAAACCGCTTACTATTGTTTTATTTCAATATGGTAAATTTACGCCCTTTGATGTAACGATGACGCAGCGCTCTTTAGTGGCCTATTCAGTAGGTTTGATAGGGCTCATTGTCATGAAAGTATTGGCGCCGGGTTTTTATGCTAGACAGGATATGAGCACTCCATTCAAGATTGCCATAGTAACACTTCTAGCAACACAGATCATGAACTTAGCTTTTATTGGTCCGTTTAAACACGCTGGGTTGTCACTATCGATTGGATTATCTGCCTGTCTAAATACTGGACTGCTTTATTGGCAATTACTTAAAAAACGATTTTTCGTACCACAGCCAGGATGGATGAAATTTTTTATACGTTTATTTATTGCTGTGCTAGCTATGGCAATATCCTTATTTGGAGTATCTCACATGATCCAAGACTGGAGTATGGGGGGTATGCCGGAGAGATTGTTGCGACTCTCGGTGGTATGTGGCATTGGCATTAGTGTTTATTGTTTGATGTTGTTAATAGTAGGTTTTCGTCCACGTGACTTGTATCCATATAACTCAGAATTATTACAGTAGAACCGCGGTATTTTTTAAGGGCATAGCAATAGTTAAAAACTCACTAGTAATTGTGGGAAGTAATTGTAGGATTGCCTATAGATTACATGTGTTTGTTACATACAGAGATACACCAATATACTCAAAAAGTAATTTAGTCATGGTTTACAAAAACATTTCTAATACAATCCAAAAACTATATTTCTAGAGTGCGGCATGTTTTCAATTTTCTATGTACAAATAGAATGATGACTAATAATTTTAATTAGGCTTTAAAGAAAAAATGTACTAACTATCCGGACCTATCTATCTGGTGATTGAACAGCGCTAGCTGATTTATCTATTAATCTTTTAAGCTCTCTCATGTGTAAGTAATACATACTTTATATTTTTGTTTTTTGTAAGTTAGTGTATTCGATAGGAAAAAGATTTTGCTATGATAGGGTATTTTGCAAGAATAATCTTATTAATGATTTTTAACATTATGTAGAAGAGACACACATCATCGATGGGAAGATAAGCATAACTATTTTAATCAACTGGGCTGTAATAGTTAACATGCATTGATTAGTGTTTTCTTAATAAATAGTAAAAGATAAATAGTAAAAGAATATTTTCAATCTCAGAAGGATTATAGTTTATAGCGCTAAATGCATTAAGAGTTATAATTTTATTAGGAAGAACAAATAACATGATCAATAAAATATTGATTGTCATCTGTCTATTAATCATACCTGGCGTTTCTAGTAGTATGCAATGTGATATAGCCACTGTTCTGCAAAAGCGTCTTGAAAAAATTCAAAGCTTTCACACTGAGTTTAATCAAACAGTGATCGACAAAAGAAATATTTTAATTCAAAAGAGTCATGGCTATGTGTGGGTGAATCGACCAGATCAGTTATATTGGAAGGTGCTGTACCCTGATTCAAGTGATTTAATATCAGATGGAAAGACGTTGTGGTTTTACAATCCATCTGTCAAACAAGTCAGTATCTATTGCGTGAAAAATATTCTTCAGAATACCCCGTTAATGCTGGTATCATGCCATTGGTCTAATGCCTGGAAACGATATCATTTACTACAAAAAGGTGATACCTTTATCTTCATTCCTAAGGAATTATATAGCAATATTAAAAAATTTACTCTAAATATTCTCAAAAATGGTAATATTAATCGCTTTAGTATCTTTGAGAGAGATGGAGTATGTATTCGCTATGTTTTAGCCAAGCAGAATCCTACTGAAATTGATCCTAAAAAATTTCAATTTAGTATACCTCCAGGGGTTACAATAGATGATCATCGGTAATAGAGCATAAAAATTAATATTCGATATATTAAATAGGTATACTATATATTTTTGATATATCTTTCAGTAGTCAGAGTTATATATATGCAGCAAAAATAGATGAGCGATTCTGCTAGATCAAGTTGTATTACTAGGTTAAAGGTTAAACATGACAACATATAAAACATTCTAAATAGAATGTTTTATATGTTGTGCGCTTAGAGTAGTAATGTAGTTTCGAAAACATCCCTCTATAAAGATGCTCAAGTTATATTTTATATACATGATATTATTGAATTTTCTCAAGCGCAGCGGTATTCATGTGCTTGAGAGGCATAGTGATCGTTTTGTAAATATTTTTAAAGATACAGAGGATGTGTTTATATATACTTAGTATACGGTATATAGTATATAGTATATAGTATATATGAATATAGCGTAAGCTATATTCAATATAATCAATCATGTCTTTTTTCCTTTAATATCTTTAATTTTTACTAATAATTTTTATCGATTATGATGTAAAAGAAATTGTGTCTTCATATATGTAGATAGTCTTATTTAAGAAATAGAACTACTATAGAATTTCATAAGTTATAGCTATGAATCTGTGATTATCATATCTTATGGAGCAGTATACGTATTTTATATACAATATATTCTTTATTATCCTTATATCAAAAAAATGTAATGTTTATTACTGTAATATTTAAAAATATTATTTTCTGTTACTTCTAGGCCTGATTAACTTACGTAAACCGATAAGCCATGCGCACTACTCAATATATGCTTTCAACGCTAAAAGAAAAGCCTTCCAGTGCTGACACAATCAGTCATCAACTTATGCTGCGCGCTGGGATGATACGTCAATTAGCATCAGGATTATATACCTGGCTGCCGACTGGGTTGCGGGTAGTACAAAAAATAACACGTCTTGTACGTGAAGAAATGCAGCGTATTGGTTTTCTTGAAGTATCTATGCCAATTATACAACCGGCTAGTCTATGGCAGGAAAGTGGACGCTGGGAGCAGTATGGTTCTGAGTTACTCAAATTGGTCGACCGGAACGGTCGTTCTTTTGTAGTTGGCCCAACACATGAAGAAGTGATTACTGACTTAATCCGTAATGAAGTTACCTCTTACAAACAATTGCCTATTAAGCTTTTCCAGATTCACACAAAATTTCGTGATGAAATACGACCGCGATTTGGTGTTATACGTTCTAGAGAATTCCTTATGAAGGATGGTTATTCTTTTCATGAAACACAGGAATCTTTGCAGGAAACTTATGCAGTTATGTATAGTGCGTACAGAAATATCTTAAAAAAGATGGATTTAAACTTTTGTATTGTAGAAGCAGATACTGGATCTATTGGTGGCTGCATTTCTCACGAATTTCAAGTTTTAGCAGAAAGTGGCGATAATGATATTGCATATTCTACAGAATCGACATATGCAGCAAATCTAGAAATAGCGGAGGCATTGCCTCCAAGCAATGCGCGACAGTTAGGTTCACAAATAAAAACACAATTTTTGACACAGAATGTTACTACTACTCAGGATCTTGTTGAGAAGTTCCATGTTCCAATAAACAAAATAGTTCAAACACTGGTAGTAAAAGCAAATACAGACATCGCTGATGGGTTGGTTGCTCTTTTAGTACGAGGAGATCATGTACTTAATAAAATTAAAGCAGAAAGGATTGATATTATAGCCTCGCCATTATGTTTTGCGACTGATCAGGAAATTCGTCGATATTGTCAAGCTGGAATTAAATCACTAGGGCCAATTGGTCTTAATATGCCTATTATAGCTGACCGTTCTGTTGCTGCCATGAGTGATTTTATTGTTGGTGCTAATATTGATGGTCAATATTTTACAGGCATCAACTGGGAGCGTGATCTCCCATTGCCACGTATTGAAGATATTCGTAATGTAGTAGAAGGTGACATGAGCTCTGATGGTAAAGGTGTATTATTAATTAAACGGGGGATTGAAGTTGGACATATTTTTCAGCTAGGAACAAAATATTCTAATGCTATGAAAGCTATTGTACAAAGCGTAGATGGATGTAGTAAAACTATCAGTATGGGATGTTATGGCCTCGGTATTAGTCGTCTTATTGCCGCTGCAATTGAGCAGAATCATGATGAGCATGGTATTTTATGGTCACCAGTGCTAGCTCCATTTCAAGTGGCTATATTACCAATTAATATACAACAGTCGTTTCGTGTAAGATGTACAGCTGAAGATCTTTACTCTCAGCTACTAGCTCAAGGTATTGATGTCATTCTGGATGACAGGATCGAAAGACCAGGTATAATGTTTTCAGATATGGAGCTAATTGGAATTCCACATATCTTAGTTATTAGTGAGCGTAATCTTAACAATAAAGAAATTGAATACAAATCTAGAGTGTTGAATCAAAAACGAATGTTTAAAATTAGTGAAATGATCTTATATCTTAAGTCAGTACTGCATGATGCTATGTTGCATCCTAACTGAGAAGTCATTTAACCGCTTAGCTATTACACTCAGTAATTACACAATATGTAGCAATGTCAGTTAAATTATTGATTGACTACCATCTTTCTTAGAAAGAGTATATGTATATACAATATAAGCATCACGTATATCGTATTTTTTGAATATTAGTATTGAATTGTATAGCTTCAGTAAGCTATATGTTGATAGCTACCTCTTTAACGACCGATACATCACAAAACGATTTATTAATAATCCCCGAATACGCGTCATATCATCATGATTGGATATTAACAAGATATAACAGTGGAGTTTGTCCACTAGTATGAAGATGAATTTTTATTCAAACTATACCTTATCATTGCAGCAGAAGTTATTCGCGGGCAGTCTTATTTTTTCGATAGATTCTTACTACATAAGCAGTATAGTACGCTTACTAAGCCACATAGCATCAAACCCATTGGTAGCAATATTAGACATAGCATAAATTGCGGTTCGTAATAAATAAAAATTGGTGTTTGCCCAAATAAAAACCCCACCATGATTAACACCAGTACCCAGAGAAAAGCACTAGTCCAGTTAAATAATTGAAACTTTATATTATCCAAACTAGACAGTCCTGCAATAGTTGGTAATAGTGTGCGAACAAAAGCAATAAAACGACTAATTAATAGCGCAGACATCCCGTATTGTTGAAACAATCGTTCTACTCTTTGATGGTAATGTAACGGAAGACATAAGAGCCACTTTTGCACTATTAGTGTGTGTCCCAACCACTTACCTTGTACATAGCTAACCCAGCAACCAAGAGCAGCAGCAATTGTTAAAATGCATAATATAAGTACGCCATTTATTACTCCTTTGGCCACTAAGATACCAACTAGCACTAATAGACTGTCACCTGGTAAAAAAGATGTCGGTAATAAAGCATTTTCTAAAAATAAGATACAAAAGAATATAACATAGAGTGACAAAACAAGAGACGGATCTGTAAGTGCGGTATAGTTATGTTGCCATAAAGCTCGAGATAAAAATTTTAAAATATCCATTGTTGAGTATCTCAGATATAAGCAAACAGTTATTTCTGGAGTTGGTCTAAACATCTAAGATAAGATATGTTCTTATAAAGATTTTTGATAGAGATTAATCCTTAAGCCATAGCCTTGATTTTCAGATAGTTGTATAGTGCCTCTGGGGCATCTCTGTTCATGATAAAATCAGTTGTACTTATTGATGTTTCAATTTATGAGAATGATAAATAGCAACCCAATGGAAACCTAATGAGAAAATATTCTCACACGTAATTTTTCACAAAGAAGCTAAAATACACAAACGAAAGTCTTCGATTAATAAGAGAGTAATATGTTTTTTCCTAAAAATAACAAATTTACGAATTTTTAATAAAAGCTAACCATAGGTATACAAGAGCCCTTGTAAAGTGTTATAAGCCACAAACTGACGAAGTTTATGGATGATGTTTGTCATTAAACAGATTGAATTAATTACTACATATTTATATGAGATCTAATTTGCACTGGCATCTTACCCAACATAATGATATTTTTGCATTGATAATGGTAATGACAAAATTATTGTAAAATTTATTTTTATTCACGTAAATTAAAAGTTAATTTTCATTATCCTCCAGCATAGCATCAGAGGTATCGGGATTCTCTAGGGGTAATGAAGAGCTTGCTATTACTAAGTTATCCGATTGTTTTATAGATTCTTGTTGTTTGTAGGTTTTTATTGGTTCACTTTCTCCAGTGATGACAGATTGATTGATAATAACTTTTTGGATGTTATGTATTGATGGTAGATCATACATGGTGTTTAGTAGGATGCTTTCTATGATAGAGCGTAGTCCTCGAGCCCCAATTTTTCGTCGTATTGCTTGACGTGCAATTTCTCGTAGCGCCTCCTTTCGAAACTCCAACTCCACTCCTTCTAAACTAAATAAAGCTTGATATTGCTTTGTCAGTGCATTTTTTGGCTCATGTAAGATTTGAATTAACTCTATTTCATCTAGATCACTAAGTGTTGCTAAAACTGGCAAGCGTCCAATGAACTCAGGAATCAGTCCAAATTTAATTAGATCTTCTGGCTCGACCTGGGATAAAATATTATCCTCTTCTGTTTTTCTTGATTGATGCGTTAATAATGCACCAAAACCAATTCCAACTCCATTATCTACCCGTTGTGCAATAACTTTATCGAGCCCAGAAAATGCTCCCCCACAAATAAATAAAATTTTTGAAGTATCTACCTGAAGAAATTCTTGTTGTGGATGCTTTCGCCCACCTTGCGGTGGCACTGACGCCACCGTGCCTTCAATGAGCTTAAGTAACGCTTGCTGTACACCTTCACCAGAGACGTCCCGAGTAATAGATGGGTTATCTGATTTACGTGAAATTTTATCGATTTCATCAATATAGACAATACCATGTTGAGCCTTTTGTATATTGTAATCACATTTTTGCAGAAGTTTTTGAATAATGTTTTCTACGTCTTCACCAACGTATCCTGCTTCCGTAAGAGTTGTCGCATCCGCCATAGTGCATGGCACATCTAGGAGGCGTGCCATGGTTTCAGCAAGCAGGGTTTTGCCGCTTCCTGTTGGACCAATTAACAAAATATTGCTCTTTCCTAGCTCGATAGTATTACCGGCGTCGCTGTTATATAGGCGTTTATAGTGGTTATAAACAGCCACTGATAGTACTTTTTTCGCTTGTCCTTGCCCTATTACATACTCATCTAGATGAGCTCGAATCTCCTGCGGAGTAGGCAGAGAACTGCAATGAGCAGGAGATGTCACTTCCTGACTCTCCTTGCGAATTATGTCGTTACATAAATTCACGCATTCATCACAGACACATACTGATGGTCCAGCAATTAATTTGCGAACTTTATACTGGCTTTTACCGCAAAAAGAACAGTAGAGGATCTGTCCTGAACCGTCTTTGCGCTTATCGGTCATTTACTTCCCTCTCATTTTATAATGATACTGACTGTTTCCAATAGAGGAAATAAAAATCAAACTGCTACCTTTATTATCATGTGTATAGATATAGTCTTATATCGAGTACAATCACTCTATGTTGATTTTTTATCATATAACAAAATAATTAATGACGTTTAAATAAGATGGAATCTACTAAACCGTATTCTACGGATTCTGTTGCTGACAAAAAACGATCTCGATTAGTATCGCGCTCAATAGTCTCAATAGTTTGACCAGTGTGTTTAGCCATTAATTGATTCATAATTTGCTTTGTTTTAATAATTTCACGTGCATGAATATCAATATCAGAAGCTTGACCGTGGAATCCACCTAGAGGTTGATGGATCATGATGCGTGAATGAGATAAACAGAAGCGCTTGCCTTGTGTACCTGCAGTTAAAAGAAAGGCCCCCATGGAGCATGCTTGCCCCATGCAAATTGTATTAATATCCGGCTTAATAAACTGCATGGTGTCATAAATAGACATGCCAGCAGTAATTACTCCACCAGGGGAATTAATATAAAGATGAATATCCTTTTCTGGATTATCAGCCTCTAAAAATAAGATCTGAGCTACAATTAGATTAGCCATGTGGTCTTCAATCGGTCCAGTTAAAAAGATAATACGCTCTTTAAGTAGACGCGAATAGATGTCATATGAGCGCTCTCCTCGAGAAGTATGCTCTATTACCATAGGAACCAATGTCATTTTCGATTGAGTGACTGTCTTATTGTCACCATATACCATTTGAATCTCCTAGTACAATGCTTGCTCTGTAACGAGGTTACGTAAGAGTATTTTAGTATATTTGAGCTTTGATTGCGTTTCTTGTGTTCTGTGTAAGTCACAATATTATATACTGTATATCACGGATACACGCAGCGTATAGTTATTAACTATATTGGGGACGTGTCCTGGTTGTTTCAAGAGCAAGCTGATGGCAACTCATATATTGATAAACGACATGCTAAAATATAGCAATTAGTTTCTTGGAGCCAAGGTATTATGCAATAGAATGCATTGGTTAATTCTGTATGAGTCATAATTGCCTATACGGGATGATCCAGAGATCTTCTCTAATCCTTTATGAGGTAAACGACTTAATTCTTTAAATGTTTATCTTTAAATACACATCTCTAGCTATGGGATTCAAGTGATACAGAGATAACTGGTCAGGACAAACCTTGATTATATTAACATCTGTATTCTACAGAGTCTAGCTAGTTACATACTTGAAAATATTTGATCATATCAATACGCTATATTTCTCAATAATGAAACATCATAAGATATTGATTATAACTATGTCTTATGATGGTACAAGTCATTTGTGCTAGTCTTGCAACATCAAAGCATTAAAAGCGCCCTAAATTTTAGTCGCAGTTGAAAGGTGTACGATATAAATAGTATTATATGTGGTATCTATTGTTTCTATAACCTAATTTTAGAGCCTATCACTGTTAGGCTGATAACTATATTTGAGAGTTAGTCATTAAGAGTTAGTATTTTACTTTGAAATTTAGTAAAATTCTTAAGTAGCAGGTAATGGTAATAACGATAGTATCGTTTAAAGGAACATGCAGGTTGCAGAACAAAATAGTTTTGCGTTATGACAGACAAGATAGTTAGTTTATTCTAATTAAAATCTAATCATACACGTAGTATTTTTGTTAAACAAACACTTACAGATATATCAAGAATATCATATATAGAGTATATTGTATCTATTATTTTCTAAAGCTTGTATGAAGCCTCACTCATTCTAAAATAATGCTAACCAGCATAATCTTGATGAGATATATGCACGTATATATAGTGCGTTCTTATTAGTGATAACTGTTTTACGGTCTTCTTGAAAAGACCTTAACAAGAGAATATCATATGGGTGACATATTCAAAATACGTAATCTGGCAATTTATTGTCAGTTAATGCGTATTAACCAACCTGGTGGCCTATTTTTACTATTATGGCCTACTTTGTGGTCGTTATGGCTATCAGGTATGTCGGCCCCACCGCTAAAAGTGTTATTTGTGTTTATGCTCGGGGTCTTTGTTATGCGTTCGGCAGGCTGTGTCATTAATGATATTATCGATCGAAATATTGACGGATATATTCGGCGCACACAAAACCGACCACTATCTATTAGAAAGATTTCTGTGAAAAAGGCAAAACTATTACATATAAGTTTACTAGTAATTGCCTGTTCTCTTGTTTTAACAATGAATATTATCACAATCTTATTTTCTACAGTAGGATTAGCTTTAACCTGGATCTATCCATTTATGAAGCGATACACTTATTGGCCACAAGTGTTTTTAGGGGTTGCGTTTAGTTTATCAATTCCGATGGCCTGGTCGGCAATAAGCGATCGAATACCTATTGCTTGCTGGTTACTTTTTTTTGGAAATTTTTTCTGGGTGCTTTCTTACGATACGCAATATGCTATGGTTGATCGTTTGGATGATTTAAAGATAGGTGTTAAATCTACTGCGATTTTATTCCATCGTTACGATAAGCTAGTTATTGCTTTGTTGCAGTTGTTATCATTAACATTTCTAACATTAGTCGGTTGGGAGCTGGCTCTGCATCCAATCTTTTACGTTGCAATTTTAGGGGTCTTTATGTTATTTACTTATCAACAACTTTTGATCGCTAGCCGTCAGGAGGAGCGCTGTTTTAAAGCGTTTTTACAAAATAACTGGGTTGGTCTAATTATATTTACTGGGATAGTGCTTAGTACATCGTCTGTTCTATAAGCATGCAGAAGTATATTGCATATGATACCTTATATAAAGTTTTATTTCTATAATGTTCTTGCGTGTAATAATTGTATTAATTAATGTTTTATGTATCAAACAGGGATATTACATTAATAACAGAGATATTTAAATATAGGTATTTAAATATATTGCAAATAGCTCTTTGAGAGTATACTTTAAGAGTATAGGTGCAAAAATTGCTTATAACAGTGATCATACAAAAGTGTATTATAGAAAAATGTATACACCACAGTTTTGATTGTGCAGTTTTATATAGGCAATGTACTCTTTTTAAAGTGATTTGCCTGTTGCGCTATCTGATATATCTCAGATAGTTTAGAGTTTTTTTATTGTGTAGTAGTATTATGATATCTTCATAATAGACAGTTACTATTTGTTGTATTAGGCGTATAGAGATTCTTACACATCATTAGGTAAAATCCTCTATAGGTTCTTCTTTTTTACTAATTGAGTGTTAGTAATTGATGTTACTGATATTATATCATAAGAATGTCATGCGTATTTAATATAAAATGATTATGCGATCAATGAGGGGCCACTTATATTCTGATGCTTTAAGAACGCAGCGCTAATCTTAAATATTGCTGACAGATGTTTTTACAATCATAAATGTTTAAGTGTTTTTTATCAATTGGATCCGGTGGATAGCGATAGACTTCTGCCATTTTTTCTGCTAGCGCATGACTGTTTAAATCTGTTAAAGCATTTCCCATACCAGATTTTTCTAAAATTTCTATTGGACCGCCTGGACAACGCGTGCTGACTACTGGTGTTCCGCAGAGTAAGGCCTCTACAAGAACATTACCAAAACCTTCACTATCTGAACTAAGTACTAACATTTTTGCATGTTTTATCAGTGGGTAAGGATTGATTTGAAAACCGGTAAAAATCAACCGATCTAAGATCTTTAGTTTTTCTGCTAATTTCTGTATTATGTTGATCTGTTGTACGGTTCCACAGCCCGCTAGCACTAATTTAGCTTGAATGCCTGATTTTACATAGGCAAAAAGTAGGCGATCGTGACGTTTATGAGGATGAAAACGACCTACATGTATTATGTACGGTGATTGTGGTAGATTAAATTTTTTAGCTGCTTGAGCAAGGATACGTTCAAGCTGAAAGGGATTATTAATAACAACTAATCTACTAGGTTGGATAGAAAGACCCACTGTTAAATCCTGTGCTACGGCATTGGAAACAGAGATGACATTTTTATTAGTATAGATTTTAGTGATTGCTCTTTTTTTTCGCCACAGGTCGAGAGCATGACGATGCCCAAGATAAGCAGTAGATAACATACCATGAATACAGAACCATATTTTTTCTATAGAGTTAAAATGAGCTTGAGAGACGATACGGTCAGTGTTATGTAAATGAGAGAACATTAGATCATATGCACCCTGTTTTTGTTCATGCACGTTAATAGCGTGACTAAGCGCATCAGCAAAGTAAGAGCGTTGTTTTAATTTTTTAAAGAATGACGCATAAGGTAATCCATCAAGTACCTGATAATTTACCCCCCTAGGCAGTGGATACTGACAGATATTACGTAATGATAATAGTTGTATCTTGTGCCCTAGTTGAGACATCTCCTGACAGAGAGTCAAAACAACTTTTTCAGCTCCTCCACCAGAGAGCCCATCAATAATCATTAATATACGCATAGTTTAAGAAAGAATTTTTCTATAAAGAGATAGAAGCTGTTGAGATAAGTACTGCGCCGATAGAGGCAGTACTTGTGAACGTGCGTAATTGCTAGCTAAGCTATTAAAAGTCCATCGAGGTAGTGCCATAATAGCATCCGCTATAGCATTAATATCCATCGCATCGCAAATATAGCCATTTTTACCTGGTAAGATAAATTCGTTGCCACCACACTTGGTAGAAGTAATAATTGGCAAGCCGCAAGCCATTGCCTCTAAAATAACATTAGGACATGGATCATATAAGGTGGGAAGCAACAACCCATCAGAAGCTTGATACCATAGGCACATATTGACCTGAACACCAACAAAAATCACACGGTTAGCGCAGTAAAGATCTTTGGCTATATTATGGTATTTTTTTTCTGCCTTATCCCGCCCTACCACTATTAGATAGTAATGGGTTTTCGCTATCGCGTAAATAGCTGCTTTCAGCCCCTTTCGTTCAAAACCAGATCCAACATAGATCAAAAGGGGCGCAGTTAATGGTAAAGAAAATAGTTTTCTGATCTTTAGACGCCGAAACTCGCTAGCTGGGAAAAATTCTTTCGTATTAATTATATTATAGATCACGTGAATTTTACTTTTATTGACACCAAATTGAGCTGTAATTTCTTGCTGAACCATACGCGAATTACATATAACCGCTTTGAGTTCTGGAGCCTGATACATTATTCGTTCAGCTTGGATTACATAACGATGGTAAGAGCTGAGGAAAAGTAGTTTTTGATGCCATTTTGGAAGAATACGACTTCGCTGTTCTAGCCAGCTTTGGTGCACACCATCTCCTGCGCGATATATATCACACCCTGCAATACGTTCATGACTTTGCACAATATTAAAGTTTTCTCGACGCCAAAGTTTTCGTGCGTTATAGGCAAACCCGCGTTCACGGTTTATTCTACCCCATTTTAACGGATCACATTTATGTAGCGTCCAGTTTGTTTTCTGCTTGGATTGCCACTGACGGGCGATAATATTTAGATCGATGATCTGTAATGTTGCTAGAGCTTCTAGTGCGTAAGTAATAAATTTTTCCGCACCGCCATCTGGGCGATATTTTTGTCGGACTATTGCGAAGCGAATGGTATTCATAACGGTAAATCCTACGGATGCATAACATCTTAAAACACTAAAATAATATTAATCTGATAATATTTCCGTACTATCTATCGATATAATGTATATGCATTGCAAAAACGGGGTTATGGTAAGATAATGCCTTATTGCTCTAACGCACAGAATGTTGAGATAAGCTCGATAGGTCAGATTACGTCAGTTCATACACTCTCATACCTCAATACAATATATTTTAATACTCCATATAATGTATTAGTGCAGAACTATCTTAACATAAAACTTGATATATACTATCAATTACATTACATGATACTTGATATATACTATCAAGTATCATGTAATGTAATTGATCGTGCAAGCGCTAATAGTATTACGATGAAGATCGTATAGCATGAATAATGAGATAAGTTTTATTAAAAGTCTGTATCTGTAAAGTCAAGTGTAGCATATATACAGAGTGTGTAACTAACGGAACTATACATCAGAGTATAAAGGCAATGTAACTTAGCTTAGTATTTATCGTATTATTAGATTTTTGGTCTTACTTGTTATTTGAGATTGACTTAAACAAGATAGGGCGAATAAGAAAATACTGTGATTTTCTATGTATATTATGTATTGAACCATGATAGTAATTAGTAATTATTAATTATACTTTTGCATATATCTGTTAAAATGGAAAGTTTTCAAGTTATTAAAATATAATCGCATATCAATAGATGGATCTTGTAGATATTGAATGTTTGCATGTGCAGCAGTCAATGACTGCATTATAATACGTAACAAGAAAGTTGTTTTTAAAGGCAATATACCCTACACATGCGCTGCATAGCAGATATTAATAACAAGCTGATAGCGAAACAAGAGAGGAATGTTCAAACAGACAGCATCGATATAAGTACAAATTTTTATTCAAAATTGTAGGTGATCATTTTCAGCGTAAGACATATAGAAATGCATGAAAAGTAATTCACAATTGTTTTTGAGAAAATATCACGATGAACTAAGTAATTATTGTCATTATTCGAGCAGACGAAATTTATTATTATAGAGATGAGCATGATTATCAGATACATTAAAACTACGCATACAATAGATTGTCGCATGATAGTTGTATAAATAGAGCTGTGTGTGCATATCCATGAAGTGTTTAGTTTAATGCCAATGCAGTCAGTTGATCGACCTCTAATATTTATTTTTGAAGGGAGGTGGTTTTATGGGGTATCACTGTAGGGCTGGACAACTTGCTCAGCAGAGTGATTTAGTTAATGTGGCACGACTCACTTCTCAGTATTATGCACTAAGCCCTAAGACAGGTTATATCGAGCATGCGGTAAAGTTTGGTACTTCAGGTCATCGTGGTAGCTCTATGCGCTACAGTTTTAATGAAACGCATATTTTAGCTATCACACAAGCTATTGCCGAAGAGCGAGAAAAAAATGGTGTGACCGGTCCTTCATATATAGGGAAAGATACTCACGCATTATCAGAACCAGCAATGCTATCTGTGTTAGAAGTTTTTGCCGCTCATAAGATACCAGTGATTCTTCAAAAAGAAAATGGCTACACACCAACACCGGTGATTTCTCATGCGATTATTGAGCATAATAAAAATGGTGGTCCACAGGCAGATGGTATTGTAATTACCGCTTCCCACAATCCACCGGAAGATGGTGGAATTAAGTATAATTTACCTAATGGTGGTCCAGCGAATAATAACTGTACTAAAATTTTAGAAGCGCGAGCTAATATGTTAATTCAGGGTGGGCTGAAAGAAGTTAGAAAAGTAACATTAGATGATGCATGGGCCAGTGGCTATTTAACAGAGCAGGACATCATACAGCGATACGTTGAGGATTTATTGTATATTATAGATATTCCAGCAATACAGAAGGCTAAATTAAAAATTGGTATTGATCCTTTAGGTGGTGCTGGTATTGCATGTTGGGAGCGTATTGCCGATTTTTATCAACTAGACTTCACTATTATGAATGATGTTGTAGATCAAACCTTTCGTTTTATGCATCTCGATCATGATGGTAGAATCCGTATGGATTGTTCATCGGAATATACAATGACTGGTTTATTAGCAGTACGTGATAGATTTGATCTAGCTTTTGCTAATGATCCAGACAATGATCGTCATGGTATTGTCACCCCTTCGGGTTTAATGAACCCTAACCATTATCTGGCAGTGGCCATTTCTTATCTATTCCAAAACAGACCTAAATGGGGGGGTCAAGTTGCGGTAGGAAAAACATTGGTTTCCAGTTCTATTATAGATTACATAGTACGTTCTCTTGGGCGTTCACTAGTGGAGGTGCCTGTTGGTTTTAAATGGTTCGTCGATGGTTTGTTTGATGGAAGTTTGGGTTTTGGGGGTGAAGAAAGTGCAGGTGCTTCATTTTTGCGCTTTGATGGAACACCGTGGTCCACTGATAAAGACGGCATTATTATGTGCTTGCTAGCAGCAGAAATCACTGCAATTACTGGAAAAAATCCACAGCAACACTATACTGAGCTTAGTAAGCGTTTTGGTGAATCTAGTTATACTCGCGTTCAAGCCCCCGCTACGTTTAGGCAGAAACTGGCTTTATCAAAAGCATCACTTAGTAGAATGAATAGTAATTTTTTAGCAGGAGACGTCATTGTTTCTTGCCAAACAGATTCTTTATTCCAGGGAGAATCTATTGGAGGTATAAAAATTATCACAAAAAATGGCTGGTTTGCTTTACGTCCATCTGGTACAGAAGATTCGTATAAACTGTACTGTGAAAGTTTTATTGGTACAGAACATCGCAATACAATAGAGCACGAGGCTATGCAGCTTGTTCACTCCCTCTTTAACGATATCCCATAAAAGATCTTATCAATTATTAGATATAAGATAATACCTATTGGTATGCAAAAAGTAAAAAAAGAAGCTGCTGTCGCGCTGCTCTCTTTGATGTTATGCTAAATACAAGAGATCTGGTTTATTAAAATAACTTTAGTGCATAAAGATTTTACCTTAAAAGCTCTATGCAAAGATTACATAGATAAATCACATTCACATAAGAAAATTATTAGTAATCTTATTACAATTTTTAGTATAATTTGAGATAAAATTATAAGATTAAGATAATATGCAAGCATACAATGAGATACCGTATGGCTTATTTTGTCATATGTATTTTTACTGAAAGCTAAGTTCAGTTCATAGAGGGTTAGATGACTGAAAAGTTGCAAAAAATTTTAGCAGGAGCTGGATATGGTTCTCGACGCGTCATTGAAAGCATGATTACTAATGGACGTGTTAGAATTAATGGTAAGTTGGCGACACTAGGGGATAGAGTACACTTACACCCTTTACCAGAAATACATATAGATAATGATATAGTATTGAATATTTCTACATCTATTACAGAGTGCCGAGTAATAGTTTATTATAAGCTAGACGGGGAGTTATGCACTCGTGATGACCGCACAGGGCGTCACACTGTTTTTTCTCGTTTGCCAAAATTAAAAGGCAGGAGATGGGTCTCAGTTGGACGTTTAGATATCAACACTGGAGGTTTACTGCTATTTACTACTGACGGAGAGTTAGCTCATCGTTTAATGCATCCTAGTTACGCAGTAGAGCGTGAGTATATGGTTCGGGTTTTCGGGGTGATTAATGATGAAAAACTTCAGCTTTTGCGTTTTAGTATGACACTTAGTGGTAGATTGGTAAAATGTAAAGCCTTAGAGTTTGTTGCCGGAGAAGGCATTAACCGTTGGTATAAGATGATTTTAGTAGAAGGGCGTAATCGTGAGATACGTCGTTTTTGGGAGGCATTAGGCGCACAGGTTAGCCGCCTAATTCGTATACGCTATGGTGATATATCTTTACCTAGAAACTTATCACCTGGGAACTGGAGGGAGCTCAACCGATTTTCTGTAAACTCTTTATACAATTTAGTTGGTCTTACAAAAAATTAGAATACTCACTATATAGATAAAATTTTTTAGAAAAAATTGAGATAACTCGATATTAAAACATATCAACCGATACCAATACGTTCTTCTTAAGAAACTAAGAAAAATTTATAAGAAATACAATAATCATATACTCAAAAAATCACGTTTGTTATTTAAAATTAAATGAATAGATATTTAAGTATATACATTGTTTATGTGACTAAAAGTTTTTTTATCCAAATCTTAAAATCATTGCCTAGCGTTTTATGATGCATGGCATATGTCACAAAAGCCTTCATGTAACCTAACTTGTTCCCACAATCATAACTCTTACCTTTTAGGCGATAAGCGTGTACTGTTTCTTGCTCTATCAGTAACGATAGAGCGTCAGTTAGTTGTATTTCGTCATTAGTTTTTGGATATATGTAAGCTAGCAAGGGCCAAATCTTTTCTGATAGCACATAACGACCTACTACTGCAAGATTTGATGGTGCTTGATTGATATTAGGTTTTTCTATTATACCAGCTATTACTTTGCTATCCCCCGGAGTTAATGCTTCTCCTAAGCAATCTACAACACCATAAGTCGTGACATTCATTACTGGTTTTACCATCACTTGGCTACATCTAGTTGTGTGAAATCTTCTAAGCATCTCTGCTAAATTATCACGTGATAGGTCTGATGTGTATTCATCTAAAATGACATCAGGTAACATTATAGCGACCGGATGATCACCAACGAGTGGCCTTGCACACATTAGTGCATGACCCAGCCCCTTGGCTGTTCCTTGACGAACGTGCATCATATGAACAGATGGTGGACATATGGACTGAATTTCGTCCAATAATTTCTGTTTAGAGCGCTTTTCCAGCATAGTCTCTAGCTCAAAACTAGTATCAAAGTGATTTTCGATTGATCTTTTAGAAGAATTCGTTACTAGTATAATATTATTAATTCCAGAAGCAATACATTCATTAACAACATGCTGAATTAATGGTGTATCTACCAATGGCAACATCTCTTTTGGAAGAGCTTTTGTAGCAGGTAGCATGCGGGTTCCCCAGCCAGCGACTGGAATTACTGCTTTGTGTACTTTTAAGTGACCAGTAGGCATTGCATTTTCTCCAAATCTGCCATACCTTAATGATGATGAGATTAATATCTCCAGAGCAAGAGCGCGTATGCTATGAGCATAGCAATGCTAGTTCTCTTGCTGTCTCAGTGTGTCATATTTTGTAGTTAAGTGTTATATTTTGTAGTTAAGATAGAAGATGTTTATCTGGTACTATCTAAATAATATTACTTCTTTTTTATTGTATCTGAAAGGTATCTGAAGGAAAATACTACATATATTAAAACAGTTGATAGTTAAAAGATTGTAAAATAAATATAAATTGTAATTATCTAAGGTAAATGAGATATTGCAATTACGATCAGGATTTGATTAGATAATTCTTTATAGGTGCGTCTATGCATAACATCGTTAAATATTACTGAATATAGACATAGAGTATTAGATAGTATAACTACTACTAAAATTATAGCGTGTAGTGTAACCTACAGAAAAGAGGAACCATGAGTACATTAAAAAAAATTCAACGTCAAATTATAGAGAACCCTATTATACTATATATGAAAGGTTCTCCTGAGTCACCTAGTTGTGGTTTTTCAGCTCAGGCCGTACAGGCTATTACGGCCTGCGGTGAGCGTTTTGCTTATATAGATATATTAAAAAACCCAGAGATTCGCGCTGAAATGCCAAAGTATGCTAATTGGCCAACCTTCCCGCAATTATGGATTGATGGTGAGTTGTGTGGCGGCTGTGATATTATTCTTGAGATGTTTCAGAAAGGCGAATTACAACAATTAATTACAGAAACTGCACAAAAATATAACAGATCTACCAAAAACACTCAGGATGTATCTAATGTTAGTAAACATTAAAATAATTATTACAATGCAATTGCAATATAAAGCAATATTCTCCTTGATATAAGGAGAGCGCAAAATATATATCTTGTATATTAATAATTCTAATAATACTTATTATGCATTAGATGCCCATATAGTGCCTCTGATCCCATCTCATTTAAAGATTAGAGGTGTTGATACCTAAATAATAAATGTATCTTATAATTTGTAATTAAGACTAAATCAGAATAAATCCATTAATTCTTGTATTGCTTTGTTATTCATAGTAGTATATCTAAGATTGACTGTTTACTTATAAGGCGGTACAGTACAATTTATACTCATGCAGCGATAGAAGGACAGTCATACAATATCGTGATGGTTATGAGTATACGAATTTGCAGTGCATAACTAATTTTGTGATTGCAGAAATGATGACTGTGAAATTTATCTGTTGGATTTATGCTATGCGGAGATGTTAAGGAGGCGCTGCAGAGCATATTGTATTACAGAAAAATTCTTGCTTGCCTAAGAGTTCATGTTATAAAACCTCAATAGGTTTTTGTAGAGTTCTAGGATAAAGTTTATGATAACCTGCCATAGACGACGCATAATATTTTTTGATCTTGATGGTACATTACATCAAGAGGATATATTTCGTTCTTTTATATATTGGTTATTATGGCATCACTATTTCAATATTCTACTGCTCTTAGTGGTTTTACCGCTAATTGGGTTAGGGCTTGCAATAAATGGTCGTGCGTCGTGTTGGCCAATTAGCTTGCTCTTATGGTCCATGACGGTCGGCCATAGCGAATCTCTACTAATACAAAGAGAAGAGGAATTTACAAATTGGTTTTTGCAGCGACAAACCCCCCATGTAAAAATACACCAACGAGTTATTGAGCATCTTAGATGTATAGATACTGATATTTGGTTAATTACTGGATCACCGCAAGCATTAGTAGAGCGAATATATCACAATGTTGATTTTTTTCCACACGTCCAACTCATCGCTAGTCAGATGGTTAGATCTTATGGAGGAAGAGTACTATCTATGCGATGTGTTGGGCGTGAAAAAGTAGCACAATTAACTGAACGCATTGGTCAGCCATTACAACTTGAGAGTGGCTATAGTGACAGTGTACTGGATGATCCGCTGTTATTGTTTTGTCAAAATCGGTTTCGTGTGACTCCATCGGGAGATTTTTATGAGATTTTATCATAAAATCGGTAAACAACTTTTAGAGATAACGATTTTATAAAACTATTGTGATCGAATTACCCGTTCATAGAAGCGTGGATCCCTATCAATATAATTTTCTGAAAAATCTATTCTATAGTGTTGTGTACAATTTAGCAGTCATAAGTTTTACTTAATCAGTATTAAAAGAGGCTTATGTTTCTACCTAAGAATTTATTTTATCTTAATATTGGTAAGAATCATTAAAAATGAATCTTTATATAGATCACGGCATATCCAATAGCATTACCAGTGGAATACAAATTTAGATTTCTATCTAAAGATTTACATAAATGCTACCCGAGCCTCTGCGAATAAACCTATTTAAATAAATATTGAATATTATTCTTATAATAAGAATGATAAGAATCATTAGTGATGTTGATTTAAACTAAGATATTATCATGACTCTATTCATGCCTTTATTTCATGAAATTAGGTATTTATCTGCATATCAAAAACCACTTTTCAAAAACCACTTTAATATTTATCAAAATAAATGATCTAATTTATCTGAAAGTGTTCTTTGTTTATTAAGTGAACTGTTCATAAGTATCTAGTGGTTAGCATTGCATAATCTATGCATGGGTCTATCAGTAGATTACTGAATCTAATTTTTATGATAAATAAATGCTTTTTACGTAATTTTGAGTTGATTGATATCACAAAAACTACATAAAAATGTGATTTTGGTTTTTAAAATCCCTTTTGATTATATAGTTCTTTATGGTACGCATAGTTAGTGAACTATTTTGTGATTTAAATCATACTCAGTAAATGTCCCTTTTTATTATAAATAAGAAGAGATATCTGTTAATTTAGTCAAGGTAATGCAGTAAAAGTATACAACTTTATATTATGTTTTCAACCTACAAAAAGATACAATATCTTATTTTTGTAGGATGTTATGCACAGATACATAGAATCTCAAAAGTGCTGAATTTTATTGAATGTAATTATAGTACATTAATGCCTGCTAATCTCTCTTAATTTGAAATTAATCTATATCGTTAGAGACCCAAGCTATCCATATAATTTTACTATTATGAAATGGCTAGTATGTGGTATGAAATGGCTAGTATGTGGAATATGTAATAAAAGTAAAAGATAATATTTTATAAAATAAAAGAAATAAAGCTTCTTGTAGAATAAGGCAGTAATTTTGCTCGAACACATAATTAATTTACATGGTTACTTCTTTTATTTTAAGCACCATGGCCTTAAGATTATTACCTAAATAATTTAGATATATTGTGCAATCACTAACTGATTAACGTGTATTAATCATCGTAGTTTAAATGTTTTGCAAGAATATGAAGAGGCTATTGAAAAGAAAATAGTCCCTAGGACTCTGAAAAGGACTTTGCATGCCTTTCAGGATATTTGAAACAGACACAGAAAAATTTTCATAGATGAATTGTATTGGTTATACACAATGAATGATTTTCTGTATGTGATATAATAAATTGGCTGATATAAGCCAGGTTTTATAAAAGCCACAAGAACGCCATAATCCCTCAAAATATAACATACTCGTGTTGGTGGAGTTCTTTATGTTTTATTCTGTAGAAACACAAAGACATACTATCTTATGATAGATTAACTATTATTTGACATTTTAAAGCAAGCCATGAAAGTAGATTGCATAGCTATCATTTTGATATAAAAATTTCGAACATAATACTAGATAAATATCTATTTTACTATCTTTTGAAGAATGTCATTATTTACTACCATGAAACTATATCAGTGGTAGCGCTTGACATTGTATTTTAGTTAGTCTTATGCGATGATTTTCATGTATTACCCTCAAGTGACAGTATACTGTTAGTACTAAAATACTGTTAGTATAAAATTAACCAGATAACCATTAGTACTCCTAAATCGCAATTATACTTATAATATAATGATCGATTACAAGGTGTTATAGGTTTTTATTACTTTTTTTTATTCAACAGTTAGTATCAGTCATTTACTGGACTCTTAGAGAGATCATCTATCGTGTGAAGATCTTACATGTACATATAAGTATGTTAACTACAGTGTTATACATCAACTTCAATAATATGCAATATCATTCAGTTATCTTAAATTGTATCTAGTAGTGTTTATATTATTATATTTTAATAATAAATATTATAATATAACGATATTAATCATATGGTATTGTACTTACTTGCTTAAGGGGTTTTCGGTTAGATCTATGTTAATTGGTAGTATAATAGATAATTTTTTATTTAAAATACTTATGAAAATGTTTGTGAAAAGTCGGATTGTTTCGGCGAATGTATCATCTATCGTAGATTTTAATAGAGAAAATACTATCGTATACATCTTGCCTGATAAATCAAAAACTAACCTAAGTATATTACAAAATCATTGTCAAAAAATAGGTCTAGCTGATCCATTATTACCTATAGAGATTTCTGGTAAAGTACTTCCTCATTACGTATTTCTTCAGGATAGCGTAGATTTACGTTCTTCCATTATCCATAATCTACAGTTGGTGGAATTGCTTAACTGGATGTTAAAACTACATAAGCATGATTTTAAGCTGAATATTCACATTGTGCTCGTGTCAATAATTGTTGGACGAGTCCCTAGTAAAAATCGCAATAATAAACATAAAGCAACATATTATCAGTTGTTCAGTAAAATTAAAAAATTATTAACAGTATGTCTTTTGGGTCGTGACAGTTTTATATATTTTTCATCGATTATCTCAATGCGCGACATACTGACTCAGTATGAGCCTAACGAAAAATTTTCCATGAAGTTGATTCGTGCAGCGCGTATATATTTTATACGCCAGCGTCTTGTAACGACTGATGCGCCAATGTTAAGACGTAGTAACGTATTAACGACACTGTTGCAGTCTAAAGTTATTAGAAAAGCAATACAAGAAGAGGCGAACAATAAACGCATTTCTTATCAGAGGGCCCAAAAAAATGCTACTATATTTATACAAGAGATCTCTGCTGATTTCTCTCACACGGTGATCTATTTGACCTATCGCATTATGAAGTGGACCGTAGGTAAGCTTTATCAGGATATCAACGTCAGAGGAGGCCAGCGTATATTTGACGTCGCTTATAAAGGGCATGGAATTGTATATTTGCCTTGTCACAGAAGTCATATGGATTATTTACTAATTTCATATATCTTGTATTCTCAAGGACTAACCTTGCCTTATATTGCGGCCGGTATTAATTTAAATTTTTGGCCTATTGGAAAAATATTCCGTTATTTGGGTGCCTTTTTTATGCGCAGAACCTTTAATGGTAATAAACTATATTCAACCGTTTTTCGCGAATATATAAGCGAGCTATTTTCTTACGGCTATCCAGTGGAATATTTCATCGAAGGCGGACGTTCGCGTACCGGATACCTAAGGCCTCCAAAAACAGGTATTCTTTTAATGACTTTACAAGCAATGCTACGTGAAAAGCAGCGTTTAATTACTATTATACCGATTTATATTGGTTACGAACATGTGATAGAAATTAAATCTTATTTGAATGAACTAGCTGGAGCCATGAAAGAAAAAGAAGGGTTAATTTCTATATTACGTGGATTAAGAAAATTACGTAATTTTGGTCAAAGCTATGTTAACTTTGGAGAGCCGCTCTCTTTAGTGCAGTATTTAGATCAGTGCATACCGGAATGGCGGAACTCTATTGATCCCATCACAGCTCAGCATCCAGGATGGTTAACTTCAGCTGTACATGATATTGCACAACATATCATGATACGAATTAATAATGCTGCAGCAATTAATGCCATCAACCTTTGTGTGATGGCTCTAATAGGTTCAGATCAATATTCTTTACCGCGTCAACAACTTATTCAACAACTCGATTGTTATTTACAACTTGTGAGAAATGTACCATATTCCTCTGATGCGACAGTGCCTACAGCGACTGCTCAAAAACTTTTAGAGCATGCACTGAGTATGAATCAGTTTGAGCTAAAGGAGGGTTTATTTGATGATATTATCATTTTACCCCAAAATAAGGTAAAATATTTACTTTATTATCGTAATAACATTTATCACATATTCATAATACCAGCATTAATCGCTTCTATTATACTGAAGAACCATCAAGTAGATTGCACTGAGTTACATTATCAAGTTAGCATGGTTTATCCTATTCTTAAAAGTGAGTTCTTCTTAAATTGGTCTCAGGATGAATTGCCTGGAATAGTAGATTCATTAGTGTCTGAGATGGAGCGTCAAGGACTCTTAAAAAAAGAAAGAAGTTGCATTTCTCTAAAAGAAGATTGTTTGTATATATTAAAACTGTTAGCAAGAGGTGCACAAGAAGCGCTACAGCGTTATGCTATTATTTTTGCAATCTTAATTATGCATCCGACAATCACTAGAAGAATGATCTCAGATAAGAGTTGCATGATAGCACAGCGTTTATCTGTTTTACATGGTACTCATGTTTTAGAGCTCTATGATAAAACAATGTTAAGTACTTTAATCTTTACGATACGTAATCAAGGTTATAGACAAGAGTCTAAGGATTTTCAGTGTACGCAGGATAAACGTACTAAGCATATCTATAGCATTCTCTCTAACTTAATACCTCAAGATATACGCATAACGATTGAGCATTCCGCTATAGATAGATGATTATAATAAAAACTATTTTTCTAGTACAGCTCTATTCTTTCAAATCTTGAACCAATTTCTTAAAAATAGTTATTAATTTTACACATTATAGAATCACAGAGGTAGGATTTGACATATGTTTTATTTATTTATCTGTGATAGAACAACCAGAACAGTTGTGATGAGACCACAACTGTTAGAGTATCAATGTTAAATTGATATTTAGGAGAATAATATGAAATTCTTAGTTACTGGCGTAGCAGGGTTCATTGGTTTTCATGTAACACAGAATCTTCTTAATGCTGGTCATGAGGTTATCGGGTTAGATAATTTAAATAATTGTAATCAGGATATACATTTAAAAACAGCCCGTCTAACTATTAACAGTGATTATATGGGTTTTTCTTTTCAAAAGGTAGATATCTCTGATCATGCAAAAATGAGAGAAGTGTTTCAATCTAACAGCGTTCAGCGTGTCATACATTTAGCTGCCCAGACGGGAGTGCGGTATTCTTTACAGAACCCAATGGCTTATACTGACGCGAATCTTGTAGGTCATTTAAATATTTTAGAATGTTGTCGTTATAGTGATGTAGAGCATGTCTTATATGCGTCTTCTAGTTCAATATACGGTTTAAATCGTAAGATGCCATTCTGTGTAGATGATGATACCACTCATCCAATTTCTATCTATGCTGCTACTAAAAAAGCTAATGAATTAATGTCTCATGCGTATTCCCATTTATATGGGACCCCAACTACTGGTTTGCGTTTTTTTACTGTATATGGACCGTGGGGGCGTCAAGATATGGCATTATTTAAATTTACACAAGCTATTTTATCTGGCAAACGTATTGATATATATAATTATGGTCAAATGCAGCGCGACTTTACTTATATTGATGATATAGTTCAATCGATTATGGTTTTGCATAATGCTATTCCTAAAGTAAATCCAGATTGGACAGTGGAAGGAGGTAGGACTGCTAGTAGTTCAGCACCGTATCAAGTGTTTAATATTGGCAATGGTCATCCAGTGACATTAATGAATTATATCGAAGCATTAGAAGACGCATTAGGTATAGTGGCAGATAAAAACATGTTACCCATGCAACCTGGTGATATAATATCTACGAGCTCTGATAATAGTGACTTGGTTAAGATCATGGGATATCAACCGTACACTGAAATACAAGAAGGCGTACGTTGTTTTGTAAAATGGTACAAGGACTTTTACCAAATACAATAAAAAATATCATTAGAACTCTATTTTGCACACTATTCATAAAGTATAATAAAAGTCAGTGTTCGGGTGACAATGATCTCAGAAGATTGCAGCTGTGCAGTGTGTATCCTTGAGCTTCGACATCAGAAATGCATATAGTAGTGTCTGAAAAGCATCCTATTAATTTTATTAATACAATAAAAAGTTTGCTTTACTGTATTGAATACATGTGCAATTTGTTAATGAGATTTTTCTAAAGTATTGTACTTTTTCGCCTTTTTGTAGTGTGGTTGAGTTATAAAGATGATGTAGATTTTTCTACAGCACATCATAATTCGTGTAATATGTAAGTCTTTTTATATACTATAGCTTTATCTTTTTTATACTACATAAGAGTAATCTCTTGATGACCCTTTTCAAATCTATTAATTAGATCATAATGTAGATAGTGTACATATATACTATACTTCTAGTATTTGCTAGTATTTGCTAGTATTTGCTAGTATTTGCTAGTATTTGCTAGTATTTCATTATGTCTAGTTCTAAAAATATATATGATTGTATCATGCTTAACATTTTATTTTAGTATAATGAAAATTATACATGCAATATATAAAAGTAAATTAGTAAAATACAGTAAGATACTGTAAAAGTAACTATCAATTCCCTAGATATATCTATGAAGACAACATAGTCATATTAGTGATATAAATAGTATTTACTATTTATATCAGGATTGTATATATCTCCAATAGAATCATTACTCTAGTCTGTTAGACTTACATAAAAATATAATCTGTATAAAATCTTAAAATATTAGCTGATCTAAGTACACTGTTATGCTTATTATATTTTATAGAAATAGAGCTTCTGTCATCAGCTCAAAGACACCACCAGGCTCTTTTACAATCATTTTTAATTTAAAAGAGATACGCAAGGTATAATTTTATAGTGTTGTTGGCATTAGACTATCATTAGTAACAATTAATCACACCTGTTTAATGATATCTATCTGTGACAGGTAATGCATATGTCTTGAGCGAGGTTTGTCATTCTGGTATACAAATTAAATAATTAAGTATTAATTGTATATATTTAATTATAGACTATTCTAGTATTGAGATACAATACTTAGATGTTTTTTGATAGTTGTTGTTTAATAGTATTATTATGAATAAGTGATGATCCTGAGTTAATATTTAATAGAATTTAATTAACTGTTTAATATGTATTAATTGCTTAATCACGGTATTTTTATCTATTGATTCAGTATGTTAAAGATACTAATAGATCACTCCTAGCATTAGATCCATTTTTCTATCATGAAGCCATCTTTTTATATCAAGCGTAAGTTATGTTAAAGAATTTTTATGACATAGTGAGTTAATATGACTTGAACTAATTAGAGCTAAATACTAGAAGCACATCATCTTGACTAATTGTCAAGAATGTTAAAATATATTAACTATACCAAGAATTCATAAGTCTTCTGTATTAAGGAAACGTTTAATGTTTTTATAGTCTTAACTGAGGCCAACTCTTATTGTGTGCCGTACGTTAATACAATCATCACCATCTATAAGTGCGATCAACTAAGTAAGTGATATCTATTATCCATAATCAAGGTAGTTCTGATATTCATAAAGATATATCTACTTAGTAATGCAATGTTAGCTCTTAGGATACATGGAATGAGCAATCAATCTTATATGGCCCGTGCGCTAGAACTGGCCCATCGTGGTCGATTTACTACTTCTCCTAATCCTAACGTTGGATGTGTGTTGGTACGTGACGGCGATATTGTGGGGGAAGGTTATCACCTAAGAGCTGGCGAACCCCATGCAGAAATTTGCGCATTACGCATGGCAGGTGAAAAATCACGAGGATCTACTGCATATATTACATTAGAGCCATGCAGTTATTACGGGCGAACACCGCCGTGTTGCAATGCACTTATTGATGCTGGGGTTAGATATGCTTTCATAGCCATGAAAGATCCTAATCCTCAAGTAGCTGGTCGTGGCCTAGAGTGTTTAAAAAAAGCAGGTATTAAAGTTAGTCACGGGTTGATGATGTCTGCATCAGAAGCGCTAAATCGCGGTTTTTTGAAACGTATGCGTAGTGGTTTTCCCTGGATACAGTTAAAGCTCGGTTCTTCTGTGGATGGAAGAATAGCTACGTCTAACGGAGAAAGCCAGTGGATTACCTCTATAGAGGCAAGAAGAGACGTACAAAGACTACGTGCACAAAGTTCAGCTATTCTCAGCACTAGCGCAACTGTCCTAGCAGATAATCCATCTTTAACTGTGCGTTACGATGAATTAGATCTTGCTAGCCAAGAGATATATCCGAAAGGTGTCTTGCGGCAACCTATACGTATAATCATAGATAGTCAAAATCGTATTACTCAAGAGCACCAATTAATTAATCAACCTGGCGAAACTTGGCTAATGAGACATATGTGTGATAACACTCAATGGCCGGATAATGTTAAGCAATTCAACATACCCTGTCATGATGGTCATATTGATTTAGTTTCTATGTTAGTCCTTCTTGGACGAAAAGAAATTAATTCTGTTTTAGTAGAAGCGGGCTCACAGTTTTCTGGTGCTTTATTGAAAGCTAAGGTCGTTGATGAATTAATTATCTATCTTGCACCTAAACTGATAGGCGATACTGGTCGTGGACTATGTCAGATACCAGAAATAAAAACATTAGATGATGTTCTTGTTTTAGATTTTAGTGATATTAAATTAGTAGGTCCAGATGTTAGGCTGACTTTAAAGCCATCTCATATTATATATACGTAAATACAACGGTTGTTTATAAGTATGCTATAATTGTTCCTGTGAGTACATTAGATAAATTGTGGAAGAAAGATTATGAACCTGATTGAAGCTACTATTATTGCTCCAGATTCGCGTATTGCTTTGGTTGTGGCACGTTTTAACAAATTTATTAATGAATATTTGCTAGGTGGGGCGATTGATGTACTAAAACGTATTGGTCAAGTGCAAGATAACCATCTTACAGTTATATGGGTACCAGGTGCTTATGAACTTCCACTAGTTGTTAAAGTATTAGCAAAAACTAAAAAATATGATGCAATTATAGCTCTGGGCACAGTAATTCAAGGTAGTACTGCTCATTTTAGCATTATAGCAGGTGAAGCTAGCTCCGGTTTAGCTAATATTTCTATGCATAGCAATATTCCAGTAGCTTTTGGTGTTTTAACAACGAACAATATTGAGCAAGCAATCGACCGAGCTGGAGCAAAAAAAGGCAATAAAGGGGCTGAGGCTGCTCTGACTGCTCTGGAAATGATTAATATTTTAAAAGCTATTCAAGAATAACCCGATACATATAGAGGCCTTTCATGAATCCTTTTGCTCGTCGTCGCGCGCGAGAATGTGCGGTACAGGCGCTATATGCTTGGCAAATTTCTGAAAACAACATTATGGATATTGAAAATAATTTTCTATTAGAACAAGATATTCATAATGTTGACATTAGTTACTTCCGAGAGATTGTTAGCGGCATTGTAACTTGTGTTGTCTATCTTGATCAATTAATGCAACCATATCTTTCCCGTCAGATTGACGACCTTGGTCAGATAGAAAAGGCTATCCTGCGTATCGCTTTATTTGAATTAAACCAGCGTCTAGATGTGCCCTATAAAGTGGCAATCAATGAGGGAATAGAGTTAGCAAAAATTTTTGGCGCTGAAGATAGCCATAAATTTGTCAATGGCGTATTAGATAAACTTGCTTTAAAGGTTCGACCTAACCGTAAATAATCTGTATAGATTACTATAATTATCGTGATTGAAGTTGTGGAATATAACTATGGCATGTGGCGAATTTGAACTGATCTCACGTTATTTTGGTCGTGAACTCTGCTCTCGACATGATGTAGAAGAAGGTATCGGTGATGATTGTGCGTTAGTAAATGTGTCGGAAAAGAAGACGTTAGCTATCAGCACTGATACTTTAGTAGAAGGTGTGCATTTTTTACGCGATATTCATCCAGCTGATCTGGCTTATAAAGCTTTAGCTGTAAATCTGAGCGATTTAGCTGCAATAGGTGCAGATCCTGCATGGTTAACTCTTGCTTTAACATTGCCAAAAGTTAACAATAATTGGTTAAAAGCTTTTAGTGATAGTTTATTTGATTTTCTAGATTACTATCAGATGCAGCTTATCGGTGGGGATATAACGCGTGGACCGCTTAGCATGACATTAGGTATTCATGGAACAGTTCCTCGGGGTCTGGCATTAAAACGAAGCGGTGCATGTGTAGGCGACTGGATTTATGTAACGGGTACCTTAGGTGATAGTGTCGCAGGTTTGCAGTTATTACGGGATAAAATTAATATTCATGACCAAGTTTCTCGCGATGCTCTAATTCGGCGCCATTTACGCCCCATCCCTAGAGTACCCCAGGGAAAATCGTTACGTGATTTAGCTAGCTCTGCCATTGATCTATCAGACGGCTTGATTTCAGATTTAGGTCATATTTTAGAAGCTAGCTCCTGTGGTGCGCAACTGAATCTTGACGCACTACCAATATCTTCCGTGATCACGAAAAATTTTTCCGCACAACAGGCTTTGCGTTGGGCACTAAGCAGTGGAGAAGATTATGAGCTATGCTTTACTGTACCAGAAATGAATCGTGCTAGTTTAGAGATCGCACTAGGACCTCACGGAGTATCATACACCTGTATTGGAAAAGTTTTTCCACAAGAAAATGGGTTAACGTTTTTAAAAAACCATAAACCAGTAAAGATATGTCTTAAAGGATTTGATCACTTTCGCATGCACGAAGGATGCATTTAGCCATGCTTTTATAAAATATTTCTAGCGTTTAGCAAGTAGTAGATATTTTACTAAAGTTTAGAGATTAGTAGATATATGACTATATTAGTGTATAGCAATAAAAAACACCAATGATTAATCATGTACAACTAAATACTGTAATGTTTACAGTTAAATTGTAACAATTAAGCAAAGTATATCGATATAAAATTATCTACAGCTTGTACCAACTTCGATAAGTGCTTTGACTTATAGGTTTTGACTTTTAAAGTTCAACAAGCTTTACGAAGGTCCATAATTCTGCGTGACCACAGAATGAATAATTAATATCATAACAATCTATTGTGTATAGAAGCGATCATAATTTTTGTTAAAACAAAAATCAATCTATTGAGCATACCGGTTTCATAAATGAATAAAATGATTAGCTTATATTATAATAGATTAGGCTGCTTACAAAAATCCTTATTAGATGCCATGATTACTATGAGTTATTCATGCAATTTTGTAGTTTATCCTATTATAGATAGACCATGCATATATGGCTTTAAAACTTCTGGCACTACAATACGGCCATCGGCTTGTTGATAATTTTCTAGAACTGCTACGAGGGTTCGCCCCACCGCTAACCCGGAACCATTTATTGTATGAACAAAATGAGTTTTTTTGCTGCCTTTAGGGCGCCAGCGTGCTTTCATGCGACGAGCCTGAAAATCCCCCATATTTGAGCAGGAAGATATTTCTCGATAGGTATTTTGAGCGGGTAACCAGACTTCTAGATCATAAGTTTTTTGTGAACTGAAGCTCATATCACCAGTACATAGCAACATAGTGCGGTATGGTATAGCTAGAAGCTGTAGAACTGTTGCAGCGTGCTTCACTATTTCTTCTAGCGCATCCTGAGAATCTTGTGGACGAGTGACCTGTACCATTTCAACTTTGTCAAATTGGTGCATACGTATCAGGCCTCGCGCATCTCGACCATAAGCACCGGCTTCAGATCTAAAGCATGGTGTGTGTGATGTTAGTTTTAATGGAAGAGATACTTCCTCAAGAATTTCATCCCGTACAAGGTTAGTTAGTGACACTTCGGCGGTAGGAATGAGAGCATAATGTTTATTAGAAAATATAGAATCTAAGGAATCCACATAGAACAGTTCTTGAGTAAATTTTGGTAACTGACCAGTACTGTACAAACTGATATTATTCACTATATATGGTACATGTACCTCCTGGTATCCATGCTGTTTTGTATGGAGATTGAGCATAAACTGGCTAAGCGCGCGATGCATTAGTGCCACTTGGCCTCTCATAACGATAAAACGCGAGCCTGTAATTTTGACCCCAGCCCGAAAATCCAACCCTGAAGTACGCTCACCTAGCTCAACATGATCGCGTATGGTAAAATTAAATTCTCTAGGCTTACCCCATCGGTTAATCTCTTGATTATTACTCTCATTTTGTCCAATAGGTACACCCTCATCAGGGATATTTGGAATAGATACTAAAATAGTATCTATTTCACTACATACCAAATCTAATTCTTTTTTCAGTGTATCGATTCGCTCAGACAGTAGTTTAACCGTGTTGCATAACTGTGTGATTTCCTCTCCTCTCTGCTTAGCGTATCCGATAGATTTGGAATACAAATTACGCTTTGCTTGCAGGGTTTCTGTTGAAATTTGTAGCGATTTACGCCGTTCCTCATATACGTATAATTTTTCTATATTTAAAACATAACCTCGTCGTAATAGTTTTTTAGCAATAGAGTTTGGTTCTTTTCGTAGTAGATTTCGATCAAGCATGCTAATCCTATAAATAGTTACAAATCAAAACAGAAACAGTGTAAATTTAGAAATTTAGTGCGAGTTTAAATTAAAAAGTCTACTTTATTAGATATCACAAACTAATATCAGTGATCTTAATCTATGTTTAACATAAAAATGTATACTTAAAGTTACTAATAGTGAAAATTGTAGTAAATATATTCTAAGGTACCATTCAAGATATAATCTTGATTAAAACTATTTTGTATACAAAATCTGCCTTTGAGTTTACAGCTCACTGCATTAAATGATGCTCAATGGTCAAATATTGTTGTCCGTAATACAGCATTAGAATAACACTACGACGCATAAATACTGGTAGTATTTATCAGATATACAACATTGCTACTGCAACCTCTTGATATTGGTGCGCTCTCTGTGTGGATTCGTGCATAATCTATAACTTGGAACACTGAGTGTAAACAATGATACATAATTGCTTAAAACATCTTAACGTGTCTAATGTGATAGATGTTAAATAGCCTCAACTTCTGTATATGCTGACTGAGCAGCGCAGATATTTCATATCACTAATATAGCAACACTCTAGAGGTATGACAGTCTCATATTATTACGGGTTGCTAAGCAACTTATATTGTACAAACGAGATATAAAATTTTTAAATGACTCATGCAAAACGCATGGCAACAGTTATGTTATGGTATTTTATTACCTAAATAAAATTAAAATATTATCGATGATAATTTAAATTATCATGAATTAATTAACTTAGCAGTAGACGAAGCATGCGGCGTAGCGGTTCGGCTGCGCCCCATAATAATTGGTCACCTACAGTAAAAGCAGAAACATATTTTGGCCCTATATTCAGCTTGCGCAATCGACCGATAGGGACATTTAATGTACCTGACACCATTACTGGTGTTAGTTGTCGTAGAGTCATCTCTCGATCATTTGGTATGATTTTAACCCATGAGTTATGCGCGGTTATATATTGTTCAATATCTAACAAAGGAATATTTTGTTTTAATTTTAAGGTCAGTGCTTGACTGTGGCAGCGCAACGCCCCAATTCTTACGCATATACCATCTATTGGAATGGTATGGGTAGTGTTTAGAATCTTATTTGTTTCAGCTTGCCCTTTCCATTCTTCAAGAGTCTGACCGTTATGTAAGTATTGATCAATACAGGGGATCAAGTTACCCGCTAATGGTACAGTACAGTTTTCTTTCAAAATATCGTTTTTTGTTATCCTAGTAACTTTACGTTCAATTTCTAAAATGCTGGATGTTGGGTTTTGTAATTCCTTCTTGACATGATGATGTATGACGCCCATCTGATTCAACAATTCACGCATATGATGCGCACCACTACCAGAAGCCGCTTGATAGGTTGCCACAGAGACCCATTCTACTAAATTATGAGCGAATAGCCCACCTAGTGACATTAACATGAGACTGACAGTGCAATTACTTCCTACAAAAGTTTTAACCCCACTATCTAGACCATCATAAATGACCTGATAATTTATCGGATCAAGAATGATTATTGCGTCATCTGTCATACGTAAGGTCGACGCTGCATCAATCCAATAACCAGACCAACCTGTACTGCGAAGCTTATGGTATATACGTTTAGTATACTCTACACCTTGACAGGTTATGATGATGTCAAGTGCCTGTAATGCGTTAATATCAAGTGCATTTTGCAAAATCCCCGTTGGTTTTCCATCTAATATCGGTGCAACCTGACCATATTGAGAAGTGGAAAAAAAAATAGGATGTACTATATTAAAATCACCTTCTTCATGCATTCTCTGCATTAGGACAGAGCCTACCATTCCTCGCCATCCAATTAATCCTAAGGTTTTCATTTCTAATCATCTTAGTTGAATAATAAAAGCTTTGATATGACCTTTTGATCAAACAATCTCTATATGTAATACAATACCGTCTATATTATCATCTGTTCTTCAATTTGATACTAATTTCTTCTAAAGAAGAGCTTTTAAGAATACAAAGTAAATAAAAGGGTAGGTAATACATGGATGTATTATATATCTATATATAGATATATAATACATGGATGTATTATATATCTATATATAGACTATAGATAGTAACTATGATTAGTCTATTTAAATATTTAGATATAAGCTAATAAGTGATATAATCTTTTTATTAAAACCGATGATTAATCTAAATTTACAGAATTATGAAAAGCGAGAGATGCCTTTAATCATTGCTGATTTTATGAACAGTATGAAAGAGCTAGTAATATATTTTTATGACGTATAACACGTAATTGATATTAAAAATCAGATGATTTACCTATTGACGCCAAAAATCATTAAGTCGTGCAGTAATATTAATTTCTATTTATATTAATTTCTATTTATTAGCCAGAAAGATCTTTTAATTGTAATTATTCATTACAGGGTGTGATGCGTATCTGGAAGTATCGAGTTGATTTTTAGAGCATTTTGGATAGATTGTGCATCGATTATAATTAGAGCTATCATAGGGTATACGATGTTCAATTAGTCAAAATAATCACCAGTGTTCGTAAAGATTTTGGTATGATCACGGATCATTTACTTAAAGTAACTAACTTATAGTTTTACGGATTCATTTGTCTATATAGCAGGAGCTATATAGACATGTATTTCAGTGTCTTTACAGTGGTTTTACAGGATTTTAGTATCAAATAGTATAAAATAAATGGTCATTTAAGATGTTTGGATTGGATATACTGAGGTAAATCTTTTAGACTATCTAGTACCCAATCAGCGTTATGGTTATATTCTTTTGGCAGCTTTTTACCGCTACGCACTAGTATTTTTTTTCCAACACCTGCTGATTTTGCTGCCTGCATATCTGCAATAGTATCACCAATCATATAGGAGGCTGACATGTTAATATTGAATTTTTTCTGGGCAGCAAGCAACATACCTGGTTTGGGCTTGCGGCAGTTACACAACTGATACGATACACGCACTAAGTTTGGAGGATTATGTGGGCAAAAATAAATACCATCCAACCTGACATTGTTTTTTGCAAGAGTTCTCTCCATCCATCTAGTTAGGGTCATAAACTGATCTACACTAAATATACCGCGTGCGATACCAGATTGATTTGTAACTAATATTAGAGAAAAACCCATTTTTATTAGTTTATACATTGCATCAATAACGCCGTTAATAAATATAAAAGTCTTGATTGTGGAAACATATCCACAATCTAGATTTATGGTGCCATCTCTATCTAAAAAAATTGCAGGCATTCGATAACGATGCATAAACTTTCCTAAAGATCTGTTATTATGCAGGTATCTTTTGATACACATAGGTATAAATCAAAGAACAAACGAGAGTATATACACGCATGCTCGTTATATTTTCTGATCGCTCTTGTATGCTAGTACATCGCTAAATATATCATTATATATGAGAGAATCGAATCAAGATTAATGAGAGACACATAAAAATATATATCTTCTGGTCGTTACTGGTCGTTACTGTATAATAGATGTCAAATGCATATATTGCATTTATAAATACAATAGCTGCCTTATAGTATAGATTGTGTGTTATATAGCATTGCCTATCAGTAGCTGACAAACCTTTTAGGTTTGCTTTAGATATTGATTTTTCGAATATTAAAGCAGAAATCTATATATAGTTCGAGGCTCATTTTCATATTATATATTTTAACCAGTATAGTCCACACATCACTTCTTGGGAAGTCCCTGTTGTGATGTTTTTGTTTCTTATATCAATCACAATAACTATATAATAGTGTGTTTTAATATAGTGTTTCTTAATGCTCACTGATATAAGATAAATGCTTTATAGATTTTCGCTATCTCACTTGCTCAACAGAAACGGCTGAGGCGTCTAAAATCTCTAGTATTAGAATACAATATGAACTGTAAAGTAATTGCAAATTTTAATAAATTTATTTTTTATTAAAAACGAAAAATATCGCATATGAGATAAGCTAAAACTAATTTATGAATTTTAATCAGGCGATTAACACGGTATTATCTTATAAATTTTACTCTATCTAAGTAAGATTTAGTGATATTTATTATTATTATTGATAATATCGATAGAACGAGTATCATATATTATATATCACTTTAAAAACGTTATGTTTAGTTGGTAATAAGAGCAACATATAGGTGTGCATGTAACTGTGAATGATAATATTCTGCCATGTTAATGGTATCAAATAGCATAAAGAGATTTTATATTAGAGCATTATAATTCATAGCTATCTTGTATCGCAATACTGTGATATATCACAGATATATCACATTTTAGTTGTAGATAAGTTATCGTTTTTATTTAAGAACGTAGCAGAGTTGCGGTCTCTGCATCATTACATTGCATAGTTAATTTTATTACTTGTAGGTGTATATCGGGTCGCATACTTTTAATAGATATGGATTCAGTATAATCAAGCTATGTGAAATATGACACATAAGATCAGAAGTGTGCTCAGGATGTTAGATTGTCGTCATATTATACTAACCTGTACATAACATTATTTTTGTATGTGTATAGCAATCATCTAAATCACTGATCTGTAACATATCAGTGCAACCACCCCATATAATATGCGCTCAGTATTTATTGTAAAATCAGTATGCATTATACAATAATGGCAGAGCAAGAATAATAGTAATGTACGAATGCTGCAATAGAAAAATATCTGTATATCAATATCTACTACGCAGAAGCAGTAAAAAGTTTATATATCTGTTTTATACAGAGCGCTAATAAATGTATTAAAATTAGGCTCAGATCATTTACATTCCTCTCTAAATGCATTTATATTCCTCTTGAAATACAAGATCAGACTGCTTGATAGAGATATCATTGATCGGTTTGATTAACAAACAGCGTTGTCCTGTTAGTATAACTTAAAGTACAGGTTATAAATTATAATTTTATTGTTCTTCCGAGAACTAGTATCCATCAGGACTGTGTAAAGTGAGAGTCTTGTGTATAATATCTTGTAAGAGCACCTTTAAGAAAAGAGCAGTCCTAGAATGGGAATACTGTAACAATCTATATAAAATCTATAGAAGAGATCATTTTGAACAAATGACCAATATGTCCTCTATGTCTTGATTTGTAATCAAGATGATCTATGATGCCAAAATATGCTATGTTGATATATGCTGATGTTAGCAGTATACTTAAGTGTTGTATCAATAATCATGTACAGTCTCTTGAATGTATTAGAACATGAGTAGCTACTCTTTACCTGAGAAGATAAATGGTGCAATCAATTCTTGCGTCACTTTTGAAGTGTATGTGACTTTTGAAGTGTATGACAATTAGACCCCCCTGTAATAGCAAAATGCTTCATGTTCAACAGTCTAAAATTTTTTAGTGTCTTAATGTCACAAATAGCACTAATGGTATTATGCAAATTGAAGTAGTGATTAACTTTCTTCAAGGAAATTTTTAGGGCATGAACTGTACTAACTTTGCAAAAGCTAAAATTAGCAAAGTACGTTTTTAGACTATCAAAAGATAATAATCTAGTTATGCTAAATAAATCTATTTTAGAGATAGAGCTCATTTTAACAAAAACCAGTGACACTTTTTGGTCTGGTATAAAGAATCGGATTTCGTCAAGATTTGCCGCTGTTCTCTAATCATAAGAACATCTATTCAATATCTATAGATAAGTATATTTTGCCAGTGTCATTCTAATCCCGCATTGGATAATACCAGCAAGGACGGGATATTCCATATTGCTTTTTAAATTTTACCAGTAATATTAGTTTCTGTCTGAGAATACTAAACCTGGACAGAATTATCAGGAATCTCCTGAGTATTATTTCTTATATTTTATGCATAGAGGGTCATGGTATGGTCATGTTTTGATGATTTCAGTGCCCGATACCTAGGAAAGACAAAAGACCTATCATGATAAGAGTTTTTTATTAAAAATTGTAAAAATTTAGCTACTCGTATATATAGTATGTTACTATATAATCTGTAGTTTTTATCTAGATTTTTAAGATTTGATGTAATATGAAATATGGCCACTCAATAGTCACTGGATTGTGGTTATTCTTTACAAGAATTATCTGTTTGATCTTTACCTATATTATAGATTACTCTTGTTAATGTGTAAATATTTGAGGGATGAGTTCATCTTTTCGTAGCGTCATAACCTCACATCCGTTATGGGTTACAAGAACGGTATGTTCATATTGAGCAGATAAGCTAGAGTCTTTGGTTTTAACTGTCCATCCGTCCTTTAGAGTATAGACACCAGATTTCCCAGCATTAATCATGGGTTCAATAGTAAATACCATGCCTTCTTTTAATACTACACCGCCATCATCAGCATCATAATGCAGAACTTGAGGTTCTTCATGAAAACCTTTTCCAATACCGTGTCCACAGTACTCTCGTACTACTGAATAATGTTGTTTTTCAATAAATTTTTGAATCTCCGCACCGATAGTCCTCAGGCGAATACCAGGTTTAATGAGTTGTATAGCGAGATAGAGGCTGTCTTGTGTAATACGACAAAGGTGTTCACCTTGAAGAGTCGGCTGACCTACTATAAACATAGCAGAGGTATCACTATGGTAGTGATCTTTCAACACTGTGACGTCAATATTAACAATATCACCATTTTTTAAGATTTCACTCTGACTTGGAATTCCGTGACATACCACATCATTAACTGAGATACATACAGATTTTGGGTATCCCCTATAACCTAGGCATGCGGATACCGCATGTTGTTTTTTAGTAATGTGATCATTACATAGATGATCTAGTGTTTCTGTGTTAACGTTAGGAGCAACATGATCCTTGATCATTTCAAGAACTTCAGCAGCCAAACGACCAACTTCTCTCATTTTATGTATCTCTTCATGAGATTTAATTCTAATAGTCATAAATGTCTCCGTATTAAATTAGAAGGATGACACCACTTGATACAAAATAGTACCATAGTAGAATACTGTCAATTATGGTAATTTAAAATAGGAGTCTTTGAATCCTCTCTTAGATTCATAATAAATATAAACAATAAACATTAATATTTTTATACATAAAAGTATCTGATTAATCTCGCTTGCTCTATGTCAGGTATGATGCAAGGCATGCCATAATTCTAGAGTTATATGATCACCATCAATGGATTAGTCTTTGAATTGTATCTATTGTATCTACTGTATGATGTAGAGATCACAACTAATATATCAATACATGTTCAAATACGATCCATGAACCAGATATTATATTGGTAGTAGAATTTGCCGCATACCCCAGTTAGATACGTTAGGTACTCTATCTTGAGGTACTCTATCTTGGTTAAGATGTATATATTAAAGCAAGCGATCACAATGTCACACACTATGCATCTTCATGCTGTACAATGCGTCTAACATCTCTCTCTAAATGAAATGCTAAACCAACTTTTAGTGTCGGTAAAACCGTATCTAATGATAGACACTTGTGCATATTACTGTGTGCTACATACAGCAGTCATGTTGCTTTCATATAGAGTACTTCGTATACGATAGTTATCGTAAATTTAGTTATAATAAATATTAGTAGGTATAAGAACTGTTCTTAATAATCTATATTATACTGCATAAATCGCTCTATGTGTATCGCAAGATCTACATTTATTTCTTATCGCTTATGTTATTATGTTATGCTTTATTTTGTCGATAAGTACTTTTCATAAGCAGTAATCTAAACTGTCATAGATACTAGTACAATCAAATACAATACTGTAGATAATAGTATCTTACATTACGCACGTTTTGTTTGATGATGATTGAAGTTTAATAGCGTCGACATGTAGTGAAAATGTAAACACGCAGTGTGATCGCGTCGCATTACACTAAATAGTGACAATGTTACAGTAAATTACACTATATGCACATGCAATCATTTATTGCTTGTGATTACTTATGTGATATAAAAGCTACGCGTACAGGATGCTCCGTGCTATCACAGATATTTACTGATGTAATTCTGAAGAGCCTATTTAGTTTAAAGCTAATAGGTTTTTTTATTGGAGATGTGTAATTTTAACCACATATCAATATAATGAGTATTGTCTATTTTATAGAGGTAATTATGGAAACTATTTCTATGCATGAAATGCTACAAGCAGGGGTACACTTTGGTCACCAGACTCGATATTGGAATCCAAAAATGAAACCCTTTATTTTTGGGTCTCGCAATAAGGTGCACATTATTAATCTTGAGAAAACTGTTCCCATGTTTAATGAAGCCTTATCTGAAATTACAAAGATCTCTACTCGTAAAGGTAAAATCTTGTTTGTTGGTACTAAGCGTGCGGCAAATCTCGCTATTAAGAAGCACGCTTTGAGCTGTGATCAATTTTTTGTTAATCACCGTTGGTTGGGGGGCATGCTGACTAACTGGAAAACAGTGCGTCAGTCTATTAAGCGGTTAAAAGAGTTAGAAATTCAGTCTCAGGATGGCACTTTTGAGAAGCTAACCAAAAAAGAAGCACTGATTCGTATTGGTCAGTTAGCTAAGCTAGAAAATAGTTTAGGTGGGATTAAAGATATGGGTGGTCTGCCAGATGCACTCTTTGTTGTAGACGCTCATCATGAACATATTGCCATTAAAGAAGCAAATAATTTAGGTATCTTAGTATTTTCGATTGTAGATACAAATTCTGATCCAGCTGGTGTGGATTTTGTCATTCCTGGAAATGACGATGCTATTCGTGCTATCAACTTATATCTTACAACAGTAGAAGCTACTATTCGTAAAGGGTTATCCAGAATATAATTGAGGCAAAAATAAAATCTAAATAACTGTTGCGCTATTATTTTAATGTACTAGATATATTTTATCTCTCGATAAGTAATGATAAGTAAAGTAAATAGTGATTTATGAGGGAATAGTTATTATAAAATTATTTATGAGGGGATAGCTATTATGATGCAATGATCTCAAGAGGTCTTGAGATTTTGACTTTTCCTGGTAGTTATTATATAATTCTTTAATGAAGGAATTAGTATGTTTTTCAGGCATGCTGTGATGTATTGCATACACGCACGTATGATGAATGTGATGCGGGTTAATCTAGGAGAAAAGCATGGTTAGGATTACTGCTGCTCTAGTAAAAGATTTACGAGAACGCACCGGCGCAGGTATTATGGATTGTAAAAAAGTGCTCACTGATGCGCATGGTGATATCGATTTAGCCATAAAATATATGCGTCAAGCGGGTATCATTAAAGGAGCAAAAAAGGCGAACAATATAGCTGCAGAAGGTGTAGTTAGAGGTAAAATCATAGGGAATTATGGTGTCATGCTAGAGATTAACTGTCAGACAGATTTTGTAGTTAAGGCTACTAGTTTTCAACTATTTGCTGATAAAGTACTTGACGCTGCTGTTTTAGGTAAGGTAATGGATATCAAAAAACTAGAAGAGCGGTTTCAGGAGGAGCGCATGTCTTTAATTTCTCACTTTGGTGAAAATATTAATATTCGACGCATAGCTTCTTTAGAAGGTGCAGTCTTAGGACAATATTTACATGGTGAACGTATTGGTGTGTTAGTTTCTCTGACTAGAGCAAGCGCAGGCCTTGCGAAAAAAATTGCTATGCATATTGCAGCAAGCAAGCCTGAATTTATTACACCAGAAGATGTATCATCTGGAGTTTTAGAAAAAGAGTACCAGATTCAATTAGCGATTGCAATGAAATCCGGAAAACCTAAAGAGATCGCTAAACAAATAGTTACAGGTAGGATGAAAAAATTTATTCGAGAAATATCTCTAACTAGTCAACCATTTATTTTAGATTCAAATAAAGATGTCAGCCAATACCTTGCAGAAGAGCATGCTGTTGTTAATAATTTTATACGATTTGAGGTAGGTGAGGGGATCAAGAAAAACATATTAAATTTTGCAACAGAAGTTTCAGAATTAATTCAAGTCACAAAATAGTTTCACGAGAATCATCATTGAGATTAGATCGTTGATTTTTAAATCTAACTATTCAATAACAATCTCATCTTCACTACACATCATTCCCTGAGATTTTAAAGATAATTCTAGTAAAACCTAGAATTCCTGATTACAGATATCGTCTAGGACACGACTATGGCGACCTATATAAAACCTGTATATCAACGTATCCTGCTAAAGTTAAGCGGTGAGGCATTTCAAGGTCCTGAGGGTTTTGGAATCAATGCTGGTGCATTAAATCGTATGGCAATAGAAGTTAAAGAGTTAGTAGCATTAGGTATTCAGGTAGGTATAGTTATCGGCGGTGGTAATTTATTTCGGGGATCCGGTTTAGCACGAGCTGGCATGAATCGTGTAGTAGGTGATCAAATGGGAATGCTAGCAACAGTAATGAATGGTTTGGCAATGCGAGACGCTATGTGTCGTGCTTATATGAAGGTTACGCTCATGTCCGCGATCCCTCTGAATGGTGTTTGCGATACGTATTGCTGGGACAAGGCTAATAGTCTGTTACAGAAAAATCACGTAGTTATTTTTTCAGCAGGTATTGGTAACCCATTGTTTACTACTGATTCTGCCGCTTGTTTGCGTGGTATTGAAATTAAGGCCAATGCAGTACTTAAGGCTACTAAAGTAGATGGTGTTTATTCTGCTGATCCAAACAGCTATCCGGAGGCAGTTTTATATGAAAAACTCACTTACTCAGAAGTACTAAGCAGTGCCCTAAAAGTAATGGATTTAGCAGCTTTTACCTTAGCGCGTGATCATGGACTACCCATTCGTGTATTTAATATGAACAAGCCAGGAGCTCTACGTCGTATACTTATGGGCAACAAAGAAGGCACTCTAATCACAAATTAATTTTTATTTAATATACATACATAACGAGCATTAAGGTAGGCACTGCCAATCTAATGAGAGTGATACGTCACTGACAGATTGTGTTTGCAGTTCCTGAACATAGCGGTAATATAAATAGACTTTAAGGTTTTCAGAGTGATTAATGATATTCAGCATAACGTCGAAATACGCATGAAAAAATGCGTGGAAGTGTTTATACAAAATATTAGAAAAATTCGTACCGGGCGTGCATCGGCATCTATACTTGACGGTATCGTCATTGATTATTACGGGTCGCCCTCCCCCTTATCTCAATTAAGTAATATTACTGTAGAAAACTCCTGTACATTAAAGATCAATATATTTGATCGATCTATCATTTCTTTAGTTGAAAAAGCAATCATAACTTCAGGCTTAGGTCTTAACCCGCAGACAGTAGGCATAGATATCCGCGTTCAGTTACCAGCGCTAACCGAAGAGCGTCGACATAAGCTGATTAAACTAGCACGTAGTGAATCTGAGCAGGGGAAAATTTCGATTCGTAATATACGGCGTGATGCCAATGATAACATTAAGCTGCTTTTAAAACAGAAAAAAATTAGTTCGGAACAGGATCGGCGCGCACAAGAACTAGTACAGAAAATCACTGATCTTTTTATTAAAAAGATAGATAGAATTCTGTTAGATAAAGAGAAGGATATATTAGATTTTTAAAATTTTTAGCACAGTAGTTATGTGTTGGTACTATGTAAAATATTCCAAATTAGACTAACTATCCGTTTTTTTGCAATAACGACTGTGTTTGGATTATACTAAGTAAACGTATGAAGCAATTAACGATCCTTGGTTCAACTGGCTCTATCGGTAGTAGCACACTATCTGTAGTTCGAGAAAATCGTAAGCTATTTACCGTCAAAGCTTTAGTAGCTAGACGAAATGTGGAAGGGATGATGCGGCAATGCTTAGAATTTCGTCCGGATTTCGCTGTTATGCTAGATGCAAAAGCTGCGTGTGAATTACGATTTCAATTGCATTATCTTCATATTGCCACTGAGGTATTACATGGTCACCAGGCCATTTGTGATATGGCTGCTTTGGATGATGTTGATCAGGTGGTTTCTGCAATTGTAGGAGTAGCAGGGTTGCTGCCTACTTTATCTGCTATTCAGGCTGGTAAACAAGTTTTGCTGGCTAATAAAGAATCATTAGTAACATGTGGTCGACTTTTTCTAGAGGCGGTCATCTCCTCTCAGGCTCAGATTGTACCTATCGATAGTGAGCATAACGCCATTTTCCAAAGCTTACCCGCATCTTTACAGACTCAGTTAGGGTTTGGTGTTCTAGAGGATAACGGTATTGAGAGTATTATTCTTACAGGATCAGGAGGTCCATTTCGCGACACCCCCTTATCGAAGTTGCGTGATATGACACCAGATCAAGCATGTTCCCATCCAAATTGGTTGATGGGGCGTAAAATATCTGTTGATTCAGCTACTATGATGAATAAAGGTTTAGAATACATTGAGGCAAGATGGCTCTTTAATGCTTCTGATAAGCAGATAGAAGTGATTATCCATCCACAATCTATTATACACTCCATGGTTCGTTATTTGGATGGTGGTATAACGGCACAGCTGAGCGTTCCGGATATGCGATCATCCATTGCTTATGGTATGGGATGGCCTCAGCGAGTGAGTTCAGGAGCTCCAAGGCTGAATTTTCATCATATTTCAGCAATGACTTTTTTAGAACCTGATTATGTTCGCTATCCTTGTCTTAAGCTCGCTATTCAGGCCAGTCAATCGGGACAGGCAGCTACTACGATATTGAACGCCTCTAATGAGGTTGCAGTAGCAGCATTTTTAGCATCAGGAATAGCTTTTACTGATATTATTTCACTGAATTCTGCAGTTTTAGACACTTTGTCTTATTGTGAACCGGATAGCGTTGATGCGGTACTTGCTATTGATAGTGAAGCGAGATCTATAGCATGGGAGATATTACCACGCTTGAGCGGAAAACGATCTATGATAATTTAACTTACGATTATTTATGAATTTTAACTCGTATTGTATTAATAGTTTTTATAAAATTATGCATTATATTATGCTAGCTTAGCTTTAATAAAGCAAGATTTTTAGAAGTTATAAAATTCTGAATTAAGGGAAGCATGACGTGTGATGTCATCCGAAGATCAATTGCAATACAAGAACCAGCAGATGCATATGGTTAAGCCCCGTCATGTAGCAATTATTATGGATGGTAATGGTCGCTGGGCAAAAAAACAAGGAAAATTACGCATGTCTGGTCATCAGGCAGGCGCTGAATCTGTACGGCGTGCTGTTAGTTATGCTGTAAGTTACCAATTGGATGCACTAACGTTATATGCGTTTAGCAGTGACAATTGGAATCGTCCTAGTCAGGAAGTGATAGCGTTATTAGAGTTATTTGTGTTAGTTCTTGATACAGAAGTTAAAAATTTACACAAACATAATATTCGCTTGAATATTATTGGAGACACTACCCGTTTTAGTCATCGCTTGCAAGATTGTATCCGCTGTGCGGAAGAAAAAACTCAAAATAATCAAGGTTTAATACTAAATATTGCTGCTAATTATGGCGGGCGCTGGGATATCATTCATGGAGTGCGGACGTTGGCCGAAAAAGTGCAAGATGGTCTTCTGCGTCCAGATGAAATTGAAGAAAAAACATTAAGCGCACATTTATGCTTAAGTACGATGGTACCTGTTGATCTTGTAATCAGGACCGGAGGAGAATATCGTATTAGTAATTTTCTATTATGGCAAGTGGCTTATGCAGAATTTTGGTTTACAGACACACTGTGGCCTGATTTTGATAAGGACGTTTTTAAAGGTGCGCTCAATGCATTTGCAAAACGAGAGCGTAGATTTGGTGGCGCCACTCTTTAAATGTTGATAAGAACTGAGGCGGTAGGATGTTACGAATGAGATGTATCACCTCACTAATATTTATTCCAATTATTATTGGAGCAATATTTTACCTACCTATCTTGGCATTTGGTATCATTATATTTTTAATAAGCATGTTAGCTGCATGGGAATGGTGTCCTTTGGCGGGCTTATCTCTTTTTTATCATCGAGTGTTGTTCATACTGTTATGTGGGTTAATGTTATGTATTAGTACTTTGGATATGCTATCTGGTAATTCTCTGGAGCGGATACATTGGTTGCGCATCCCTGATGTGCTATGGGTTGCAATATGGTGGTGGATATTGGTATTACCTTTAGTAATATTTTACCCTTCCTCAGCCTTTTTGTGGAGAACTTCACGAATTTTAGCTATTTTATTTGGTTTATTAACTATTTGGTCGTTTTTTTGTGGTATGCTAATGATTCGTCAGTATCACTATCAATTAGATCATGCTGTCGGCGCGTGGCGCCTCCTATATTTATTAATATTAGTTTGGGGGGTAGATTCTGGCTCTTATCTATTTGGAAAGGTTTTTGGAAGGCATCAATTAGTGCCAAAAATTTCATCAGGAAAAACCTGGGAAGGCTTATTAGGTGGACTGCTTAGCTCGTATGTGATTTTTTTTCTATTTAGCCGACTAACAGTATTGCATATATCACCGATAAGCCTGTTGTTATGTTCGATATTAACTGTGCTTGCTTCTGTTCTGGGTGATTTAAGCGAAAGCATTTTTAAACGTACAGTTGGTATCAAAGATAGCGGAAACTTAATCCCTGGACATGGTGGTATACTAGATCGTATTGATAGCCTAAGTGCTGCAGCTCCAGTTTTTGCTAGTCTGCAGTTGATTATTGCAGGTACTATCTAAGTTGATTATTGCAGGTACTATCTAAGGATAGTATACTACCTTAGTAGCATCTTAAACGTATTAACTTCTATTGGCATAAAATGGTATAAAAATTATTTTATCACAGCACATGATTGTTTACATTTTAGATAGTGAATCAGTACCTAGTAAAATAATCTCATGCTCTATTAGTTTGGAGCAGTGAGTTTTTAGGAAAGTATTTTTACATCGTAATAGAGTTACACAATGCTGAATAGATTTGATTTATAATATCAATTAGGTGCATTTATTTAGATTCAATCAGTACATAGCTATTGAGAATTGCGTGAGCCTTTAGATCAGCATGAATGATACAACCTCTTGCGAGGTATAAAAATAAAGTTCTTCGTCAATTACGAGTGTGATTTCTAGATACTGGCGTACTAGACAGAACCTATTCTGGTCATATTTAAGATGTATTTAGTGATTACTTGCTGAATTTCTGCTGTTACTACAGTCAAGTCAACATTGCTTTAGGCATGTAATGTATCTGAATGCATGCAAATAAAAATATATTGATAGTATCCAAGGGTCAGTTTGCGAACCGGCATCTAGAGTCTTAGTAGAGTCAGTCCTAGAAGAGTTGTTAACAAAAATATTTTAATGATGCATAGATCATTGAAGAATTGCTGTTATTGCTACTGAAAGCACAGTGTATTTGTATGTATGTTATAGGCTTATCTGCTATAGGCTTATCTGCCTAGATCACTGGTACTGGAGATACAACAGTATTTTATAGCCAGCCGATAAGACTAGAGAAAGATATTTTTTAATAATTTAGTTATGATTGCCCTTAGAGCATTTCAGCGTGTTAGAGTGGAATCACTCCGATAGATAAACTCTATTAGAATTAGCAGTTAAGCAATGCGATTATAAGATATAGCTTTTCTCATTTTTAGCAGAACCATATCTTATAAAAAGTTTAATCCTGTTGCAGGATTTGGGGTTACATCAGCTTTATGCCTGTTACTGCCTGTTACGTATAGAACACTGTATTGGCGTGAATTATAGCTTTTATTTATAAAAGAAACTACTTATGACTGAAAAGCAGGTTTTAATATTGAGAATATAACAATGCAGGATATGCGAGAGATCATTCCATAATTTCGATGGATTTATTTTAGTATTATAACGTGTCTGTTGAGATTAACAGAATCTTACTGCATTGTCTACGTCATGCTCCTAGCGTTCTTTAAGCGTCAATCTTTGGATGATTGATTATTTTTCACCGTTAGTTTAGGTATTGATAATAGACTTTGTCTTTAGATTAAAGATAATAGGTAGCTCTATGCCTGAACACATTCATAAACTTTCTTGTTATTTTAACTGCATTGGTCCAATATTTTTTAAAGAAAGGGCTTATGTTTTCAATGATTGATCGCGCTTTTAATTTTTTTACATTATATAATTTTATGCTATGTAATAAAATATATAATGTAAAGTTGGGATGCATTTATCAAAGGATGCCGATGAAAAATTTTCTCATAGCATCACTGCTTTTGAGCAGCGCTACTGTATATAGTGCGGATAGATTTGTGGTAAAAAATATTTTTTTTGATGGACTGCAGCGGATCTCCGTTGAATCTGTACTACGAAATATGCCTATTCGTGTTGCAGGTGTGGCTTCTCAGGAGGATATTCAAAAGACTATGCACGCATTATTTGCAACTGGAAACTTTGATGATGTGCAGCTGATACGTGATGGTGGTTCACTGATTGTAAAACTTAAAGAGCGTCCAGTCATTGCTTGCATCACTATTTCAGGCAATAAAATTCTTAAGGAAGAGATGTTAAAACAGCATTTAAATTCCTCTGGTATACGTATTGGCAAGGCATTAGATCGTGCTACTCTTACCGCGATTGAACAAGGATTAGAGGACTTTTACTATAGCATTGGTCATTATCGGTCCAACGTTCAGGCTGTTGTAACCTCATTACCAGGTAACCGTGTTGATTTAAAATTGCTTGTTTCTGAAGGTAGATCTGCAAAAATTCAACAAATTAACATAGTGGGAAATACAATATTCAGTACGGATGAACTTATCTCTCATTTACAATTAAAAGATAACGCTTCCTGGCTGCATCTGTTTAGTAATGGTAAATATCAGACACAAAAAGTCAATGAAGATTTGGAAACCTTACGAAGCTTCTATTTCAATCGTGGCTATGCACGTTTCAATATTGATTCCACTCAGGTTAATCTGACTCCAGATAAAACAGGTATTTTTATTACTATAAATGTAACTGAAGGTGAGCAGTATCAAGTATCTGATATTAGCATTAATAGCGATATACAACTAGAGTCAAGAGAGGTTCAGACTTTAAAATCAGAGCAGATTGGTGCTCTGTATAATAGAGAGCATGCGTTGCGCATAGAAGACGCTATTAAAAAAATATTAGGAAATCAAGGGTATGTATATCCAAAGATTCAGACTAATCTAAATATCAATGATATTCAAAAAACCATAAAGTTAAATTTTATTATTCATTCAGGTAGTCGATATTACGTGCGCCAAGTACGTTTTGAGGGTAATCAGGTATCAAAAGATGTTGTTTTGCGCCGTGAAGTGCGGCAAATAGAAGGCGCGTGGTTACGACGTGATCTGGTTGATCAAGGAAAGGAGCGCTTAAATCGTCTCGGCTATTTTATTTCAGTTAGCGCTAAAACACAACGGGTTCCTGGGTCCCTCGATCAAGTAGATGTGGTGTATAGAGTACAAGAGCGGAACACGGGCACAATTAACTTAGGTGTAGGCTATGGCACAGAAAACGGTGTGAATTTTCAGATTGGACTCACTCAGGACAACTGGTTGGGGACTGGTAATGCGATCGGCATAAACAGCACAAAAAATGATTATATGACGTATGCTGAACTCTCATTGACTGATCCTTATTTTACTGCTTTTGGCGTGAGTCTTGGCGGGCGTTTAATTTATAATGATTTTAAAGCTCATGCTGCAGATTTGTCAGACTATACTAATAAATATTATGGAGGGGATAGCACGCTTGGTTTTCCATTAAACGAAGCAAATACGCTCCGTTTTGGTTTCGGTTATCTACACCACAGTCTTTCTGATATGAAACCACAAATTGCTATGTGGCGCTATTTGCGTGCTCATGGTGAAACCCCCTCAATTTCTACTACTGAAGAGTTTTCTACAGATGATATTACTTTGAACTATGGTTGGACCTATAACACATTAGATCGTAGTTTTTTTCCTACTAGAGGGCATGATGCGAATCTGAATGGAAAAATAACCATACCTGGTTCAAGCAATACTTTCTATAGGATCATGATGAGTATGCAACAATATTTTCCATTAAATCTCAGGAAAGACTGGATTCTATTGTGTCGCGGCCGTCTGGGTTATGGAGACGGTCTGGGTAGTAAGGAGTTGCCGTTTTATGAAAACTTTTATGCCGGTGGCTTAACTACAGTACGAGGTTTACGTGCTAACACTATTGGGCCAAAGGCTGTATATTATAATAATGCTTTATCTAAGTCTAAGTGTACTGGTAGCTCACTAAGTAGTATATGTCAGTCTGAAGATTCAGTTGGTGGTAATGCTCTAGTGGTCTTAAGTACTGAGTTAATAACACCCACACCTTTTCTTAATGCAAAATATGTGAATTTAATACGTACTTCTCTGTTTGTGGATGCTGGCATGTTATGGGATACGCACTGGGAAGAGACTAAGGAGATGATGCGCTTGCATATTCCAGATTATAGTCAACCTAGAAATATTCGTATTTCGGCAGGTGCTGCATTACAATGGATGTCACCTCTTGGGCCATTGGTATTCTCTTATGCTTATCCTTTTCAGAAGTATCATGGTGATAAATCGGAACCATTTCAATTTTATATAGGAAAAACTTGGTAGTACAGTATTTAAATAGAGTTAAATCATGCGCGATAATCTGAAGTAAAGGAGTCTAGTTAGCATGGCATAATAGTGATGCACTCTGTACTGTAGAACTGTAGTAATAATAATTAATAATATTAAAAGTTCATAAGGAGCTTAATAGTGAAAAAGGTGTTGCGTGTTGTCAGTCTGAGTTTTTTTTTGATTTTTTCTGTATCAGCTAACGCTTCTGATAAAATCGCAGTAGTAAATATTTCTGATATTTTTCAGCAATTACCAGAACTTTCTGTGGTAACACATAAGTTAGAAAAAGAATTTAAGGATCGAACGATTGCCTTGCAAAGTATGGAGCATGGTTTGCAAACTAAAATACAGAATCTTCAGCGTGATAGATCAACTATGAAAGCAAGTGACCAGCTTGCAATGGAAAAAGAGATTATCAAACAGCGCGAAGAATTTAATAATACTGCTCGCGTCTTTGATCAGGACAATCGTCGTCGCCAAATAGAAGAGCGAGATAGAATTATATATAAAATTCAGAATATTGTTCAGAAAGTTGCTAAACTTAAAGGTTATGATTTAGTACTTGATCGAGGTGCGGTTGCTTATGTTGCCTCAGAAAAAGATATTACTGCTGATGTTTTAAAGCAGGTAAAATAATCTATGTTTTTCATTCGACTGGCTGATTTGGCCCAGGCGTTAAATGCAGAATTGTATGGTGACGGAGAAATTTCCATCTTTGGTATTGCATCTATGCGGTCTGCACAAAGAGGTCAGATAACTTTTCTTTCCAATAAGCGATATCGTACAAAGCTTTCGGGGTGCCAAGCTTCAGCGGTGGTGTTAAAACGGGCAGATCTTGAATTTTTTCATGGTTCTTCATTGGTGGTGGCTGATCCATACCTAGCGTATGCTCGTATAGCGCAATTATTTGATAGCACACCACAACCATCGACAAGGATCGCGCAAAGTGCAGTGATTGACCGGACAGCTTTTCTGGGCAAGCACGTAGCAATTGGCGCTAATACAGTCATTGAATCTGATGTTGTATTAGGTGATGATGTAGTAATTGGTGCCGGATGTTTTATTGGGAAAAAAACTCATATTGGCTCCAGGAGTCGATTGTGGGCTAATGTTTCTATTTATCATGAAGTAGAAATTGGACAGGATTGTTTAATTCAATCAGGAACAGTGATTGGTTCTGACGGTTTTGGTTATGCGTATGATGGTGACAAGTGGGTTAAAATTCCTCATTTAGGTACGGTAATTATAGGGCACCGTGTTGAGATTGGTGCCTGTACCACGATTGATCGTGGCGCCCTCGATAATACGAAAATTGGTAATGATGTTGTTATAGATAATCAGTGTCAAATTGCACATAATGTGATTATCGGAAATAATACTGCAGTAGCGGGCGGTGTTATTATGGCTGGAAGTCTTAAAATTGGTCGATATTGTATGATTGGTGGCGCAAGTGTTATTAATGGACACATAGATATCTGTGATAAAGTCACGGTGACTGGTATGGGTATGGTAATGCGATCTATTACGGAACCTGGCATATACTCTTCAGGCGTCCCAATTCAACCCAATAAAACCTGGCGCAAAACTGCGACATTAGTAATGAATATTGATGATATCAGAAAACGCTTGAAAAATATTGAGCGTAAATTTGAAAATATAAAAAAATAACCACAATACCACATAATTTATATATAGTATAGATAATATATATAGTGTAGATAAAATAATATGTGAAGTTAAGAGTAAGTATAGGGACACAAAAATAATTTATGGTTTTGTGGAAAAATCATAATTTTTTACAAGTCTCATTATTGATGCGATTAGCTTTGAGGACGGGAAGAGTATTTTGACTATTCACATGCATACCCTAAAAATTGAAGAGATCATTAACCTTTTACCGCATCGCTACCCATTTCTATTAGTTGATCGCGTTATTGAATTTGAAAAAAACAAATATTTACGAGCAGTGAAGAACGTGTCAGTAAATGAACCGTTTTTTCAAGGTCATTTTCCTGGAAGACTTATTTTTCCAGGAGTTTTAATCTTAGAGGCTATGGCTCAAGCTACTGGTATTCTTGCATTTAAAAGTATGGGCAAATTAGAATCGGGCGAACTTTACTATTTTGCAGGAATTGATGAAGCACGCTTTAAACGCCCAGTGGTTCCAGGCGATCAAATGATTATGGAAGTTAACTTTGAAAAAACTCGTCGTGGGCTCACACGTTTTAAAGGTGATGCTACCGTTGATGGCAAAATTGTTTGTGAAGCAAAAATGATGTGTGCCCGTAGCCGGGAGGTTTAATTGGTGATTGATACTACCGCCGTTATTCACCCTACTTCCATTGTTGAAGAAGGCGCTGTAATTGGCGCTGGCGTCCAAATTAATCCATTTTGTGTCGTGGGTTCTAATGTTAGAATTGGTGCTGGCACAGTTCTAAAATCACATGTGGTAGTTCATGGTCATACTTCTATCGGAAAAAACAATACTCTCTGGCCATTTGCTTCAGTTGGCGATGTGAATCAGGATCGAAAATATTCTGGTGAACCAACACGAGTTGAGATTGGAGATCGCAATCATATACGTGAAAGTGTAACTATTCATCGTGGTACTGTGCAAGCAGAAGGCATTACACGTATTGGTGATGATAATTTATTAATGGTAAACGCACATATTGCTCATGATTGCATCATTGGAAGCAATTGTATTTTATCTAATAATGCTACATTAGCTGGGCATGTAAATGTTGATGACTTTGCAATTATTGGTGGTATGACAGCAATACATCAATTCTGTATTATCGGTTCTTATGTTATGGTAGGAGGATGCTCTGGTGTGACACAGGATGTTCCTCCTTATATTATTGCGCAAGGAAATCATGCAAGACCTTTCGGGATTAACGTGGTAGGTTTGCAACGTCATGGGTTTAGTAAAGAGGCATTAACCGCGATCCGCGCTGCCTATAAGATGCTGTATCGCAGCGGTAAAACACTTGATAAAGTCAAACCTGAGATTGCTAGCATTGCACATTCACATCCGGAAGTTCAGCTATTTTATGATTTTTTTGCTCGTTCTACTAGGGGGATTATTCGTTAAGTTATGGATACACAATCTTTAATTATTGCCTTGGTTGCTGGAGAGGTTTCTGGTGATATACTAGGCGCTGGGCTTATTCATGCACTAAAAAAAAACATCCTAATGCTTATTTTGTGGGGGTGGCTGGACCACTGATGCAGTTTGAAGGATGTGTGGCATGGTATGATATGTCAGATCTGTCTGTCATGGGGTTTGTTGAAACACTTTGCCATATACGTCGTATATGGCGTATTCGTCGCGCCTTAACGCGTCGATTAATTACCCTCAAACCAGACGTTTTTATTGGTATTGACTCTCCGGATTTTAACTTAACATTAGAAAAAAACCTAAAGCGTCAAGGCATCCGTACTATTCATTATGTAAGTCCAGCATTATGGGCGTGGCGAAAAAATCGTATCTTTAAAATTGGACGCGCAGCTGATCTTGTATTACTACTCTTTCCGTTTGAAAAACGATTGTATGATCATTTTAATATTCCTTGTCGTTTTATTGGTCATGCTTTAGCAGATGTTATGCCAATTGTACCGAACAAATCATTTGCACGGCATGAGCTTGGAATTGAAGAAAACGCTTTATGTTTATCGTTACTACCTGGAAGTCGTAGTTCTGAAATAGACATGTTAAGTGCAGATTTTTTAAAAACAGCAATGATTTTACGAGAGAAATATCCAGCATTGGAGATTTTAGTACCGCTAATTCATGCTAAACATCAATCGCAATTTAAAGCAATTAAAGCCCGAGTCGCGCCAGATTTACCAGTGCGTTATTTAGGTGGACACAGTCGCAAGGCAATGCAAGCTAGTGATGCTGCTTTGCTTGCTTCTGGTACAGTTACTCTAGAGTGCATGTTAGCTAGATGCCCTATGGTCGTTACTTATCGCGTAAACCCGCTTACTTTTTGGTTAGCTAAGCGATTAGTGCAGACAGAGTATGTATCATTGCCTAATCTCCTCGCAGGTTTTGAGCTTGTGCCTGAATTATTGCAGGATCACTGTCAACCATCACGGCTTTCTGCTGAATTAGAATTATTTTTAGGTCAAAAGAAAACCTGCTATCCATTGTTTGATGTCTTTTCTAATTTACATCGGCAACTACGTTGGAACGCAAATGAGCAGGCTGCAGAGGCAGTACTTGAAATTTGTAAATAAAATTTTCGGTATATTTCGGTACTGCATAAGATCATGTCAACTGTTACGGCGGTATGACGTTTATTTTTAAGTTAATAAACCATATGATAACGGACTATGACACCTCTAACACACTGCAGTATGTTGGTAAATACTTTTAAGTTTCTTGAAAAGAAAGATGCCTAAAAATAGGATTAAAAGCAAAAAATAACGTTATGAGTATAAAAATTAGATTCCAAGGTCTACACTAGTTAGACAGAATATAGATCTTGAGTATTTATCTTTTATATTTTGACTGAAATTTTAGATAAAACTAATCATTGTGAAAATAAAAATTTATACCTTATCATTGCATGTCTCTTAATACATCGCTATAAATAATTTATTATATCAGTTAATAGCGAAAGACTAAGTAGTCTGCATTGACTGATGGTGTTTTCTTTTTAACAGACTTGTTTTATATTTTTTCTGTATTCCTGTTTTATATTGGATGTATCGTTGTGATTTTCTTACACAATACTCTTATTGAATCCTGCGGATAGTACAATAGTTTTCCTTTCTTTAATTAGTTTCTAATTCGTGCATGGGAATTAAGATGCCAGAACCTCGCTTTATTCATTTACACGTCCGTAGTGACTACTCTATAAGAGATGGTTTAACAAAAATATCGTCATTAGTAATACATGCAGCAAATATGGGGATGCCAGCCATTGCTATTACGGACTTTACTAATCTATTTGGTCTGATTAAGTTTTATAAGCTAGCGCATGAGCACGGTCTTAAACCAATCATAGGTGCTGATTTTAGAATCAGTTGCCACATAATAGGTAATGAACTGGCCAACATCACGATACTAGCAGCTAATAATCAAGGTTATAAGAACCTGACGCTTTTAATTTCACGCGCCTATTTACGTGGTTATGGATCACATGGTCCAACGATAGAGCGTGCTTGGTTACTAGACCATCAGGAAGGTCTGATATTACTATCTGGTGGACATCAAGGTGATGTCGGTAAAATGTTATTACGTGGTAATACAATACAAGCAGAAGCGTTCTTGAACTTTTATCAAGAAAATTTTCCTAACAGATACTATCTTGTATTGAGCCGGACCGGTAGAATTAATGAAGAGATATATTTATATGCAGCGCTAGAGTTAGCAAGATCCTATACTATTCCTGTTGTCGCCACTAACGATGTACGTTTTCTCTCTTTGTCAGACTTTGAGGCTCATGAAATTCGTGTAGCAATACAAAATGGATATACTTTAGGTGATCCTCAACGCCCTGTCTCCTATAGTGCACAGCAATATTTACGTAGCGAAGAGGAAATGTGCAAACTTTTCTCAGATATTCCTGAGGCATTAGAAAATAGTATAGAAATCACTCGTCGTTGTAATGTAACTATTCAGCTTGGTGAGTATTTTTTACCACAGTTTCCCACTGGAAAAATATCTACAGAAGATTATTTGATTCAAAAATCTCAGTATGGCCTCGAGGCTCGTTTAGCGCATCGTTTTCCAGATCAAAATGTACGTATGCTCCATCGCGAGCATTATAAGCAGCGACTAAATAAAGAGTTACAGGTGATTAATCAAATGGGCTTCCCTGGTTACTTTTTAATTGTGATGGAATTTATTCAGTGGTCTAAAGCGCATGGAATTCCAGTAGGTCCTGGTCGGGGCTCTGGGGCTGGCTCATTAGTAGCTTATGTTCTAAAAATTACTGATATAGATCCACTAGAGTTTAATTTATTATTTGAGCGCTTTTTAAATCCAGAACGTATATCAATGCCTGATTTTGATATTGATTTTTGCATGGAAAAGCGTGACTTAGTCATTGAACACGTAGCAAATACATATGGTCGCCACGCAGTGTCACAAATTATTACTTTTGGTACAATGGCGGCAAAAGCAGTGATACGCGATGTAGGGCGTGTATTAGAGCACCCTTATATTTTTGTTGATCGTATTGCTAAGGCGGTTCCATCAGATCCAGGTATGACATTAGAAAAAGCTTTAAAGTACTCTCCTAGCTTAATGGAGCTCTATAATACAGATGAAGAAGTAAAATCTCTTATCGATATGGCGCGTAAGCTAGAAGGTGTGACACGGAATGCTGGTAAGCATGCCGGAGGTTTAGTGATTGCGCCAACAAAAATTACTGATTTTTCGCCATTATATTGTGACGAAAATGGCCAGAATCCAGTGACTCAGTTTGATAAAAACGATGTAGAGTACACTGGTTTAGTTAAATTTGATTTTCTCGGATTGCGAACATTAACTATTCTCGACTGGGCGTTGGTAATGATTAATGCGCGTCGCAAAAAAAATAGTCTTAAATCGATTGAGATTTCTAAGATTTCACTTTCAGATCAAAAAAGCTTTCAAATATTAAAAAATGCTGAAACTACTGCAGTATTTCAATTAGAATCACGTGGCATGAAAGACTTAATTAAGAGATTACAGCCGGATTGTTTTGAAGATATTATTGCTTTAGTTGCACTCTTCCGTCCTGGACCATTACAATCCGGTATGGTGGACAACTTTATTAATCGTAAGCAAGGAAGAGAAAAAATATCGTATCCAGATATACAGTGGGAGCATAAGTTGCTTCAGCCGGTGCTTGAGTCAACCTACGGTATAATCTTGTATCAAGAGCAGGTTATGCAAATTGCTCAGGTTTTAGCTGGTTATAGCCTAGGCGGTGCAGATATGTTGCGTCGAGCCATGGGAAAAAAAAACCCTATAGAAATGGCTAAACAACGGGGTATTTTTGAACAAGGAGCTAAAGAAAAAGGCATAGATGCTACACTAGCAATAAAGATCTTTGATTTAGTTGAGAAATTTGCTGGATATGGTTTTAATAAATCACACTCTGCTGCTTATGCTTTAGTATCTTATCAGACGCTATGGATCAAAGCCCATTATCCAGCTGAATTTATGGCAGCAGTAATGAATGCTGACATAGATAATACGGAAAAAATAGTTGTTTTAGTAAATGAATGTTGGCGAATAGGCTTAAAGGTTCTACCACCAAATATAAATTCTGGATTACATCAATTTTATGTTAATGATAAATCAGAAATTGTTTATGGGCTTGGTGCTATCAAGGGGGTTGGTTTAGGTCCAATTACAGAAATTATTAAATCGAGAAATCAAGGCGGTTGTTTTTGTGATTTTTTTTCATTCTGTGTACGCATTAATACTAAAAAAATTAATCGTCGAGTTTTGGAGCAATTGATTACATCTGGTGCTTTAGATTGCCTAGGTCAACATCGGGCCGCCTTAATAAGTGCGCTACCTGATGCTATTAAATCTGCCAACCAACACAGTAAGGCAGAAGAGATAGGACAATCCGATATTTTCGGAGTATTATTAGATTCACAGGATTTAGTTAGCAAAGGGTATTTTAATGTCAAACCTTGGGCGGAAAATGTTCAATTAGAAAGGGAAAGAGAAGCATTGGGCTTTTACCTTACTGGTCACCCTATTAATCCGTATTTAGAAGAAATTTCGCACTATATTAGTGGTCATCGCTTAAAAGATGTACATCCAACTCAAAAAGGAGAAATGACTACTGTTGCTGGTGTAGTGGTGTCATCTCGGGTTATAGCAACAAAAAATGGTCAGCGGATGGGTGTGTGTACATTAGATGATCATTCGGGTAAAATTGAAGTAAAATTATTTCCCGATGTATTGGATAAATTTAAATACCTTTTAGATAAAGATCGTGTCTTAATTGTTACTGGTCAGGTGAGTATCGATAGGTTTTATGGTGGAATGCAAATAACAGCTCGTAAGATTACTGATCTTAACATAGCTCGTGCACAACATACGCGTTATCTTTCGATTTTTGTACGAAATAGTAACATAGATTTAACGTTTATACAGAATTTACATGATGTATTGGCATCATATCGTCCAGGAAGTACTTCTGTGAAATTACACTACCAAGGAAGTAATTACCGAGTTACATTATGTTTTGGTGAGTCGTGGAGAATTTTATTACATGATGGCTTATTAAATGATTTAAGGCTCTTAATAGGATTGGATAAAGTAAAATTAGAATTTTATTAAAATAGGATGATCATGAGTCTCAATTATCTAGATTTTGAGCAACCTCTTATGGAGATTGAAGAAAAAATTAACTCTCTAAAAGACATTTGCCGTCCAGCGGAGCCAGAACGCAGTAATATTGATAAGGAAATTTATAGATTGCGTGATAAATGCACCTATATGACACGTAAAATTTTTTCTAACTTAAGTGCTTGGCAAATTGCACAGTTAGCTCGGCATCCGTTACGTCCTCATACATTAGATTATATTAATACTATATTTACTGATTTTGATGAGTTGGCCGGCGATCGTGCTTATGCAGATGATAAAGCTATTGTAGGTGGTATTGCACGTATTTCTGGGCGCCCTGTGATGATCATTGGGCACCAAAAAGGTAGGGAAACTAAAGACAAAATTCGCCGTAACTTTGGTATGCCAGCACCGGAAGGTTATCGTAAAGCATTACGTCTAATGGACTTAGCGCAGCGTTTTCATATGCCGATTATTACACTAATTGATACACCAGGTGCTTATCCTGGCATTGGCGCTGAAGAACGCGGACAAGCGGAAGCTATCGCTTGTAACTTGCGTGAGATGTCTAGGCTTTCGGTGCCAATAATTTGCACTGTAATTGGTGAAGGGGGTTCTGGGGGGGCATTGGCTATTGGTGTCGGTGATAAGGTTAATATGTTACAATACAGTATATATTCAGTGATTTCTCCAGAGGGATGTGCCTCTATTCTATGGAAGAGCACAGATAAGGCCTCTTTAGCTGCTGAAGCTATGGCTATCATTGCTACTCGTTTAAAAGAGTTAAAATTGATTGATACTGTCATTCCTGAGCCATTGGGGGGAGCGCATCGTAATTTATCAGTAATTAGCGAAACAATAAAACGGCAAATTTTAGTAGATCTAGCAGAGTTAGAGACTTTACGCAAAGAAGAATTACTTGATCGTCGCTATCAAAGATTAATGAGCTATAGTGCTATGGCTGTATCTTAATGACATATCGAACGTTATAGCATTTGATGCATCTCACGTGGGTTCGTGTGTTTCTATTTATCGTTTCACTCATAAAGATTACTAAAATTTGTAGTATATGTATGTTTAAAATAGTAAAGTACCCCGATTACGAGAAGAATCTTATGCATTAGTGATAGCTACGTTATTCTATATCGCTATATAGTGATATAGATTTGTTTTTATATTATTTATTAGATGAGTATAAATTTAAATAAGCGTTATATTATGCATTTATTCGTACAGAAATAATCTTGGTGAATTCAACATGATAGTTATACTACTTGTAGTATTTTTAGTGATATAATTAGTATTATTAGATATATTATATTAAGCGGATATTCATGAACATGACCTTAATTAGTGAAAATATTTTAGCTGAAAATCACTTAAGTCAAAGAGATTTATCTTTAACTTTAGATTTCCTGTCTGAGAAAAATCTCACTTATGGTGATCTTTATTTTCAGCATGTTTCGTATGAATCATGGACATTAGAAGATAAAATTATTAAAGATGTCTATCATAATATTGATCATGGAGTAGGAGTTCGCGCTATAGTTGGTGAAAAAACTGGTTTTGCTTATTCTAATGACATCACATTAAAGGCTTTAAATCAGAGCTCTATTTCTGCACGTAGTATTGCGCTTGAGCAAGGTAATGGAAAGATTGGTTGCTTTAAACAAGAGATACCTCCTCCACAATACTCATATGAAAACCCTTTGAATACTCTCACACCTGAAGATAAGATTGCGTTACTTCACGCAGTTGATCATATAGCACGCACCACTGATAAGCGCGTTCAGGATGTTTCGGTCCATTTAACAGCCTCATATGAACAGGTATTAGTTGCAGCAACTGATGGAACGTTAGCGGGTGATATCCGTCCTCTCATTGGATTGCTCATTAATGTGAAAGTCGAGGATCAGGGAAAACTAGAACAAGCCATAAGTGGTGGTGGTGGTCGTTTTGGTTATAAGTTTTTCTTAGATATCATAGAAGGTGAAGTGCGAGCAGAAGCATGGGCTCGAGATGCTGTTCGCATGGCTTTAGTGAATTTATATGCTCAGCCAGCTCCTGCAGGATCACTTCCTGTTGTTTTAGGTTCTGGATGGCCAGGTGTTCTTTTACATGAGGCAGTGGGTCATGGCTTAGAAGGCGACGCCAACCGACGTGAAAATTCTATATTTAGTGGTCGTATTGGTGATCAGGTAGCATCTGAACTTTGTACTGTAGTAGATGATGGTAGGATCTATGGTCTCTCCGGTTCTCTTTCTATTGACGATGAAGGTGTACCGGGTCAATATAATGTATTAATTGAACAAGGTATTGCAAAGAGTTATTTACAGGATAAATTGAATGCTCAACTTATGGGCGTAAGTACAACTGGTAATGGTCGTCGTGAGTCTTACGCACATTTACCAATACCCCGTATGACTAATACCTACATGCTATCAGGATCATCAAAACCACTAGACATTATTGAAAGTGTCGACTATGGATTATATATAGCAAAATTAAGTAGTGGTCAGGTAGATATTGTATCTGGTACATTTGTCTTTTCTACCTCAGAAGCCTATTTAATACAAAATGGTGCAGTGACTACCCCTGTTACAGGAGCTACGCTCATTGGGTCTAGTATTGAAGCCATGAAGAATATTTCAATGGTAGGGGATGATCTTGCATTAGACACGGGGGTTTCCTTTTGTAGCAAGGAGGGGCAGACTGTTCCGGTGAGTGTTGGGCAACCCACTATAAAACTTAATACACTTACTGTAGGTGGAACGGCTTAAGCGTCAGACTGCGCATCCATTTACCATTGCTGAATCTTATTTTGTGTTAAACCTTGTTTTAATTTAAAAAAGTTATAATCGAACCTTTTGTAATGCATGATGATTTGATATTCAATGCAGTATAGTATATCGAAATATCTTTTGATTCATATAAATACCTGGATATGTATTTATACAATCTTTGGTATAGTCTTTAAAGTTAAAATGGTATCTGTAGTAGTGTAGTAGTGTAGTAGTGTAGTAGTGATTAGTTATTTTTATTACTATCCAATACAGTATCGAGTGATTTTCGAATAGACTCTCCACGGCCAATAGCATAATAAATAAATCCGAGTTGTTTCATGTGTTCTGGATTATATAAGTTACGTCCATCAAAAATTACTGGTTCTTTTAATATATTTCTAATCAGATTAAAATCAGGCATTCGAAAATCCTTCCATTCCGTGCATATGATAAGAGAATCTGCGTGTTGTAAAGTTAGCTCTTTATTAGCCATAAGTTTTAGGTCATTACGGAAACCATAAATGCGTTTTATCTCTGATATTGCCTCTGGATCATAAGCTCGTATGGTTGCGCCAAATTTCCATAATGCTTCTATTATAACTCTGCTAGAAGCTTCACGGATGTCATTGGTATTAGGTTTAAAAGAGAGACCCCACAGAGCAAAAGTCTTGCCTTTCAGGTCATTCTTGTAATGATGTTTAATAAAGGTTAATAGTTTATATTTTTGAATTTCGTTAACATCTTCTACTGCTTTTAATAAACATGGATCATATCCAAGTTTTTTAGCAATCTGTATTAAGGCTCGCACATCTTTTGGTAAGCAAGATCCGCCGTAACCACAGCCAGGATAAATAAATGAATGCCCAATTCGCGAATCGGAACCAATCCCTTGACGTACTTTTTCAATATCAGCACCAAGGAGCTCTGCTAGGTTAGCAACTTCATTCATAAAGCTAATTTTAGTGGCAAGCATGCAATTTGCAGTATACTTAGTGAGCTCAGCGCTTCGAATATCCATCAGGAGTATGCGGTTGTGATGCTGGTTAAAAGGTTGATAAAGTTCATATAGAAATTTTAGCGGGCTTGTGTTGCTAGCCCCAATAATAATGCGTTCTGGATTCATGCAGTCGGTAACTGCTGTGCCTTCTTTTAAAAATTCGGGGCTAAATACTACATCATATGTTAATTTTATACCACGTTGTTCCAAAGTTTTTTTAATTAAGCAACGAATATCTTCTGTGGTCCCGATTGGAACAGTTGATTTATTTAGAATTATTTTGTAGTTATTCATATATCTAGAAATCATATGCGCAACAGAGAAAACGTTTGTACAGTCAGGTGAACCATCGGCTGCTGATGGTGTGTCAACAGTAATCACTTGTATTAATCCATGATGAACCCCTTCCTCTGCATAAGAAGAGAATTGTAAGCGCCCAGCTTCATAGTTTTTAACAATGAGCGGAGTCAGACCGGGTTCAAAAATAGGAATTTTCCCTTGCTTTAAGCGCTTAATTTTTATAGTATCAATATCAATACAAAGTACATCATGCCCAACTTCAGCTAAAATAGCAGCCTTCACTAAACCGACATAACCAATACCAAATACTGTAATGTTCATGTGTTTTCCTAGTTAACAACGATATTTTTTGTAATTATATGAAGCGTACCGTGCTTTCTGCTCATCGGGTTAGCTTTATAGAGTTATAAATTGATTTGTATATAAGATTTTCGATTCGTGTATTTTAAACAAGCTTCTCCAGTTCGCTATCTACTAGTGTCAGAGCTCTTCTTTTCAGAGTTCTATACTGTAGTATTTATATATTCTCAACATAACTATTAATGGTTTGTTTTCGCTGTAACACTCACAGTCTTTAAATAAAAATTCATGGTTATCTTTATAAATTTTTAATTTTATCTTATGCGAAAATATTTGTTTTGTGCATCGTCTTAGTATGAAGGGTTAAAGAAACACTTTTTATTGCTACTATGGTTGTATTTGATTATTTTATATAGTTATGATACTTCTTTTGTTTTAATTCATATTAAAAATAACTTGTGTTTTTCTATGCAGGATGTTTTATCTTTGATATTTGCTAATGCAACAAGTCATTGGGATAACATCATATTACGTGAACACTGTTATATAGATTAAGATATCATAATAATACCTATTATGACAGATATCTTCCCATGATTAACCTTCGACTATGGGGTCAGTTATTTATTCGTCATTTGCTATTTTGAGCAGACGATTTATTCTAAATGGACAGGCGTTATGTATAGTTTTCTTATTATAAATAACTTTAACAGTAGTACAGTCAGCGCTTAAAGCTCTGCTGAGATTAGAATATTGATGCCGTATAGAGTTATATTTCTTTTAACCAGTGATAAGTCTGAATAAAAACTTTATTTTTTAAGAGTCTGTTAATATATCATTAGATAGTATAATTTTACGCTGTAAAATAGCTTAAAAAAGTTTTAGTCTATTGTTGACAAAAATCATCCCATCTTACCTAAGATTCAGCGTGAAAGGTGATATATGGAAAATTTTCAATATGTGGCGGCTATCAGTTAATATAATACTAGGAATTCAAGCATTGATCTTACTATGCGAGACTACAAGCATAACTAATGGACTAATCAATGAGTCAGACGGGAGATGTAGCGGATTCATATGGAAAATAGGTCCTTTATCTATTAAAGGATATGTCAATCATTATTATTTAAGAGATAGAGTAGAATAATCTAATAGATAGAGTAGCATGCATGAATAAAGGTCAATTTTCAATCATTGGGCATATTTATGGCTTATTTAATTAGAGGTATTGCAATTGATCTTATGTACTTTTCTGTCAGTAGTATTCACGATAGTATCGTGCTTATATAATATAAGCACTTACAGTTCAGTATAGTGAAGATAATACAAAGATAGATATCTTATAGATATACACCTAAAGTCAATAGATATACTGTTTTAGTAGTATCAGGTTTACTGCTTACGTTTTTATATATTGTACTGGTTTGGTAAATTGCATGATTTAATTAGCAAAATGGTTTAAATTTATCGATCTATTAAGATCTGTAATCTTAAGATAAAATATAATAATCAAAGAATATTATGGGATAAATTGAGATGCAAGATTACTCAATACGACCTCTTTACTAATTAAAGGTTGTAAAAAACTAAAAGATTTCCATGAAGAATATTTTAAAACATATACCAGTTTTAGTTAACGAAGCAGTCATCGGGCTTAATATAAAGCCGGATGGCATATATATTGATGGAACTTTTGGGCGCGGTGGGCATTCATGTGCAATTTTATCGCATCTTGGAACGAAAGGGCGTCTATATGCCATGGATTGTGACCCAGAGGCAATCGTTTCTGCGTCTCAGATTACTGACCCTCGTTTTACTGTTGTCCACAGTCCTTTTTCTGAAATGGCCCAATATATTACAACGCGTGGATTGACAAGAAAAATTGACGGTATCATGCTAGATTTGGGTGTGTCTTCACCACAAATCGATAATGCTCAACGTGGTTTTTCTTTTATGAGGGACGGACCATTAGATATGCGGATGGATCCCACTCATGGCCGATCAGCGGCAACATGGTTGCTTAATACAAAAGAAGAAGAGATCGCCTTTGCACTAAGAGCTTTCGGTGAAGAGCGTTTTTCAAAACGTATTGCTCGTGCTATTGTTAAGAGAAATAGTAAAATTCCGATAATGCGCACTAAAGATTTAGCTGATGTAATTTATACCGCCATTCCATTTAGAGAAAAATCCAAACATCCCGCAACACGTAGCTTTCAAGCTATTCGTATAGTGATTAATAATGAACTAAAAGAAATCCAACAGGTGCTTATAGGGACGCTAAAACTCTTAAAGCCCGGGGGTCGTCTTGCGGTTATTACTTTTCACTCCTTAGAGGATCGCTTGGTAAAAAATTTTATAAAAGAGTACAGTAACAGACCACAGGTACCATCTGGATTGCCGATATCAGAAGTTCAGCTTAATCAATTAGAAAGGCTCTATCTAAAATCTCTATATAAAATTATGCCAAATATCACTGAAATTTCTGATAATCCACGGGCCCGCAGTGCCATTCTGCGTATTGCAGAGCGTATCTAGAGTATGCAAAACAAAAGATATAGCTTACCTCAGATCATTTTTATAGATTTAATGCATCATGGAAAGATGGCCATATCTCTTTTAATGATGATACTAATGTCTGCGATTTTTGTTGTACACATTACATACCAAACACGATTATGCGTTGCTCAACGCGAGCGGTTATTTTTACAACGTCATGCGTTAGATATTGAGTGGCGTAACCTCATTCTTGAGGAGAATGCTTTAGTTGGTAATAACGGAACTAAGGATGCTCATCAACAAGGCGTACAGACAAAAATACTAAGTATTAGAGACTGATGCATTGTCAATGGACATATATTTATATATATTCTGAATGTTACCATAAGGATCTGCATGCAAGCTAAATAGAGACTTGATAGTTTATCTGTGGAGTTATGTAGTTATAAAATCAATCAAGAGAGTCGATTATCGTGAAGAGCAATATTTACTAAAGTCTGTGTCATAGTTACTAAAATTTGTGCAATGTAATGTATGGAACCTAATGTTGTTCATTAATAAAAATAGAAGACATAGTATAATAATCATAGATTATACCAGAAAAAGATTTATGCTTTAGTTTAATAATAAATAGATTGTTAACAATCTCCCCAAAGGGGAGTCATGCCTCATACCTTATGAGGCACTAAAAGAGACATGCACAGCTGATGAGCGTAATAAAATTTTAGATACTCAGATACTCAGATACTCAGATACTCAGATACTAAGATACTAAGATACTCAGATGCTAAGATAGTAAGATATTATTACGCATATCAGAATGTGGCTCGTAAGATTCATAAGTACACATTAGGGGGTGCGTAGTAAAAATCAACAAGACTGCCTATGAATATAGGAAGGGCAATCTGTACGCCTAATAGATACAGATGATGTAATCTAGGGTATTAAGATAAGAGCAAATTGCTTTAAAAGATAGTGTGTTAATTTGTATACGACCAGCGAGAAGACATAACAATTGCATTGATTGCTTCATTACACTCTGAACATCAAAAATTTTACTTATTATATATTATTATTGTTGCTTCTCCATCTAATATAAAGAGATGTGTTTTACTAACGTACCTGAGGTAAATACTTTACCAAAATAACTGATGTTTTTACTTAAAAAGTATACAACTAATTATGCCAGAATTCTATTTTTATGATTTACCGTTTCAAGCGGGTGACCAGCGGCAGCTAGGACAACTAACCGGTGCGGCTTATGCTATTGAATGTTCTGAAATATCTGAACGTCATCATGGTCCAGTAATGATTGTTACACAAGATATACAATATGCACAGCTCCTATGTGAAGAAATTAAAAGACTCACTAAGCGAATAGTAATGCAATTTCCCGATTGGGGGACCCTGCCGTTTGATAGATTTTCTCCAGATAAAGAGATTATCTCTTCTCGTTTATCTTTGTTATACAAACTGCCAACGCTAAAGCACGGCATACTGATTTTATCTGTTAATACCTTAATGCAGAAGGTATGTCCTTATAGTTTTCTATTAAATACTATATGTGCAATAAAAATTAGTCAAAAATTAACTCATGATCAATTTTTGACTCAACTAAAACAAATAGGATATCGCAGTGTTCATTATGTAATGGAACCTGGTGAGTGTTCTAATGATGGGGAATTCTGGTACTTTTATCCTATGGGCGGTCATAAGATTTGTCGTATGAGCTTGTCTCATGATCAGGTTAATAGCTTGCATTTGTTTGATATTAACACTCAACTTGCTGCGGAAGAAATTACAGAAATCGCGTTGCTGCCAGCGTATGAATTTCCTGTAGATAATGATGCATTTGCATGCTTCACTAAGCAATGGTTTCAGAATTTTAATATTAAAAGTGAATCGAGTCATATGTGTCAGCAGGTTAAAACAGGTATGTTGCCTGCTGGTATTGAATACTGGCAGCCATTATTTTTTGAAGAGCCTTTACCGGGATTATTTAGTTATTTACCAATGAATACGCTAATACTCATTACTGGTGAGGTAGAGATTGTGTCAAAGCGTTTCTGGAAAGATCTGAAGCGTCGTTATAAGGTTCACCATGCTAATGTAATGCGACCTCCGCTATCGCCTAGATGCCTATGGTTTAGTAGCGATGAATTATTGCGCGAGTTTAAAAATTGGCCATCCATGCGACTCAGTGCTCAACGATTGCAAGAGAATCCCTGTAATACTAATTTAGGATATGCCCCTTTACCAGTTTTTAAGAGTGAAAAAGCATCTAAACAACCGTTAGATAGATTACAAAAATTTTTAAACTCCTTTGAAGGACAGGTAGTATTTTCAGTACAAAGCGAAGGGCGTCGAGAAGTTCTACAAGAACGCTTAGCTTGCATTGTAGAAAAATTGACAATCATTCATTCATTATCACAAGCACAAAGTTCTGGTAACTATTTATTAATTTCCGCTAGTGAAATAGGCTTTATTGATCACAGGCGTAAGCGCGCCTTAATCTGCGAAAGAGACTTATTGGGTGACAGCCTTACTCAGTACCATAAACGAACCCCTTACGATTTTAATTCTAAAGTTTTTATTCGACATTTATCAGAGTTGTCTCTAGGTCAGCCTGTCGTACATATCGAACATGGTATTGGGCGCTATATGGGGTTAATTGCTTTAGAAACGAACGGTATTGCAGTTGAATACCTTGTTCTTATATATGCAGAAGATTCAAAGTTGTATGTACCTATATCGTCATTGCGTTTAATTAGTCCTTATATTGGAGGTTCTGGCTCAGATGTGCCATTGCATAAGTTAGGTAAAGACACTTGGTCGCGAATTCGTCAGAAAGCTGCTGAACAAGTGCAAGATGTAGCGGTAGAGCTTTTGGATATTTACGCGCAGCGCACAGCAAAGACTGGGTTTTCATTTAAACAAGATTTAGAACAGTATCAGTTATTTTGTCAAAGTTTTCCATTTCTTACTACTGTTGATCAAGCACAAGCTATTAATGAAGTATTAAGAGATATGTGTCGACCTGTATCAATGGATCGTTTAATTTGTGGAGATGTAGGCTTTGGTAAAACAGAAGTAGCCATGCGTGCTGCATTTTTAGCGGTGATAAACCATAAACAAGTAGCTGTACTGGTACCGACTACTCTTTTAGCTCAGCAGCATTATGATAATTTTCTGGATCGTTTTGCTAATTGGCCAATTTCTATTAAGATGTTATCACGATTTCGTACGGATACAGAGGAGTCTCAGATCTTAACAGATGTGTTCGTAGGAACAGTAGATATTCTTATCGGAACTCATAAATTATTGCAAAAGAAAGTTACATGGCATGATCTGGGTTTGCTGATTATTGACGAGGAGCACCGTTTTGGTGTTCGTCACAAAGAGCGTATAAAATTAATGCGGGCTAACGTTGATGTTTTAACGTTAACTGCTACTCCAATTCCACGTACTTTAAATATGGCAATGCATGGCATCCGTAATCTATCAATAATTGCTACCCCTCCAGCTCGTCGTTTACCAGTAAAAACTTTTGTGCACGAATATGATGAGAGAATCGTCTATGAAGCAATTTTACGTGAAGTGCTTCGTGGTGGTCAAGCGTACTATCTTTATAATGATATTGACAGTATTGCAACAGTTACGAAAAGATTGTCTGAATTGCTTCCAGCAGTTCGTATTGCACTGGGCCATGGGCAGATGCGTGAGCGTGAACTAGAAAAAGTCATGCATGATTTTTACCATCAGCGCTTCGATGTATTGGTGTGTACTACTATTATTGAAACTGGTATAGATATACCGAGCGTTAATACGATTATAATCGAGCGTGCTGATCGATTTGGTCTTGCGCAATTACATCAACTACGCGGACGTGTTGGTCGCTCCCATCATCAGGCTTATGCATGGTTGCTTACCCCAAATCCAAAAGCAATGACTATTAATGCACAGAAACGCCTAGAAGCTATTCTTGCTATAGAAGATCTAGGGGCGGGTCTTGCGCTTGCTACGCACGATCTTGAGATCCGGGGAGCGGGAGAATTACTCGGTGAAGGACAAAGTGGCCAGATAGAAGGTATTGGTTTTTCGTTGTATACTGAACTATTAGAGAATACTGTTCATGCTTTACAAGTAGGACGAGAACCATCTTTAGCAGACTTAATTCATAGTCAGACTGAGATTGACCTTAAGATGCCATCACTGATTCCAAGTAATTTTATTTCTAATGTAAACACTCGCTTGTCATTCTACCAACGCATTGCGAACGCGAAAGAATTAAGTTTGATAAAAAATATTAAGATAGAATTAATTAATCATTTTGGATTATTACCAGATAGTGTTCACACGCTGCTAGAGATATCAGCCTTACGGATATTAGCCACACAACTTGGAATACGAAAAGTCGAAGCTCATGAAAAAGGAGGATGGATTGAGCTAGATACAAATAATCAGGTTGATACGAGATGGTTTATAGATTGTTTAGCAAAAGAACCACACTCTTGGTTTTTAGATAGCCCAACACGTATTAGGTTTAGGTGTAACTTATCAGATCCTAAAGTGCGCTTGAAATGGATTGTGTCATTAATTCATAAAATGTTTGATCAGAAAATTCCTTGATAATAGATATCTATCTGATCTCAAACAGAACACTGTTCCTGTAGAGCAATTGCTTAAAAAAACAAAGAGATAACTGTAAAGATAAAAGCTAATTGTTTTTATACAAATAAAATAGCTATTGATATTTTAAGGTGTAATATATCAAGATAGAATATTTTGATTTATACAATGGCAATGCATAGCATGCCGAGATTAAAATTATTCAAGCAATCTTGGTTGATACCATAATAAACTTATTATGGTAGATAAATTACAATATGGTAGTACAGATTACATATAGCGATAGCATTATTCACTCAATACTCAGAATCTTGTTATGCGCATGATCGATTCAGTATGCCTTATACAGTATGCCTTATATATAATATACTGATTACATATAAAATTAGTCAACTGATTTATATTTAACAGCTATGCGCTATCTTAGTATAAAATAGGACGCATAGCTATTACTAAAAGTAACGATCGTATAATCATATACGTACATAAGCTAATGTTTGGTAAATTTTACTGTATGTATTGTATGTATGCAATACATACAATATACATACGTATGTAACATACGATATGGAGTCTATAGATTTTTCCTGAGGTTTTTTCATTACATAGATAAAAAAGTTTTTTTTTGGATGTTATTATTCGTTACGATGTGCGTAATTTCAGTCATTTAACAGTGCAGCGCAAATGGTTTATAAGAAAAATACAATCAAACTTTTATAAATTATATTTTTTGCTACACATGATGGTACAAATAGCAATTAAGTGAAGATGGATCTTATTAAAAAATGGACACCTGAGAAGTTTTTTAATTTATTAGGAATGTCGATCATTCAATGATCATTAAGTAGCTTTAGTTATGATATTAGATTAGATAATATATTTTAGAAAAAACTTGATATATCTGAATGCATTTGTCAAGTCGTGCCAACTACAGCATTCAGAAACATTACAATAATAAGCGCTAAATAAAAGTTTTACTATCAAGTATAGGTAGTTTAACACATAAAGTGTTTCTTTTTATAAGTTTTGTGATTGTGTCAAGCTATTTCTAATCTTATAGGTTTCTGATAAGATGTATGGAATAACTTTTGGTGAGATGTCTGAGTGGCTGAAAGAGCATGCCTGGAAAGCGTGTATACGGAGACGTATCGAGGGTTCGAATCCCTCTCTCACCGCCAATCATTGACAGAATTGTATATTTTATGTCGTGAGCATATCTCTTATTAGCTACAAAACAATATTGAATATTATTATATTTCGAGTGGTTTCTCTAAAAATTTTATCATATTACTCATTAGTAATATATAGTTTATATGGTTACAGATGTTAATCTATAATGCAAGCATTATACGTATGTATCATTACATAATCTTTAGTTAAAATATAAAATTTTTAGTTTTCTTACTCGATGATAGTAGTTATTAAGTAGTTTTCCTACATTGAGCATTTTTAGCTGTTGTGGTTCACCATTATTAAAAATAAAACTCTGTGACGAATATATCAAAGTTTTTTCACAAAATTAAAAGTTATTTACAGGATTAATTTACTGTTTGGATTGACGTTAATAATGTTATTATAGTAGTATGCAATTTAAATAGAATGCTATATAGCATCGTACACACTCTATACATGAATAGGATTCTCATTTTGTTGAGATGCTCATTTTTTTATTCTCTAGTAAATATCAATATTAATAATTTAAGTAGTATTTGCTTAACTATATATGAAATATGTTCTGTGACATGTATTATTATTTTTTCATATAGAGAGTGTATTATATAGAGACTGTTTAGTATCATTTTGCAACATAATATGTGCTGGTTATTTGAATAATATCTTGAGTTTTTATAAAAAGTTGCTGCTGGAATAATATTCCATATTATTTATTGCTTTATCGCTTTATTACTGTATCACTTTATCACAAGTGATCTTATTTTTCTTTGACGCCTCTGATAATCTTGCGTGTATATTGTGACTCAGTGGGGATAGAGATGCCTACATACTTTGATAAAAATACTTTGATAAAAATAACCCTTTTTAGTCATTGTTAAAGGTGGTTATTGTTAAAATCATTGTCAAAAATTTTAGAATGAGTGTATCAACCCACTCATTATACACAATTGACCTGGATATCATGTATACACTTGCAATGTATACCATAATGTCTACCCAATATTCTAATATCAGAGATTGCATGCCAGGATTCGTTCTATATCCTTGTTCTATATCAAGTAGTATAAGTTTAGTATAAGTTGTAGATACCAGAAATTCTTCTCTAAATGATTACATTATATTTGTTACGCTAGAGGTTAGCGTAAGAAGATGTTTCTAATTATCAACGTTTTTAAGAAATATCCACAAGTTATCCATAAATTCACTGTGCATTTTTTATTTTATATGAACTACTCTAATGTGTACTACTCGAATAATGCTACTGCAAAATCTCTCACGAAATGTATCTGAATCGATTCATGTTGAAAAAATCTTAAAAGTGATAATGCAAAGACATGTTACATACTTGCGTATGACCTATAGTCAATCGATTAATCTAAAATTTTTAGTATAATCTATATATTTTAACGTCTTGTTATAATATATAGATTATATGGTTGAATTATATGTAAAAGCATGCTAGCTTAAATTTAACTTGGATAGTAAATCAAGTCATAAAATTCTAAAATTTTTGTTTACTAATAATCATGCCAACACGCTTAGCAGTGAATCTAAAAGATCTATTGCTGAATATTATAAGGTTCTTGCTAATGTAAAGATTTTATTTCTGAGCTACTAACAGTATGAATCTATTTATATAGTTTACAATATAGTTTCAAATATTTCGAGTGTTCTAGATTTTCTCTAATTATATATCACACAATCTATTTAGTTTTATCATCTATGTAAAACTATCATACAATGAGCGTGTGGAAAAAATAAAAGTAATGAAGTTAATATGATCTAGCAATATACAGAAGAATAGCATTTGAATTTACGTACTATCAAGTGTTCTTTAGCAATATTAAGCAAGAGAATAATCTGAGCTAAAATATTTATGAAGCAGTTACAAAAATTTATCGAAGATGCTTTTGAAAACCGATGCGCTACTAACAAAAAAAATACTGATAAAATTACTTGTGAAGCAGTTCATGATGTTATAGATCTTTTAGATAAAGGCAGTCTTCGTGTTACTGAAAAAATTAACCATCAGTGGATCACTCACGCATGGGTAAAAAAAGCAATATTACTTTTTTTTTGCATTAAAAAAAATCAAGTTATGGGTAGTTCAGCAAATCCTAGTTATGATAAAATACCTATGAAATTTGCAAACTATGATGCTAACTGTTTTAAAAAAGCAGGGTTACGAGTTGTACCACCGGCAGCTGTACGATATGGCGCATATATTGCTCGTAACACTATCTTAATGCCTTCTTATATTAACATCGGTGCATATATTGATGAAGGTACATTAATCGATACATGGGCAACTGTTGGTTCATGTGCACAGATTGGTAAAAATGTACATTTATCCGGTGGTGTTGGTATCGGCGGAGTTCTAGAGCCACTACAAAAAAGCTCAACCATTATTGAAGATAATTGCTTTATCGGAGCACGTTCAGAAATCGTTGAAGGAGTAATCGTAGAAGCTGGTTCAGTAATATCTATGGGGGTATATATTGGGCAGAGCACAAAAATCTATGAGCGTGATACCGACCAGGTATATTATGGGCGTGTCCCAGCAGGTTCTGTCGTCGTTCCAGGTAGTCTGCCATCAAAAAATAGAAAACACAATCTTTATTGCGCTGTTATCGTGAAGACGGTAGATGCTCAGACTCTTGATAAAACAAGTATTAATCAATTATTACGTAATAATGAATAAATTTATTTGTCTATGTAATATATGCATATAGACGATGTTTAGATATTTCTACTACATAATTAATTTTTATAAATGAATTATTTGTATGATTGTATTAAATTGTTTTCAGAGCATACTGTCATAAATCTATAGAGAGTACTCTAGTAAGAGTTGACCATAAAGTAATGCAAGCATTTATATAAACATATTAATAGATTCTGTTTTATAGTAACGCATCTTTTATGGTAACCCATTGATCCTATCTTATAGGCCTATTAAGAGTACCTAAGGATAAAACATTCTGCGGTACACTGGAATTTTGTATAATGTTCTGTTTTAGCATGATGCAAAAACTGTAGCGTCTATTAATTATTTCTGATGATAATAAAATGACTGATGTGCTTTTATATACTGACAGATAAGAACGTTAGTAGTATTGCTCATGTTAATAATCAAGACCACTGACTGGACTGCTCTCTTGAGATGTATAATTTGATTTTTTTAAACGGCCAGTTAAAATGAACGGTAAATTTTGTTTGCAGTTATCCGAGTTCGCTGACTTTTAAATAGATAACGTATGAATACATACCTTATAATTAAATAAAGAATGATACGGTATGTATTCATAATCAACATAAGATCAACGTACTAATACTAATGTGCATGACATACAAACTATAACTAGAAAGTAGATAGTGTTAATGGTTAATCATTAGAAGCTAGGTTGATACAAAGTGTATTTTTTAGGCCGATAACTCCTTCTAATTAAAATATAGGGAATTGTATCAAGATATCGTATGAAGATACAGTGTGTCTGCTTACATATTGTACTAAATGCATTTTGTGATCAATTACATTGATAGATAGCTATACAATAATAAGTATAGAAACTAGCATCCTACAGTGGCCTTCAGTGGCCACCTCTGTTAGGTCTAATCATGTCTGCTGGTTGTCTACTGATCGTTGGTGTCTACTGAATTCTGATCTGTTATGCGCTGAATATTCGCTCCTAATGCAATTAATTTATGCTCAATACATTCATATCCACGATCTATATGATAAATGCAATCTACTAGGGTAATACCGTCAGCAATACATCCCGCTAACACAAGGCTGGCTGAAACACGCAAATCAGTAGCCATGACTGGTGCTGCTGATAGTTTTTGCACACCATGACAAATCAGGGTGTTTCTATGCTTAATTGAAACCTTTGCCCCCATGCGCAAAAGCTCTGGAACATGCATAAAACGATTTTCAAAAATAGTTTCAGTGATCTTTGCAGACCCATCAGCAATGAAATTAAGTAGACTAAACTGAGCTTGCATGTCAGTTGGAAATCCAGGATAAGGCGCGGTAGCAACATCGACTGCTTTTGGTCGTTTTCCATGCATGTCTAGGCTAATCCAATTATTTCCTTCTTGGATTTCTGCTCCAGCTTCACGTAGCTTTTCAGATACTTTACATAAAGTATTAGGCTGCGAGGCCCGACAGATCACTTTACCGCCAGAAATAGCGCCTGCTATTAGGAAGGTTCCAGTTTCAATACGATCAGGTAAAATGCGATAAACACCACCACCTAGTCTCTTTACGCCTATAATCGTTATGCAGTCACTGCCTGTGCCGGTAATTTTTGCTCCTAAAATATTCAAGAAATTAGCAGTATCAACAATTTCTGGTTCTCGTGCGGCATTGTCAATAATAGTGGTGCCCTTAGCTAGTGTGGCTGCGACCATGATAGTTACTGTTGCACCAACACTGATTTTCTCCATTACAATGTGGGCACCTATTAGACGACCTTGTGCAGAAGCTTTAACATAACCATCTTCTATTTTAATCTGAGCGCCTAGTTTTTTAAGACCGGTAATATGCAAATCGACTGGTCGATCACCAATAGCACAGCCTCCTGGTAGTGATACCTGGCCTTCTCCAAAACGTGCTACTAAAGGTCCTAAAACCCAAATTGAAGCTCGCATAGTTCTTACCAGGTCATAAGGAGCGCAATACACATTAACTTTACTGGAATCTAAATATACTGCGTTATTGTGTTTGGCCTTAACGCCTAACTTTCTGAGCAGTTTGATGGTGGTCTCTATATCTCTTAACCTTGGAACGTTGTGTATTTCTACTGGATCTTCAGCAAGCAAAGCAGCAAATAAAATCGGTAATGCAGCATTTTTAGCTCCAGAAATAGTAACTTCACCACTTAACCGGGTTGGACCTTTTATACGAAATTTATCCATTATCACTACTCGAGAGTTCTAAAAATGGTTACCAACAAGTTCTACAAACTATTTTATGGTCATGTAAGTATTACTTCTTAACATATCAAGGTTTAATAATCGTTCAATTTAGCATCCCGATGCCATTCTTCGGGGGTAAACGTTTTAATAGAAACAGCGTGTACATGATTATCGGTAATGTAAGATATTAGAGGGGCATACACTATTTTCTGTTTTTGAACGCGGCTCAGTCCGTTAAAGATTTGACCAATCGCGATAATCTGCAAATGGTTGTCATCACCGCTAATATAGACTTCTTGTAATGGTAATATTTTTAGTAAAGCAGATTTAATGATACTTTTATCAACCATGTTCTGAATCTCACTATATCATAAATAATTATACATCTTATAAGAATATTAAGAATTCTAAAAGAAAAATGCTATTATCTTAGAATTTCTCATACTTCTGTGATTCTGCACAAAGTTAATAGAATAGTGCATGGATCATCTGACTTTATCAGGCCATGACTTTAATTATTATTCTGATGGGTGACAGATAATCTAACAAAGTTTGACTAAATGTAAAATTATATTATTACTGTAAGTAATTTCTTTAGTTCTTTTAAAAAAGTAACTCAATAAAATTTAACATTTTATATATAAAATAAATCAATAATACTTTGTAGGTTAGTAATGTACGATTACACAAGTATAATCCGTTATATAAGGTGCTGGTTATGCATTTGTTATCGTTCAAGGCTTTAATATTTTAAAATCTTTAAGTAGGGTGTTCACATGTTCGTTTAGATAGAGATCTCGTCCTGTGTATATGCGTGTAATATTTAATTGTAGTACTCTACACAAATATTGTATATATCATATATCACTATGAGTTAATGTGTTGTTGAGATTCATCTCATGATTAGTTATTTTTTCTTATGATCAGTTAAAATCACTAAGCGCTATGTATTCGTATGATATGACATATACAATGCAAGTGCTCGGTATTATTATCGGAGTGAAAACACTAGAGTCAACACGCTATATTTAGGCATGTAGGGGTACACCTTCTCTACACCTTATGCAGAAGAGACAAGCTGTGATAATTATTCACAGCGAATGCATGTTTATATATATAAATATATATATATAAACAACAAGAAGTCAAGACGCATATTCACACAAAATAGCTATATAATGAGTTATATAGACGACGGTAGTAGAAAAAATGAGAGTTTCTAACTGAACAACCTTAATTACAAATTAGTTAGTATATAAAAATATTTAGGGTACTTATAAAATGAGTATTAACTTTATATCATAACATTCCAAGTTAATTTTATGCATAAGGATCAAGCTAAGTTTTTCTTAGAGGACGTTCAAGAGAACGATCGCATGTAGATAAAATATTCAATTGATACGATATTGCTTAGAGATTATGGCATAGTATAGCTGGACAGATGGATTCAAAATGATCTGTAGAATATCGAATATATATGTATCATGATATGATGTATAATCTTTGATGTTAATGTAATGGGCAATTTTCCTGAAGGAATTTTTCTTTATCAGATGGACTTTTAGCATATTTTAGCAGCAGAGGTGATCTTATGGCCTGTGATTAATAATTTTTTTTAGGTTATAGAGTGAGATTAAAGCATCTAGTTGACTAGTAACTCCGGAAATACGAGGCCGCTTTTGATGATGGACGCTCTTGCTTTGTAAGTGAATTAGCAAAGCGAGACCACCTGTGTCGATTCGTGTTAATGCACCAACATCTATGTTCTCTATAGATTTCATTACTAAATGACGTTGATGCCATAAAGGTAGTAATGTTTCATGTATTAATACACCTATAAGGTAGAGATTATTTTGCTCTACCTTCCACTTAAGTTGGTTATTCATGCTTACTGCTTATTGGATTTTATGGGTTGATTGGTATAGGATTGTAGTGTTTGTGTTAAACCATTAATACCCTTCTGGCGTAAAATATGGCTCCACTCATTTTGTTTAGTAGTAATAATGCTTACACCTTCTGCGATAATATCGTAGGCTTGCCAATAACCGGTGATGCTGTTTTTACGCCATTGAAAATCTAATTGCATTGGTGGTCTTCCAGAAGGATCCGTTATACTTATACGAATAGGAACGATCGTTGCTTCATGAATTGGCTTTTCTGGTGTGATGTAAAAAGATTGCCCTTTGTACATTGCAAGCATTTGAGTAGTAATATGGGATACGTATAGCCTAAAAGCCTTATAATAGTTGTCACGCTGAGCTTTGGTTGAATTTTTGTAATAAGGTCCTAAAACTAACGCAGCTGCATATTTCACATGCATGTAGGGTAGAATTTCTTCATTTATAATTTTTTGAAGATAGGATGGATTATGATTAATAATCATCTGTTCATTTTTAATTCGATCAAAAGTATGCATGGCAACTATTGCCATAATTTTATAAGGATTACTCTGTTCCGTTTCTACTGCTCTTACCTGTAAAGAGAATAGTATTATTAGGATCAGTACACGTTTAAACATAATGTCCTCTGTTATGGATTACTGGTTGCCAACCTAGGTTTTGATTTTCTTGAGCTTATAGTATCAGTTATAGAAAATTGATGCTTTTTGTCAGCATTATCGTTCTTGTATAAAAACTGACCTATAATATCCTCGAGCATTATTACAGACTTTGTATCCTGAATGGTCCCCCCATCTTTTAGCATACTAGTACCCATCTCTGGGTCACTAAAACCAATATTTAGTGCTAAATATTGCTCACCTAATAGACCGGAGGTTCGTATTTTAAGCGAACTAGTGTCCGGAATATTATTATATTGATTTTTAATATCCATGCTAACTCTTGGTGAATAATTTTTTGGATCTAGTTTAATGTCCGTGACACGACCTATTACTACACCTCCAATTTTAACTGGTGAGCCTATTTTTAGGTCACCTATATTATCAAAAGTGGCATATAGCTTCCATGTTAGCGTGCTAAAGGGTAAGTGAAGATCACTCACCTGGAGACATAAAAAAAGAATAGCGCTTAGCGAAAGCAGTAAAAAGAAACCTACTAAAATTTCATTTTTTTTTGTTTGCATGTTGTATTAGTGCCCTGACATTAGCGTTGTCAAAATAAGATCTAGAGTTAGTACTGCTAGTGAGGCATGTACTACAGTTCTCGTTGTGGCTTGACATATTCCTTCGGAGGTTGGGGTGGCGTCATAGCCATTAAATAGGGCTATCCATATCACAGTTACAGCAAATATTGAACTTTTAATTGTACAATTAGTAATATCTTGTTTTAAGTGAACCCCATCACGAATAGCGGTCCAAAAAAAACCAGAATCAATGCCATTCCAAGTGACACCTACTACTGCACCGCCAAGAATGCCGACTGAGACAAAAATGAAAGTTAGTAAAGGCATGCTAATGCAGCCGGCCCAAAATCTAGGTGGAATAATACGTTTCAATGGGTCAACCGCCATCATTTCCATGCTTGCCAGTTGCTCAGTGGCTTTCATCAGACCTATTTCTGCAGTAACCGCTGATCCAGCGCGTCCGGTAAATAAGAGTGCTGTAATGACCGGCCCTAGATCGCGTAGGAGTGATAAGGCTACTATCATCCCAAGATCGCTTTCAGCACCATAAGTTTTTAATACTCGATAGCCTTGTATGCTTAAGACCATGCCAATGAATAACCCAGAAACCATAACAATTAATAATGATAGCACTCCGATATTATATAGTTGTTTTACCAATAACGGTGCATGTAAGCGACAACGCGGAAAACTAAATAGTGCATGGAATAATACTAATCCAGCGCGTCCTAAGGAAGCACAAAAGTTAACGACTTTGCGACCTAGTAATGACAATACTTGTAGATACATTACTCTATGCCTTTTCTTGATCCAATTAAATCTTTCAGATAATCCCTAGAATGAAAGGCGCACGACATACGTTCATCAGTAATACCATTAATAAATTTATGCACTCGGATGTTATGATGTGTATGCAGCTCTAGTGTGGTGCCTTGCGCTAGTACTATCTTATCATCTAAAATATATGTATAATCAGCAATATTTAACACCTCAAGAACATCATGCGATACGATAATACAAGTTATATTTAAAGAATGTTGCAGTTCTTTAATGAGCTTCACTAAAGCACTCATAGTGACAGGATCTTGTCCAACAAAAGGCTCATCAAACATAATTAAGTCTGGCTCTAGAGCAATAGCGCGTGCTAAGGCAGCTCGCCGTATCATGCCACCTGATAACTCAGAAGGTTTCAGGTGTGCTGCCCCCCTCAATCCAACAGATTCCAGTTTCATTATGACTGCGCTTTCTAGTAAAGGCACTGGTAGATAAGAATGCTCTCGCAACGGCCAGGCAACGTTATCGAATACATTAAGATCCGTGAATAGAGCGCCAGCTTGAAATAACATGCTCATCTTTTTTCGTGTTTTATATAAACATGAACGAGAAAGAGCAGGGATATTTTTATCGTTAAACCATATTTCTCCGTGTTGTGGACGGAGCTGTCCTCCAACTAATCGTAATAATGTGCTTTTTCCGATACCGGATGGCCCCATAATAGCTGTTATCTTTCCCCTAGGAATAGAAATAGAAATATTATCGAAAATTAATAAATTTTTGTAAGAAAAACTTAGATTTTTGATTTCTACTATGTTTTTTTTCATATGACCTGTAAATACCTCTATTGCTATTATTGTGTTTAAATAATTATTTAACAATAATTAGATTTTTCTGAGCGTCCTGAGATGCCATTCTGGTATATTTATATATCATGTTAATATATTATACATCCAATGTAGGTAAGTGTTGTAGATAAAATCTGACATATAATATGGTTCGATCTATACTGAATTAGTTCTCTAATTAATCAACAATGGGAAATAGATCTTCTAGTTATTATATAACTTATCTATGACCAATGTGGTTAAAATATTATTTTTAGCGCTTCCTTGTAACAAAGAGTACTAAAATTATTGGTATATCTGAATTTATAAGAATACCGGTGGCTGGAAAAAGTTATTTGATTTTTCTCAGTAGCAACTCAAAATTTATCAATATAGCCACACAGTTAAATTATATAATGATCATTATTTATTAAATATAAATACTGATGCTAGGTTATTATTTCAATGTTAATGCGATTTTTATACCAACTGACGTTAAATGATAGGTTTTTGGTATGTATAGAATATTATAGAATAATAGTTTTTGAATTTTACAATAAATACGGAAATGTAAATATTTGTGTTTTAGATTCAATATAATGTGTCAGTGATTTTAATTGTTAATTAAAATTGTTAACTTATTATAGAGATAGTCGAGACCTCAGATGGATTTTTTATGTTAGACAGTTTCCTTATTATATTACTTCTTATTCTCGTTAGTTCATTTTTTTCAATTTCAGAAATTTCTCTGGCAGCAGCTCGTAAGATTAAGCTTAAGATTTTAGCTGATGATGGTAATATCAATGCTCAGCATGTTCTTAACATACAAGAAAATCCTGGTATGTTTTTTACTGTAATCCAAATTGGTGTAAACGCAGTAGCAATTCTCGGTGGCATTGTCGGTGATACAGCTTTTTCTCCAGCTTTTTTTGCGTTTTTTGTGCATATAGTTGATGTTGATGTCGCAGAACGTCTTAGTTTTATCTGTTCATTTACGTTGATTACTAGTTTGTTTATATTATTTGCAGATTTATTTCCTAAGCGTTTAGGAATGAACGCTCCAGAGAAAATGTCGCTGAAAATTATTAATATAATGCGTGTATGCCTATTTATATGCCGTCCACTGGTATGGTTGTTTAATGGAGGGGCTACTATTATATTTCGAATTTTTAAAATACCAATGGTGCGGCAGGATGAAATTACATCTGATGATATATATGCTATAGTTGAAGCAGGAGCATTAGCTGGTGTGTTGCGAAAACAAGAGCATGAACTGATTGAGAATGTGTTTGAATTAGAATCACGGACAGTGCCTTCGTCTATGACTCCGCGTGAAAGCGTGGTTTGGTTTGATCTGAATGAAGGCGAGAGTAGCTTAAAAAAGAAGATCGCTAGTCATCCACATTCGAAATTTTTAGTTTGTAACAATGATATTGATCACATCATTGGTTATATAGATTCAAAAGAACTTCTAATGCGTGTTCTCAGTCACCAGACTTTATCTCTAAATAGCAATATCCAGATCTGCTCTGCACTTATTGTACCAGATACTCTTCGGTTATCTGAGGCTTTAGAAAGCTTTAAGACAGCTGGAGAGGATTTTGCAGTCATTATAAATGAATATGCACTAGTGGTTGGCATTATTACGCTTAATGATGTTATGACTACCTTAACGGGTGATCTGGCAGGACAAGGATTAGAAGATCAGATTGTTGCACGGGATGCTAGTTCATGGCTAATTGAAGGTGGGACTCCAATTGATGATGTGATGCGTGTATTGCAGATTGATGCTTTTCCAGAGTCAGAAAATTATAAAACCATTGGTGGTTTTATGATGTTTATGTTGCGAAAAATTCCTAAACGTACTGATTTTGTAAAACTAAAAGGATATAAGTTCGAAGTAGTGGATACTGACAGTTATCGGATTGATCAGCTTCTTGTTACACGTGTTGATTTTACAAATATTACATCATCAATATAAATATCATGGTTAGGTCTACAAGATATCGTGCATGTACATTACATCCTTTTTATTATAACATAATCTTTTGGTTCTTTTTTAAAGGATTTATATCAAGACATTAGAATCACTGATAGGGAAGATGAGATATATATTTATTACTATCGTGTAGTATAGATACTGTATCTAGATCGCTCAAAATATAAATAGATTATAGAAGTTGTTTGCCATAATAATGGTTTGCTCATGATTTCATGAGGAGTTAACTGTCTTAAAGAGTACATAGATTCTATCTTAACCAGGGATTATTCTAGCAGAGAGCAGTGTCAAACGATATAATATTAACGCATTTCATCTGCTTTAACCCAAGCCATTTCTATTTATAATAGAAAGATCAGCTAGGTAAAAGCTGCATTATTTGGTAGAGGTTAGTCATTAACTACTAATAAAAATCATTACCTTAGTATAAGGCAAGCTTATATCCTGTATCAGGCAAGCTTACATTCTAATTACGCATGGGTCTGCGTTTTAAAAATATTAGAGGTGCTTATTTATATATCTAGTATTATCTATATGTCTACTATAATCTAGTATACCTAAGCATATATGAGAGCTATAAAAGCTGAAAACCGTTCCAACTAATGGGTATAGATGTCAAGGTTAGTGTCAGTTTAGCATTGAACACGATAGAGTATATGCAATATTATAGATGATTTCAAATATTACTCAGCATATATATAATATATATAAACGGTTCTGATGCTAATGTTATCAGAAGAGATAAAGTAGTAATTTCATGGAAATAAGTTTTGGCATTAGGGATATAAAGTTATAATATATTTTGGTGAGCAGTATATATTCATGTCATAAATTAGCGATGCACATGTGAAACACGATAGTATCGTGCGTATCTTGATTAAATCATTAAATACCTAGAGTTCTTTTAGTCTTGAAAAAGTTATTTTTTAAAAATAGTAAAAATCACTGATTACAATCGTTTATCTAGGCTTATAGCCTGATGTTGCTTAAAAAATATAATATGGTGCATTATTAATGCATCACTAAGCCAAATGCTGAGATATGAAGGAGATGGATAGGAGCAACAATAGAGATGATCAAGCTTGGTGTGGTAATGGACCCAATTACTTCGATTGATTTTAAAAAAGACTCCAGCATAGCTATGCTCATAGAGGCGCAGCTTCGTGGGTATGCAGTGTATTATATGGAAATGTCTGATTTGTATCTATATCAGGGCGAAGGGCGCGCTTACACACGATTAATTAATATCAATATACAAAATAATAATTCTCCTTTCTTTTCATTAAAAAATGAACAAGATATAGCGCTGTCGAGCCTGGATGTAATACTCATGCGTAAAAATCCTCCATTAGATACTGAATTTTTATACTCTACTTACATTCTAGAGCGCGCTGAGGAGCAAGGGGTTCTGATTATTAATAAACCGCAGAGTTTACGCGATTGTAATGAAAAATTATTTACTTTATGGTTTTCTGATCTTGCACCAGAGACGCTAGTGACTAGAAATGCTACAAAAATTCGTGAATTCTGGCACAGACACCATGAAATAATAATTAAACCATTAGATGGAATGGGAGGTGTGTCAATTTTTCGTATTAAACAGAATGATTTAAATATGTCAGTAATTCTTGAAACTATGACTCGACATGGAAGTGTTTATTGTGTGTCGCAAGAATATTTACCGTCAATTTCAGATGGTGATAAGCGCGTCCTAGTTATAGATGGCCAACCAGTACCGTATTGTTTAGCTCGTATACCTAAAGTAGGTGAAACACGCGGGAATCTTGCAGCTGGTGGTTATGGCGAGGTACGCATGTTATCTGAAAGTGATATAAAAATAGTAAATCGTGTTTCCCCTATCTTACAACAGAAAGGTCTTATTTTTGTCGGGTTAGATATTATAGGTAATAAATTAACTGAAATTAATGTAACGAGCCCAACTTGTATTTGTGAGATTGAGAGAACCGTACCAATATCAATTAGTGGATTATTGATGGATGTAATTGAACAACGTTTAACTAAATGCTTTTTATAGTAGGGTATCACTCCCTATACATAGAGAGATTTCTTTTTATAATACCTGAAATAATAGGTATTTAATAGATGCAGAATATTTGGTATGAATTTACAAAATCATTTCTTAATTGCTATGCCAACACTAAAAACTCCGTTATTTAAGCGGGCAGTGGTCTATATTTTTGAACATAACTCTGATGGAGCTATGGGATTGATTATTAACAAACCTATGGAGAATCTTATGGTTTCAGAGATGCTGCAAAAATTAAAGATTACGCACTCTTCTAAAGTAGCGAAGATTAAGTTAAATAAACCAGTTTTTGCTGGAGGTCCATTAGCAGAAGATCGAGGTTTTATTTTACATTCAGCACAACGAACCTTTTCTTCTAGCATGCGCGTGTCAGATGATATAATAATGACTACATCGCGGGACGTTCTAGAAACTTTAGGTACAGATGAACAACCTGATGATATACTAGTTGCTCTAGGTTGTTGCGCTTGGGGGCAAGGTCCATTAGAGCAGGAGTTAATGGAAAACGCCTGGTTAACCACCACTGCAAATAGTAATGTGCTGTTTCGTACACCCATAGCATCACGATGGAACGCTGCGGCTAAAAATCTTGGCGTTGATATGTATCATATTGTGAGCCAGGCGGGTCATGCATGACTTGTTATCAGACATTTTTATCATTTGACTTTGGTATGAAAAGCATTGGCGTTGCTACTGGTCAGAGTATCACTCGTACTGCATATCCGTTACAAGCGTTAAAAGCACAGTCTGGCGTACCTGATTGGAATCAGGTAGATTCTATTTTTTATGAGTGGCAGCCCACCCATATTGTGGTAGGTTTACCGCTTAATATGGATGGCAGTGAGCAGCCTTTTACAAAAAAAACATCTTTTTTTGCACAGTGTATCAATACACGCTATAGCATCACGGTTTATTTACATGATGAGCGCTTAAGCACGATTGCAGCTCGGGCGGAAATATTTAAACGAAGAGGGTCTGCCGCTTTACTCCAAAAAGATTGTGTTGATGCACTGTCTGCTGCAATTATTTTAGAAAGTTGGTTAGAGAATTCGTATTATCAGATGCAAAAAATCAGTGAGAGCAGTTAGAGTTATTGGTGAGATTTTTTTAGACCAATTAGAGCTTCTCTGCTACCACCTTGTGTATGATTTTGCTATTTTATGCACTCTGTTTTGTGTATGATTGTTCTATTTTATGTAGAGCTTCAATGCGTTTGTCGAGCGGTGGATGTGACATAAAAAGTTCACCAATCGATTTCGATTTGCCATTAATACAAAACGCCATCATATTTCCGGGTTCTTCTGGTTCATAACTAGTTTTTAAACGCTGTAATGCAGCAATCATTTTTGAACATCCAACTAAACGAGCTGCGCCGGCATCAGCATAGAACTCACGATGACGGGAGAACCACATGGTGATGATACTAGCTAGTAAACCAAAGATAAACTCAAGTACTGTAGAGACAATCACATAAACCATGGGATGGCCATTATTTTTCTCTTCTTCATTATCATCTGAGCCAGAGGTAAAACCTGATACCAGTTGAGCTATGATTCGCGATATAAAAATCACAAAAGTATTTACAACCCCTTGAAGTAAGGTCATAGTGACCATGTCACCATTAGCAATATGGCTAATTTCATGTGCCAAAACCGCTTCAGATTCATCACGGCTCATATTTTGCAGTAAACCAGTGGATACTGCAACTAATGAAGCATTACGACGTGCACCAGTGGCAAAGGCATTAATGTCTAGCGCATGATAGATAGCAATTTGTGGTGTGGCGATACCCACTCTTTTTGATTGTAGGGTGATAGTCTCTACTAGCCAACGCTCAGTGTCATTACGTGCCTGTTGAATTACTTCGCCGCCAACAGAACGTAATGCCATCCATTTGGACATGAGTAATGAAACCAGAGCGCCACCAAAACCAAAAAGTCCGGACATAATTATAAGACCAGTCAAACTGCTTGACCTGATACCTGTTAAGCTCAAAATAAATCCAAACACTACCATGACAGCAAGGTTAGTTAGGAGAAATAGCGCAATACGTACCATAACAATCAATCTCCTTAGTTAGTGATATATTATATGTTTTCTATATTTATAAGCTAGTATAGGCTAAAACTTCGATACCCATAACACTAATCTTCTGATATCTTGTTTTGTTGAATATTATTTGTAATATCTTGAACGAGTGTGTGGATTATACATCTAATTATTATTAGATGAAAGAGATAGCAGAAGTTAGTTCACAAAATTTCATGCATAATACGTAGAGAATTCTACGACTCTATTGATTGCATAGCGCTACTATATTAATAAGCTCCGTGTACACTCTGGTACAAGAGTATTAGTGTAGTATGGACAATTTATTTCTTTGTCAATTACTCTAGTTACGCAAGAGTGGCTTTTTCTAAAATATCATAAAGTGCGTAGCAAGTGTTTATGAGATGATAAGCATCATCGATAAGATAGCATCGACATTAGATATCATCAACATATTAGCCTGAGATATTTTATCATAAACTACAATTGATATGCATATTTCTCTTATGTATGGCTTTCTCTTAATATGGCGATTGTATGGCGATGCATGGATAGATTTATCTTTATATAAAAGTATCTCTTATATTGTAATATTTTTACAGATTGTAGTGATCTACGATTTTAAAGTAATTCTCAGTTTACTCATGATTATATCGATTTATGTATGTATCAAGTATTTACCATAGAGACAAACTTAGCGATTATTTTTCTTTCGGAACATTAGTTGTAGTATAAAATGCTAGCATGGACATTGTATGACAATTTATTCGATAATGTAGTTAGAGTGACTCCTGTCTTATAATGTATTAACATAAGATAGTTAATCATGCAAAAATAATAGGATCTAAGTTCTTTTTATTAACGCGCAATATAATGTATCATTAATTAGTTCATCGAATGCAATGCATATACGCATACGTTTAGAGAGTAAATATACATTTACACAGTAAATATATATGATTTTATAATCAGTTCAGATATGTATTATTAATATATATAATTATATATTATGTATATAATACATCTTATTACTGTAGATATTACTTAGCAATATAACATGTAATATATTTCGTATATGGTATATGGATTAGAGTAGTTTTAGAATAATATTGGTAGATTATGTGTGTATAGGTCCGTTACTAATTGTGGATGTCTTATAATTGTTTTATATATTTAATGATCTTTTTTCGTAATATCTTTCTTTATTTATTTTGTGTAAATTTTGATTCATGATATAACATTTCAATAGGCATTAAGTCAAAAATTCAATAATTATTCAATAGATCATCGTAATTTTATTTATTTATTTATTTATTTATACTGATGTATTGATAACATCTTGTTTTATATTTTAATATAAATGTATATTTTTGATACCAAAATGCCAATGATGTTGCATTTCTAGAATTAAACTTTAACTATTTATTTTATATTTTTATAATACAATTATCTATTGCTCAGTACTAATGAAATCACAATTGTTTTGAGTTTATATTTAAAATATTTTGAAAATAAATAGTTTCTACGTATATTTTATATTATGTCTTCATGTACTTATTTATACTAAGTATTCAGGTTATATACTAGAATAGAGAATATAGATACTGTATATCTAATATAGATTTATTAGTTTTGTAATAATTACTTCATAGTGATTTTTAAAGTGATTTTTCAAAAAGTTTTGCGTTTAATATCAGTTCTGTGAATGATGTATATGATGTAGGAATTTCCATGATGTTAATCATCATTTTTATTATTTAATTCATCAATCTTAATAAAGAGTTCAACTTTTAGTGAATCAGCGCTCTAAACTCATTCATTAATTGACTTAAATATTGTAGCAATTGAATATCAGTAATTAACTCATATGTTAGCTTAACATTTAATCCCTAAAGACTCATTGATTTTATACGTATCAATAAAAATTGATAGTTATTGCACATACTAGAAATGATATGAGGCCTGTCTAAACACTAAGAGTATTTTTTGCTGGTATCTTAATTAAGATAAGTGCTTATTTTATAACATGATTCATTTTGAATATAGACTTTTTGGTACGGACTTCAATAATGTTTTATAATAATATACAATATTTATAAAAAGCGCTACTAGTGCTCATACCATAGATACAGTAATCATCGATATATTGAATTACGGATATATCTTAATAGTAGTATACCAGTTGCTCATATAATGATAACTAAAGTTTTCATTAATATAATGCGCGAGAGAATTGGCATGTGTATCGAGACATTAGATTAGAGTAGTATCGTATAAATATTGATGGTGGTTACGCAGATACAGAAAATGACATTAAAGTACAAGTAATGAGCATAGTACTTTTAGACTATCTATTGCTCATGCTGCGTAAGTATTAATTGTACTAAAACTAAAATGATTGCCTTCTGCTGAGTAATATTAATATTTTACCTATTTAATCTGTAAAGATGTTCTTCGCATCATAATCAACAGATACAATACATGTATAAAATTTTGCATTTTTTTGCATGTTTCCTATCCTGTTTTTTATTTAGTTGAATATGAATCAGCATAAAATTGTATGCAAGTATGTGCAGCGTCTTCTAATCAGATGATCAAAGGTTTATATGTATCTTACGATACTATATAGAGTATAGAGTATAGATGAAATATTGAATATAAAGCCGATCTTGTTCTTTACTATTGGTAAATCAAAAAACATCTCATATGTATGAGGTTTATGTTTTTAGCGGTAGATGTGTGTAATAATAAGAATTGATAGCACTTGAAGTGGTCTATAATATATCTGCCATGTCGTGTTTCTATAAGTAGTAATAATATCTCGATACTGGATAATATTATTGTGTTATTTTGATAGACTTTCATTAAAGTATGATGATCTCCATCACTATAAGCATTTTATATCTAATGAAATTTGTCATATATATAGTAAGATAATTTTTATACAAAATCTGCTCTGATTGTCAAATGCGAAATATACTCTAAGAAAGTAGAGGTATTTTTGCTTTTCTGCTCATATTATTACGATAATTAGCAACTTGTACCGGATACTTGACTTCTATTACAAGCGATAATAGATACAGTAGAGGGAATAAATTAATATCATCGATAGACAATTGACCGTTCACTGCATCAGGCTGAACGATAAGCATCGCGAGCTGCTGTAAATCGTTATTCAGACTCGTGATTAATGTTGGAAAATCTTTAGTCAGGTCCTTGAAATTGCCATAAGATTTTTCCTTTTTTACCTTAAAATAAGTACGTGCTTGGGAGGTATATAATTCAATAAATGGTGCTTTTGCTATGTATGGTATAAGTAAACGGTATATGTATTTATTCACATGATTTAACCAGTAATTTACCATAGGAGACGCTTTGCCTACCAGAATAGGGATTTGGTCTAAAGCGTCAACGTATTCAATGATATCAAGACTTTCTGCCATATAGCGTCCATCTTGTCTCATCAAAATTGGTAACATTTTTTTATTAATCATTTTCTTTGGTGTTACTTCATCATCATTCATTAGCACAACAAGATCAACAGAGATATTTTTAAAACCAAAAATCATACGTGTTTTGATACAAAATGGACAATGAGCATATATATATAACTTCATATTTTTATTGTACTCTATATAAATATGGATAGATGGTATCTATCCATATTTGATGAATAATCATTGAGTTGCAGGAAATCTAACAACTAGAGGATATGTAGCTTGAATGAAGATAATAGAATTATGATCTTTTTATCAGAAATAATTTCAGGAGAACATTATGTAGTTCTATATTTTCTTGAAAAATAGAATAATGTCAAAATTTAAAGAATCTACATTGTTTGACTTGGTAACTTTATTATGATATCTTTAGATTAAGTTCATGACAAATTTGTTCTACCCACCGATTGACCCGATCATTAGTAAGTTCCGGTTGTCTATCTTCATCAATTGCAAGACCGAGAAAATGAGTTTCATCTGCCATCCCCTTTGATGCCTCAAAGGTATAACCTTGAGAAGGCCATTGGCCTATGATTACTGCAGATTTTAACACAATTATATCCCTTATAGCTCCCATTGCATCGCAGAAATAATCAGAATAATCTGCCTGATCACCACAGCCAAACAGTGCCACTGATTTACCTGAAAAGTTTATTTCTGATAGAGTAGGAAAAAAATCATCCCAATCACATTGAGCTTCACCATAGTACCATGTGGGAATACCTAGTAGTAGGATATTGAAGCTTTCAAGATCTTGTTTACTGCTATTAGCGATATCAAACAGTGCTGCAATGTTATGACCAAGCTTATTCTGGATCATTTTGGCAATTTTTTCAGTGTTACCTGTATCGCTACCAAAGAAAATACCGATAAGTGCCATAGGTGTAGTAACCTCTAAAACTCTGTATTTTGTAGTTCAAAACCTACGAAAAAAGTAATAAATCATCTTACTCTTAATTGTCATATAGCAATGATCTTATGATCATACGCTAGAGTAGATCACAACGCTTCAGTATTGGGTATACGTGATTAGTATAGACTGCATTAATGTTTTATAGATGATATCTGTCAATAGATATTTTAGTTATTAGAGCATAAGTGTATTTTAAGTGCTATCTTTTTTGATAGCAGAACTGTGCATAAAACTAATTAATCATAGACTTATATTATTTATCGACTACGAAAAATGATTCGGCCCTTGCTTAAGTCGTAAGGGGTGATTTCTACTGTGACTTTGTCACCCGTTAAAATGCGAATATAATTCTTTCGCATTTTTCCAGATATATGTGCTATGACTGTATGACCATTATCTAATTCAATGCGGAATGTTGTATTGGGTAATGTTTCTAGTACTGTTCCCTGCATCTCAATATTATCTTCTTTAGCCATGAAATCCTCTGGTTCAACGTTTTGCCTCTCTGGTAAGAGAATTTTTAACTTGATTCATTCACATGAATGCAGATACTGTGCCTATTTTAGATATCACTTCTCAAAAAGCGAAAGATCGATAAATTTGTAATCGCTTAGCGAGACAATATATATAACTGACTTAGACTTTATTAAATATATAATATATCTTGTCACTGAAAGTGTTTTAAAGATTTTTTCAGGTTACTGTGTGTGTCGATCTAGGCGATGTTTTAGCTAAATACCCTATATTAAACTATCTTTTACAGTTTTAAAATAATTATTGAATAATAATATCAGAATTTGTGAAATTTGTCAGTAATTTTTTATATAATTTATATTATAATACACCTAAGATATTAATAAAATATTCATGTGCTAGAATAAACTACTATGCGTATTATGGTTTGATATGATTAATCATATTTGTGTATGAATTATGTAAAACGTTAATATGCTAAAAATTTTTTCTGATTGATGTTTCTCGTAAAGTGACTGATAGTCCTGATGTATTGTCTAAATTATCACTATCTATGTAATTTATACAGATTGATATATATTCAAGATAAATAAACTAAAGAGAGCATATTTATTAGGTATTATTTAAGTAATTCATCGATAGCAATGTTCTTATTTCTGAAATTGATTTTCAAAAAGATCTTAGTAATCTCACTATAGCAATAGTATCTACATTAGTCTATAGAGCTGTACAATAAAAGTGATATTTTAAATTGTTTAATACGTATCGATAGTTATTATAGTTTGAATGTAACTTAATTCTAACAAGGTGTTGTTAATTATTTCAATATTACTAATGATATATTATCAGTTATATTTGACAATAAGATCTATAATATTACAATGCTCATTGTTTTAATCAATTTATTCTAACTAAGAATACAACTGAGTTTATATTGTCAGTTATCTATATTATCTATGAATTGATAGTAATCAAAGATTAACCCAAATCTATAGAGAAACTCATGATGGTATGTGAAGTATTTTTTACATATCAAACAGTTAGTAACGTATTAGCACTAAAGTTAAATGTAACTATTGATATTTGATACAAAATCTTACTAATATACTATTATACTATAATATACTAATATACTAATATACTAATATACTAATATACTAATATACTAATATAGTAATATAAATATAATATTATTATGTAATATATACAGATTATATATGCATCTACTTGATCTTGACAGAATTTTTCTGAGTCCTGATGATAGTGTATAAATGTATAATACAATGTATGTATAGAAAAATTTAACACCTAATATTATTACTCTATGATGAGTAAAATTATTTATTGATTACGCCTAACAAGTAATACTGATATACACAGCAAAGAGTGTTTAGATTAGCATTACTTAATATATTGTATAATCATTGATTTTTTATGTGAAATTTAAGCGTTATTATCTCGGTTCATATACTATATGCATGTAGTAGTTAGTAGTCTAATCTGACTATTCTTCAGTAGAGCTTTCTAGAATACCGGATGGTTAATCAGAAAGCGCATATACAGTCTCATCGCAGATGATACACCCTCGAAAGTTTGTGCACGGCTTCAACTAGCTCATTGGCATTCTCTGGTAAAACATCAGGATAAATTCCGTGACCCAGGTTAAAAATATGCCCGCTACCATGGCCATAATCTGCAAGTATTGTGGACACTTCTGCTCTAATACGAGAAGGAGAGGCGTATAATATTGATGGGTCCATATTACCCTGAATAGCTACTTTGTTACCGACACGCCGTCTAGCATCAGCAATGTCTGTAGTCCAGTCTATGCCAAGTGCGTCACATCCTATATCAGCCATTGCTTCAAGCCACTGCCCTCCGCCTTTTGTAAATAATGTCACTGGTACGCGCTGCCAGTCATGTTCATGAAATAAACCGTCGATAATCTTATGTATATATTGGAGTGAAAATTCTTGATAACCACGGCCTGTTAGGATACCACCCCATGTATCAAAGATCATAATGGACTGAGCCCCAGCAAGTATTTGCGCATTCAGATATAATATAACGCTATCTGCTAACTTATTCAGCATCAAGTGAAGAGTATTTGGGTCTGTATACATCATTTTTTTTAATTTAGTACAGATTTTGCTAGCACCCCCTTCAACCATGTAAGTTGCTAAAGTCCATGGACTACCAGAAAATCCAACTACTGGTACCTGTCCGTCTAAGCTTTTACGAATAGCCCGTACTGTATTCATAACATAACCAAGTTGTTGCTCCGGATCAGGAATCGATAATTTTTCAACGTCAGCACGACAAGTGATAGGGTAATCAAAATGCGGGCCATCCCCATCTGAAAAAGAGAGCCCTAGACCCATAGCATCAGGAATAGTAAGAATATCAGAGAATAGAATTGCTGCATCTAGAGCATAGCGTCGTAATGGTTGTAGCGTTACTTCGCAAGCTAACTCCGGGTTTTTACATAACAACATAAAACTTCCTGCAATGGCACGAGTTGCTTTATATTCTGGTAAATAACGTCCAGCTTGACGCATCATCCATATAGGAGTGCTATCCACGGGTTTACGCAATAACGCACGTAGGTAACGATCGTTCTTGAGTTTATTCATGTCTCAATTATGTCTCTTAATTAGACCTAACACATAATATTAATTAACCATATCGCTAACGCTGTGTATAAAATTTACTCATAACTGTCATTCAAAGGAAATCATTTTTACATGTGTAGCGAGTAAGAATGTTTGTATTATCTCATGTTAAAGACATATTTTTTGCTTCTATCATTCTGAGATACCTCTAATGAGAGTGATGAATTGTGTCATTGATAATGTTAATGTGGATCTGTAATGCATTATTATTATAATACGGCTACTGTTTTCGTTGTTTCTTAAGATGCATTGTGTAACTGATGCGATATATATTGCTAATAGTTTAATCAAACATATATTCTATGCTATAGAAACCTAGAGATAGTAGAAAGTTTCTTTAAAATATTACATCTCTATTGAGAATCATGGTAAATATGATGTTTAGCAATTAGATAGATATGCCCATGTCATGTTGACAATCATTTGTTAAGTTGAGTGTTTTTATTAAAAAGCGTTGCATAAAATCAGAATGGATTATGAGTTAATTATATCACATTATGTGATCTGCTGATATTCAGGATAGATTTAAATATTCTCTAAAGAACCTGATATTGTTTAGAGCATCTGATTAAGATATAGCGTCTATTTACTATGACACACTGATCACCCCCAGTGCGATGTACTGAAAGGAATTCTTATCTTATGAGTTACTTGAAGAGCTCAGATAGTAACTAGTACTATCCAGCTAGTGACTGATCTTCTATACACAACGAGTATATTTAACACTGCAGTTTTACGTAAAATGCAGTAACATTATTTACGTTACTATACGTTCAAGAAGATGTGTAAACTTACTGTTAGTTATAGTAGAAATACGAGCAAGATAAATCCCGAAAAGTATTAAGTATATTTAATCCACAGATTAAATATTGCGATCACAAAATCCTAAAAGCTGCTCTGTAGCATAACTGCAGAGCAGCTTTTAGGATGATCAGGCATAGCTCATCAGTGATCTGAAGCTATGATGTTCCAAATGATGTTCTAAATTGGGCATAAACATTCTAGGTTTTTGTATTTGATCTATGCAATGTACTTCAATATTTCTTTGCATTACTATAGACCATCCCTGTGTGTGTGTATTATTAAGTGTAGCACAGTATCTTAGTATTGCTTATTGTGACATTAATTATCAAAATTCAAATTGATAGAGAACATCAATAGCTTGATCAAGGCTCGACATCGCCTCTAAATATAGCTTTGGCATTAGCTGATAACGTATAGTAAATGTCTCTAGCGTGTCAAAGATGCCAAAACCATATTTTATCTGTAGGCTAGGTAAAATATATGCACTAACCTGTACTTGTTGTTTGTCACCTGCTCCTATAGTGGCCATAGAAAGATTCTTTACTCTAACAATCTGACCAATCTTACTAATAATGTTTTCGCTACGCTCAAGACCTAAGCTTATCAGTGTTGATGTTAATGCATAACCATCACCACTGGCAGAAGTTAATTTTTGGCCACGAAGAAGATAGGATAAAGCTGATTCTTGTGTTTGCTCAGGATCAGAAAAAATCTCAAATTTAGGATCATTTGCTAAGCCAGTAATTCTAACTCCGACAGTTACATCATCTGTAGTGGATTCGGGGTTGCGGATTGCCTCAATATTTAAATACGGCTGATCAAACAATCCAGAAAATTGCAGCTCTCCTCTACGTATAGCAAGATCCTGAGCATAAGCATGGAAGCGACCAGATAATATTTTCATTTGTCCATGCACACCCAGGCCGTGTTTATCTTGTGTGATTTTTACATTTCCGTGAAGTTTTCCTTGTACGCCAAAAGCGTTTAGCATGACATCGTCACCTACATGCACTGTAAGGCGGCTAGTGATAGGTGCTGTCATAGATTGCGGTGTTATGGGTTTCAGATCCGAATCTAGCAGAATTTCATCAGAAGAAACTTTGCTGATGGTGAGTGGTGCTGTTTGAACTAAACAACGCGCCCAGGGGATATGTATATCCCCTGCTAGGGTTAATGATTTAGGCATGGCTGTAAATGTTAGATCTGGTACAATGTCCATCTTGAGTATGGGTGGTACTGTAATTCGAATTTTGTCTCCCGTGACCGAAATACGTGTATACCAGTGACTTAAGCGACGCCAATCAGTGATTCCATGAAAAACGATTCTTCCTTGCTCAGTTTGAACCACTCCTTCTAGATTTGAGGTAACACCCTTAAATAATATAGCCATTTTCGCAGTGATGAGCTTAATGGGAATAAGGTGACCATCGAAGCTAGCATTACTTAACAACATCTTTCCGAATATCTGTGGTTTTTTTAAGCTACCCCCAAGTCGTAAATGTGTATTCACTACTCCAGAAATTGTTTCACCTGGCATTAAAACTGAACTCAGAAGCCCCATAGAAAGAGAATTAACATTCAGATCCCCGATTAATACACGCTTTCCACTAAGATCAGAAACCTGAATTTTACCATCTGCACTCCCATTATTAGCAATACTAATTCGCCATTGAAGCTGCATGCACTGATTTTTAAAGGCTAGATCTAGTTGGAATTTATTTAAGATAATAGGTATATTATGGCCAATAATATTATGATTAATCATAATATTACTTCCTATTACGGAAACAACGCCGGTAGAAAGTGATGCATGAGAGTTTAAGATTATATCTGCATATCCAGTATTGAGCTCTCCTGATAACTGAGCTGTCATTGGTAGAAACATGTTAAACATGGCTAAATTTATATGACGCAAAGAGATTTTAAGATGACCAAATTTATCAGGTTTGATGAGGTTTATCAGGGGCAGTGTTACGTCTGTCCTTTTGAAGAACCCAGACCACAGATGGAACATCTGTTTCTCATAAAAAAAATCAAAAGTAATATTATTGGTTGAACGCCATTCACCTAGAGTGTTGGAGAAGTAAGCATTAGGGCATGTACCACTCCACCGGCCTGCTATAGGATCAAGAGAGCCTTGAATGGTAATTTTACTTGTAGTTTGATTGCCTTTCAGATTAATCTCCAATATGTGTTTCATGACAGTACCAATGGCGCGTAATTGCAAAAAGTTTATTACCACTTTTTTCTGCTTTAGTTTTTCTACACGTAGCGTAATTTCGCTCTGAATTTTATTATTAGCTATAATGGATCCGCGGTATTGGATGCGAGCGATTTGTGTATCACGCCATCTTAAGTGATTAGCACTGCCATTCATTAAAAAACGCAGTTCTGTCAGATCACCTTGAACGTGGAGATTTCCACGTGCACTGCCAGAGCATTCTGGAATAAAATTTTTCAAATTTTTAGCATTAATATCTATATGTAGATTAACCTTTTTATTCACAACACCTTTAATAGTAAGAGTATTACCACCTAGATTTAATTTAATAATTGGAATATGGCATTGACCTAAACCTTGGGCAGATAATGAACCATAGATCTTTAATGGATTATGAAATAGCTTTCCTGTGGCTTGAAGCCATATCCCTGGATTTTGTGCTTGCCATATATGATTTCTAGGTATTTTGTGCTTGCGAGTGTATAGGCTTCCGTGGGTAATGATCTCTCCCTTTAAGGGGGAGATTCTGTCAGCATTCTGATTGTTAGTAGTTACATCAGAAAACTTGAATTTTCCATACCAGTTCAGTGACTCTTTCCAGGTAATTTGTCCTTTAAATTCGGTTTTATTTTTTAACGATTTTAATTGCAGTGTATTAATAATGAGTTTATCTGTGTTGCCTTTCCCATTAGCGATTAGCATAATAGATGGCATATATTGTCCTTGTAAATCTGCTGCTAAGGATACAGAATAGTCACTTAGATCACCCCTAAATAAAAAATTAACATTATGGGCGCGGAATGGTGTTATTCCGTAAAGTGGCCAGAATAATGCGGAACTTTTTAATTGTATATACACTGGTTTTTTCGAAAGAGCCAATTGAGTATGTAGATTGAGCAGTGCTTGCACCGATCCAGACAATTTGCATACTAATTTTAAATTACCACATAAATCGCCATTAAGGTTAGCTTGTATTGTTTCATCTTTCAGACCAGCAACATTAATCATACCATGTAATATAAAGTTTAGCGGCCATGTGCCATGGAGCTTCATGTGGCCATAAGATTGTATGCTTCCCCCAGGGGCATCTACTACTAAATTTTTTAAATATAATTGCTGATTTTTAATGGTAGCTTGTATTAAAAGTGTATCAATAGAGGTGTGAGTGTTTCCTATAAAATTTAAATTTTCACAAAAAATTGTCATCAGATTGACATGAATCGGGAGATTAAATATTGGTAGATATTGAATTAGAGTTGTATTCCATAGCGTTTTAATGATTTTTCCTACATGTGTATAGGTATAGGATGGATTTATAGAGCGTCTATCTATATTATAGATAGATATCTGTTTTTTTGATTCTTCTATTTTAGTTTGTGGTAGTGATATGGTTAGCCCTTGAAGATGCGACGGTGTTAGTATGAGCTCTTGTGGTTTCCACTTGATACCGCCGATAAAAGATACAAGCGATATTCCGGTGTTTTTTAGTTTTATCTTGACATCATAGATAGCCACTCTCTTCAGCCTTACAGGACAATAGGAGATATAATATTTATAATTCTTTTTTTCCGATAAGAAATGAGTTATCTGAGATGATGGCCAATTTTTATCTACTAATATATTAACTTTTTTTAACATTACTGCATTCATATAGAGCTTTCTATCAATTAAACACCGATAGCTCAGTTTAAAGTGAACCTTATTTATATTTATTGTGATACCAGGCGTGGTATAGTGGACGCCTGTTAAGCTACCATCATGCAGAGTTCCTTCGATTTTTTGGATATAGACAGAAGGTATAGATTTGATTACTGTATGTAATACTAGTTTCATGCCAATTGTAGTGCCTACTAAAAACGTAATGAAAGAAGATAGCAATATAGTTAAGATAAAGACAAAAATCAGACCCTTCTTCAACCATTTCATAGTTCAGGTCCAAGACCAATGTACAATTGTACATTATGTGCCTGTCTTCTACCTATTGGGCGTGCAATATCAAGTTTGAGAGGGCCAAGAAGAGATTGCCAGCGTACTCCAAAACCAACACCAGTATTAATGGGATTTTTTTGAAGATCTTGAAGAGCTGAGCCTGAGTCAACAAATATTGCTCCCCACCATTTTCCAGTTATATGATATTGATACTCTATCGATCCTATGGCTAATTTTGAAGCACCTGTAAGTTTTCCCGCACTATCGTGCGGAGATAGTGCTTTATATTTATAGCCTCGAACACTGTGATCACCGCCGGCAAAAAAACGTAGATTCGGTGGAATTTTTGAGAAGTGCTTAGTATTGATCCAACCTAGATTAATACGCTCAATAAAACGAGATCGTTCCTGTACAGTTTGGACCCATGCATTTTTTGCTTGAATTACGACAAAATCGATATATGACCCCCATAGGGAATTTGAGATATCAAGAGAGTAATGCTGAGAATCACCCCAAGAGGGCATCATGAGTGAGCCATGCGAACGGGTACGATCAAGAGTGACTCCGGGGTAAATTAGCATTGTAGTATTGGTGGTATTACCTTGAGTAAAATGGTCAAATATCCAGTGTATGTGAGTGGCCCATTTCCAGTTATTAGATCGTTCCCAATACTGTGATACAGACAGAGTGGAAGCATCAGACTGCGTGTCATTAAGATGAGTGCGTTTTACACCACCTTGTATCAGATAATATTGCTCTAGTGGGTTTTGCAATAGTGGTATTTTATATGTCCATTCCAGATTTTTTTCAGGCGCTGAGATCTTTATCATAGTATGAAAGCTATGTCCGCGGTTATTGACCCAACTTTTCTTCCAGCGCGCCTTAAGATGCGGCCCAATATCCGTTGAAGATCCAAAACCAGTCTCAATAGTGTTTTTAGCTCGTGCTGTAACAACTCCGTTGAGTTGTACTTTTTTATCTATATTTGTTTTATCAATATTCGGAATAACAGATACTGAATTAAACCACCCGGTTTCTGATAAGCGTCGCGTTAGCTCTGCCACGTTATTGGCAGAATAGACATCACCTGCGTGAAATGGTACGATATTCTGTAAATATTCTTCACGGATATGTGAACCTATAAAATTCACTGTGCCAAAACAATAACGTTCGCCACTATCATAGTCGATATCCCAGAATGCTATATAACGAGGGACGGCTACTTGTAGTTGGCTTTTTAGATAATTAGCGTCAAAATAACCTTTACGTAATGCTATTTTATCTAAAGAATTTTTAAAATTTTCGTATTTTCTGTGATTAAGAATGCTGCCTTTAAGAGGTCTTTCTTGCATCACTAAGGCAAGATAATCATCATCTCTGCATGCACTACCTCTTAATGTTACTTTTGCTTGAGCGATTTTAATTGGTTTACCCGGTATGACGTTAACGATAAGCAGGGATTTTTGATGGGGTCTCTGAGATTGCACAAGATTAAAGGTAATGCTTGGTTGATAATATCCTAATGCTTTTAGGGCCTTTCTTACCATCATCTCAATATGAGAGCGAAAACGGATATCCGTAAGAACCCCCTGATTAGTCAGAGGGGACAAATGTGCCTGAACATTAGTTTCTAAATCTTTAGATAATCCGATAATTTTTAAATTAGCTTGATCTGCCCGGGCGAGGGCAGAATAGGTACTAATAATGAATAGCGCCAATATAAGACAGATATAAATTTTCGGCAAAAGGACTCCTACTGATTATTGTTGTCTATAATGGAATTACCAGATCATGATGTTGTGTCATGGGATATGGTCTTTCCATGGCTATATTTATTAAGTTCTCGCTGTCTCATTTTTTACCATTAATAATATTTAAGATATTCAAGTACTGCATGTTATCGTGCAGTGCTATCACTGCGATAGTCATACTGTTCAAATATCTATTAATAAACAGTTGCTTGAATCATACTGAGCCTTACTAGTGTTATATGATCCGTGATCATGATACAGAATCATTGTATCTTAATGGTGTGTTGTTAAAAGATTATCTATCCGTATAGGCTAGTGGTTTTTTATTTTAGCCTAGATGTGTATATTTTTATCATGCATAGATAATTCCTAGGATGATGACTATAAAGGATATGATTTTTTGATTCCTCTGTAAATATTATATCTTTTGCATTACAGTTTGTCTGTCTTAGTTAATCATGACTTAAGCACTTATATTATATTTTGCGTTGATACTGAAATATCTAGATCATAATCTAGTTCTTTTATAAGTTAGGACCGCGTATTATCTTAGATCATCTAACTGGATTACCACGAAGAAATATTTAGATATCAATCATCTGTTGGTACTGTTGGTAAATAGTGTTTGCAAAAATTAATATGCGGGGATAGCAGTTACTTTATTCAGAATAATCCTTGTATCTTCTTTCGTAGTATTGTCTTATTTGCAAAGTATTTTATCAAAAATTATAAAAGCGCTACAATATTTTTTATGGTTTAAGATTTATAATGTATATGAGTTACTTGTTGTTTAAACTTTTTCGTTATGGATTATTTTGTGTGGGATCGGTGTAATTTAAGATAGTGTTATACTAGTTATACTATATTAGTAATATACTTAGTAAGATCATGAGTTATACATACTACATACTACATATTACATATTAGTAATATTATTAAATATAATTGGGAATATAATTTCCTATATGAAAAATTAGAATAAAAATATATTTACTACTTTAAAAAAGCTTCACTATTAAAGCAGAATTAAAGAAGAAGGTCCGTTTGTGTTTTCCACCATTAAGAAGATCTGTTTATCTATAGTACATGGAGATTGGTATAATGTCCAGTAAGATAACTAACGGATAATACAAGGATTATCTTTTTATATAGTAATAATATTGATAATAGTCATTATATTTTATATTTTTCTCTAATTCTTTAATGAATAAACATAAAATATCACATAATGCGTCTAGATTGAAAATGGTCTAGATTTAAGATAAATAATCTTTTAGATGATTGTATTTTAACAACTACATGCTTTGCATGAGCTAAAAGTCACTAACAGGTAATAGTAAGTTTAGGTATATTTTCAGTCATTGCTATGCTAGTAGGCAAATTATCTTCATAATAATCGTAAAGAATCATACAGTATCATTCTGTCATGATAGACTGATTCGGTTGTATTGAGCACTAGCTTTATTGATCTTTTACTGTAACTAATAAATGTGCCTAATATTAATGATAATTCAAGATTCAACTAAATACAGATATCTTGACATTCTGTTTTTCTAGTATATGAAAATGAATAATATAATGATGATAAATATCACTAAGAGACGATTATAGATATAATTATCTATAAGATTAGGTAACTCTATTATAATATTTAAATAGTTGCTAGAAATAAAGAGCATAATACTTATGTTGAGCGTATATTGAGTAAGTATGATACAAAATCATGTGTTATGAGTCTCAAGTATTATTGCTCTAGACACAGAATATCTTTAATACCTTAATATATATCAAAGTATGTATAAGCGGTAATGTCCGTGTTAGAAAAAGATGCCAGAGTTTATAGCTTACCGCTATCAAATTATAGAATATCTCTAGTAATACCAAGAGATAGAAGCATACATGCATACAAGATGGCTTGATGCTACTAAAATCAGCTAACAAGGATTACTGCGTACAGTATTTTTATTTTATTGGTACCTCTATGAATAATTTCATATGACTATATTTTCAGTGTATTCGACTATATATTGGCTGCATGGCTAGTGCTATAGAATATCTCAAAGACATAGTAGAATGCAAATAGCTAAGAGCTAGCTATTTTTAACACTCCACAAAAATGCGTTGAGTCTTTAGTATATAGGTGCAAGAGATTATATTGTACGGAGTATGCCGATGAATAATGTTTATTATAATATAAACATATTGATTATATTAACTGATTTGATGGTAAGCGTTGAAGCGTCGAATGAAATTAAAATATAACTTCTTCCGTGATTATACCGCTGAAAAAAAAATCTTTGTTCATCGTGAATATATTGCTTTTCTAGGTATTTTACTACTTTCAACAATATTACTCATTAATCTTTATTTCCTACAGATTATCTATCATAAAGATTATAGTGCACGTTCTAATGCGAACCGTATTAAATTAGTGCCAATCGTGCCTAGAAGAGGCCTTATTTGTGACAGAAATGGTACGCTACTAGCATTAAATAGAACTATATATCAGTTAAAAATTATACCAGAAAAAATTAAAAATTTATCATTGATTTTGCAGCAACTCACGCCTATTGTTAATCTCACAACTGAAGAACTACGCGCTTTTCAAAAAGAAAGAGAACGTGCGAATCGCTTTACCGCTGTAGTGTTAAAAACTAGTTTAAGCGATGTTCAAATTGCCAGGTTTTCAGTGAATCAGTATCGATTTAGAGGGGTGCTCATAGAAGGCTATCAAAAGCGATTATATCCTTACGGATCAGCTCTTACTCATGTGCTGGGATATGTGTCAAAAATTAATCATCAAGATATACAGCGTCTGGAGAACAATGGTAGATGGTCTGATTATGCAGAGACCCCAAATATTGGTAAATTAGGTATCGAGCGTTATTATGAAAATATATTACATGGTAGCACTGGATATGCAGAAGTTGAGGTGAACAACCGTGGACGAGTCATTCGTCAACTTAATAAAAGGGCACCTCAGGCCGGTGGAGATGTTTACTTGAGTATCGATCTGAAACTACAACAATATATTGCGACCCTCTTGAAGGGTAGTCGTGCCGCTGTTGTTGTCACTGACCCTCGTAGTGGAGAAGTATTGGCAATGGTTTCTATGCCCAGTTATAACCCAAATCTTTTTGTAGGAGGCATTTCGCAAGACCAGTACACGCTGTTACTAAATAATACTAATCGCCCATTTATTAACCGTGCTATTCAAGGCACTTATCCACCAGCTTCAACAGTAAAACCATATATCGCTGTTGCTGCATTAACAGCCGGAGTCATTACAAATCATACCATATTATTTGATCCCGGGTGGTGGCAATTACCCAAGTCGACTAAACGTTTTCGCGACTGGAAACGATCTGGCCATGGCGATCTAGATATTATGAAGGCACTGGAAGAGTCTTCTGACACATTTTTTTATCAAATTGCATATGATATAGGTATTAATCGTTTAAGCAAATGGATGAAGCAGTTTGGTTATGGGTGTCTTACTGGGATTGACTTAGTAGGAGAAAATTCTGGTATTATGCCCACTCGTCAATGGAAAATAAAGCGCTTTAAAAGCCATTGGTATCAGGGAGATACGATTCCAGTTGGTATTGGACAAGGTTACTGGACTGCCACTCCAGTGCAGATGAATAAGGCCCTTATGGTTCTCATTAATAACGGTAGTATTAAAACGCCACATTTTTTGCTTTATACGGTACAAGGAGATCATAAGGTGCCATGGCATGAGTTGAATGCTACACCTATTTGTAAGGTCAACAGAAAATATTGGGAGATAGCGCAAAAGGGAATGTATGGTGTAGCTAATCATTTTAATGGTACTGCTAGAAAAAATTTTGCAGACGCACCATATAAAATTGCTGCTAAATCAGGTACAGCACAGGTCTTTAGTTTAAAAAATTCAGAAGTCTATAACGCTAATACACTTAGTGAAAATCTTCGTGATCATAAGGCAATGATTGCGTATGCGCCGTACGATCATCCACGTATTGCAGTTGCTGTCATCCTTGAGAATGCACGGGATGGTATATCAGTTGGAAAAATTACACGTCAAATTTTAGACTATTACATGATTTCTATGCATCATTATTATAATACCTCTACCGTACCATTTTGTTATCTTGCTCGTGAGGAGCGCTAATCGATAATGATCAGACACGAGGGTGCACGTATCTGGGGTCGTCTTCATATAGATCCATGCTTGTTTGTGATTATTAGTATATTGTTAGCTATAAGTCTATTAGTAATGTGGAGTGCTAGCGGACAGAATGTAGATATGATGGCACATAAAGTAATTCAGATTGGTATGGGTATCGGTGTTATGATATTTATGGCGCAGATTTCACCGCGTATTTATGAGACATGGGCTCCTTATCTGTATACGATTTCTATGATTTTGCTTGTTCTAGTTGACATATCTGGACACATTAGCAAAGGGGCACAACGCTGGTTAGATCTTGGGTTTATACGTTTTCAGCCATCAGAGATCGCTAAAATCTCTGTGCCTTTAATGGTGGCTCGGTGTATGAATCGCGATACGTATCCACCAAGCATAGGTAATACTATAATCGCATTAATACTAATATTAATTCCGACTCTACTAGTTGCCGTGCAGCCCGATCTGGGTACATCAATACTGATTGCGGTTTCCGGTCTCTTTGTATTATTTTTATCCGGTATAAGCTGGACCTTGATCATAACAGTAATATCAACTATTGCCGCATTGACGCCTATATTATGGCTCTACTTCATGCATGATTATCAGCGTAATCGTATGAGGATGTTATTTTCTCCTACAAGCGATCCACTGGGATCAGGTTATCACATTATTCAGTCAAAAATTGCTATTGGCTCTGGTGGTATCCCAGGTAAAGGCTGGCTGCATGGGACTCAATCTCAGCTGGCATTTCTTCCTGAGAGACATACAGATTTTATTTTTTCTGTTTTAGCTGAAGAGCTAGGATTAGTAGGGGTTGTACTTCTTCTTATGCTTTATATACTACTTATTATACGTGGATTATTAATCGCAGCTCATGCACAGAACACTTTTGGTAGGGTCATGGCAGGTGGAGTCATATTAGTTTTTTTTATTTACGTTTTTGTCAACATCGGCATGGTAAGTGGCCTGTTGCCAGTTGTCGGGGTGCCTTTGCCAATTATTAGTTATGGCGGATCGGCGTTAATAGTCCTCATGGCTGGTTTTGGTATGATCATGTCCATTCATACACATAAAAAAATGTTATCAAACAACCTGTAAGAGAATTTATAGCTGCATTCATTACATTTATTGACATGCATTATATTTATTTAGATAGAATTGATTTATACAGTTAATACTGCAAGTACTGATAGTGATATCAGATCTTAATCCGATTAAGTCTGCTCTCTTTTAGTTATAGAACATACCATGAGTTTATAAAAATGATATTAATTACGAGTAAACTGAACAATCATTTTAGGCATTAAAATTAATTAATATATTGTATCAAATTATTAAGTGTAGATAAACTAATTAATATATGAAGTATTCAGAGAGACAACTAGATTGGATCTGTTTGTACTACCTCCGTAATATATAGCAATGAGCGTCTGATTTAGAGCAGAAAATCTTCGCTCAAACGTTATTGATCTTGTATGTATAGAGAGTACAATTCTGGATTTTAATCTGCACTAAATGTACATATGTTGTCTCTAGCTGTTTGATTAGTTACTTTTTCTACAGAGTATCATAATCAAAAGTTTGATTTTAATGGATAGTGTCTACCAAGTGTAATACAGTAACTCAGAGTAGAATCTTGATAAGCTAACCCTTTATGTAAAAATTTATTTTTATAAGTTTTTTATGAACTGTAGTATATACATTTTTGCTTGTGATTAGACTGCTTTAATTTTATTTTGTATAAGACATTTGGTCTTCAATTCAACTTGCATATTCAACTTACATACAGATTATTATGTAAGCGATGAGGTCTAGATATACCGAAAAATTGTCGAGGCATATATACAAGCATATATGATACTTGCATTAATAATAGCAAATCAATAATAGCAAATCTGAAGAACAGCATAGTACCTATCCTTTTTACAAAAAAACTATTCTATGCCATATATGAATGAAAAATGCGATTACTAAAAAAGATTGTTATAATTTTAATTGCTTTGTGTCAATGGTAAATCTAGAGTAGCATGCGCGCTGTATGCATGATAAAGATTTAATCAAAAATACTCTTGATAACATCTAGGCAAAAGGTTTTTTTTGAATAAATTAAGTATGTTTTTTAAAAAAAATTATATTTTTAATATAAAACATATTTTTAGTGTTTTCAGTTAAGTGTTATGCATGTTAGTTTTGTTGACCTCTGTTAAGAAAAGTCGTAGACAGCACTTTAAATTAAATGATTTACTGTATCAGTAAAAACTATGAATAGAATTTTATTCTAATTATTTCAGCTGAAATTTGCTAACCTAGGTGGTTTTTAGGTTGATCAGGCGAAGAAGCCGAAATCCTCATTATTAATTAGGATGTTATATAAGGTGTAGCGATGGGTTTAAAATGTGGAATTATTGGGATGCCAAATATTGGAAAATCTACTTTATTTAATGCATTAACTGGTGCAAATGTTCAAGCTGAAAATTTCCCATTTTGTACTATTAAGCCTCATAGCAAGATTTTGGCGATAAGTGATATGCGTTTAGAGAAACTAGCAAAAATTGTACAGCCTCAGAGGGTTGTCCCTGCTACTGTAGAGTTTGTAGATATCGCAGGTCTTGTTAAAGGCGCTTCTAAAGGTGAGGGATTAGGCAGCCAATTTTTAACCCATATTCGCGAAACTGAAGCTATTATCCACGTGGTTCGCTGTTTTGAAGATGATAATATTATACATGTCAATAATACAGTAAATCCTGTGGATGATATTAGCACTGTTCAGAGCGAATTAATTTTATCTGACTTAGACACCTGTGAGCGTGCTCTGCAGCGCATTATAAAAAAACAAGGATCTTATAAAGATGGTGATTTTAAAATTGAGCGAGGAATCTACGAACAGTGTCTAGCACATTTAGAAAATTTTTCTATGCTTTCCACTCTCAATCTAAGTACTCAAGATCAGTATTTAATTCGTGATTTAAATTTTCTAACATTAAAACCCAGTATATATGTAGCCAACGTGCATGAAGATAGTTATAAAAATAAAACCTATCTTGACCAATTGTATAATCTTGCTTCTATAGAAGGAATAGAAGTAGTAACAGTTTGTGCATTAATAGAATCAGAGCTATCGAAGCTAGAAAATGTTACACGTGAGGAATTGATGAGCGCACTAGGCATGCAAAGCACTAGTTTGCAGCGTATAATTCAAGCTGGGTACGATCTCTTACATTTGCAAACTTACTTTACAGCAGGTACACAAGAAGTGAGGGCATGGACCATTTCTATTGGAACAATAGCTTCAGAGGCGGCCGGTAAAATTCATAGTGATTTTCAAAGAGGTTTTATCCGCGCACAAACTATTTCTTTTGATGATTTTATAACTTTTAATGGTGAAAAAGGAGCAAAAGAAGCTGGAAAAGTACGATCAGAAGGCAAAGAATATATCGTACAAGACGGTGATATCATGCATTTTCTTTTTAATGTATAAAACAAAAAAATACAAAAATCTTTAAGATTCGTACACTGGAATCTTTTCAGTGTTTTTGTTATTTAATATAAAAACATTGATTTTACGGTATACAGATAATACTAAGGATTATATGTTGATATGAACAATTGCAACATTAAATTTCAAGCATTGGTATTGATGTGAAAATATCAATAAATTTTATTAAAAATACAAGAATACATTACTCTTAATTGTGTAAGATATAATGATACTATCTATTTTTCACGAGTTCATTATTAAATCTTGATAACGAGAAGATCTTGACTGGAAATCATGCATCATTAGGCTTCTGAATTCGTGTGTGTTGTGTGATAATTATCGCAATATACTAAAATTATCTCATCATAAAAGGTCAATAATTTTAGTTTAAATCTGTAATAGGCTACTATCTGATTAATTTGTTGGTAATTTTATCGTATAAACCAGCAGCATAGAGTATAGGTATTGTATTGATATTAAGGATGGTGTTGTGCATGTCATGTTCATGTTGTCATGTTGTGTATACCCCACAGAATGCCCCGGATTTTCTTAAAATATATGAAGATCTATAGGGTTATCTTCTATTATTCATAATATTATCTTCTATTATTAATAATAGTTAATGAAGTTATTGATATTCACTATAGAAATCAATAGCGATCCTCAATCAAACTAGATAATAGAACTAGTCTTGATTTTATAAAATACATGACACTTAATCAAAACCTAAGAACGCTAAATTTATATAGCCTTATAGTTCAGGGATAATCACTCATAGTATATAAAATATATACCAATTGTGCTCTTAAGGATTGCATAGCACATAACTATGCATAACCCATTAACAGAACGGAGTGACTAGGTCTTTCATCATATTAATGTGTGCTTCATCAACATTAAGTGCGGGAATATACTCAAAATGAGTGCCACCCGCACGAAGAAAGACCTCTCTATTTTGTATATTCATTTCCTCTAGCGTTTCAAGGCAATCAGATGCAAACCCAGGGCTTATGATATGAACGCGTTTTATACCTTTATCTGGTAAAGTTTTTAAGGTGTTTTGAGTGTATGGCATAAGCCAAGGCTCATATCCAAAGCGTGACTGAAACGTTAGCATTGCTGTATCTAGAGTCATACCTAAGGCCTCTATCAATAATTGAAAAGTTGCATAGCAGCGCTGGGGATAGTCATCACCTTCATTGACAAAACGCTGTGGAATACCATGAAACGAGACAATCAACAAATCCGGTTGACCATATTTTTTAAATGCATAACTGACAGAATCTGCTAATGCAGCAATATAAGTTGGATTCTGCGCATAGTCACGTATAAAATAGACTGATGGTATACTTCGATAACGCGAAAAGACTTTATGTATTCCATCCCATACCACCGCTACAGTTGCGCAAGAAAACTGAGGAAACAGGGGAAGAACAATTAGTCGATTAACTCCTTGTTTTATTAGTATATCCACAGCGCTCTTTATGTTGGGGCTTCCATAATTCATACCAAACACTACAGGAACATCTAGTTTTTTAGATAATTCACAGCATTGCCCTTGACTATACACCATTAAAGGAGATCCTTGATTCATCCATACCGAGGTGTATGATTTAACTAAACGTCGAGAGCGAATAGGCAGTATCACTAGATTTAACAGGGGCCACCATAACCACCGTGGTGCATCAATAACTCTTGGATCACTCAAAAACTGCTTGAGATACTGTTTTATAGCTGTTTTAGAAGGAGCCTCAGGTGTTCCAGTATTGACTAGCAGGACTCCTGATTGATCTTTTAGCATTTTTGCGTCCTTGACTGTTTTTGCTTAAACCTTGATCAAACAAGTGTAATAGTATTAATTGAATAACCTTCTGGTTACCTATAATAACCCTCTTTTCTAAAGAGTATAATTATATTATAATGCCTATTTTTCTTGAGATATCTATCGTAGATTATTCCTTAGGGTTAACTTTGCTTTTGATTGTATAGCGACCGCTAGTTTTTTAAAATGTCATGGGATGGTTAATATTTGATAATGTCAGTATAGATGCATAGGTGAATGATTACATAATATTTTAGCTATCTATAATACATCAGTAATATTTCCTCTAGTTGCATAGAGTCAAACGAGTCACATAGGATCAAACAGAAACTATTTATTAAAATTTTACGATATTCAGTGCAATAAAACTTTAATACAATACGCTATAACTTTATCCATATAGACTTGAATACTGTTCTTATACATACTCAGCTTACAATAAGCTATTAGAGATTATTGGTTATTATGCATGCAATTTTATACTATGAATTTTATACTATAATTACTATAATATATAAGTAAATACTTTACTAATGTCGTTAGTGCAATAAACTTGTTTACTATAACATCAGCTACAGCCTGAGTATTTTTAATAAGATATTTTATAGTTTATTTTAGGTTATCTCTAATTGGTGGTTATATTGAATAAGTTTTTATTGTTCAGTCTTTTATCTGCCCTAGTGCTGCGTAATTACATAGTTAAATCATAAGAATATCTCTACAGTTACGCCACTGATAGCTATCAGTGGCGTAACTGTAGAGTGTTGCCAAGCTATAGATTATCAATCTTTCTAGTATTTTTAATAAGAGTAAGTTTTATGCAAAATGTTAATCCAACAGATACTGCTGCTTGGCGGGCCTTACAGGATCATTTTAAAAAAATGAAAAACGTAAAAATTAGAGACCTGTTTGCTAATGATGCGCAACGATTTGCTAATTTTTCTATAATTTTTCAAAACCAGATGCTTGTAGATTTTTCTAAAAACATTATGACTAGCGAGACACTTGAGAAGCTACAGGAGCTAGCAAGAGAAACTAATTTACATAGTGCCATTAGATCTATGTTTTCTAGTAAAAAAATTAATTGCACTGAAGATCGTGCAGTGCTGCATATTGCTCTGCGTAATCGTGTAAATATTCCAATTATGATAGATGGACAGGATGTTATGCCCCAGGTTCATGCGGTATTACAAAAAATGAAGCTGTTCTCTAAAGAAGTAATTTGTGGGCAATGGAGGGGTTTTACTGGGAAAGCTATCACTGACGTGGTCAATATTGGCATTGGTGGCTCAGACCTTGGTCCATACATGGTTACAGAAGCGCTAAAACCATATAAAAATCATCTTAGGATGCATTTTGTTTCTAATATTGATGGCGGGCATATTTCTGAAATATTAAGATTTTTAACTCCGCATACCACACTATTTTTGATTGCATCAAAAACATTTACGACTCAAGAAACCATAACAAATGCATGCAGCGCGCGTACATGGTTTTTAACCTCAGGAACACAAGTAGACATATCTAAGCATTTTATTGCGTTATCTAGTAACCGAAAAGCAGCAAGTGATTTTGGAATTAACAGCGATAATATTTTTGAGCTCTGGAATTGGGTTGGAGGGCGTTATTCGGTTTGGTCATCTATTGGCTTATCTATTGCGCTTGCTATTGGTTTTGAAAATTTTGAAAAACTACTCAGTGGAGCATATGCTATGGATCGTCATTTTTATGAGGCTCCACTAGCAAAGAACTTGCCAATACTGCTAGCTTTGATTAGCATATGGTACAGTAATTTTTTTCATTCTGAAACAGAAGCAATTTTACCATACGACCATTCTATGCATCGTTTTGTCTCTTATGTCCAACAATGCAACATGGAGTCTAATGGGAAGAATATCGATCGTAATGGAAGAGTGATATCTTATCAGACCAGCCCAATTATTTGGGGAGAAGTAGGTATAAATGGGCAACATTCTTTTTATCAGTTACTACATCAAGGCACTAAGTTAATACCATGCGACTTTATTGCATCTGCAGTATCTCGTCATATGTTAAGTAACCACCATGAGAAGTTAATATCTAATTTTTTTGCTCAAACTGAGGTACTAGCTTTTGGTAAAACACGTGAAGAAATAGAAAAAGCATATGATCATCAGCAGAAAGATACCGTTGTATATCAAAAATCGATTACTTATAAAGTATTGAAAGGGAATCGCCCAACTAATTCTATTTTTTTGCGTTATATCACTCCGTATACTCTCGGTTCACTAATGGCTCTTTATGAGCATAAAATTTTTACACAAGGTGCTATTCTTAATATTTTTAGCTTTGATCAATGGGGTGTCGAGATAGGCAAACAAGCGGCAAATCGTATTCTTTTTGATATATCTTGTGCAAAAAATGCCTATCATCATGATAGTTCCACTAATGGGCTGATTAATTGTTATAAATTATGGCGTAAATTATAGAGAGAGATTTTATAATATAGTAAGTTTTTCTTACGAATTGCTAGCAATATTAATGAATAGCAATCGGCTATGATATAGTATCATTTACAATGATCTATTTTATAAAAAGCATATTATCGGCTTCTTTATTTTAAGTTTTACAATATTTATCTGATAAGCAATCCACACGCGATTTTTACTATGTGTAAGACGTGTAATAATCTTTCTATCAATTAAAACATTCCATTTAATATCATGGATCTCTTCTTAATGTCAAGTATATAAAATGTATGAAAATATAACACCTAGTTCTCAATTAGTATGGAAAGAGGGTAGTTGCATCATTCTAGAGTCCTGTGATGAGTAAGAAGTTTTTTTGCATAATATTCTGATAATTGCATGCTAATTGTGCGTTTGTGTAGATACTCAAATAATTGTTCTAAGTCATGATACAACCTCTCAATTTCATTTTTAGTTTTAAAAGTTGGGCTCCCTCCTGGCATTAATTCAGAAGAATGCAGCATAAACTCGACATAATCTTTACCGCTAGCTAAAGTTTTTTTTACTAACTTTACGATTTGTCTTGCATTGTCTTTTTGTGGTCTGAACCAGCTCACGGTAGGATAATGTTGTTTACCATCTAGTCTATGTAAAACTTTTTGTATCTGATTAATGCATACACCATGTTTGTATTGAGTGGTGACCGGTACTTCAAGTAGTGTTGAGCTTCCTGGTTTCGCAATATCTTGCTCGTCAATAAAATACGCCTGATCAGGAAAATTCTGATAATTAACGCCACCAGAACCTTTTGGATCTCCAATGGAGCGCGCCCAGTTGATTCTAGGGGTCACTGAGCAGTCTACCTGATAACCTTGTTCAATTAATAACTGAGCGTAAAATGTGTTAAACGCCCACCGACCTGCTCTATGGGCATGCATTTTGACTTGTAGCGTATCCTCTAATAAGCTCGTTAAGTAAATAATTTTCTCCTTCATACTTTTCTTAGGATACTCAATTAAATAGGGCTTGTAACGTAAATCGTCCCCGGTTAAGTTATATATTGGAGGACTATTGTAGGCGTGTAAATGCATACCGATTTCACCACTTTTATTAGCAATAATGTTTTTAGCAAATTCAATATATGCAGGATCGATAATCATTTCATAATTAGTCAACCAAGTTGTTTTCAATTGATATGTTTCGCACAACTCCTGAAAGCGTGGTAAAAAATAAGTGTTTTTTGTTGTAATGTTATTACAGTTATTCCAAAGATTATCACCTTCAGTATCAATAGTGATGATAAATGCGGGTTTATTCATGCTTTTTCTCTAAGAAAGACCAATAGTGATTATTAGCGTTGACGATCATATCTAGATCATGTGATATATTATAGATCGATTATTTCCTCATATAGCAGCGGCAAGGTCTACAAAATAATGCTTGGCTGATTTATTGCATAGATTATATAATCTTCTGTTGTATTGTACTATATTTTCTACAGATAAATTAGAGTACGAAATTATGAAGCATATTGGTATTATAATACATATAGCGATGGATATAAAATAACTCGAAGGTATAATAGTTATAGAAAAAATACAATCTCACTCTTTTGTAAGAATGGAAAAAGTAATGAGTTTTCATGTGTTACTAAATAGTTATTACAATCGTATAAACATAGTGCTCAAGAACTATGTTTCGGAGTTGCCTTTAAAAAGCACTCCTCTAGTTCAAGCTATGGAGTATAGTGTATTGCTAGGTGGAAAACGTTTACGTCCTTTACTGGTATATGCAACAGGTAATATGCTACATGCAAAAGATGCAGCTCTTGATGCTCCGGCAGCAGCCATTGAATGCATGCATGCGTATTCTCTTATTCATGATGATTTGCCTGCAATAGATAATGCAAGCGTACGTCGTGATCAAGCTACTTGTCATTGTCAATTTGGAGAAGATACCGCTATCCTAGCCGGAGACGCTTTACAGACACTTTCTTTCTCTATACTGATTAATTCTATAATGCCTGGCGTTATGCTCGAGAAGCGTATCGCTATGCTTTCTGAGTTAGCGCATGCTAGCGGTGTAACAGGGATGTGTGGTGGTCAGATGCTAGATTTAATCTCGGAAAGGCAGAAGACCACTATCGAGAAACTGGAGAGCATCCACCAACATAAGACAGGAGCATTAATACGATTAGCAGTGCGTCTAGGTGCGTTAACGGCTGGGGATGTTGGTGTGGAATCTATTCCAGATCTTGACCAATTCTCTGATGCTATTGGGTTAGCGTTTCAGGTTCAAGACGATATTTTGGATATTGCTAATGATAATAAGAATCTACTAAAACAAACTAGATCTGATAGGTATGCGGAAAAAATCACTTATCCTGAACTGATTGGACTAGATAACTCTCGAATAAAAATAAGGGATCTTTATAACAAATCTTTAAGTGTATTAGAAATTTTTTCTAACCAGAAATATAATACAACTATGCTACGAGCTCTGGTAAGTTTTATCATTCAACGCGATAAATAACATTATATGAGATGCTGATGAGTTTTGAACCGAAAAAGTATCCTACTCTTGCCTGGGTGAGTACAGTACAAGAATTACGTTTGCGACCCAAAGAGAGTCTGCCATTGCTTTGCGATGAACTACGGCAGTACTTGCTTTCCAGTGTAAGTTGTTCTAGTGGTCACTTTGCTTCTGGATTAGGTGTTGTCGAACTCACTGTGGCCTTGCATTATGTCTATAATACACCATTTGATCATTTGGTGTGGGATGTCGGACATCAGGCGTATCCACATAAAATTTTAACAGGACGTCGTGACCAGATCGGTACTATTCGCCAGAAAAATGGATTACATCCGTTTCCATGGCGCGAAGAAAGTGACTTTGATGTTTTGAGTGTTGGTCATTCCTCTACCTCAATTAGCGCTGGACTAGGTATGGCTGTTGCAGCTGCTAAAGAGGCTAAGGGTCGTCAAACTGTTTGTGTGATCGGTGATGGCGCAATTACTGCCGGTATGGCATTTGAAGCAATGAACCATGCGGGAGATATCAAGGCTAATGTGTTAGTTGTCTTAAATGATAATGAAATGTCCATTTCTAAGAATGTAGGGGCGTTAAATAATCGCTTGAGTCAAATTTTACCCAGTCAAACTTGTGCCTGTCTCCATAAAACTAGCAAGCACATCCTAAATGGGCTGCAATCTTTAAAGGAGATTTTTAAGCGCACTGACAAGATCTGCAAACCTATGCCAGCGTCGGGTGTATTATTTGAAGAATTTGGGTTTCATTATATCGGGCCGGTAGATGGGCATGATGTGCGGGCGTTAGTTCTTATATTACGCAATATGCGTACATTACAAGGCCCACAGTTTTTACATGTGATAACAAAAAAGGGTAAAGGCTACGCTCCAGCAGAAGAGGATCCGATTAGTTGGCATTCTGTACCTAGATTCGATCCAGATATCGGTGTATTACCTCAAAATACTGGAGAACCTCCTAGCTACTCAGAAATTTTTGGTAAATGGTTAAGTGAGATCGCAGAAACTGATGATAAACTCATGGCAGTGACACCAGCTATGCGTGAGGGTTCTGGTATGCTTAATTTTTCACGTGAGTATCCGAAGCAATATTTTGATGTAGCAATTGCTGAACAACATGCAGTGACTTTTGCTGCTGGTTTGGCGATCGGGGGCTATCGTCCTGTAGTGGCAATCTATTCTACTTTTTTACAAAGAGCTTATGATCAAGTTATTCATGATGTTGCGCTTCAAAAATTGTCAGTATTATTTGCGATTGATCGCGGAGGAGTAGTAGGTGCTGACGGACAAACTCATCAAGGGGCATTTGATATCTCTTTTTTACGCTGCATTCCTAACATTATTATTATGACACCTAGCGATGAAAATGAATGTCGTCAGATGTTATATACCGGCTACCATCATCAAGGAGGACCCAGTGCTGTGCGTTATCCGCGTGGTCATGGTATTGGGGTACCTCTTCAGCCGCTATCAGTTTTGCCTATCGGAAGAGGTGTCATAAAGAGAAAAGGAGAAAAACTAGCGATCTTAAATTTTGGACCTCTTCTTCAACAAGCAGAAATAGTAGCAGAAAAAATTAATAGTACACTGATTGATATGCGTTTTGTAAAACCTTTAGATGAGTCTTTAGTGTTGGGTTTATTAGAGCATTATCACGCAGTGGTTACCATTGAAGAAGGCGCTATTAAAGGTGGTGCTGGTAGTGGTATTAATGAACTTTTTATGGCTAAGCGTAAATTAATGCCAGTTTTGAATATTGGTTTGCCGGATGAGTTTATTCCTCAAGGAACTCAAGATGAAATTCGTATTGATTATCAGTTAGATTGGATCGGTATTCAAAAACAAATCGTAGATTGGTTGGCACAATAAACGCGCTATTTTGATTCAATCAAAATGCTATATTATTGCAGAATAATACTCTGTTGCATTATATGATTGAAATTTATTGTAATGATTATTACATATAGTTATTCATATTAGTGCAATATTGAGCATGATATCACAGATGCATCCACTGGATAGATCATACGATCAGTAACGATGGTGATACAATCGTATCTTACTGACTACGACAGTCTGTAATAAAAATACAGATTTGACAGTTAAGGATGCATAACATTATGGTACGCAAAGTGATATATCTGAATTCATGCGATAATTCTTAGGTTATAGCATATTAAGATTTAGTAGTGCGTGTATTCTATCGCTATAGATAAGCACTTTTTTAATTAATCCACTATTACTCGGTGCATGAAGCTGCTATATGTATCGTAGATATATTTAAATAGATACAACAACATTACGGATTACAGTATACGCAATAGACGTAATGCAGATCACAGCAGTTATAGCAAGAAATATGAATATATTATATATAGTATCGGTAAAATAGTATCGGTAAATCATTTTACTTTATTTTATATTACATGTTCTCGTTGTAATCATAATATATTGTAGATTATTATTCTACAATATATTAACTATGTATTATATTCTAGGAATAATGATTAGTGTTCAGCATCCAGAGAGAATCTGATATTGCATCGTGATCTACTACGGATGATCTGCATATGGATTATAAGAAGTGTTTTTTGCATAACGCAGCGATATCATCAATCTTATGGCAAGATTGAATATTTTTTATAGCATGTGATTTTTAATAAGCATTATATCAGGATATAATGCATGCGTTCAAAAAATGTTCCTATCTGTAGGATATATTGTAAAAATGTACACTTTATCTATAGTACTGACTGTTCTTTCTAGTAGAACTAAGTATATTAGATAACCTATCCTTAGAGCTTATTAGGTAAACTACAATGATTGATTTAAAAAAAATTGAAAGTCTAGCTCGTCAGGTTCATAGCGCAATGCCGATAAGTGTAAGAGACGTCGGGTATGACATGGAAAAAAAAATCCGTCAGATTCTTCAATCACAATTAATGCAACTGGATTTAGTTAGCCGTACAGAGTTTGATGCTCAAGTTCAAGCTCTATTGCTCATGAAAGAAAAACTCTCTGCTCTAGAACAGCGCTTAGTGATATTGGAAAAACAATTATCATAATACCCCATTCAAGTTTTATGATCAGCGTTTCAGCACTCGTTTCTCTTCAGTTTTATCAAGTAGATAGGGAGCAGGATGATAATATTCCACTAAAGTTTTATGGTGAGCGCGTGTCATTCATGCAGGGTAAGCCTAGAGTAGCGTCATTTTAATACACCACTTATACATACAGCTATGCTGACTGTAATATAGATTAAATATAACCATATTGTTACGATTTCCTTTCATAGTCTGTCATAGTTAAGATCGATGAGGCGTCATTAAAGGATGTGTAGTAACATTTTTAAAATCAGACGTATCAAGCTAGACATGATTTACTTTTACAGCATTTTCTGAATAGAGTAGAGATAATCTGACGTAATATAAGGTATGCTACTAAGCATCCTCCAAATTAATTAGGTATTAATGCGTAGGTATTTACGGTTAATAGCATAGATATTCTTTTGTAGCATTATCTTGTATAATTTAACCATGCATTGCATACTGATTGACTGTATTAAAGTATATTTACAGATCAAAAGTATAATTTTAGTATAAACACATTAAATATCATAAATTAAAATAATAACGGAAGCGTGTAATGATCTGGATAGATTATATTATATTAGCGATCATTGCTTGTTCAATCTTAGTGAGTCTCACACGCGGTTTAATTAAAGAAGTATTATCTCTCGTAATTTGGGGGCTGGCATTATTTATTGCTTATTCTTATTATAATGTTTTGTCGAATTGGTTAACTATTGCAGGATTAAAAAATATACTTCTTCGCAATGGGGTAGCTATAACATCTTTATTTATTAGTACACTAACCATAGGAGCCATTGCGAGCTCTTTTATGGAATGCTTAGTCTCAAAGACCGGTTTGACAGGAACGGATCAGGTTCTTGGAATGTGCTTTGGAGGATTACGAGGCATGATCATTGCTTCATTAATACTTTTTTTCTTAGAGACCTTTACTGATTGTAACGCAGTTCCAGATTGGCAAAAATCTCAACTTGCTCCGAAGTGTATTTGTCTAATGCATTGGATTTTAAATTATCTAAAAGGCATATCAATTTCTATACCACGGTAAGCGTGTTATTGTTCAGCTTATGAGGAACGATTAATATGTGCGGTATTGTTGGGATGGCGGGTTTTATGCCAGTAAACCAATCTATTTATGATGCATTAACAGTATTACAACATCGTGGACAAGACGCTGCTGGTATCGTGACTCTTGATGACCTAAACTGCTTTCATATGAGAAAAGCAAATGGATTGGTAAGCGCTGTATTTAATATTCGTCATATGCGGCGTATGCAAGGTAATATGGGTATTGGGCATGTTCGTTATCCTACAGCTGGTAGCTGTAGTGCTTCTGAGGCACAGCCTTTTTACGTAAATTCTCCGTATGGAATCACCCTTGCGCATAATGGCAATATCACAAATGCGCATACTTTGCGTAAAGAATTATTTGAAAATAGCCATCGTCATGTAAATACCACTTCGGATTCAGAAATTCTACTTAATATTTTCGCGCAAGAAATTAATCGCTTTGAGGCGCACCGACTTTCTTCAGAAAATATTTTTTCAGCTGTTTCTAGACTGCACCAGAAGGTGCGCGGCGCTTATGCATGTGTTGCGATGATTATCGGTCACGGGTTGGTTGCTTTTCGTGATCCCAACGGGATTCGTCTATTAGTTATTGGTGCGCGTCAAAGAGCTGATGGTCGCATGGAACATATAGTAGCTTCTGAAAGCGTTGCGCTAGATATGCTGGGTTTTAAAATTTTACGTGATGTAGCACCGGGGGAAGCAGTGTACATCACTGGTAGCGGTCAACTATTTAGCCAACAGTGCTCTAAGAATCCACAGCACAATCCATGCCTATTTGAGTATGTGTATTTTGCGCGTCCAGACTCATTTCTGGATAAGATTTCCGTATATAGCGCTAGAGTTCGCATGGGCACGAAGCTGGGACTTAAAATTGCCCGAGAATGGAAGGACCATAATATTGATGTAGTGATCCCAATTCCTGAAACATCTTGTGATATAGCGTTAGAGATGGCGCGTATTCTGAACAAGCCGTATAGACAAGGATTTGTAAAAAATCGTTATGTCGGTCGTACTTTTATTATGCCAGGGCAACATTTGCGTCGTAGTGCTGTGAGGCGCAAACTCAATGCTAACCGTGCAGAATTCTTTGGTAAAAATGTATTGCTGGTAGATGACTCAATCGTTCGTGGAACCACTTCAGAACAAATCATTGGAATGGCACGTGAAGCAGGGGCAAATCAAGTTTACTTAGCTTCAGCAGCTCCGGAAATTCGCTTTCCAAATGTTTATGGCATTGATATACCAAACGCAAAAGAGCTTATTGCTCATGGAAGAAATCTAGAAGAAATTCGTCAGTTAATTGGTGCTGATGCATTAATTTTTCAAGACTTAACAGATCTCATTGAAGCTGTTCGGGAAGATAATCTAGAGATTAAACGATTTGAATGCTCTGTATTTGATGGTATGTATGTTACTCAAGATATTGATAAGACGTACCTTGATTATCTGCAATTACTACGTAATGATGACGCAAAAGCATTACAGCGTCAAAATGATATGGAGAGTCTAGAAATATATAATGAGATCTAAAATGATATAATGATCAATTTAGGGTAGTAGTGCTATACGTTTTTCCATTTTTTAAAGTTAGTGATAACGTATGAATTAAGCTTTACGAAATCGTGATATTGCATGAAGCCTGTACTGCAGGTAATAGAAATGATGATTCTTATCATAATCTTAGTGCAAACTGAACTGATAGCAATAATGAGATACCATCTGATGTTTTATCCGTAGAATATATATTCTCAGACGATAATATCTATCTGATATTAGAGTCTTATTTGACAGGTACAGTTTAATTACAAAATATTTTAGCTATATTAAACGATGGTAAACTACAGGCAGTTATTTATTACAATTAATTTCTGATATATAATCATATATAATCATTTTATGAAATAAAGATATATTTTTTCTAAATTTTTATTTTTTAATATTGCATAAAAAGTATACACTTAAAATTTATTGATTACAATAATGATTGTAATCAGCAGAATCGTCAGTATAAGACATATTGATCTATTGATAATAGATATTGCAAAAAGTATTCTGAGATAAAAATCGATTTAACTCAATGATTGAATTTGACAAAGTGTTTCATTCTTTTAAAAGTTATATTACGATTAATAAATAATTTTCTAGATATACCTAATATAGGGTTGATTAATAAGGTGTAATAGTATTTTATTCCTTATGTTGTTCATCATGTTGTATAGGAGAATACGATATGAAAAGACTTATTCTAGGAATTTCTGGAGCCAGTGGAGTAATTTATGGCGTGCGAGCTTTACAGGTTTTACAGAAGGTTCGTGATATTGAAACGCATATCATAATAACTCAAGCGGCATCTCAAACTCTCCTGCTGGAGAGCGATTATTCGGTCAGAGATATACAGGAAATGGCTGATGTCATACATGATATAAGTGATATCACGGCGAGCATTTCTTCCGGTTCTTTTAAAACACTTGGTATGTTAGTTTTGCCATGCTCTATAAAAACTTTATCTGGCATTGTTTATAGCTCTCATGATGGATTAATGACGCGTGCCGCAGATGTAGTATTAAAAGAAAAGCGTCGATTAGTTTTAGGTGTTCGTGAAACCCCTTTGCATCTTGGGCATCTTCGCATGATGACTGCGGCAGCTGAGATGGGCGCAATTATCATGCCTCCGGTAGCAGCATTTTATCACCGCCCCAACAATTTAATGGATGTTATCAATCAGACAGTCAATCGTATATTAGATCAATTTGACATTGAACTAGACAATGATCTTTTTATGCGCTGGAAGTAAGTTTAGTAGCTATACACTATATTCATACATATTGATACAGATATGGTTGAATTAGATTCTGATTCAGCTTAATAGTATAGAATGCATAGGATCGCTTATTACTAGAATAGCTTTAGGTGTATAATCTATGCTCTTCTTTGTATTTCTTTGTATGATGTAGTTTTATATCTAAACTCTATATCAGATGTCTAACATCACACAAGTCAGGTAAAATTTAAAATCATACAATCTATATCAATAGATATGTCAGTGTCGCTTCAGTAAGGATTACGCAGAGGAAATAAGATACGATAGCTTTGGTACAATCAACTCGTCTATAATGCATATGATATCAATATTGAGTGAAAATTTTGATAACACTGCATGGTATTGGTAATGCACATTACCAGGTGTGTATATCAAAGGTTTAGTAACTAGAATTTAACGTTGGCCATGGAAAAATCTGTAAGAATATGTTTTGCTTAATAGGGCGTACAAAATACTTTTGTAACTGATTAACCTAACGGAAGTTCAGTGCCTCACTATAAATGATCTATTGGTTTAATTATGTATATTCTAAATGCCAATACATGCTTAATACAATGATATTGTACTAAAAATCTATATAATGATTATTTATCATGAATGGAGATAAATCATCAATACCGATTCTTAACATCCTACTGGAGTAGCTCTAATTCAGCATGATTCGTTACGATAGTAGTTTGGCTTATTCTCGTGTATTACTCATATAGAATTTTTAGATCTTACAACTTCTAGAGGTATCAATAGCAATAATACAACTATGATATATAATCGATGTCTAACTAGAACTTTTGATGCTATTAATTCATTTCATCATTCTATCATCGGTGCATTTTTATTAACTAGTTCTTTAAGAGCTGTTTTCTCTTGCTATTTGACTTGGTATACATAAAAACAGTCATCAGACAGTAAGAATACTGTGCTAGTTAAGTATACTAAGCGCTTTAATATAAAGGTGTGATTAAGAATAATTTTTTATTTGCCTGTCTGATTTATGATGAGTTCAATAATTTAATTATTAACCTAGAGATTATTAAATGAAAAACATTCTATTACTATTATTAGCTACCATGTTAACTTGTAATTCTTATGCTGCTCCATTAACACATAGTCAAAATTATATCTGTCTCGATCAGCCCGTTATGGGTCTGCCTAATGTTCTGGAATTTTTTTCATTTTATTGCCCTCATTGTTATGAGTTTGAAAAAGAATGGCGGTCTAATAAAACTGTCCAGAACAACTTTCCGTTACATAGCAAACTGATTAAGTATCATATTACGAATCTTGGTGGAGAGATGGGTAATACTATAACTCGAGCATGGGCTATTGCGATGATGATGGGTCTAGAAGAGAAAGTAATTCTTCCTATTTTTGAAGGAGTTCTTATTAAAAAGAACATTGTAGATCCAGTTTCCTTAAAAACAGTGTTTATTGAATCAACTGGAATACAAGCAAAGCAATATGATATTGCATGGAATAGCCCAGTAATTGACGCATTGTGTGCACAGCAAGGCAAAGTTGCACGAGATATGCATCTTAAAGGAATACCGACAATGATTATAAATGGAAAATATATGATTAATAGTGATGAATTTGATACAAGCTCTATAGCTACCTATGTTCAGCAATATGCTGATTTAGTTCAGTTCTTACTACATAAGAAGTAATGCATTTCTATTAAGAATAGAAGAACACATAATAACAAGCATAATCAACATTAGAATACTGTTCTATTTTAAGCAGAATATGCTTACTAGTTTTATTATTTCATTAATAGAATCAACTATGCCAAACCTGATGTACCTGTTTGATAGGAGTTTAGAAGAAAGACGAATCATAATCTCCCATCTGGAGAGGGTTCTGTAAATACGATCATTTGACTTTCAATATAGATACTTTTTCTAATAAACAGAGCGGTAATATTCTTACTATCAGCACAGTGACTTTACATTAGTTATCTTACGAGATAAATCAGACACTTGATTGAGATATAAAATAAGAATTATTTTTAGAGAGTATGTGGTGAATTATATTCCAACATCCATCATAGAAGGATTTTATTAACCACGCATAAGCTTTAGAGCTGACCAGAGCCTAGTGTAAGTACACATATAGATACCTAGCATCTGTGTACGCTGTTCACTATCGGATATATAGATGGTAGATCTTATTTAAATGTTAAAGATAAATAATTTCTTTTAATCTTTTAAAGATAAATACTTTTTGTATTGTTTTAGTAGAACTAAATGGTTACATCGATAAAGCATAAGAGGTATGAAAAACCATAAAGCGATACATTTTTATTTGTATCGCCAGATAGCTACTTGCTAGTAATGTTTATACAAACAGATGGTATGTTGATGGGATTAGCATTGTCAAGCCCGGTTTAGTTCATGTACTTAGTTCATATACAATGAGACTTTCTAATATTATTTATTATCTCATGATCTAGAGTTCCTAGAATAACTGATAGCCGCTGACCATTAGGTAAACAAATACTGGGGGCGATCTCCAGAAGGGGTATCATCATGAAAGCACGATTATGTAAATCGTAGTGTGGTATTGTTAATTGAGGTGTTTTAAGCGTTATATTCCCAAACAGCATCATATCAATATCTAATGTACGCGCCCCCCATCGAGGTTCCTGTCGAATACGCCCTTGTTCTATTTCGATACATTGTGTACTACTAAGTAATGACTGAGGATCTAGACAAGTATCAAGCGCTACCGCTACATTAAAAAAATTAGGTTGATTTTCTGGACCATAGGGTGGGGTTTCGTAGACGAAAGAGGTCGAAACAATGTAAGATTTTGTAATAGATGCCACTTTCTCCAGTGCGCTACTAATTTGGCGCAGTGGGTTAGCAAGATTACTACCCAATAAGAGATATACACGATTCATTCTATATAATCACTATTGTTGATTGTAGATATTGTCTTATTGTGGTAATCAGCAGGTGAACATGTACATATTGCTTGCTTTGTATATGAATTTACTAGGTTCCTATCAAGCATTTGAAGCATTGTCTTTTGCTCTGGTGGTGCCGATATTTGGAATTCAAGCCACCAGGTGGTCAGATGCTTTAAATTATTATTTTTTTCTACTTGAGCCCTCATCTTTAAAAGATCGTATGCAGCGCGAAATGTCGGATGCGTTATAATTGTAAATGCTCGTTTACCATGCCGGCGAGTGAGGCGCAACTGAAGTTGCCAAATTTCTCTCACTAATGTAGTAATACGTTTTGGTATTGCTAGCGCACGATTAGCTCTTTCTAACACGTCATTCATGGATAATATAAAGGCATCATAATAGTTGAGGTTTTTTTCTTTAGATAGTGTCTGTGATATGATTAATTGTGGGTACCAGTACATAGCAGCGAATAAAAACGCCGGGTTAACACGCATGTGATTATGGATGCGTATATCAGTATTTGTTAATACTAAGAGGATCATCTGTTCCATATGACTATCGCCACTTTCAGTAAAATATTGTGTAATGATCGGAAACAGAGGCTGGAACAATTGATACTTGCATAGCTTAAGATATGTACTATAGCCATGGCCAGTCTGAAAAAGTTTGAGTATTTCCTCAAATAAACGAGCAGGGGGAATATCGTATAGCAGGGTAGCTAAACGTGGGATTGGTTCTCGAGTGTCATCGGCAATGCCCATTCCTAATTTAGCAGCAAAGCGCACGACCCGTAGCATGCGTACTGGATCTTCACGATAACGAGTTTCGGCATTTCCAATAATACGGATTACTCCTGTCTTAAGATCGTTTAATCCACCTATATAGTCACGTACCGTACAATCAGTGATATTGTAATATAGACTATTAATTGTAAGATCACGACGTTGAGCATCATCTTCGATAGAGCCGAAAATATTATCACGCAATAGCATACCACTTTTAGCGCATTGTGCATGATAACGATGATTCATATTCTTTGATTCTATTTCATGATGTCCGCGAAAGGTTGCCACTTCGATAATTTCGTCTCCAAACATAATATGGGCCAGACGGAATCTGCGACCAACTAAACGACAGTTACGAAATAATTTACGCATTTGCTCGGGTGTGGCATTAGTAGTTATATCAAAATCTTTAGGTTGCTTACCAAGCAATAAATCACGTACTCCACCACCTACGAGGTACGCCTCGTATCCAAATTTATGCAGACGATATAATACTTTAAGAGCATTACTGCTGATATTCTTATGTAAGATATTATGGTGATTCCGCGTAATAATAGCCACTTGGCATGTTTCTGATATTTCAGTTGCCATAACTTCTTCGCAACCACGGACTTTTCGATAAAAATTAGCAACTCTGGTAAAAATAGGACACCTCTATGCTAAAAGTATCTAATCTATTGCAAGGTAACTTCAACAATAGCTCAGATGAAAACCATTGATTATGTTGAACGTTATGACTACTGCGTCTTGATCGGTTCATATGCGATAGTCACCAACACTTTTTATTCTTACTGAATAGAATTGCACATTGAAATGTGGCTCTTCTTGATACAATTTCGTCACTAAGATGATGCATTTTATTCTAAAATTGTGCCAATTATCATATCTGTATCAGAATCTATGCAGATATTATAGAGGATAGTAAGATCAGCGTAAGATAAAAGCACTGGGTGTTTGAATCAATATGAAATATTTCCATATAGTGATGTATTCTATTATAATACAATACATAACATCAACTATACAGTTGATATCTTTCATATTTTTACATGAGTGAGTGCTATTTAGCGTGTTTTATATCCGTATTACAGATAATCTATATACTGTAGGTGATTTTCTAGTGTGAGTTTAGCTGCCTATTATGTAAAGTCAATGCTATTCTGTGAACAATGTATGTGTAAGTATAGTATGCTTCCGTTTTTCGTAACAATATACGAAGAATTTTGAGATTAGCGATAATCATAACATAATAGATTAGCTTACTGTATTCAGGTGTTGGATGTTTTTATTGATTATATTATTTATTATTTCCCCTGCACAGACAGTGCATGTTGTGTAATAAAGGTACTAGGATTTTATCTTAGAATAAAATAGTGCTATAGCACTCTATTATTTTTAAGAGAATAACTATATCCTGGCATTATACTAAAGAGTTCAAGGATTGGAGGGTCTATTCAGGTAGTTTTTTCATAAATAAAACAATGAATGCAGTTTTGATTTGTTTATATAATTTTATATATCCTGTTGGATAAACAAACGGACGATACTTAATGATTTTTAGTTTTAAGTAAGTGATAGATATAAAGCGAGAGTTGATTTTTACAAAGTTTTGGTAAGTAGAGAAGTCACGCCCAACAGATATTACAATACCAGATTGCATCTCACATAATTCATGACATATAACCCTATATATCTGTTATGTATTAAAGAAATGGTAAGCAATGTAGTGAAAAATTGAGTCAAGCACGAGTAAGGTTCATGGAGCAATATTTGACGAGATTATGATTTTTCACCCACATTAGCTTTAGTGATACCCAGGAAGTGATTGAACGATAATCAAGTGAGATTATACAGTTAATCTTATTCTATGAGTGCAATTTTTGAATGCGTCTGATCGATCTATGATGGGTAGATTGATATTGCTACTAACGTAGTAAGTCATTTTATCAGAAAAATACACATGTAATATATTATATAAAATATTATTAATCGGGATGATATTTTTAGCATAGTGCATCGAGTGTTGAAGATTATTCGTTCTTAATAATGTACATCATGGATCTTATGACTGAGTTAACTTAGTTATGTTTTGCAAATAAAACAAGCGTGATATTATCTAGTCTAGACATTCTAATTTTTCTTACCATTTGTCAATGATAGTGATCATGATATAAAATTGCATAAAATATAATATCACAATGTATTTTAGAAAATAAATTCTAGCAATATATCTATTTCTAGATATATTTTATATATATTATTATGACAGTCTATCAGTGTAACAGCTGGTAAACAAACTTTAGCTTATAAAGGTATAATATTTATTATACCTTTATAAGCTTCTGTCGTTAGAGTAAGTTACTCTAAATAATGTATATTAAAAAATAATAAAAAAGATTTTATGATCTTTAATTATAAACGTTAGATTGAATTAATATTAATAGTAGTAAGATATATTATATTTTTTATATATAATAGATTGTGATCTAATTGTAAGTTATGTACATCCATAACTAATCAATATATTAGAAAATTTTTCAGGTTTTTATGATTTATATTTTTATTAAATTTTCACATTAAATGTTTACATGGTTTTAGTGTAATCATTATCTCTTATCTATATATACAGATATTATCTACATAAAATATAAAACCATTCTTTACTAATCAATAGTAGTTTTTCGCTTATATCTTAAAAGATCTGTTGAGTGATAAAGATTAAAAATATTAATTTAGGATGATCGCTTTATCATTATACTTCATCTGTGAACTGAATAGTTTTTATAAAACTAACGATAATCTAATGGCATCATAAATATGTAATATTAAGAATGATTGAAACATGATACTTAATCATTCGAAATTACTATAAGTTAGATAGATTTTATATGAAATACTGTATATGTTTTGAAAAATTTTGATTAGTAAAAACTTTACCTTCATTGGAATAATATATTGTATATGAAGTTATATAAATTTCATCATATCATGTGAGAACCAATATTCTTGATGTGATGGTACAGGAAATTTTTATATGTTGCTAAATCAATGGATAACGCAGGCATCATTAATCATGTATTCTAGTGATTGTCGTAAATGATATACTACACGATGCACTACATGTATATTTTTTAGTTTTTAGTTTGACTAAAAACTCAGCATTTGAGATATTTTATAGCATAAGTGAAAATGTGAGATCACATCTTGCATTTTTCTTTCAGTGTTTTTACTATTTTCCGATTTTAGTTATGAGACTAATTTTCAATCAACGATATATTGTTAGTAATCTTTTTAAGTTTTTTCTTTAGTCATCATTGCTTTCTATTGATTGTACAATACCTAATTTTAAAGGTATCGCTTGTCTTGACTAGTTATTTCTATAGATGCGATTAATTCAGTACCGTAGAGGTGAAACCTATAATTTCAGGAATATATGGTCCTAAAATTATTCGTATTAAGAGAAAAATTCAGCATGCAGAGATCATGATTTATTGGTATTAAAAGTGATGACAACGCCTTTTCTGGGATATCAAAACCTTCATGTAGTCATGGAGATCAGCTAGCATATAAAAACTCCTCCATGCCGGTCATAGAGCAGTGCTATATGTTCTGTAGCATCTATGTCAGAATATACAAGCAGGTTTTATCCTATACCTTTACTGAATATTTAATACGATCTTCTGCATATATTTTCAAATAGCTATCTCCATAGAAATGGATGACTGATGATCTGTTATTACTATCAAAATAGAAAATCACCCGGTGATTTTTTCATGATTGATACAGCTCGCCATTATGGGATGAAGAAGACCAATAGGTCTCATTATCTAATCTAATGGCTAGGTTGTGAATTTTTTTTGAGGATATCTGATACCTAGAAGTGATAGTGATAGCAATAGTATGTAACACAAAGAGATATAAAATTTTTAAAATTTTACCGGTAGGTTGTTGAAACTTACACTAAAGCAAAATCCGTAATTTTATCAGCATCGATTTGCTTATGATCTCTTTGTGAAATATGCGATGTCTGAAGCAGCAATATAAGACCTCTCTAGAGACAATAGGCCTCATATTTAAGTAAATATACAGCTCTATAGTAGAGTAGAATAGATGTGCTTTTATTACGCTATTACACCAGGCATAACTGATTTGGTATATCATTGAAGAATTTTTTAAGATAGGATTGAGGGTTTGAGTTATGTGTTTGTCTCTAATAGCTTGCACCTGTTATAACAAATACATTTTTTGATTCTTGAGTTTTTAGTATTTCTTTCGGTTTTTATAAAATATGTTACAGATGTTAGTAAAGAGACTACCTATTGTAGATATAGATAGCGTAATGAGTTATCTTCACCAGTGAAGATTTGTGGTAAGAGGATAACAATCCAAAGATACTCTATGTTGACTATATAGCCCATAATCTCTTTAGTTTTTAGAGGCTTGCTAAGAAAATCTTTATAACTGTATCATATGTTACAACTGTAATGAGTAGAAACGTGTTACAACCATAAATTGCAGAAATTTTTTAGGGTTACAGTATAAATGTCAGAGCTATTAATTGTGTTAGTAGACTTCTCTGATAAACGTGAATAGTAGATCAAATATAACAAACGATTCAAAAAATCTTTAGATGACTTAGACCATAGACAGGTAAAAGTGATGTAATAATGATTAGATGAGATTTTTCCGAAAAATGTTTTTTAGTTTTAGATAATTGCACTTTTTCGATATATATATACTGAAACATATTTCAATACAATAATTAGCATTAAGAAAATCTTACTTGGGTTAGTAATAATCGTTATCTATACTATAGTAGATCAAAGGATTATTTTTTTAAAATATTTTTCATCTAAATTGCATAGCTTAAAAACTTAGTGTTTCTAGATATTAAAATCATCCTTGCTTAGTTTAAATGAAACACTACTACTAATAGTAGTGTTTTTTGCTAACTCGATTATACAGAAGTTAGAGCTATGAAATAGGATTGCAAATCCTGACTCATAAGTACTACTTAACTAGTATATTATCTTTTTCTAATCACTAGAAGATTATTTAACATTTGAAGATGCATTAAAAATATTCATAAACTATATATGCATTACGCAAACTATATTCGTGATATATTTGAAATATTGATACAGATACAATCTAACGAGTTAGCAAAGTGCATTAAAATGTAACTATGGTAGCAAACAATAGATGAGCTATTAATGATATAATTAACAATGATTCCAAAATATTTAAGTTTTCAGACTGAATATTTATCTTAATTTTCTTATGATTTCTTCTTAATATTTATTCTGAATATTTTTTCAAATAGTTAAGATATAGACCTGCACTTTAAAAACAAAATCTCCTATTTAATTGAAAGATAATCTATTAATAGCAATTATACTACAAAATGTTTTTACCTAAAGTATTTGTCAGTTTTTATTGTATTTAATTTTACAGATAACTGCAGTACATTACAATATTTTTGTATTTCTAAAAACTTATAGAATATTAATGTTTTCTGCTAAATACAGACTTCTTTAAGATAATATATATCTCTAATATAAATATGTATTTATTGTTACTATACCTGATAGCACAATAGGTCTTTATTAATTAGGATTAATTAGGTCTTTATTAATTAGTCTTGATTGATTAATAGAAAATGTTACTTAATTGATACTATTTTAGTCAAAAATAAAATATATTCATATACCACTCATGTGCCATTATAAGTAAGCAATATTACTTTATAAGTAAGAAATATTACTTTTTTTAGTAAAATAAATATTTTATTTATATTGTAATGTATGGCATGAACCGTTTGTGTCATAAATTCAGAATCAATAAGATATGCATCAAATTATGTTTTGTGCAATAATGCGGAAGAGGTGAGTAATTTTAATACTCAGAAGATCATTACCTTATATGTTATGTGAGAGAAATAATGATATTAAAATAACTGCATTAAAGAAGTGTCATATCTTATAAGTCAACCAATGATAAAATAGACATAGTTATTATAATCTTAAGGATTAAATTTTTAAATCTTGAGTTATAGTGTAAAATCGTGAGCTATAGTGTAATAGATATAAAATTTTTCTAATTATAGTTTATGTTTAACCAATAAATGATATAATCAACCTATATCAATAAGTAAATTGAGTCAATGATTGATCGTTAATGTATATAAGATAAATGTACATAAGATCACAGATCCAAATTCAGATAACAGATCTAAAATGTATTATATTTATTAGAGTGTATACACAAGCTAATCATTACAAGAAGATTTAGATAAAATTATGATTTTAGAATGATATTAATCTTATATCTTTTTTGTTATGTTATAACATATGGCTTTAGTGTTAGCTAATATTTTATTTATTATAGATATTTGATATTCGATGATATCAAAATTATAAATTATAATAATGCTGAACGCGATAATTTTTACAATCAGTCTAATGTTTAGCATTGTCTGATGGACAATATGTTCTTGCGTTATGTTTACAAGTATATCTTTTAGATTTATTTATATTCTTCAAATGGTAAACTACCGTAATCATCTTGATTGTATTTGACATCATCATGTATTTTTAGGTAAAAGACTATTTTCTGATTAAAGATTAATATCTTTAATACAAATGTTATTAATAACATATCTTTATTATTGCTAGTTACATCATGCTATGATGTGACTTTGTCACACATGGATTAATTTTGTTATGATTGCTCATTTTAGAAGCTCTAAAAATGGATACATTTTTGTAGTTCTTAAGAAACCTCATGGTTTTAGACATGAGTGGAATCATTGCTCTCTCAGTTAAAAGTGATGGTATACTAAGATCTAGTAGACTATAGTAAGCCTCAAAAGATGCTATCAATCAATATAAACCTTTATATAAATAAACCTATATATAATTTTCTGTATGTATGATGCTCTGTCCTGATGTTCTTATGCAAGGAGATAGCATTGCTTATTCATAAAGTAATATAGGACATAATAGATGTTATTTTTATAAGTCTTTGTTATGGAAAAGCAAAACACCAGTTCAGATATAGCATCAAATAGAATGAGGCTTATCTAGTAGTACGCTTAGTCCTCTGTAGTTTTATAGAACAGATTGAATAATGAAGTTAGCATCTAGATGTAATTCCTTCATGAAATGAAAATCATCAGAGAGTATATACAATATGAATTGGTCTCTGTCATAACATATGACAGCTATAACTGAGTGACATGTGGTTGCAGTAGAGTCATGATTCTGCATTGTGACGCACAGAGTAATCTGTGCATAAAATTAAATTATAATCATTTAGCATATAATTTAAAAATCTGAAACATCTTTTTACCATGATTAATTATATGATTTCAATATGTACTTTTGTAATCTTTTCTGTTTGGAAAAACTACATATATTCTAAATTTATTACTTTAATATGGAAGATTTTCATCATGTATACTATATGATGTTCTGTAGATGTTTTTCATCATCTTAGTAGATTCAATATCGGTATACAGTATTAGGTATAAGGTAGACCATAAGGTTATAAATTAGTACAAAATGTAAGCGGGTTATATCAAACGATACCTGATGAATTCAAGGCAGATTCTGGTATATTATACACTATATTATGTAAATTATTTGACGTGATTTATAAGAACATGATACATGAGAGCATGATGATGCTACTGTTATATCACAAGCGTTGTTAATATAGTGAATCTTCTTTTTACATATATTTTTATATACTTACTCGTAGTAGTAAACACAGTTTAGCACTAATACAAAGTATTATCGTTGCCACGTTGAATAAATAATTAGTTAGGTAATTAGTTAGGATATTTATGTTCAACCATTCTATAAGCGTAGTAATTCTTGCTGCTGGTAAAGGAACTCGTATGCACTCTGATATACCAAAAGTGCTTCATTTACTTGCAGGTAAACCTATGGTTCAGTACGTTATAGATAGCGCTAAAGCGATTAACGCAAAAAATATTCACCTAGTTTATGGATATGGCGGTCATCTGCTTAAAACCACTCTTAAGGATGAACCTTTAAATTGGATTCTGCAATCAGAACAGCTTGGTACAGGTCACGCCATGCAGAAATCTTCATTTTATTTTGATGATGATGAAGATATTTTAATGTTATATGGTGATGTACCTTTAATTTCAAGCGCAACGCTGTGTCGTCTCCAGATGGCCAAGGTAGACGGTGGTATTGCTTTGCTTACGCGCAAATTAGACAACCCAACTGGTTATGGACGAATTCTTCGTCAAAACGGGAAAGTGGTTGGTATTATCGAACAACAAGATGCTACACCGGAACAATTAAAAATTAATGAGATTAACACAGGTATTCTCTTAGCAGGTGGTGCAGATTTAAAGCGTTGGCTAAGTCAGCTTACTAGTCACAAAGAAATCGGTGAATACTATATCACCGATATTGTTGAGATAGCTAACAAGCAAGATTGTCCAATTGTTTCAGTGCATCCTGTACAAAATATCGAAGCAGGTGGCGTCAACAGCCATCTTCAGCTTGCTCAGTTAGAGCGTCTCTACCAAGTTGAACAGGCAAAGAAATTGCTTTTAGCCGGTGCTACGCTTCACGATCTTAATCGTTTTGATTTACGTGGCACATTAAAACATGGTGTTGATATGGTTCTTGATACTAATGTCATTATTGAAGGTCATGTGATTATTGGAAATCAAGTCACTATTGGTAGTGGATGTTTGATTAAAAATAGCGTTATATCTGATCATAGCGTCATTCATCCTTATAGCATTATTGAAGATGCTTACTTAGGGCCAAAGTCTATTGTTGGACCGTTCGCTCATTTACGTCCAGGCAGTAAATTAGAAGAGGGGTCACATGTTGGGAATTTTGTAGAATTAAAAAATACACATCTTGGGATGGGTTCTAAAGCAGGGCACCTAAGCTATATTGGTGATGCAGAGATCGGAAACAATGTTAATATTGGGGCAGGAACCATCACCTGTAACTATGATGGCGTTAAAAAATCCAAGACTATAATCGGTGATGATGTTTTTGTCGGCTCCGGAACTTACTTTGTTGCTCCGGTTAAAGTATCGTCTGGCGCTACTATTGCTGCTAGCACTACTATTATAAAAGATATATCCGATATTGGGTTGGTTTACGATCAGAAAAAGCAAATTTTAAATTCAAATTGGGATCGGTTTAAGAAGAAAGACGAGTAATTGTGCAATTGAGCTTTGACATATTTAGGGAATATCTACTGAATATATTAATATCGAGATCATCTATATATAAATGAAAAATAAAAGTAGATCTCCTGAGAATATCGGATTGATAAATGGCTACTTACTTAATAACAACATCAGGAGCTCATAACAATGTGTGGAATTATTGGCGCTGTTTCCCAGCGGGATATTGCAAAAATTCTTCTTGAAGGGCTTCGTTCGCTTGAGTATCGTGGTTATGATTCTTCGGGTCTCATGGTGGTTAACTCTACCGGGCAGGCGAGCCGTTTGCGTTGCGTCGGGAAAGTGAATAATCTAGCCTGTGCAGCAGAGCACGCTACACTTTCAGGAGAAACTGGTATTGCACATACGCGTTGGGCTACGCATGGCAAACCAGCAGAAAGTAATGCTCACCCACATATATCTACTAATATTGCAGTAGTACATAATGGAATTATTGAAAATCATGAGCTACTACGCGACCAACTTCAGGGCCGAGGCTATACTTTTTACTCAGAGACTGATACGGAAGTAGTAGCTCATCTAGTTCACTGGGAGCAACAAAGAGGTGGTTCGTTACTTTCAGTAGTGCAGCGAGTCATTCCAGACCTTCGTGGTACGTATGGAATGGTAATATTAGATACTGACTCTCCTGATAGATTAATTGCTGCGCGTTCTGGTAGCCCCTTAGTGATTGGCTGCGGGGTCGGTGAAAACTTTATTGTGTCAGACCCTATGGCATTACTGTCAGTGACGCGTCGTTTTATATATTTAGAAGAAGGAGATGTTGCGCAAATTAGCTGTTATGGTATTAAAATTATAGATCGCTGCAATAACATTGCACAGCGTTGCGAAGTAGAATTAGACACACATTACGATGTAGTAAATAAAGGTGTATATAGTCACTATATGCAGAAAGAGATTTATGAACAACCTTCTGTACTGAAAAATACTTTAAGTGGTCGACATAATAATAGTTTTGTCGAGCTTCATGAGCTTAATGAGAAGGCTTATTCTCTTCTAAAAAAAGTAGAGCATATACAGATTGTGGCGTGTGGCACTTCTTATCATTCAGGAATGGTTGCTCGTTATTGGTTGGAGTCACTAGCAAAGATGCCTTGTGATACTGAAATTGCCTCTGAATTTCGTTATCGCAAATCAGTAGTACGAGAAAATAGCTTGTTTGTTACTCTGTCTCAGTCTGGCGAAACAGCTGATACGTTAGCGGCATTACGTTTATCTAAGCGCTTAGGATACCTAGGATCTTTATCTATCTGTAATGTAGCGTCTTCCTCCTTGGTGCGTGAATCTGATTTTTCGCTCATGATGAAAGCTGGAATAGAAGTTGGCGTGGCATCTACTAAATCTTTTACTGCTCAACTGGTTATTTTATTAATTTTAGTGGCAAAAATTAGCAGCTTAAAAGATGCAACATCGCAAGTGGAACGAGAGATTGTTAATGCCTTACAGATATTGCCCAGCTGTATTGAAAAGGTATTATTGCAAGATCAACTGATTGCTCAATTAGCACAAGACTTTTCTAATAAAAACCACGCTTTATTTCTCGGTAGAGGAGATCAGTATCCAATAGCTATGGAGGGGGCTCTAAAACTAAAAGAGATCTCTTATATTCATGCTGAAGCTTACGCTGCTGGTGAGTTAAAGCATGGGCCATTAGCATTAATTGATTCTGATATGCCAGTTATTGTGGTTGCGCCACAGAATGCACTATTAGATAAACTTAAATCTAATATTGAAGAGATACGCGCTAGAGGTGGTCTTCTATATATTTTTACCGATGCTATATCTAGTTTCGTGGGTAGTGATAACATATACATTGTTCCGTTACCTCATATTCCAGAAGTACTGGCACCTATCGTCTACATTGTACCATTGCAGTTATTAAGTTATTATATTGCCCTAATACGTGGAACTGATTTAGATAAGCCCCGTAACTTAGCAAAATCAGTAACAGTAGAGTAGCATTCCCTCTGATATAAGATCAGGTAGAATAGTAGTATGGACAGATAATTATGCGATATTCATAAGCTCTCATCATGAGTTTCTAAATGTCTTTTAGTATCTGTACCTATCTTTATTGTATAAGCATCAGACAGCTATGTTAATCATAGGTGTTTTAAACACCCGCCATTTTTTTAGGCTGAATCCAGGTATTAAATTGATCTTCTGTTAAAAAGCCAAGTTGTACTGCAGATTCTTTTAATGTTAATCCTTCTGTATGAGCTTTGTGAGCAATTTTTGCTGATTTATCGTAACCGATATGCACATTCAGCGCTGTTACAAGCATTAATGATTCATTCAGTAATTTACTAATGCGATGATGATTGGGCTGAATGCCTAGTGCACAATGATCATTGAAGCTATTTATACCATCAGATAATATACGTAAAGACTGTAAAAAATTATATATCACCATAGGTCGATAAACATTTAACTCAAAGTTGCCTGATGCTCCACCTATGTTAATTGCTACATCATTTCCCATAACTTGGCAGCAAATCATAGTTACCGCTTCACATTGAGTAGGATTTACTTTTCCTGGCATAATAGAGCTACCAGGTTCATTTTCGGGAATAGTAATCTCACCAATACCACATCGCGGACCAGAGGCTAACCATCGAATGTCGTTAGAAATCTTCATTAAAGAAGCGGATAAACTTTTTAGGGCACCATGAGCATGGACGATAGCATCACAAGTTGCTAATGCCTCAAACTTATTTGGTGCCATAATAAATTTTATTTTAGTTAGCGCAACAATTTCATTGACCATGCGGAGGGAGTATTCAGGGTGAGCATTTAGACCGTTACCTACAGCTGTACCTCCTATCGCTAGTTCTAATAAATGTGGTAAGCTTTTGTGAATGTGGACTAGATTATGCTGAAGCATTGATGTCCAACCTGAAATCTCTTGCCCAAGAGTTAATGGCGTGGCGTCTTGTAAATGAGTGCGACCGATTTTTACAATATCTTTAAAGGCCTTGGCTTTATTATGTAGTGTCATATGGAGCGTTTCTAGCGATGGAATTAGGTTTTTTTGTATCGCTAAGGCCGCTGAAATATGCATGGCGGTTGGAAATACATCATTGGAGCTTTGACTATGATTCACTTCATCATGCGTATGCACTAGGCGAGACATGCCCCGCTTTCCACCGAGAAGCTCACTAGCACGGTTGGCGAGTACTTCATTCATATTCATATTCGTTTGAGTACCAGATCCTGTTTGCCAAACAGAAAGCGGAAACGCCTGATGATGTTTTTTGGTCAGCACTTCATCAGCTGCCAACATAATAGCCTCTGCGTGAGTGGGTTTTATTAAACCGAGATCTTTGTTGACTTTTGCAGCTGCACGTTTAATAAGTGCTAATGCATACAAAAGCTCTTCTGGCATTTTTTCTGTTGAGATGTCAAAATATTTCAGCGAACGTTGTGTTTGTGCACCCCAGAGCTGATTGATCGGCACCTCAATGGCCCCCATAGAGTCCTTTTCGACACGAGTTACACACATGTTATATCCTTAAGTAGGTAACAGACCGTAAACACTAGATAATCAAATTATATATCTATATATCTATATATCTATATATCTAACCAGATAATAAGTATTTTCGTATGAGTTGTCGAGGGTGTTATCCTAGTGCTATATTATATATATGCATATATAATATGATCGAGAATGACATTCTGCTCATAATATTGGTATTGGATGCTCTATTTAGATAAGAACTAAAGCTAAACTGATTGAGATAAACATTGGAACTTATCATCGCTGTGTCACTAATTTTTGTTTTATATTATGGATAATCTTTATAAAAAGTCTATTGAAAGATAAGCGTATAATTATAGCTTGTATTATACAATAGAGATAAAGAAAATTAGTAAGCTTTAATTAATAGTAGAATACGTCTAAGTACTGTTATGCTAAAGCATAATGGTATAACCGGTGGCATGAGATCTAATCTAAAAAATACTACTTTATTATAGCAATTCTTATTACATAACTGATCCATAATTATTGTCCGTGCTTTTTGAATTACGTATCATGTTACCATTTAAGATAGTAATTGTTAAGTATCTTATTTTATGCATGAACTAGGTGTATCTTAGTTTCTACATTGTCAACACTGTAAAATGCGTTAAGGACAAAATATATATTTTATATATCTATTCTATCTGATGTCTATTAGGGCAATGTTCTAAACAGTTTAGATAATGTTTCTAACAGTCTAGTAAAATAACTGGTCAGAGTATAAATAATATAAATAAAATAACAAAAGTGATACACATGGTATGATGCAAACAGTTTAAAGGTAAATACAATCTATTAGATTAGGGTGAGCAATGATAATAGGTGCAATAACATTGAAACTAGCAGTCTTAGGTGGATGCATAGAGTATAGTTGATATGTATATTACACATAAGGTTATGCTTATGCTTTATGAGCTCAGGTCTAACATCGTTAAATAATACTGTCTAATGAATATATAATAATATACTTTTATATTATCTAATGTTATGCAATGCTCTCTATAAGGTATGCTGATCGATTATTAATTCAAAAAGATCTTTTTAATGTTAAACTTATGGTATATCTAGTCATATTAGAATGTATTCTCTATCAGATTCGAATCTGAGCATTTATTCTATATTATGCAGTGCCCACGTGACTTCAATTATCTTTTGATATTGTATTTTTTGATGTTGCGCTAGACATGCTGGATTTGATTGCAATGTGAAGGTTTTAGTAGAAGCTCATTAGTGTTCTTGAGAAAAATATATCACATTATTTTTCGTAGTTGTTATCTACAGCTCTATGTTAGAGTAGTGTGGTCATACAGAAATATCCAAGATGATTGGAATAACCACTTTAAAGTTACTCCATTAAACATTAAATACTATACATTGAATAGGAATTGAAGTGTAGTCTACAATAAGTAGAATATGGTTTATACTTTAAATTTAAACTGATGACGCGTATAATATATACTACGTGGTATGGATACAATTCGTAAGGTAATTTCTGCTGTTAATTAAATATTTTACCTCTGAGTTATCAGAAGTTTTTTAGGAGTTTATTATGGTTTTAGTAACGCATCCAGCCCCTGATTTTACTGCGTCTGCTGTTTTGGGAGACGGTAATATCATAGAGAAATTTAACTTTATAGAGTATATTAATGGAAAAATAAGTGTACTTTTCTTTTGGCCAATGGATTTTACTTTTGTATGCCCATCTGAGCTTATTGCGTTCGATAGAAGGTATTTAGAGTTTCAGAAACGCGGTGTAGAAATTATTGGGGTATCTTCTGATTCACAATTTGTACACAAGGCATGGCGTAAAACACCGATTAATCATGGCGGAGTTGGTGATATTCAATATGTTATGGTCGCTGATATCAAACGTGAAATCCAAAAAGCTTGGGGTATTGAACATCCTCAAGTTGGTGTAGCGTTACGTGCTTCTTTTTTGATTGATCAGACTGGTATAGTTCGGCATCAAGTAGTCAATGATCTACCATTAGGTCGTAATATTGATGAAATGTTACGTATGGTTGATGCACTGCAGTTTCATGAGCAGCATGGAGAGGTATGCCCTGCGCAATGGCAAAAAGGTAAAGATGGCATCATAGCGTCACCTGCTGGGGTTTCTCAATATTTATCCAAGAATATCGATCAATTATAATGACTGCATAATGCTAACAATAATAATTGTTATTAATGCAAGGATTATTGTTTCTGATAGAACAGTTAATCCTTTGGGTACAGCGTTAGGATAGGAATATTTGTATTGCTAATTCTTGGTGTTTATAAATGACCACTTTCTACATACATCATGCAACCTCAGACGTTACTAGCCTGAGATGAATCTCAGGCTGTATGTCTTGGATGGATAGACCTGAGTTTTTGAATTGATTGAAATTTTATGGTACCTAAAAAGACCAAATAGTGACACACTATATCCTGTTAAAGCTAGCAAGAGAAGAGAGACTTGTAGGTTTCTACAACATTATCATTCTCTTTTTGCTGCATCATTTGAGATAATTATGCGGTTAATACGTGGTATACATAATCTAAGGGCAGGAGATCGCGGCTGTGCATTAACTATTGGTAACTTTGATGGTGTACATCGGGGGCATCAGTCATTACTGGCGCAACTGTGCAAAAAAGGGCGTCAACGCAATACTCCAATAATGGTTATGTTGTTTGAGCCTCACCCACTAGAAAGATTTTCCTTAGAATCAGCACCGCCCCGTTTGACTAGATTGCATGAAAAGTTGTGTTATTTGAAAAACGCTGGAGTACATTCAGTATTATGCGCTCGTTTTAGTCGTCATTTCGCCTTACAAAGTGCGCAAAATTTTATTACCGATCTACTAATCAATAGGTTAGGTGTAACATTATTAGCAATAGGGGATGATTTTCGCTTTGGGTCAGGACGAAGTGGTGATTTTTTTTTATTGCAGCATGCCGCTATACGCTATGGTTTTGAGATTCTTGGTGCCAAAACGTTATTGGATAACAAAAAACGTATAAGCAGCACAGCGATACGTCAGGCATTAGCCACAAATAACTTACCCTTAGCTACAACGTTGTTAGGGCGCCCATTTAGTATTTGTGGTAGAGTGGTGCGCGGAGATTCGATTGGTCATATGCTCGGCTTTCCCACTGCGAATGTACCATTACTTCGTACTGCAACACCGATCACAGGAGTGTACATCGTATATGTCAAGCAACTGGATAATCAAGTTTTACATGGTGTGGCAAATATTGGCATGCGCCCAACATTAGCGCGATCACATAAACAACTAGAAGTACATGTATTAGATAGGTTTATTGATCTTTATGGTCAGTACATTGAGGTAATTTTTCTTTATAAAATAAGAGATGAAAAGCGTTTTAATTCTCTGGCTGCGTTAAAAGAGCAAATTCAAGATGACGTAATAGTTGCTAGAAATTTTTTTGATCAAAATAGTGTGAATTGATTGTAGTTACGTATAAAAAATTGTTATAACAGTTAGGATTAATATCCTAATATCCTAATGACCTAATGACCTAATGACCTAAAGAAAAGATGAGATATATCGTAGTAAGATTAATTCAAGTTTAGCAGACATATCAGACATATATATATTTCTATATTGATATTATGAATTGTGACGATACTACTACTCATAGTACAAATCTTGTTGAATGCATAGAAAGTAATTTTTTTATTAGATACAATCTAAATCCTATTGGCTCTGATTTGTCATACAATCCTACAATCTTATAGGGTGCATTCCATCAACCTTGTCTATCTTTAGATCTAAAATAGCGTACAACTATTGTTATCAAATACAAATCATAATAAAAATTATAGTATTTTGCTGATTAGCAATCATATGCTATGAGCAAGTGCTATGAGCAAGGATAATCATAAAAAGATTTCATCATACAAAACTTATAAAGATAGCTAGATATAATTTATAATTAACTAGAACTTAATATTATAGAGCTGGATATTGTGCGATAGCTTGGTAGAGCTTAAATAAAATAAAAAATATTTAAAATATGTAAATACTACATATCATATATCGCGAAATAAGATACAGATCTATCCCCATTCTGCCTGGTGTATGCTTATTATATAGTGTCTTTAAATTGCTATATAGCTTTTAAAAAGAGTTTTCAATGTTTTTCAATATTAAAACTTAGGATATAATTTAGTAAATCGATATTGCATCGTCAGATACAATTTAGTAAATGTTAAGAATCTATTCTCATAGGTACGAGTAGAAAAGCATTACTAATGCTATGTTTTAGATACACAGTACATATGTAGATTTATTTCAGATCTCAAAAAATTAGTTTGATCAACCTGAAGTATTTTATACATACATAATATATATATACTTATATATGCATATAAGTATATATATCTCTATAAAGGATTCATCATGCGTTTTTGCCTGATAGTTACAGGGCCAGCCTATGGTACTCAAAGTGCTAGCAGTGCGTGGCTATTTGCTAACGCAATTATAGCTAATAATCATACTCTTGATAGTATTTTTTTTTATTGTGAAGGTGTTATGAATGCTAATGCATTGCATGCTCCCGCTAGCGATGAAGTTAACTTAACTCACTTTTGGCAAAAATTACACCAGAAACATGGAGTCATACTTAATATCTGTATTTCTGCAGCATTACGACGTGGAATATGTAATCAAAAAGAATCATTGGCGCTGGATTTAGGGGCGGCTAATCTAGCTATAGGTTTTCGATTTACTGGTTTAGTCTCATTAGCAGCATCAGTTCTCACCTCTGATCGAGTCGTAAAATTTTAATGTGTGATATTGCTTTTATTTTTACACAGTGCCCGCATGGTTCTAGTGCAGGACGTGAAGGTCTTGATGCAGTCCTAGCGACATTAACACTAAGTAAAAAAATTGGCTTATTTTTTGTTAGTGATGGTGTGTTGCAATTATTGGCAGGACAACAGAGCGATTGCATTTTAGCACGAAATTACAGTGTTACATTCGCTGCTCTTCCTTTACTATATGATATAACACAATTTTATGTTTGTGAGGCAGCGCTAGAGGCGCGTGGTATACTCCCTAAGAACCAGTTTGTCATTAAAGTACAAGTATTACCTCCAAAAGATCTACGCAATATATTAAATCACTATAATAAAGTGATTACTTTCTAGGATTATTATGTTACATACTATCTCTCGATCACCCTTTTATTGTGATTTTCCAGCAATTTTACGCCTAATGTCAGCAGGGGATGATGTCTTGTTATTAGAGGACGGGGTGCTTTCTGCAATTCAGGGGGCTGAAACTCTTAAAGGGCTTTTAAACATAATGATCAGCTTATATATTTTAAAAGAGGATCTAATCGCTCGCGGTCTGCTGATATATATTTCACCGCAAGCACAAGTTATTAGTTATGATGGGTTTATAGAGCTAAAAATACAACATGCTCAGCAAATATCGTGGTAAGTGATATTTGGTGCTTTTGTTATTTCTTGACTTTTGATACCATTACGTTTAAAATTTTAAATTAGTATTATTTTGCCAGTCACACGGAATAACTGCTGGCATAGAAAAATCCAGGAGTGAGTTATGGCAACAGTTAACCAGTTAGTGAGAAAACCACGCGTACGAAAAGTTGTAAAGAGCAATGTACCTGCGTTAGAGAGATGCCCTCAAAAACGTGGTGTATGTACTCGAGTTTACACTACAACCCCTAAAAAACCAAATTCAGCTTTGCGTAAGGTATGTCGCGTGCGTTTAACTAACGGGTTTGAAGTTACGTCTTATATTGGAGGGGAAGGTCATAATCTGCAAGAGCACTCTGTTATCTTAATTCGTGGTGGCCGTGTAAAAGATTTACCAGGTGTACGGTATCATACCGTGCGTGGCTCACTAGATTGCTCTGGTGTTAAAGATTGTAAGCAGGCACGTTCTAAGTATGGTGTAAAAAAGCCAAAATCTTAATCGTTCCTGGTGACACTTCAGTAAATCTACATTTTAATTACTATCATGTGAAAATATTACGCATACAGTCTTAAAAGACAGTTTTAAAGAACGACAGTTTAAAAGAACCTAAGAGTTTTTAAGTATTATGAATGAATAATGGAGCATCTTATGCCACGTCGTCGCATTATAGGTCAGCGTAAAATTTTACCAGATCCAAAATTTGGATCTGAGCTGCTAGCTAAGTTTGTCAACATTCTTATGGTTGATGGTAAAAAATCTATTGCTGAAACTATCGTCTATCGTGCGATAGAGACTGTGATCCAACGTTCTGGAAGACAGGGATTAGAAATATTTGAAGATGCCCTAGATCATGTTCGCCCTATTGTAGAGGTTAAATCTAGGCGTGTTGGCGGGTCTACATACCAGGTACCTGTTGAAGTGCGCCCAGTACGTCGGAATGCACTTGCAATGCGTTGGATCGTAGAGGCGGCTCGCAAACGCAGTGATAAATCTATGGCGCTACGTTTAGCGAATGAACTAGCCGATGCTGCAGAAAATAAAGGCACTGCAGTAAAAAAACGTGAAGACGTTCATCGCATGGCCGATGCTAATAAGGCATTTGCTCATTATCGTTGGTAACAATCATATCATCAGTGATCAATATAGAGTATTGCATAAATATCTAATTTTCTGACTGCATTGAAAAGAACACCCGAGACTCAGAGGAATAATATGGCTCGTCATACACCTATAACGTGTTATCGTAATATCGGTATTAGCGCACACATTGATGCAGGTAAAACGACAACTACTGAACGTATTTTGTTCTACACTGGTGTGAACCATAAAATTGGTGAAGTTCATGACGGTGCAGCCACTATGGATTGGATGGAACAGGAGCAGGAACGCGGTATTACTATCACCTCTGCAGCTACAACTGCTTTTTGGTCTGGCATGGCTAATCAGTTCTCATCTCATCGTATTAACATCATTGATACTCCAGGGCATGTAGACTTTACTATTGAGGTAGAGCGCTCCATGCGCGTTTTAGATGGTGCAGTGATGATTTATTGTGCGGTCGGAGGTGTTCAGCCACAATCGGAAACTGTTTGGCGTCAAGCTAATAAATATATCGTGCCACGTATCGCATTTATTAATAAAATGGATCGTATGGGGGCGAATTTTTTAAAAGTTGTTAATCAAATTAAAGTACGGCTTGCAGCAAACCCAGTTCCTATTCAGTTAGCTATTGGTTCAGAAGAAACATTTACTGGTGTTATTGATTTGGTAAAAATGAAAGCTATTCAGTGGAATGATGCTGACCAGGGCGTGACTTTTACATATGAGAGCATTCCTTCTGATATGCAAGCATTAGCTGAAGAGTGGCACCAAAACTTACTGGAGTCTGCAGCGGAAGCTTCTGAAGAACTGATGGATAAATATCTGAGCGGTCAAAAATTGACTGAAAAAGAAATCAAGGATGCCCTCCGTCAGCGTGTGATTAATAATGAAGTAATTCTAGTAACATGCGGTTCAGCTTTTAAAAACAAAGGTGTTCAGGCGATGCTAGATGCTGTGATTGAATATCTTCCAGCGCCAACTAATGTGCCCGCGATAAGGGGTGTTTTAGATGACGGCAGAGGCACGTCAGTAGCGCGTGACTCGGATGATAATGAGCCATTTTCGGCACTAGCTTTTAAAATCGCTACAGATCCATTTGTAGGTAATTTAACTTTTTTTCGTGTATATTCCGGTTTTGTTAGATCCGGTGATACGGTTATGAATCCGGTGAAATTACAGCGTGAACGTTTGGGTCGCATTGTCCAAATGCACGCCAATAAGCGTGAAGAAGTAAAAGAAGTATATGCGGGCGATATTGCTGCTGCTATCGGTCTAAAAGATGTTACAACCGGCGATACTTTATGTGACATAAATAATGTTATTATTCTAGAGCGTATGGAGTTTCCCGATCCAGTGATCTCTGTAGCAGTAGAGCCAAAAACTAAAGCTGATCAGGAAAAAATGGGCATAGCTCTAGGTCGTTTAGCAAAAGAAGACCCTTCATTTCGTGTTTGGACGGACGAAGAGTCATCTCAGACTATTATTGCTGGTATGGGTGAGTTGCATTTAGAGATATTAGTTGATCGGATGAAGCGTGAATTTAATGTGTCAGCTAACATTGGTAAACCTCAAGTAGCCTATCGTGAAACTATTCGTCAAACAGTAACGAATATTGAAAGTAAATATATTAAGCAGTCAGGTGGTCGCGGTCAATTTGCTCATGTCGTAATTGACATGGGGCCGTTAGAAGAGGGCGGTCTTGGTTATGAGTTTGTCAATGATATTGTTGGTGGCTCCATCCCTAAAGAATTTATCCCCGCTGTTGATAAGGGGATTCAGGAACAACTAAAATCTGGTCCATTGGCTGGATACCCAGTAGTAAATATTAAGGTGCGCCTGCATTATGGCTCATATCATGACGTCGATTCTTCTGAGCTAGCTTTTAAACTAGCTGCCTCTTTAGCTTTTAAATCTGCATTTAATCAAGCTAAACCTGTTCTACTGGAACCGATAATGAGAGTTGAGGTAGAAACTCCCGTAGAATATATGGGCGATGTCATTGGTGATCTCAATCGTCGACGAGGACTTATTGAAGGTATGGAAGACACTACCACCGGTAAGACTATTCGCGCTCAGGTGCCCTTATCTGTAATGTTTGGTTATGCAACTGACCTACGCTCACAAACTCAAGGTCGTGCTTCGTACTCCATGGAGTTTCTAAAGTATTATGAAGCCCCAAATTATGTCGCTCAAGCTGTTATCGAAGCCCGTGGCAAATAAAGTGCCGGGTTTATATTATGGAATTATCCTCCACTCAGTATTGTGAGGGTACAGAAAGTAAGGAATATTGTTGTGGCTAAAGAAAAATTTGAACGCTCTAAACCGCATGTCAATGTTGGCACGATTGGTCATGTTGATCATGGTAAAACCACCTTAACTGCAGCCATTACAACTGTATTAGCTAAAAGGTATGGCGGTACTGCGCGTGCATTTGATCAGATAGATAACGCACCAGAAGAAAAAGCACGGGGTATTACCATCAATACTTCACATGTAGAATATGATACCACAAAAAGACATTATGCACATGTTGATTGCCCCGGGCACGCTGACTATATTAAGAATATGATTACTGGTGCTGCCCAAATGGATGGAGCAATTTTAGTGGTTGCGGCAACTGATGGCCCAATGCCTCAAACTCGTGAACATATTTTGCTCGGTCGTCAAGTAGGAGTGCCATATATTATTGTTTTTCTTAACAAATGTGATATGGTTGATGATGAGGAATTATTAGAGCTTGTAGAAATGGAAGTTCGGGATCTCTTGTCACAGTATGACTTCCCTGGTGATCTGACCCCAATTGTTTATGGCTCTGCGTTAAAAGCCTTAGAGGGCGATGCTACATGGGAAGCGAAAATTATCGAATTAGCTAATCATTTAGATAATTATATTCCCCAACCTCAGCGTGCGATTGATCAAGACTTTTTGCTGCCGATTGAAGATGTCTTTTCCATTTCTGGTCGTGGTACAGTAGTAACTGGTCGTGTAGAGCGTGGGGTGATTAAAGTTGGTGATGAAGTAGAGATTGTTGGTATTAAAGATACTGTAAAATCAATTTGTACTGGTGTTGAAATGTTTCGTAAGCTTTTAGATGAGGGACGCGCAGGAGAAAATTGCGGTATTTTGTTGAGGGGTATTAAGAGAGAAGACATCCAAAGAGGTCAGGTTTTAGCTAAGCCTGGAACCATTAAGCCTCATACTCAATTTGAATCAGAAGTTTATATCTTATCTAAAGAAGAAGGCGGACGCCATACTCCATTTTTTCAAGGTTATCGACCACAGTTTTATTTTCGGACAACTGACGTAACAGGTACTATAGATCTGCCAGCCGGCGTTGAAATGGTTATGCCAGGCGATAATATCAAGATGACAGTGACCCTTATTCACCCAATCGCTATGGATGAAGGATTACGTTTTGCTATCCGAGAAGGAGGTCGTACTGTTGGAGCCGGTATTGTTTCTAAAGTGATTTGTTGAATTTATGATTCCTATTAGCTGTGATTGTCATCAGAGACGCTTAGAGAGTAAATGTAATCTGCTTATCCCTAAGTTGGATTCCGTAATGATTCAATGATATTAAATATATAGACAAAAACATTGCAGTTGCTTTGTGTATATACATGATATAGTATATCAGTACTAATAAGACATGTTTTTTAGTACTAAAGGATTTCATTACAAGCAAGACATCACTACTGACACATATCACTCGTAACTCGTATTTTATATAATTAAAATTATAATACGCGCATACTAATCGTAAACAGATTAGTCATAGTAGTTTTTTATAAATAATTGGAGTTCTGGTATCATGCAGAACCAAAGAATTCGTATCCGTCTAAAAGCTTTTGATCATCGTTTAATCGATCGATCTACCTTGGAGATCGTAGAGACTGCTAAAAGAACCGGCGCGCAGGTGCATGGTCCTATTCCATTACCAACACGTAAAGAGCGTTTTACTGTTCTGATCTCCCCTCATGTTAATAAAGATGCGAGAGATCAATATGAAATTCGTACGCATAAGCGTTTAGTTGATATCGTCGAGCCTACTGAAAAAACAGTAGATGCATTGATGAGACTAGATCTAGCTGCCGGTGTAGATGTGCAGATTAGTCTAGGTTAGACTGCATATTCAGCAGGGAGAGGGTCAAATGATTGGTTTAGTTGGTAAAAAAATTGGTATGACCCGCATCTTTACAGAAGAGGGCCTGTCTATACCTATTACTGTAATTCAGTTAGAAGAAAATCGTATAACTCAAGTGAAAACACTTGAAAAAGATGGTTATGCTGCTATTCAAGTGACTACCGGCATAAAAAAAAGAAACCGTATTACTAAGCCTCAAGCGGGTCATTTTGCTAAATCTGGTATTTTAGCTGGACGGGGTTTATGGGAGTTTAAAACTTCTGAGGCAGAATCATTTCACATAGGACAGAGTATTAATATTCAGATTTTCTCTAATTCTGGTTTAAAAAAAGTTGATGTCTCTGGTTTTTCTAAAGGCAGAGGCTTTACTGGTACCGTTAAGCGCTGGAACTTTCGGACTCAGGATGCAACACATGGTAATTCACTGTCTCATCGTGTTCCGGGTTCTATAGGGCAAAATCAGACTCCAGGAAAAGTATTCAAAGGTAAAAAAATGGCAGGCCATATGGGAAATCAACGTGTAACCATCCAGAGTTTAAAAGTCATGCGTATTGATATTGATCGAAATTTGCTTCTAGTGAAAGGAGCAGTTCCTGGTGCCACTGGCAGTAATTTAATCATTAAACCAGCTGTAAAGGGGTAAAGAGGTATAGAAATGGAATTAGTATTAAAAGATGCACAAGGGGTGCTAACTGTTTCTGATACTACCTTTAATCGTCATTTTAACGAAGCGTTAGTGCACCAGGTAGTTGTTGCATACGCAGCAGGTTCGCGTCAGGGTACTCGTGCTCAAAAGACTCGAGCTGAGGTGACTGGGTCAGGTAAAAAACCATGGCGCCAGAAAGGTACAGGTCGTGCACGTGCTGGTTCCGTGAAAAGTCCGATTTGGCGCTCTGGCGGTATAACTTTTGCTGCTAAATCTAAAGATTATAGTCAAAAAATTAACAAAAAGATGTATCGTGGTGCAATGAAAAGCATCTTCTCTGAGCTTATACGTAAAGATCGTCTATTTATTGTTACACAATTTTCAATCCCAGAACCTAAAACTAGGCTTCTTCTAGACAAGCTCCAAGAGATGCATCTAGATAATGCACTAATCGTCGTTTGTTCTATAGATGCGAATTTACTTCTTGCTTCACGTAACTTATATTCAGTTCAGGTATGTAACACAGCGGGTATTAACCCAATTGGCTTGCTCTCTTATAAAAAAGTGATAATTACTGTTGATGCCATGAAGCAGCTTGAGGAGACGCTTATATGAACTGGGAAGAACGTTTACTAAAAATCCTGCGCAGTCCTCATGTTTCTGAAAAAGCTTCTTCTTCAATGGAAAAGCACAATACTATTGTTCTGAAGGTCTCTATAGATTCTAGTAAATTAGAAATTAAATCGGCTATACAGAAGATTTTTTCAGTGGAAGTGGAATGTGTAAATACATTATTAGTAAAAGGTAAAACCAAGCGTCACAAACAGCGTGTAGGTCATCGTAAAAACTGGAAAAAGGCTTATATTACTATAAAATCAGGTCAAGATATAGCCTTGGTTGGCAGAACTGAGTAAAGAAGGAGTAACGAAATAATAATGACAATTGTGCAATGTAAACCGACATCTCCTGGTCGTCGTCATATGGTTAAGGTAATCAACTCGGATCTACATAAAGGAAAACCATTTGCTCCTCTTGTCAGGAAACACAATAAAACTGGTGGTCGTAATAATACTGGTAGAATTACCACTCGACATATTGGTGGCGGGCATAAGCAGGCGTACCGTGTAATTGATTTTAAACGGAATAAAGATGGGATTCCAGCAGTTGTTGAGCGTCTTGAGTATGATCCAAATCGATCCTCTAACATTGCGTTAGTACTGTATAAAGATGGTGTACGTCGTTATATTTTAGCCCCTAAAGGGGTGACATCTGGCGATCAAATACAATCTGGTATTGGAGCTATGATTAAAATTGGTAACACATTACCTATGCGCTATATTCCAGTTGGGTCTACTGTACATAATGTAGAAATGAAACCAGGGAAAGGTGGGCAAATTGCACGATCAGCGGGGTCTTATGTACAAATCGTTGCACGTGAAGGTTCTTGTGTTACATTACGCTTGCGTTCTGGTGAAATGCGCAAAGTGGCGCTAGACTGTCGTGCCACTTTAGGTGAAGTTGGCAATGCTGAGCACATGCTGCGTGTACTAGGTAAATCCGGCGCAGCGCGGTGGCGAGGTATTCGCCCAACTGTTCGTGGTACAGCCATGAATCCCGTAGATCATCCGCACGGTGGTGGTGAAGGGCGTAACTTTGGTAAGCATCCAGTCTCTCCTTGGGGTTTACAAACTAAGGGTAAAAAAACTAGAAGAAATAAACGTACTGATAAATTTATCGTGCGTCGCCGTAGCAAATAATTTAAAGGATAAGCCATGCCGCGTTCTCTTAAGAAGGGTCCATTTATTGACCTACACTTACTAAAGAAGGTAGAAAAAGCTTTAGTAACCGGAGAAAGAAAGCCTGTGCGCACTTGGTCACGTCGTTCGACAATCTTTCCAAAAATGATCGGTTTAACCATTGCGATTCATAATGGTCGCCAACATATTCCTGTATTTGTGTCTGATGATATGGTTGGTCACAAATTAGGTGAGTTTTCTCCTACGCGCACCTATCGCGGCCACACTGCTGATAAAAAAGTCAAGAAACGCTAAAACAGGAGGATCAAAGATGGAAATTATTGCACAACAACGATATGCTCGATCTTCTGCACAAAAGATTCGCTTAGTTGCTGATATTATACGAGGAAAAAAAGTGTCAAAAGCTTTAGACCTTTTAACCTACACAAATAAGAAAGCAGCGATTTTAGTCAAAAAAGTTTTAGAATCTGCTATTGCTAATGCTGAGCATAACGAGGGCGCCGATATCGATAACTTAATGATTACGAAAATATTTATTAACGAAGGCCCCAGTATGAAACGCATTATGCCTCGTGCAAAAGGTCGTGCTGATCGCATCTTAAAGCGAGCTAGTCATATTACTTTGGCCGTATCCGATCGATAAGACTCTGGAGAGTAGAAATGGGTCAAAAAGTACATCCTCATGGTATGCGATTGGGTATCGTAAAGTCCTGGAACTCTACTTGGTTCGCTAATACCAAAGAATTTGCTGATAACTTAGACAGCGACTTTAAAGTTCGTCAATTCCTCATGAAAGAACTAATTAAAGCATCAGTTTCTCGTGTTGTAATTGAGAGACCTACTAAAAGCATTCGCGTAACAATTCATACTGCCCGTCCGGGTATAGTTATAGGAAAAAAAGGCGAAGATGTAGAAAAACTTCGTCAAGTTATCGCAAATATTTCTGGTGTTCCCGCACAGATTAATATTTCTGAAGTTCGTAAGCCAGAACTAGATGCTAAGTTAGTGTCTGACAATATCGCAGCACAATTAGAGCGTCGTGTAATATTCCGTCGTGCTATGAAACGAGCCGTACAGAATGCAATGCGTTTAGGTGCCAAAGGAATAAAGGTCAAGGTCAGTGGTCGCCTGGGCGGTGCGGAAATTGCACGTACTGAATGGTATCGCGAGGGTCGCGTACCATTGCATACTCTACGAGCAGATATTGACTATAATACCTCTGAGGCTCATACTACGTATGGTGTTATTGGGGTCAAGGTATGGATCTTTAAAGGGGAGATCCTAGGTGGTATGACTGCGATTGAACAACCGGAACAATCTGCTCCGCCTAAAAAGAAACAGCGTAAAAACCGCAAGTAAGGAGAATCGCTGATGTTACAACCAAGGCGTACAAAATTCCGCAAGATGCAGAAAGGCCGAAATCGTGGTTTAGCGCAAGGTACGGATATTAGCTTCGGTGTCTTTGGTCTTAAAGCTGTTGATCGTGGTCGTTTAACTGCCCGCCAGATCGAAGCAGCACGCCGCGCCATGACTCGTGCTATGAAGCGTCAGGGAAAAATCTGGATCCGTATTTTCCCAGATAAGCCAATTACTGAAAAGCCACTAGAAGTGCGTATGGGTAAGGGTAAAGGTAATGTGGAATATTGGGTAGCCTTAATTCAACCAGGTAAGATCTTATATGAAATGAACGGTGTTTCAGAAGAGCTTGCCCGTGAAGCGTTTAAATTAGCAGCATCAAAACTATCCATTAAAACCACCTTTGTAACTAAAACGGTGATGTAATGAAAGCTATAGATCTATGTGAAAAAAGCATTGAAGATCTTCATATCCAACTTGTGATCCTTTTACGTAAACAGTTCAATTTACGTATGCAATCAGGATCCGGTCAGTTTAAACAAACTCATGTTTTTAAGCAGGTTCGTCGCGATATTGCACGCGTTAAGACTGTGCTGACTCACAAGGCTAAAGTATCATGACTGACAAAATTCGTACATTGCAAGGTAGAGTAATTAGCAATAAAATGGAAAAATCAATTGTCGTGGTTATTGAGCGGTTTGTAAAGCACCCGATATATGGTAAATTTATAAAGCGTACGACTAAATTACATGTGCATGATGAGCACAATGAATGCGAGATTGGCGATGTTGTAAGTATCCGTGAGTGTCGTCCGTTATCCAAAACCAAGTCGTGGACTCTCGTTCGTGTTATAGAGAAAACAATTATATAATAGGATGCCACACACCTCATATTTTAAGAGAAACGGCTCCGACAGCGAGCCGTTTATTATTTCTATCTATAACAATAGAAGCAGTGCTATACTATTTCTATTTTGATAGAAAGATTAATCAAATCTAAGTCAGTGTAGGTATTCAAATATGTAACTAAAACTAGCGGAGTACTAAAATGATCCAAGAACAGACTATGTTGCACGTTGCCGATAACTCTGGCGCGCGTCGTGTAATGTGTATCAAGGTTCTGGGTGGTTCACACCGACGTTATGCGGGTATAGGCGATATCATTAAAATTACCATCAAGGAAGCTATCCCTCGTGGTAAAGTTAAGAAAGGTGACGTTCTTAAAGCAGTAGTTGTGCGTACCAAAAAAGGTGTGCGTCGCCCAGACGGTTCTATCATTCGATTCGACGGAAATGCATGTGTGATATTAAATAATCACAGTGAGCAACCAGTTGGGACGCGAATTTTTGGACCCGTAACTCGTGAATTACGAAGTGAAAAATTCATGAAGATTATCTCTTTAGCACCAGAGGTGCTTTAAGGAACCAAAAATGGCCGCTAAGATCCGGCGTAATGATGAAGTAATTGTGTTATCTGGCAAAGATAAAGGCAAGCGCGGTAAAGTAAAGCATGTGTTAGTTTGTGGAAAAATCCTTGTTGAGGGTATTAATTTAGTTATTAAACATCAAAAACCAATTCCAGCTCTTAATCACCCAGGTGGGATTGTGAAAAAAGAAGCGGCAATACAGATATCTAATGTTGCACTTTTTAACTCAGACACTGGTAAAGCCGATCGAGTAGGCTTTAGATTTGAGGGAGGAAAAAAAGTCCGATTCTTTAAATCTAACAGTAAGACCATAAGTAATATGGAGTAGTTCAATGGCAAGATTATATGCTGTGTATAAAAAAGAAATAGTGAAAAAACTTATGACTGACTTTGGGTATCACTCTGTCATGCGTGTACCACGAATTGAAAAAATTACTCTAAATATGGGTGTAGGTCAAGAAAGTTCGGACAAAAAAATATTAGATCACGCAGTATCTAACTTGGCGGCCATATCTGGTCAAAAACCTCTGATTACTAAAGCACGTAAGTCTATAGCAAGTTTTAAAATTCGTGAGGGTTATCCGATTGGGTGCAAAGTAACTCTACGTGGCGAACGTATGTGGGAATTCTTAGAGCGTCTTATTTCTATTGCTGTTCCACGTATTCGTGATTTTAGAGGCTTATCTACCAAATCTTTCGACGGACATGGCAATTACAGTATAGGTGTACGCGAGCAGATTATTTTTCCAGAGATCAATTATGATCAAATTGATCGAATTCGTGGGATGGATATCAGTATTACTACTACGGCACAATCTGATACTGAAGGGGAGGCGCTCTTATCTGCATTTAATTTTCCATTTCGCAAGTAATTAAGGGGCGCTCTTATGGCTAAAAAAGCATTAAAAGCACGCGAAGTTGTTCGCGTAAAAATGGCCAAAAAATATCGCTCTCAACGTAAAACACTAAAAGATGTTATTTCTAGTGTCAATGCATCTACGGAAGAGCGTTGGAATGCCATGTTAAAATTACAAAATATACCTCGTGATTCCAGCCCTTCTCGTCAGCGTAATCGCTGTCGTCAGACTGGTCGACCACATGGTTACGTTAGTAAATTTGGTTTAAGTCGCATCAAATTGCGTGAGGCCGCCATGCGCGGTGAGGTACCTGGTTTAAAAAAGGCTAGCTGGTAAAGACTAGCTATATACTAGGAGTAAAACAGATGAGTATGCAGGATCCAATTGCAGATATGTTAACTCGTATCCGTAACGCTCAGGCAGCGAATAAAATTTCAGTTAAAATGCCTTCTTCTAAATTAAAATTAGCTATTGCTGTTCTTCTAAAAGAGGAAGGATATATTTTAACATATTCTATAATACGAGATATCAAGATAGAGCTAGAGTTAACTTTAAAGTATTTTCAAGGAAAGTCTGTTATTGAAAGTATTCAGCGTGTGAGTCGTCCAGGATTAAGAGTCTACAAACGAAAACACGAATTACCAAAGGTTATGGCTGGACTAGGTATTTCCGTAGTCTCTACCTCTAAGGGTGTGATGACAGATCGTTCGGCTCGTCAATCAGGTCTCGGTGGTGAAATTGTCTGCTACATAGCGTAACTGCGCGTAGCTTAATTGGAGGGACTGGAAAAATGTCTCGTGTTGCTAAAGCACCTGTTAGTATTCCGATCCATGTACAGGTAAAACTTGACGGTCAGGTGATTACTATTACAGGTAAAAACGATGAGTTAATACACACGTTAAATAAAGCTGTATTAGTAGAAAAAGTTGAAAACACTCTGATTTTTCTGCCACGGACAGGTTTTACTGGTGGTTGGACTCAAGCAGGCACTGCTCGTGCTCTAGTGTACGCGATGGTCATAGGTGTGACCCAAGGTTTTACTAAAAAACTACAGCTCGTTGGCATAGGTTATCGTGCTTCCCTAAAAGGGAATCGCTTAAACTTATCGCTAGGCCTATCTCATTCTATCGATCATGTGCTTCCAGAAGGCATTACGGCTACATGTATCACTCAAACTGATATTACACTACAAAGTGCTGATAAACAGCTGCTTGGTCAAGTTGCCGCCGATCTACGTGCTTATCGTCCTCCTGAACCTTATAAGGGTAAAGGGATTCGTTATGCTCATGAAGTTGTGCGTCGCAAAGAGGCCAAGAAGAAATAAGGTAAGACTATGGATAAAAAATCTTCTCGTCTTCGACGAGCAACTCGCTCACGTTATCAGCTAAAAAAGCTCAGTGCCACTCGCCTAGTAGTGCACCGTACTCCACGTCATATTTACGCACAGGTTATTGCTCCTAATGGTGCTGAAATTTTAGTAGCTGCTTCTACAGTAGAAAAAATCATTAGTAAAAAATTAAAATACACTGGAAACAAGGACGCTGCAACCACTGTTGGTACAGTGGTTGCAGAACGTGCAATTGAAAAAGGCATCACACATGTAGCTTTTGATCGTTCTGGTTTTCAATATCATGGTCGTGTGCAGGCATTAGCAGACGCCGCTCGCGAAGCTGGTCTACAGTTCTAAGGTATAAGGTGTAAGATGGCACATATCGAAAAACAACCTGGTGAACTACAGGAAAAGCTCATCTCTGTAAATCGCGTCTCTAAAACTGTTCAAGGTGGCCGTATTTTTTCTTTTACAGCCCTAACTGTTGTGGGAGACGGTAATGGACGTATGGGGTTTGGTTACGGTAAGGCACGTGAAGTGCCAGCCGCTATTCAAAAAGCAATGGAAAAAGCTCGACGAAATATGAATTACTTTGCGTTATGCCATGGTACTTTACAACATCCTGTTAAAGGCTCTCATACAGGGTCGCGTATATTTATGAAGCCAGCATCAGAAGGAACTGGTATTATTGCTGGTGGCGCAATGCGCGCCGTGCTAGAAGTAGCCGGTATTCATAATGTGCTAGCTAAAGCTTACGGTTCAACGAATCCTATCAATGTGGTTCGCGCTACTTTAGATGGTCTTATGAAAATGAGATCTCCAGAGATGGTTGCTGCTAAACGCGGTAAATCTATTGACAATATCCTTGGAGATATGCGGCATGGCTAAAATGATCAAAATTACTCAAACTCGTAGCGCGATCGGTTGCCTACCTAAGCATAAGGCCACTTTGCTTGGTTTAGGTCTGCGGCGAATTGGTCATACTGTATATCGTAAAGATACAGTAGCTATTCGAGGTATGATGAGCGCCGTGTCTTACATGATTAAATCCGGGGAGGGGTTATAGGTGTATTTAAATACTTTATCGCCTGCTGAAGGTTCTAAACATGTCGCAAAACGTTTAGGACGAGGTATTGGCTCTGGTTTTGGAAAAACCGCTGGACGGGGTCATAAAGGACAAAAATCTCGTGCTGGTAGTGGTGCACATCGCGGATTTGAGGGGGGTCAGACACCTTTGTACCGGCGTCTACCAAAATTTGGTTTTATTTCTCGTAAGGCTATGTTTACCGCACAAGTACGCTTATCTGATTTAAATAGGATTAAAAATCCTATCATTGATCTCCATACCTTAAAAGAAGCACGTTTAATTCGTATGCAGACTAAATTTGTCAAAGTGATACTTTTTGGTGGTATTGAGACAGCCAAAACGATTCGTGGGTTACGTGTAACCCAAGGTGCTCGTTCTTTAATCCTTGCTGCTGGCGGAAAAATTGAGGCATAACTAATCAATGGTTAAGCAATCACGACTTGGTTTTCAAAGCACAAAAGGTGGCTTTAGTGAGCTAAAAATTAGACTAATATTTCTTATCGGTGCGCTGACTATTTTTCGTATTGGTTCTTTTATTCCTATTCCAGGCATAGATGTTACTATTATTTCCAATCTACTTGAGAACCAGCGTGGAACTATTATTGACATGTTCAATATGTTTTCTGGAGGTTCCTTAAGTCGCGCTTCTATCTTTGCTCTAGGGATAATGCCATATATATCCGCATCAATTATCGTACAGATATTAACGATGGTTAACCCTACGCTATCTGAAATAAAAAAGGAAGGAGAGGTTGGTCGTCAAAAAATTAGCCAGTATACCCGTTACGCTACTTTAGCGCTTGGCATACTTCAGTCCATCGGAATCGCTATAGGTTTACCAAATATGCCAGGAATGCACGGTCTGGTATTGCATCCAGGGCTGGGATTCTGCGTCACTGCTGTTATTAGTCTAGTAACTGGAACCATGTTTCTTATGTGGTTAGGTGAGCAAATTACAGAGAGAGGAATGGGTAATGGTATTTCTATGATTATCTTTGCGGGTATTGTAGCTGGTTTGCCACCTGCAGTTGGGCATACTCTTGAAGAAGCCAGAGAAGGTGAGTTACATGTTCTTTTTTTAATATTACTAGCAGCGCTAGTCTTTTCTATCACCTTATTTGTTGTATTTATTGAGCGTGGTCAACGACGAATCCCTGTGCATTACGCACAACGTCAGCAAGGTCGAAGAATTTATGCTGCACATAACACACACTTACCTTTAAAAGTTAATATGTCTGGGGTTATTCCTGCTATCTTTGCTTCTAGCCTAATTTTACTTCCTGCTACGCTAACATCATGGTTTGGTGGTGGTATTGGTTCTGGTTGGTTGACTAAAATTTCAATTTTCCTACAGCCTGGAGAGCCACTTTATGTGTTACTCTATGCAACAGCAATTGTTTTTTTCTCTTTTTTTTATACAGAGTTAGTTTTTAATCCACGTGAAACAGCAGATAATTTAAAAAAATGTGGTGCATTTATTTTAGGGATTCGTCCAGGAGAACATACCGGCAAGTATATTCATAAGGTTATGACCCGACTAACATTAATTGGTTCTTTATATATTACATTGATTTGCCTCATTCCAGAGTTTCTGCGTCATGCAATGAAAGTTCCATTTTATTTTGGTGGCACATCTTTGCTGATTGTGGTAGTTGTTATCATGGATTTTATGGCGCAAGTACAAACATTGTTAATGTCTAGTCGATACGAATCTGTATTAAAAAAAGCAAACTTAAAAGGTTACAGTCGTTAAGGGGGAAAAATGAAAGTATGTGCTTCTGTTAAAAAATTATGTCGTGATTGCAAGATTATTCGTCGTAATGGAGTGGTCCGCGTAATTTGTAGTACTGAGCCTAAACATAAACAGCGACAAGGTTAAGAAATGCTTATATGTTGTAATTGGATTAAACCGATTTAAATACTTGTGTATTGACTATATGTTCTAATAGAAGTATTCTAAAATGGGCTTTTGGATAAAAGAAACACCAGGAGACACCAGTTCTTAAGATATAGGAGTGCATAGTGGCCCGTATAGCAGGGATTAACATTCCTGATCAAAAACATACCGTAATTGCATTAACTGCGATATTTGGTATTGGCAAAAACCGTTCACAGTTTATTTGCAGATCAACGGGTATTGCTGAACATGTTAAGATCAGAGATCTACCCGAAGAGAAACTTGACATGCTTCGTGATGCAGTGGCAAAATTTGTTGTTGAAGGTGATCTGCGTCGTGAAGTCACCATGAGCATTAAGCGTCTTATGGATCTTGGGTGTTATCGTGGATTGCGTCATCGCCGCAGTCTTCCAGTTCACGGTCAACGAACAAAGACTAACGCTAGGACGCGCAAGGGTCCGCGTAAACCGATCAAGAAATAATCTGGATAATTAAATAATGACTAAGGTACCGGTTCGTTCACGTAAGCGAGTAAAAAAACAACTCTCTGATGGAGTAGCTCATATTCATGCCTCCTTTAACAATACTATTGTCACCATCACGGATCGTCAGGGTAATGCATTAGGTTGGGCAACAGCTGGTGGGTCTGGTTTTCGTGGTTCTCGTAAATCTACGCCATTTGCTGCACAAGTTGCTGCAGAACACTGTGCAGAATCTGTAAAGGATTATGGTATTAAAAATTTAGAGGTAATGGTTAAAGGACCAGGTCCGGGTCGCGAATCAACTATTCGCGCTCTCAATGCTGCTGGTTTTCGTATTACAAATATTACCGATGTAACCCCAATCCCACATAACGGTTGTCGTCCACCCAAGAAACGTCGAGTTTAACATTTCTTTTTAAGGAAGATTGGAGAAAGAAAATGGCAAGATATTTGGGTCCGACACTAAAGATTAGTCGTCGCGAAGGCACAGACCTATTTCTCAAGTCTGGTGTGCGCGCAATTGACACAAAATGTAATTTAGAGCAAGCCCCTGGTCAGCATGGAGCCCATACAAAACGTCTATCAGACTACGGAATTCAATTACGTGAAAAACAGAAAGTTCGCCGTATGTATGGGATACTAGAGCGCCAATTTCGCAATTATTATAAAGAAGCGGCTCGATTACGAGGTAATACTGGCGATAATTTATTATCGCTCTTAGAAGGTCGTTTAGATAATGTAGTGTATCGTATGGGTTTTGGTGCTACACGTTCTGAGGCGCGACAGTTAGTTAGCCATAAAGCCATTATGGTAAACAGACGAGTAGTAAATATTGCTTCTTATCAGGTATCATTAAACGATGTTATTAGCATTCGAGATAAAGCCAAAAAACAATCTCGTGTCAAAGCCGCATTAGAACTAGCAAATCAGCGTGAACAACCAACGTGGTTAGCTGTTGATGTTACAAAAATGGAAGGGGTATTTAAACATGTTCCGGAACGTACTGATCTTACTGCAGATATCAATGAACACCTTATCGTCGAACTTTACTCTAAGTAAAGTAGTATTTAAGAGAGGACATAATGCAGGGTTCTGTGACTAAATTTTTAAAACCGCGACTAGTAGATATTGAACAAATTAGCTCAACGCATGCTAAAGTGACCCTTGAACCATTAGAGCGTGGTTTTGGTCATACACTAGGTAACGCACTGCGCCGTATTTTATTATCATCAATGCCTGGTTGTGCGGTGACAGAGGTCGAAATTGACGGTGTATTGCATGAATATAGCACAAAAGAGGGTGTTAAAGAAGATATTCTGGAAATTCTTCTGAATTTGAAAGAACTAGCAATTATAATATATGACAAAGATGAGGTTATTCTTACGTTATGTAAGTCAGGCGTTGGTCCAGTCACTGCGGCGGATATTGCTCATCACGAAGATGTTAAAATCGTTCATTTGAAACATTTAATTTGCAACTTAACGCATGAGCACGCTAGTATTAGTATTCGGATGAAAGTACAACGTGGTCGTGGTTATATCCCTGCTTCTTCTCGTGTGAAGATCGAAGAAGATGTGCGCACACTTGGTCGACTATTGGTCGACGCTTGTTATAGCCCAGTAGATCGTATAGCCTATAATGTTGAATCAGCACGTGTAGAACAGAGGACTGACTTAGATAAATTAGTCATAGAAATTGAAACAAATGGCACTATTGATCCAGAAGAAGCAATCCGACGAGCAGCTACTATTTTATCAGAACAACTAGAAGCCTTCATTGATTTACGTGATGTCAGCCATCCTGAAACCAAAGAAGAAAAACCAGAATTTGAGCCGATTTTATTACGTCCAGTCGATGATCTAGAGTTAACTGTTCGTTCTGCCAATTGTCTTAAAGCGGAAGCTATTCACTATATTGGTGATCTAGTACAGCGTACAGAGGTGGAACTTTTAAAGACGCCTAATCTCGGTAAAAAGTCTCTGACTGAAATTAAAGATGTTCTAGCAACCCGTAATTTATCTTTAGGAATGCGATTAGACAATTGGCCTCCAGAATTATTAATAAATAACCTCATTATAAATTAAGCCCTTATTGAGAAGGAAAAGTTATGAGACACCGCAAGATCGGTCGTCAACTGAATCGTAACAGCAGCCATCGAAAGGCCATGTTTCGAAATATCGCTATCTCTTTAATACATCATGAGTTTATTAAAACAACTGTTCCAAAAGCAAAAGAGCTCCGCCGCATTCTTGAGCCCCTGATTACACTGTCTAAAATTGATAGTGTCTCTAATCGTCGTTTAGTATTTGCTCGTATTCGTAATAATGAGATGGTTGCAAAATTATTTACTAAGCTAGGCCCCCGTTTTATAAATAGATCTGGCGGGTACACAAGAATTTTAAAATGCGGTTTTCGATTAGGTGATAATGCCTCGATGGCGTATATTGAACTTATGGATCGTCATAAAAATCAAGACTGAATTATGCTGTGCGTTATGATAACTGATTTGTGTTAGGATGGTTTTTCTCCTCTATAGCGAAAAACCATCCTGTCGATTGATCAGTTATATCGCACGACAGAAAATAATATGGAATGGTAGATTGCATATATTGTTATTTTTATCTTTAAAGGTAAATAATATAACTATTGATACAAACAGTTGAGTCTACATAATGAAGTGTAGTCAGCGAACAAATACTACTATCTCAGTCGCTCGTGACGAACAGGGGTACTTAATATCCTTGGGCGATTGGAGTGAGGATCTTGCAAAAGAACTCGCAAGAGAGGAAAAAATTGAGCTTAGCACTGCGCATTGGGAGATTATCTATTTTGTACATAGATTTTATTTAGAATTCAATGTTTCTCCCACAGTGCGTATGCTAGTTCAAGCTATAAAAAAACAGTATGGTAGAGAATACGGAAATAGCCGTTATCTTTTCCGGTTATTTCCAAAAGGTCCAGCAAAACAAGCAACTAAAATTGCTGGACTACCTAAACCTGTAAGGTGTCTATAAATATCCATTGCATTTCTCATTACTAATAGATAATTATTTCTCTAACAAAGAACAGGAGATGGTTGTATATTTTAGTGCGTGTAGAAATTTAATAATTTTTATTACTTTAATAAACAACAAACCTTAAAAACATCGGTGTAAATATTAATGTCAGCTAGTCTTTGTCCTTACAGATATATTTTGTATTAATTAATATTCATACACTGCATTAATGTATATAGAATGCTCATGCTAAAAATTTTGCTTTCTCATTTTTTACTTTTGTGCACACCGTATGATAATGGGGTCGCCTAGGTGTTTACTATATTGATCATTATATGAATACACAATTCATGCGTAATAGAGTGATATAAAAATCAAAACGAAGAAAAGCAAAACTGTTTTACCATATAGTTATTAGGTATATCTATTGAGATTGATCTGGAACATAAAATCTACAAGGTTCAGTAAATTATCTAACACTTTAGCTGAACACATGACTAGAAGAAACTGAATTTAAATAATCTAGGTATAGATTAATAATTTGAATCATCACTGGATAAACAAATACAGGCCGCTGATATTTAGAGAGTATTGTGATATCGTTATAACATTTATGAGTCTAATATATGCTTATCCATATAGTCTTAATAAGATGCAATGACTAAACTTCTCTGGCGTATATATGAGTATACATTCTTAAATAGATAACATTTTATGAATTTTATTCTATTATCTTTCTGTTAATATGTCTCAAACTGTCATCGTCTCTACTGTGACAGTATTTTTAAGAATGTTACATTGATAGAATATATGCATTATTTGTTAATACCAAACATTAGTAGACTTATGTATCTTAGGCTTTTGTTCGGTATATTGAGTATATATTGAGCGGAGCATTAACCTAAATCTTTAACTTTTGTTCTTAATGCATTAATCGCAGTTCTATGTATTGTACTTTATCCTAAAGTTTATTTCATAAGGGTAGATTATTGATGGATTATAGTCTTAATAGTATCTATAACTGATAGGCCATCGCTATATTTTCGTCTCTTGTGTCGCAACTATTTAGTTCGCTAACATTAACTCTGTTATACAATACAATCAATCTGAATCTAGCGTGGAGTGTTGAAATGAAAAATACCCTGCCTGACTTTAAAGATTTAAAAATCTTAGTCGTGGGGGATGTGATGTTAGATCGTTATTGGTATGGTCCAACTTATCGAATTTCTCCTGAAGCACCGGTTCCAGTAGTTAAAGTCAGTAGTGTAAAAGAATTCCCCGGTGGTGCAGCTAACGTTGCTATTAATATCGCAACACTTGGCGCCAAGGTTTATCTAATTGGTTTAATTGGAGAGGATTATGAAGGTCAAGTGTTGATGGAATCCCTAGCCAATAGCAACGTATATTGCCATTGTGTTTCTATTGCCGAACGCCCCACTATGATTAAATTACGTGTACTCTCACGTAATCAGCAACTGATTCGTATAGATTTTGAGGAAGAATCTAAAGAAAACATTGATCATTCTCTTATTGAGAATCAAATTAGGCAGTTTTTACCCCAGGTAAGTGTAATGATTTTATCTGACTATGCCAAAGGGGCTCTGACTAGTGTACAAAATATCATCGGTTTGGCGCGTCAAAAAAATGTTCTGACTTTAGTAGATCCCAAAGGTAAAGATTTTTCCCGTTATTGTGGCGCCACTCTTCTTACGCCTACCTTGCATGAATTTGAAGAAGTAGTTGGACAATGCTCCAGCGAAAATGATATTATTAAAAGAGGCATGGCATTATTAAAACAGTATGCCATCTCTGCATTATTAATTACTCGTTCAGAGCACGGGATGACCTTATTGCAACCTGAGAAAGCACCTTTTTATATGCCCACCCAAGCACAGGAAGTTTTTGATGTGACTGGTGCTGGGGATACGGTTATTGCTGTTATAGCAAGTTCTTTAGCGGCTGGTAGAACTCTAGAAGAGAGTTGTATACTTGCTAATGCAGCTGCAGGCGTGGTAGTTGGTAAAATTGGCACCTCAACGGTTTCGCTAAAAGAGCTCAAAAAAGCAATGGTAACCAGATCAGAGACAGATTGTGGAGTGGTACATAAAGCACAGTTGATTGTTGCAGTTAGTAAAGCAAGGCAATGCGGTGAAACAATTGTCATGACTAATGGTGTTTTTGATATTTTACATGCCGGGCATATTTCTTATCTTGTTAGTGCAAAAAAGTTAGGTGATCGACTCATTGTTGCAGTGAATAGTGACGCTTCAACTAGTCGTCTCAAGGGGGTATCTCGACCAGTTAATTCACTAATGAATCGCATGCATGTCTTAAGTGCTCTTGCAATGGTAGACTGGGTGGTTAGTTTTGAAGAGGATACTCCGCAGAAGATTATTACAGACATACTACCTGATATTTTAGTTAAAGGAGGAGATTACCAACATAACATTGAAGATATTGCGGGTAGTCAAGAAGTTTTGGCCAATGGCGGGGATGTGCGAATTCTACACTTTCAAGAAGGTATCAGTACAAGCAATATCATTAAAAAAATAATTTCATTATCTATCTAAATATAGATAATTGGATTTTTTTAAAAGCATTACTGGTAATGATCTTTTGACAACCTTAACATATTGTGTAGAGTTTGTGTGATGTAAAATCTATAGCATGATCGTCACATAAGTGACTATACTTATCTTTATTTTGTTTAATATTCGAGATATTACAAAATTTTTCATCTATATGATATATGGAAGTGCTTGTTGTTTATATTCAGAGCTTTCTGAATTAACATTACAACTATATCGGTCTAATTTGAATATCTCTAAAACTGTATAATAATAGAGTGAAGACATGCTTGTATCGTTATCAACCTTATCAACCTTATCAACCTTATCAACCAATAAAAATTCATGCTTTAATGAATCTTTATTATGTGTATCGCTTTTAATTTGTAGATCGCTGATTAATAATAGATATTATATCATATCATTACCATGTAGGTGTGAAATAAGTATGACATTTTTTGAACAAGCGCTTTAAATACTAAAGATTATCTTATTGTGTTGAAGATGAACAATTTTTGCTAGAAAAAATTGTTTACATGAATAAAAATCTAGATTTTCCAGGAATATTTTAGAAAACTAATGTAGTTAGTATGATTTATATCATGAAAAGCTACACTAAGTATTAGTATAGCGCCTTTTTTCTAAATTGATTGATATCTTGTTGAAAAGATAAGTCAAATTTTTATTTAATACAGTTCAAGCATGTATAAATTACATTTAAAGATTATATAGATGATGTCTTTATAAAAAACAAAAGCATATCTAAAAGATATCTTATATACTGTATAGTATATTTAGCTGTACTTTTTTATTATGAATGCTATTAAATATATCACTAGCGTAGGATATTTATTCGAAATGTTATCAGATAATAATCTGATAGCGGCGCGAGCTGGGAGTGAGCTAGGATATATAATGCGAGATAATATAGCTGAAATCTGTGTTAGTGCTGCTCGAAATTCTATCTAACGCTTTAAATTACTTTACATAAAACTTACTAAGCAGGTTATACACAACCATTAATAAATTAAGATCTATTTCACTACCATGCATAGCAGTATACCATACTGTATATTGCATAAAAAATACACAATCATGTGTGGTAGTAGCGGTTTTAAAATATTGTTTTTATAGTTATCACGACAGCTTATATTGAAATAATACCAATTATATTACTATCATGTATTATTGAATGATAGATTATTTTCCTAACATCAGGGTTGTATGATGACTAATCCTTTGCTTTCTTCTTTTGTTCTTCCTCCCTTTGCTTCTATTAAGGCCGAGCATATTGTTCCAGCTATGAAGCATGTTATACACGAGTGTCGAGAGGTAGTAAAAAAAATAATATCTCAATGCGGTCCATATGATTGGGACCATTTAGTACAGCCTTTAATAGAGGCAGACGATTATCTAAGTCGTGTCTTTTCTCCTATTAGCCACCTAAACTTAGTAAAAAATAATCCTGCATTACGCTTAGCGTATGAGGAAGTGCTAGAGATGTTATCTGAATATAGTGCTTGGGTTGGTCAAAATGAAGCGTTATATCAAGCATATTGCAAACTTAAAGATAATACTGCTATCTATCAATCGTTAAATATCGAACAAAAAAAATTTATAGATAATACTCTTCGGGACTTTAAGCTTTCTGGAATAGGATTATCAGAGGTAGAGAAGCATCGTTATAAAGAAATCTCTGTGCGCCTATCTGTTCTGTCTTCGACTTACAGTAATAACGTTCTTGATTCTACCATGGGGTGGAGCACAGTAATCACAGATCAAAATAAGATAAGCGGTATACCAGAGAATTCCTTGGAGGCCATGAAATTACAAGCACAAGCCATAAACCAGAATGGATGGCGCTTAACATTAGATATAACCAGCTATTTACCAGTGATAACTTACTGTGATAATAGAACAATGCGTAAAGAGATCTATTATGCTTACTCGACGCGCGCTTCCGATCAGGGACAAAATGCTGGTAAGTGGGACAATACATTAATAATGGATGAAATATTAGCTTTACGCTGTGAATTAGCTACAATGCTTGGTTTTTCATCTTATGCCGAGCAGTCATTGGTTATGAAAATGGCAAAAAACCCAGATCAAGTGATTAGTTTTTTAAATGATCTAGCAAAACGTGTGCATTTACAAGCAGAGCAAGAATTAAAGCAATTGCGTATATTTTCAGAAAAAGAATATAATATTAACGATCTACAGCCGTGGGATATAGCTTTTTTTAGTGAAAAGCAAAAGCAGCATTTGTATAATATTTCTGATGAACAGTTACGTCCTTATTTTCCAGAGAATCTCGTTCTGAATGGACTATTTAAAATAGTTGAAAATATCTACGGTATCACAACTATAGAGCGCTATGATGTTGAGGTATATCATGAAGATGTTCGATTCTTTGAGTTGTTTGATGAAAATAAAGTAATGCGTGGTAGTTTTTTTCTCGATTTATATGTGAGGGATCATAAGTGTGGTGGGGCATGGATGGATGACTGTGTAAGTCAGATGCGTAGATCAGACGGTAGTTTACAAAAACCAATAGCGTATATAACTTGTAATTTTCATCGTCCATATAACAAAGAGGTAGCGCTTTTTACTCATCAGGAAGTCATTACGCTATTTCATGAGTATGGTCACGGTTTACATCATATGTTAACGCGCATTGAAACACGCGGCGTATCTGGTATTCATGGTATACCATGGGATGCAGTTGAAATGCCTAGTCAATTAATGGAAAATTGGTGTTGGCGGCCAGAAGCGTTAGCGTTAATCTCTGGTCATTATCAAACTGGAGAGGCATTACCACAAATATTTTTAGATAAGCTATTAGCACTAAAAAACTATCAAATAGCATTATCCATACAAAAACAACTAGTACTTTCTTTATTTGATTTTCGCTTGCACATGAAGTATGAATCAAATAAAGGTATAAAAATTGTAGAGTTATTTCAAGATATTAAAAATCAGATATCTGCGATACCAGAACCAAAATGGAGTCGCTTTCCTAATGCATTTAACCATATCTTTTCTGGTAGCTACGCAGCAGGCTACTATAGTTATTTATGGGCGCATGTCTTAGCTTCAGACGTTTGGTCGCGTTTTGAGATGGAGGGTGTGTTTAATCGAGATACTGGGCGGTCACTTTTAGAACATATTCTAACACGCGGTGGGTCTGAAAACCCCATGATTTTGTTCTATCGTTTCCTTGGTCGTAAGCCAAAAATAGATACAATGTTAGAGCAGTATGGCATAACATCTATAAATAATAAAATATAAGTTATTTTATGCGTATTGGTTTACTAGACGAATCGGGTATAATAAATGGAAATAATCTATCAGCTTTAGCCGCTCGTTGGAAGCTAGAACATGATAATAACACTGTAATGGCTTTAGTAATGAAGCCATCTCATCTTGAATTACAAAAGCGCAATGAACCTGCATTGGGTGGTATATTAGTAAATTTTTCTTCTAAGACACAATCATATAGACGTAAATTTGGGGGTGGAATAGAAGAATCCATCTCAAAAGCTGTCGGTATAACGAGAGAGCATTTTCCAAGCATATTAGATGCCACTGCAGGATTAGCGCGTGATGCCTTCGTGCTAGCTTCATGCGGCTGTCGAGTTCAGATGTTAGAGCGTAATCCAGTGATTCTAGCGCTATTAGAAGATGGTTTAAGACGGGGCTATGCTGATTTAGAGATTGGATCATGGTTACGTGAGCGTTTAATTTTGCTTAATCCTGATGGTTTACTAGTTTTTAGTAAGATCTCTCCACAACCAGATGTCGTATACCTCGACCCTATGTACCCGAAAAATAAAAAAAGTGCTCTAGCAAAAAAAGAAATGCGCATATTACAATGCCTAGTAGGTCAAGACGAAGACTCAGATGAGCTATTGAAACCTGCGCGTGCTCTTGCAAAACAACGTGTAGTAGTAAAGCGTCCAAATTATGCGAAAGCATTAGCAGGAATGATCACTAATAAGTCTATAAAAACTAAAAAGCATCGTTTTGACATTTACCCCCCCAGTAACTAATAAGTTTATGTTTATGTACCAGTGAGCTCACTCAGTATGGAATAGTTATTTTATTATCAAAGATTAATAAAATTTTATATATTCAAATATACATGAACATATGATTATAATCATAATTATGTAACTTTTCTAAAAATCCTGCTTTTTGATAGAGAGAATATTAGGATCCACAATATGTGTACTGATTGCCTAGAAAGTTATTAGGGTTAACACATCTTACTCTATAAGATTAAGATACATTTTGATGTCACAGCGATATCTTTGGGCATATAGTTTATTGAAGGATTTTGAAGAAAATATCTGAATGCCATTAAGCGATCCTGTGTAATTTGATTAGCTCAATAGAAATGCATTATCTCATAATACTTAATTTTATATTGTATACAATTATCTTTTTAAAGTCTTTTGATAGTATACACAGAGTAGAATTATAGATTCTAATGCTTGGGGAAATTTTGCTAAATAGGTATCTTTATAGCTATAGCGTGGTTTAAGAATTGCCCTAAAAGAGCCTCATTCATCAAAGGTTATAAAATTACTAGATTATAGTCTACTTCTGTCACGCGCTGATATTCTAACCGATATGCACACATGATTTATCGATAGTATTACTACTGATAAAGATTTTTTTAAAAGAAAATACATGCGCTATCTATTTAAGTAACTAATCTGTTTTATGAGAGCGTTTATGATTTTAAGTATTAATAACCTAATATGGATTGATCTTGAGATGACTGGTTTAAATCCAGACAGAGATCGTATTCTTGAAATTGCAATACTTGTAACAAATTCGGACTTGCAAATTATTTCTAAAGGACCGGTTTTTGCGATATACCAGTCCATGGAGCTTCTAGGCATGATGGATCAATGGAATATAAAAGCACACACTGCTAGTGGTTTAATAAGTAGGGTACAGAATAGCAAAATAAGTGAACGTTCTGCTGAAATTGAAATTTTAAAATTTCTAAAACCATTAGTACCCGCTAAATGCTCACCCATGTGTGGTAATAGTGTAGCTCAAGATCGTCGTTTTTTGTTTAAGTATATGCCAGATTTGGAGAATTATTTTCATTATCGTTATCTAGATGTCAGCACCCTAAAAGAACTAGCACGTATTTGGAAACCGGAAATTTTATTGGGAGTTCAAAAAAAAGGTGCACATCGAGCACTAGATGATATTTATGATTCCATTGCAGAACTAGTCTACTATCGTCAATATTTTATACGCTGCTAAAAATCTGATCTTTTCAATATTTTTTATTAAATATATCTTCATTGATATTGGTAGATTTTTAGATTGTATTGATCTATCTTTAGAGAGTGGATTCTTTTACAGTACAGTGAGGATGTACCTACATGCAGCCTCTCTGGTGTGCTATAAATATCAATATAATCATAGAGATAGCTTTTATTTTAACAATATCCATTCAAAGGGTTATTGTAGCACCATGCGGCTTATTTAAGTTATATGGTGCATTGTAACACTATGTAAATTCATTTAGTCATATCAAATGTTGTTGAGATGACTAAATGAGTACCGTGCTAAATGAATACTGTGCTAAATGAATGTAGATTTTAAGCATAATTTTTATCTACCTTTCTGAGTAATACTATTTAATTAGCTTTAGATCAATAGCAAGATGTTTGCTATATCTCAAAGCGTTCTGAGGTAAGAAAGCTTTTAGATATATTTCTTTATTAAAGTAATTATATAATTATCCTCTTAAAGTTTTCTCTATGATCTGAGTGATATTACTGTATATATTATAGCTAAAACGTTCTAGAATTCCTCTATGTTGAGTATAACATAAATTAATTATGCTATATTGTGACATTTTATCTATGATGAAATCATCGCTCGTACTAACACTGTCTATTAACCCTTTATTTAAAGCTTGACTACCATACCAATGTTCTCCAGTTGATACCATATCTATATTTATCTGTGGCCGCATTTGATGTACAAACTGCTTAAATAGCGCATGTGTTTGATTCAAAGTATCACGGAATTTTTCTCGTCCCTCTTCGCTATTTTCACCAAACAACGTTAAGGTACGCTTATACTCTCCAGCCGTATGGAGCTCCATATCAATGTTCTTTCTCTTTAAAAGACGGTGAAAATTAGGGATCTGCGCCACTACACCAATCGAGCCAATTAATGCAAATGGCGCAGCAACAATATGGTTAGCAACGCAGGCCATCATATAACCTCCGCTAGTAGCAATTTTATCTACAGAAACTGTTAGCGGAATATCTTTTTGCCGTAACCGTTGAAGTTGTGATGCGGCTAGACCATAACCATGTACTACGCCACCAGGGCTTTCAAGACGTAGCAATACTTCATCGCCTGTTTCAATAACAGATATGATTGCAGAGATTTCTTGTCGTAAAGATGACACCTCTTTAGCATCCATGCTACCTATAAAATCAAGAATATATAAAGTTGGTCTTTTTTTGCTTGCAGCGTGCCCTATCTTATTTTTTTGTTTTGATTCTTTCTGTTTTTTTTTCTCGTTCTTTTTATATTCCTTTTTCCATAATTTTTGTTCTAAAGGTGTCAGTTTTTCTAAATTGATTTTATTTTGTATTTCAAGATAATATTTATCTAATCGAGTCAGTATTAATTTTCCGGCTCTAGCATTACTACGCTTGGTAAGATTAGGAAGTATCATCGATACTATGACTAATGTTATTATTATAGTAATAATCTTAGCAAGAAAGAGTCCATAAAAAGAGAGTAAATCCACTTGATCCGCCTTATAATAAGATATGACAGGTCTATCGAGTTTATTGTATTTTGGATAGTAAGTTACTTGTTACAGTGACTGTATAGGTATGCAATGCTTACATTGTAGTTAGCAAATAATCGGTGTCTTGAAATCTATTTTTTATCTTGTCTGTATTTTATAAAATATTGATCTACTCTATTTATATAGATAGTTTTAGCATGTTATGGATATCTATGCATTATATAGATAGTTTTAGCATGTTATGGATATCTATGCATAGTAAATATGTAAAGTTTTTTCATCAGGCCTATTTTTATGCCTCAATTAATATCTTTATATATCATGTCAGGTATATGACGATAGTTTTGGTCATAAGTCAACAGGTTTTAGATTTTGTATTGTGCTCAGCAAGACATACGGATGCTCAGATAAGACTCATAAGAGTGCAATTTATGTGTATGCATCATTTTTTATTAAATTTTTTTTGAAAAATACATAATCTATATTAGTCTTAATTACAGGTATTGTATATAAAATATATATTTACACATACTATTGGATAACTTAGATCAATCATGATCTGTCTATTGTAAATATAACTCTAAGGCTAAAATAATTAGCTATAATTAGCTATAGGATATCATGAGTTGTTTTTACACGTCTATTGGAGAAAGTTTCTATAGAGCTTCATGTAGATTTAACAATCAGAGCTGATGCTATAGTTAGATGACAAAATAAAATTTTTTTAAAAATATTATACAATTGACTATCAAGAAAATTTTCAACTAATCACTATGATTGGCTATAACTAACTAGGCATTTAATATTTACTGAGTATGCATTACGGATGCATGGGCTTGATCGTGTTACTGAGTGTGTTCTCAAAGATAAAAAGAACTCAAAAGACACGAAGTAGATGGCATGATAAGCTGCCAGTAATTTTGTATTCTAGATATATTCTTTATCAAGTTATCATTTTTCGCATTCCAGTTGCCATGCAGAGCATAAGAGACCCCCGGCTCTGTTACAGTTCACCATTCCTTATAAAGAAAAAGTCTTAACGTTATTACACATTAGAAGCTGCGTATTAATGCAAGTAAGTGATTGTATGAATAATTGATTTTATTTTTTTGGAGTATACGCATGGAAACTTACTTAGTTGGTGGTGCTGTCCGTGATCAACTGTTGTATTTGCCAGTGAAGGATAAAGATTGGGTGGTAGTAGGTGGTTCTCCTAAGAAAATGCTTACAATGGGCTACAAGCAGGTTGGTCGTAATTTCCCAGTTTTCTTACATCCAATTACTCATGAAGAATATGCTTTAGCTCGTGTTGAGCAGAAATCAGGACGAGGATACACCGGGTTCGCGTGTTATGCAAACTCCGATGTTACCCTCAAGCAAGATTTAGCTCGCCGTGATCTGACAATTAATGCTATTGCACTAGATAAACATGGTACATATTATGACCCGTACGGTGGACGTATTGACCTTCAAAAGCGAATATTGCGTCATATTTCTTCTGCTTTTTGTGAGGATCCATTACGCGTATTACGTGTAGCTCGTTTTTCTGCATATCTTGCTAATTTAAAGTTTCGTGTTTCTCATGAGACATTGGCTCTAATGAAGGAGGTGGTGCAGAGTGGTGAGTTATCTTATCTTTCCCCAGAACGTATATGGAACGAGATGGATCTGGCTCTTAAGACAAGTTGTCCTCAGGTTTTTTTTCAGGTTTTAAAGGCTTGTGGCGCCCTAAAAGAACTATTTCCTGAATTAGACTCTGTATATTATTCCATTTCTGCGAAAAAAAAGAAACGTTCTCAGGTGATCACTCATAAATATAACACTTTCATAACATTATCTAAAGTGGCACAATATAGCTCAGAAGTTGAAATTCGCTTTGCTGCGCTGTGCTATGATCTGACAAAATCTTTGATAACACAAGAGAATGCTGCTAATGATAGTAAAGGTGACGTACCGGGTATCACGATAACTTCAATTTTCTGTAAACGTTTGCGACTTCCGAGAGAATATCGTGAACTTGCGCTATTAGTATTTGAATTTTATAGTATTTTACACAACATTCATTTTTCCTCTCCTAAGCAGCTATTAACACTATTTAACCGTATCGATGCCTGGAGAAAACCATATCGTATTCAGCAGATCGCGCTAATTCTTGACATTGAGTCAAGAACACCTAAAACATGCTTAGGACATCTTTCTTCAAAAGGAGAGTGCTTGCATGATGCTTGGCAAGTTGCGAAAAGTGTATCTACTCAAGCAATAATTTCTGCTGGGTTTGTGGGCTACAAAGTAAGCGAGGAGCTCTGTAGGCGTCGGCTTTCTGCTTTAACCGCTTGGCGTAATTCTTAGCAAGATGTTTAAGACGACTTTACTAAATGAAATAGTGAATTATAATAAGTAGTATATTATGATAATTAGAATAAAGATGTATATACCGTTTGAAAAGAGTTTTTAATTTTTTATTATTGTTATAATAAATTCAATAGAGCACCTTGGTATTGCTCATCCCATGTCATTATGCATAGCTCCGTTTTATGATTACCAACATCTGGTCCCTAAACCATAGAATAATTAAAAACTAGACAAATCACTAATCATAGTGACAAAAACTACATGGAGATTCTACTATCAAATGGTATTATAATAGAATTATAACAGACGTGAATAAAATGCATAATTTAGAGTTATGTCGCATCCTATAGTAAGTTACTATCCAGTCTCGGTCATATCTAAATTTTCATTTAGTCTATCAGGTTTCGTTAGGCATAGAGAACTATTTATATTAAAAATATCTCATGGTGATTTATGAGATACGAATTCTCATATACTCAGGATATCTAACTGCTTTAGCTGGCAGTGCTAATTGTTAATAGTGCTGAGCTTGCATAATTCTTTAGATATTACTAAAGTTTAAGGATATGGTAGTTTTTTATACACAGTGTATAAATTTCAAATGAAGCAATATCGCTCTTTGCTAATTAGAGATATAAGCTCTATGAGATTATACCATGTTTGGGTGCATATCCTGATGATATTAGCCATAAGTATATGATATTAACCTATCATATATCAAAGGATTATCGGACAATGCTGACTCTAATAATTCTGACTTGAATGAGTCACTCAAATCATAGCCTAATGGATGCATGTATATATATAATACCGAAACTATAACCGTATCATTTGCCTAGAACTTGCCTAGAACTTTCTAAATGGCTACTATAATGGCCTTGCCCTAATTTTTAGAGAACCTATGGCTATCTAGGTTGTGATATGCTAAATCAGTTAAAGTTAGACAGATTATGCTGCATTTTATACATATTATAGACAAACTGGATATAATAAGCTGATAAACTCACCAAGTATTCCTAATCTTATTTGATGAAAGATTAGCTCTGCTAAAAGCAATATCTATTATATAGATCTTATATATAATAAATAAATCAAGAACATTGTATGATAAAACGTTTAAGACACGTTATGATAACACGATACACAATGACATAGATCATTGGAGTTATATGACTATTATGAAGTTTTAACTTTAAAAACAACCTTCTAATCTAATAATGGTTTTAGATATTTTCAGTAAAAACAATACAAATTGGCTCATTACACTATATGTAAGATTTTTATTTAAAGTAAAACTATTATTGTAATGAGTAATTACAATAATAGTTTTTTAAAATTTACTCTGTAATGATAGATAAACTTAAGAAAATCAGGTGCTGATTGCAAGTTATTGAAAATTATCTAATGGGTTTTTTTAGCACTATACACCTTAAAATATTTGTTGTGTATAATCACTGTATAATGACCGAATACTTCATTGAGTATATGATGGTAAGGAAGAAAGGCATTAGCGACAATTCGTAGCTCTCCTCCTTTATATAAAAACTCAGGCGCTCCTCTAATTAACGTGCGTGCAATATCTAGGGTTACTTTTGATCCATCATGGAATGGTGGATTTGCAACAATCATATTAAAATATCCTGTGATTTTAGAATAAACATTACTAGCTATGACAGTTCCTGTCAGGTTGTTACATAATAGTGTAGCCTTGCTGGCGGCAAGGGCTGCTGCACTAACATCGGTTAACATGATATTAGCTAATGGTGAACGGCTAGCTATAACAGCAGAAATCACACCTGTACCGCAACCAATATCTAAAATCTTTCCTTGTATACCCGGGCTAAAAGTTGAAAGCAAAAGCTGGGTACCGTGATCTAAACCATTATAACCGAAAACCCCTGGTAAGCTTTTAAGAATGAGTCCACCCACTAAGTGTTCATGCCAGAATTCGTAAGAATTAAAATATGGTTTTCTTTCAAGCGATCCATAATACAGACCGCAACGATAAGCGCTATCGATCTTTATTAAGTCTACCCAACTTGAAAGCATGTTGTGAGCGCTTCGTATGCCATGAGAATATTCTCCAACTATAAAAATATCACTTCCACATGTCAGTAAAGACAATAAATTGTGTAACTGAAATTTTGCCTTTTTCTTGTTATTTGGCCAGTAATAAATGAGGGTATCACAATTATCTACGATGTTTGATGCTGGTAATAGGCTAAAATCAACGTTGGTTTGTAGTATCTTATTTAGAGTTTCCCAATGATGGTATTGCTGGGTATGTATATAGCTATTTTCTGTTTCGAGCTGAACAGATAATGTGTCTTGCAGGTTACCAGAAAAAATTATATGTCGTTTAGTAAATTTATTATGATGTCGCAAGAGCATCATGCTAGCCGGGCTAAACATGGACATTCATACATCCTAATGTATTATAGTGATACTATATATAGTGATATATATCTGTAGAGTGATAGATACACTGATCGCTGTTATATGCATATTATTGCATATAACACAAAATTCTTGGTTTTATCTGTGCTGAGTTTTATGTATAACCCTGCTAACAATTACCCAAATCCAGATGATGCTTTAAAGGAAAGTATGGTACTTAATTGTATTGTTAACATTTTTAGGAAAATCACAAATAAAATCTTTCTCTTTATCGATCCTAGCTATATATATAGCTATATAGCTATAGAATCTAATTCATAGATAGGCAATGAGCATGTTGATAAGACGTCGTGAGCAGTTGTTACAACAAATAGGTATTACTCAGTATGCACTAAAGCGACTTCATGTCCTACAGGGGGATGTTCTAATTAATCTTCCCATCGAAACTCGTTTGGTTATCGTTGCAGATAAACCGCCCGCTTTAACAGATCCAATAGTAGAAAATGTATTACGAACCTTAAATTTAAGATCTATAGAAGTTCAGGTTGCAACTACGCATCAGTTATCATTATTACCACAAGATAATCATCATCACAGGTGGTTGCTAGGGGTTCAACCTTCTAAAGTTTTTACCGGAATTCAAATTACGTCACCTATATTATCGGAACTTCATTATAATCCAAGCGCCAAACGAGCGCTTTGGAAACAAATCTATCAATATCAATTAGATCCCTAGACCTTTATTACAGGCATAAATAATATAATATATATTTATGCCTGTAATAAAGTATGAGCGATTTACTGCAACACAAGAAAAATATTGATTACCAGCGAGCAAATAAAGCTGCTACTTTTTATTTTTTCTACTCATAGAATATTAGGTGCCTTAACTTAAATTCATTGCATCAATGAATCTAGAAATATTGATTTGTATCATCATAAGTGTATATTTCTACATCCGCACGTAATATATCTTTTTAGTATTCAGATATAGTATGTAGTACTATTACTAGACTATTATCAGTGCTGTGACCATTCAAGTATATGTACATATTTATGTAATGATCGTGTGGTATCGATAAAGCATTTTAAGTTATCGCTTTTATATTATTAGATAATGCATGGTTAGATTGATAGTCTTGACTTGCTTTATAGTAGGATGTTTACTCAAAAGTACCTCTAAAAGATTATACATGGGATTTTTTATATGGATTAAGTACTGGAGTGGCATAGTAATAGCTATTATTAAATATAGATTATAGTAATGCATGCCATAGGTAAAATGAATATGTAATATATTTAGGGGCTATGTCCTTAAATCAATTTATCTAAAATATAGATACTATATAAAATCAATCCTTTTGATAATATCATAGACGTTTCTAGATAACTCTTAAATGGTTAATGATATTGGATAAAGAGTTCAGTTCGAGTATATGAGGTACAGAGTGTAGATATTGTATCCTTAATTGGTTATTTTCAGGCTTTTTGGTTGCATTGTAGATAGCATACGACCATTATTATATTGGTTTACATGGGCGTAATCTAGAGTAGACTGTATATTATGGTCATGCCAGTTAGGTATGTAATATCAAAATAGACCAGTGCTATGCTAGATTGTATGCTTCACTAATCATTGATATTGCATATTTTATTGATATTGCATATTTTTATTTATGGAGTGATAACTCAAAAAAGTAAGTGTCTCATATGCTATTGTCTCATAGTATATGAGAGGCTCTTGTCATCAAGATTGCCATACCTGATAGGTAAGACACAGGACAGTATAATCCATAACTATGATAACTATGGCTATACCAGAGACATAAACATATCTACTGAATAATAGAGTTTATCAAGTAAATTAAGTAGCTTACGATTACGCTATTTGGCAAGGCTACTCTCAAAATAGACTATTTAACTTTATGCAATGGTAGACATAACGTGAGAAGGTTATCATTGGGTGAAAATGACTATGGGTAAAGCTCTAGTAATAGTTGAGTCTCCGGCAAAAGCAAAAACGATTAATCAATATCTTGGCAGGGACTACATAGTGAAGCCCAGCGTAGGGCACATCCGTGATTTACCTACTAGTGGTTCATCATTTTACAAAAGAACTAACTGTATAACTAGTAGCGACCATAAAAAAAATAAAAGAAACGAGATAACATCTTTAGTGAGCCGGATGGGAGTAAATCCTTTTAAAAATTGGGAGGCTACTTATCAAATCTTGCCAGGTAAAGAGAAGGTCGTAGCAGAGCTCAAAGAACTCGCTAAACAGGTAGACCACATCTACCTTGCAACTGACTTAGATCGTGAAGGAGAAGCTATTGCATGGCATCTAAGAGAAGTAATTGGTGGAGAGCAATCACGTTATAGTCGTGTAGTTTTTAATGAAATCACCCAATCTTCTATCTCTGAAGCTTTTAGGCAGCCAGGTCTGATAAATATGGGCCGTGTGAATGCGCAGCAGGCGCGTCGCTTTATGGATCGCGTCGTTGGTTATATGATATCACCAATTCTGTGGAAGAAAATTGCACGAGGACTCTCCGCTGGTCGAGTGCAGTCGGTGGCGGTTCGCTTGGTTGTTGAGCGTGAACGTGAGATTAAAGCTTTTGTTCCTGTAGCATACTGGATGTTGCATGCCGTTTTGAGAACCCCTGATGGTATTGTTTTTCAGATGAAGGTAACGCAATATCTAAAAAAATCTTTCTATCCTGTTAGTCGGTCTGAGATTCATGACGCTAGCACTGTATTATCTACAGCTAGTTTTATAGTTAAAAATTGCATAGATCAGTTAAAAACCCTAAAGCCAGGAGCCCCATTTACTACTTCTACATTGCAACAGGCTGCGAGTACTCGTCTTGGTTTTAGTGTAAAACGAACAATGATGTTGGCGCAAAAATTGTATGAGGCAGGGTATATCACATACATACGAACTGACTCTGCTAATCTCAGTCGTGATGCACTTAGGATGGCTCGTAGTTATATTACAAAGGAATTTGGTAAAAAGTATCTTCCAAAAATAGAGAGGGTATATCGTAATCAAGGGCATGGAGATGAAGCGCATGAAGCTATTCGCCCATCAGATGTAAACGTGCTCAGTATGCAATTACCGCATATGACATCTGATGCAAAAAAATTATATCAGCTGATTTGGCGTCAATTTGTTGCTTGCCAAATGATCTCTGCACAGTATAATTCTCGAACCTTAAGCGTAGAGGCAGAAGGCTTTAAACTAAATTTAAAAGAACGCACTTTATTCTTTGATGGCTGGATGAAAGTGATACCGCCTCTAAGAAAGATTGATGAAGAACAGATTGTTCCACAATTAATAGTTGGTAGCAAATTAAGCTTAAAAAAACTTTTACCTAGTCAACATTTTACGCAGTCTCCTGCTAGATTCAATGAAGCATTACTAGTGCGTGAACTAGAAAAGCGTGGCATTGGTCGTCCTTCAACTTATGCATCTATCATTGCGACTATTCAAGAGCGCGGATATGTTAAACTCGATTCTCGTCGTTTTTATGCTAAAAAAATAGGTGAGATAGTCACTGATCGGCTAACGGAGAGCTTTCCTGACTTAATGGATTATAACTTTACTGCGCACATGGAAGACCATTTAGATCAGGTGGCAAGTAATACCGCAGAATGGAAGATGGTTCTGGATAATTTTTTTAAAAGATTTAGAGAGCAGGTAACGGTAGCAGAAAGAGATCCTGTGCAAGGCGGTATGAGGCCTAATAAAATAGTAGTCACTTCTATTGAGTGTCCTTCGTGTGAACGATACATGAATATTCGTACTGCTAAGACTGGGGTGTTTCTTGGATGCTGCGCATATACTTTGGAACCAGCATTGCGTTGTAAACAGACGATGCATCTTATTGCAGATAACGCTGAACTAGTGAATACGTCAAGCGGCAACAATGACGATACAGATATCTTACGTGCAAAACGTCGTTGTAATTTGTGTGGTGTTGCTATGGATGTATACTTTATAGATCATAAACGAAAACTACATATCTGTGGTAAAAATCCTGAATGTGATGGTTATGAACTTGAACACGGTGAATTCAAGATCAAAAGTTATACCAAGTCTGTTATGAACTGCGAAAAGTGCAGTGCCGAGATGTTTATAAAGCTAGGTCGATTTGGAGAGTATGTAGCTTGTATCAATCATAATTGTAAAAATACACGAAAATTAATGCGTAATGGTGACATTGCTCCACCAAAAACAGACCCAGTACCTTTACCAGAATTAATCTGTAAAAATTCAGATGCTTATTTTGTTTTACGCGATGGCGCTTCTGGAATGTTTTTAGCAGCTCATACATTTCCAAGATCACGTGAGACTAGAGCCCCTCAGGTGATAGAGCTGAAGCGTTATTGTAGTCTATTACCAAAAAAATGGCTATATTTAACTAATGCGCCTACGACAGATGTAGACGGCAATAAAACAACAGTACATTTTAGCCGAAAAACTAAAAAGCAGTATGTCAGTACTAAAAAAGATGGTAAAAGTACTGGTTGGTGTGCACACTTTATTAATGGTAAATGGGAAGAGTTTCACAGGTAATTGCGTATATAAGTCTTTCTAGTATTTGTTAGTAATGATTTTATGTCATGACCAGTAGAGCAGAAGATCCAGTTTAACCGTAAAAGTTCAGTTACTGCTTGACCGCTAGTGAGGTTGTTTATAGGTTCACTGAGAGTTATGCTAAAAAATGTATCAGCAACTTTATAACCTTTTATAACTTATATCACTCTGTGTACGAGTTATCAGATGTTGGAAATAGACGGTAGTTAAAATTCAGAAATTTCATAATCAAATACAGCATTCTTTTAAATTTCTATAGAGAGACATTATGTCGTAAGCTCATATCTGTGTAGAGATCAGATGCATAGATTAGTGATAATATAGGCTATATACATAGTAACTGCATGATAAATATCAGTTGATTCGATATATGTATGAAAAAATATAGCATTTGATCTTCTTATGAGAATATGAGCATCATAGAGTATCTCTGTAAGAGATACTCTATGATGCTCAGTGACATCAAAAAGCACTGAAATTGATACATTAATAACTTATTCAGTGTGCTCTCTAATGTGATACTTTGATAGAGTTACATATATGAGCGATTTAATACTGATTATTATAAAATATCGTATTGAGCGCAACACTGATCTGCAAGATAAAAAATGTTACTAAGTATCAAAAGAGCTATACAGATGTAGATCTTCGAAAATCTAAGTATCTGTCATTTAAGCAATATATGGATGGGGTGAAGTCATTAGTTTTACTAAGACCTAAGGAATCGCTAATGTTATCATTAAAATTTTTTCATATTGTCACAGCGGGCCCGTCTAAGATAGATTACATACGATTGACACTCGGGTATTATTATGGAATATTTATATTGTATGTATAGTTATAGCTTATATATATAATATTGATAATATTTCACAGAAATATCATTAGCGATCAAGGTAAAAACCTTAGATAGTAAGATTAAAAAATCAGGTGTCTTGTATTGTGCTAGTCCTTCCACTAGTGCAAAATTAATATTTATTCTTAATATTTACAGAAAATATTTGATAAAGGAAACTCCATAGTTTCTATGTTGTATCAGTAAAACATCTTCTCTGAAAAAATCTCTGAAGTATTTTTCTATATCTAGATTATTTGTGTTGTCTTATATAAAAGATATAAAACTTCTAAATAACACTATCATTCGGTATAATACAGGTCGAGCATTCTTCATGTGAAGACAATATCTGCCATGCATCTCGCTATATGTTATTTTCAATAAGCTTTAAAATAGAATAAAATATAAAAACTGTCATATACTATCTCAATAGTGAATCATAATTTTAATGTTTTCTGAAATTTCAGAAAATTTTTACATTTTTTACTGAGACTAATAAGGACAGTGCGCATGCTAGAAGATAAAGCTGATATTTGGGGTTTCGCTCGTAATAAAACACTCAACCTGTATTGTTCAAGCCAAAAGAGATGTGCTTTACATTGTATACGGGCTTCTCTTAAAAATCTGCGGTATTAAATCAATAACTGAAGAATGAATATTAAGATTCTAGTGTAACTTCATTACACATAGCTATCATGCATATTTAGTTTTTGTTTTATTAATGACTATGAGAATCTTCTCGATAAGTATTCTCATATTCCTCTATATATGCATCATATATACATTAGGGACCTCAAACTCGTATAGGTGAATCTAGCTTTACTGGTCACACTTGCTTTCCTATAGTTATTGCGTTCTTGCATTTCTATAGTGACTTGTTTACGATGCCTTATTACCATTAGAAGCAATGATCATTTTTATGCAGAGCTCCTCCCCCTGCTAAAGATTCAGCAATTAAAATTATAAAAATAAATCAGATAGAAATTAGTTACATGTATTTTTTGACTTATAGCGTGATTAGTACTCGATGTCACATATCGTCGTGTTAAGTGATAACTCTAATCTTGTATGTGTCGCTACCGATGCCAATGTTATTATGATCTATGTTAGGCTAGGAATGGTCATGAGAGTTCTTGCTAGCATGGCATCGAACCTGTCTTTAATGTAGATTTCATCAGTATCTTGCGCGTGGATGCTCTGATTAAAATACTACTAAAATTAGTTTTATACGTAGTATTTTAAAGTCATGACACATATGACTATATTTAGAGTTTTTCCATATCTTATGACGAGATTTTATTGATGCTGTTTTATCTTTGCGTTTTAATGAAGATATTAAGATTTTTCTTAAAGAGGCATATCCACCCGAGAAGAAGTGGAGTCTAGATTGATGTAGTATTTTGCATTCGTGTGGTGGTTTCTTATTTAATCAAATACTATATAATTTGAAGTTTTTAGTATTCTAGGTAAGCATGAACGAATATGGCATCACCAATCGCCTTCTATAGAAGGTATATGTATCATTCAATAATGATCTCTTTAGTAATATTGCCAATCAAATATGAGCATATAAAGTTTTTAAAGCTAAATCATTATTTGTGCTTGGCTTTCTGATTTGTTATGAATCTTATCCTTAGATGAGATGTTGATTATTATTGCAGAGTCAGTGCATGGACAACCAAAAACAAAATCACACTCAGTTTATTCCTATGTTTCGAAAATCATTTTTACTGCCACGATATTGGGGCATTTGGCTAGGTGTTGCTGTTTTAGCTCTTTTAACTTTTATGCCAATATGTTTTCGTGATTCTATTCTAGGAACTGTAGGGCGCATAGCAGGTAGACTATCTCGAGATGCTAGACGGAGGGCATTAATAAATCTATTGTATTGTTTTCCAGAAAAACTTGAATCAGAACGTGAAAAAATTGTAGATTCTATGTTTTCCACTATGTCACAGGCAATGGCTATGATGGCTGAATTAGCACTAAGACCAAATGTAGCGAAAGCTCGTATTCATTGGCATAGAAGGGACATCATTGACGATTTACGTCAAAGCGGACATAATGTTATATTATTAGCCCCTCATAGCTGGGCAGTGGATTTACCAGCGATGCTATTGGCAACTGAAGGTCAGAGAATTGCAGCCATGTTTCATAATCAGAGCAATGTGGTTATTGATTACATCTGGAATGTAGTTAGATGTAGATGCGGTGCGCGAATGCATGCTCGCAATGATGGGATACGACCTTTTATTAACTCTATCCGTCAGGGATACTGGGGTTATTATCTTCCAGATCAAGATCATGGAGAAGAGCAGAGTGAGTTTGTAGATTTTTTTGCAACATACAAAGCGACCTTACCCATTGTTGGTCGGATGATGAAAGTGTGTCACGCAACAGTTGTGCCACTCTTTCCGGTATATAATAGTAAAACCCATTCTCTAGAGATTTATCTAAGGGCGCCTCTCATGCAAGATTTTATTTTTATTAATAATGCTGAACAGGCACGGCGATTAAATTCAGAAGTTGAAATATTAGTCAGACCGAATCTCGAGCAATATACTTGGATATTAAAACTACTGAAAACACGTAGACGGGGTGAGAAAGAACCATACGATCGTCCAGATCTGTATCCTAAAAAATAAAAGTTCAATCTTAGAATATAGCTATAGCAGTTACTACATTTCTATTTTATTGCTTAATGACACATTATATGTGGTTCTCGAAGTTTATAGAATACACATTTGATCATTGCAGTGAGACATTCTGATATAATATATCTAGATTAGATTTATCATTACAGCAATAGTTTATTTAAGAGTAAGCAGTAAGGATATGCCTTCTGAAGGTCTATACATAATCTATGTTAATAAGCGCTATTAGGCTTAATTATTATTAAAGTGGCATAAAGTTTGTTTAAGCACCTTGCTAGGTAAGTATCAAACCAGTCGATATTAGAAATAACTCGTGCACCTCTAATAGGATTGTGCAATATAAAAGCTCTTCCTAACTGCCATGCGTTATGTATCAAAAGATAAATTTAAGTATTCTTGTATTATTCAGTATATGCTATACTTTAATTATGTACGTATAATTTATGAATCTGTTAAAGTTTTAGATATATTAGCTAGTTAAGTTACTGTTTAGGGCATGTATTTATGAACAACTGTCCAATTGTTGAGCTAACAAAACAACTCATTGTTTGTCCATCTATTAGCCCGAATGATGCTGGTTGTCAAGAAATTCTAATGTCTCGCCTTCAGAGGATAGGTTTTACAATTGAACCAATGAATATTGGGGATACAAAAAATTTCTGGGCATGGCACGGTCATGGTAAAAGTTTAGCTTTTGCAGGTCATACTGATGTAGTAGCAAGTGGTAACTTGAAAGATTGGATATACCCTCCTTTTGAACTTACTACCCGTAATGGTATGTTATTTGGTCGTGGGGTGGCAGATATGAAAGGTGCTATAGCAGCAATGATTATCGCGGCTGAACGTTTTTTAAAAATATACCCAAGGCATCAGGGACGGCTAGCATTTTTAATTACTTCAGATGAAGAAGGCAGCGGCGAGAATGGTACAACCAAGGTGGTGGAGACATTGATCGCTCGTCATGAAACCCTAGATTATTGTTTGATCGGAGAGCCAACTAGTGCTCAGAGAGTAGGTGATGTAATCAAAAATGGTCGTCGTGGCTCCATTAGTGCCAATCTTCATGTCCAGGGCTTCCAAGGGCATATTGCTTATCCGGATCTAGCTGAGAACCCCATACACCATGCGATCTCAGTTCTTCATGAGTTATTATTAACTCAATGGGACACAGGAAATCAATTTTTTCCACCAACTTGTATGCAAATTTCTAATATACAGGCTGGGACCGGTTCAGACAATATTATTCCAGGAGACTGTTTTGTTAAATTGAATTTTCGATTTAGCACACAACTTACGGAAATATTAATTCAGAGACGCGTTCAGGAATGTCTTGACCGATATGATTTTCGTTACAATATTATATGGCAAATGACTCGAAAGCCATTTTTAACCCTCAAGGGTAATTTGATAGATGTAGTTGTTAAAACAGTTGAGCATTATATAAAACGTACCCCGAAAATATTAACTACTGGTGGAACTTCTGATGGATATTTTTTTAAAAAAATGGGAGCTCAGGTTATAGAGCTGGGGTTAGTCAATGCCACTATTCATCAAAGTAATGAATGCGTTAGAGGCTCAGACTTACACGTTTTAAGTAAAATGTATCAGAGTATTATGGAGCAGCTTATTGTTTAAAAGGCAGTGCGATGAAATTGATAAAACAGTATGGGTGGCTTGTAGGGATATTGTTTATAATTGGAACTTTATTTACTACTTACAAAGATCTGAACAGGATTAATCCAAAAAAAATACCGAAAGAGCTAGATCTAGCTACTTATAGATCATAGTTATGATAACTATCATAGATGATCAAAACATCTCTGATAGAGCAACACATCTCTAATAGAGCAACTTTTACGATTTTTTGAAGGTACCTCATATTAATACATTCATACATAGTGCGACTTGTATGAATATAGGATTTTATTATCTGTTCTTTTTGTAAGCATGCTGTGTTAGCACTTTTTTACTAAAAATTTTACTAAAAAATTTCAAGTGTATAACTATAGTGTGGAAAAATAAAGTATTTATAAAATATTACGTGTATAGTGGCGATTAATCTTCCTAATAGAGGTGTTACAAAATATTTAAAAATTAAAATAGCTAAAAATCCCTTGTCGTAGGTAATTTATTTGAAAATATAAGTTGTATTGCACCTTCTATTTATAATCATTGCATTACTTCTATAAGTACCAAGTATGTTTTTAATAAAGATTAAATCACTGCTGGTCATAATATCAGAGCTGTGCGTATATTAATTTAGAGTACGTCAATTTAACTGATTGTTTATTGTTATAAGCTTTACCTAAATTAATAAAAATTTTCTCTGCTATTTTATGTAAGTAACTATACCGGGCCCAGTAGAAGATGTTAAATAGTATGACTTAATATTTCAATGGATAATTTAACCCACATAATATCATGGTTAATATTTCCATCTCTAGCCATACTGGTTGATTTAAATGTGTTTTTAATTTTAGCTCTATACTGCTCATTAGATGAAAAATTTGTAGCAAATTTATACGCGAAAGACGTTGAACAGCAAGACTTAAAACAGTACGGCGTTGTTGATTTATTTGGTGCTGATTTAATATAATATGTAAAGGGGTTTGTGTTACCTGTTTTTTTATGCTCAGAAGCAATACTAGATCACGCTGTAGTATACGTAGCAAAATAATTGGTTCGATATCTTTAGCGCTTATCTGATGCAGGATGTGCATTGCACGCTGACCATTTCCTAAAAGCACAGCGTTCAACCAGTTAAATACAGTAAAATTTGCTGAGTTATAAATGATTTTTTCAATATGTTGTACAGTAATTTGGGTATCAGACCATAACATCCAAGCTTGTTCTAGTACCTGTGATAGTTCGAATAAGTTACCTTCATAATAGTAACATAATAGTTGATATACTGCATCATCCATTGCTAAGTTTAAACTTTTTGCTCTAGCAGCTACCCAAATAGATAACTTCTCAAGCTTCATAGTGTGACATGAAACCTCTACTGCATTTACAGATAGATTGTTGTACCATTTGCTATTGTTTTGTTTTTTAGAGAATGATGAAGCTTGAAGTATTAGTAAGATATCGGCGTGTATTAAGGTAGACAGCTTTATCAGTTGTGTGCTCATAGGAGCACTTAGAGCGCCATTTGGCAATACAAGTAGCAAGATTTGACGAGTTTTAAATAAACTCAATGATTGGCAAATCGTAAAGATATTCTGCCAATCTGTCTTATTATTTAGCTCAATCTTAAAATATTCGGTAAAGCCCTTTTTTTGAGCAGCAGTACGAATAATATTTTTTGCTTCTTCTAATAAAAATGGTTCACTACCAACTAACATATAGCATGGTTTTAAACTTTTAGTTAATTGGGCGTCAAGCTGTTCAGGATAGACTTTTATCATAGGTTGTCATATCTTCTGTATTGATAATACCTAAAAGGCACAAAATAACATGTTCTAATAATTAATTGTTATAAAAGTTAGTAACAGCATTATCTGCGGTATAGTAGATATTTGAAAATTGACGTATTAAGTTTTCTACTGCCTGTATCCTCATATCATTAATAATTATATGTTGCTCAGTGTCTTTTGCTAAAGGGGCATATGGGTGATCAAAAAATGAACGAGATATTGTTGAGGTTATTGGATATATACCTTTATTAGGTATGACAACTTGTATAAGAATAGTCATTCTAATTGAGTATTCAGATGTTTTTCCATCTGAAAAAATAGACAGCGTATTACGAGTAATATCTTCTTTTTGTAATCGTAGAGAGGAGAGCTTTATGTTTTTATTCTCTCTTGTAATCACACGTATACCATGCGATCGAAGCGCCTCATACATTGTAGTAGCCAGAGGACCATACGGATCTTCTGTGTCTAAAATAAGCGTTTTCATCTCACATGGTATTGCAGTAGCGCGATATGGGTGGTATCCACATCCGCTCATGATCCATATAGAAAAACTCAGAAACAGAGAAATTAGTAATGCTTGCAAAAATCCTCCTCTATGAAGTAAGTACAAAATTGAGTATTTTGCCTGGTACATAAATAATTTTCTTAATGCGAGTGCCATGAAGATACTTTAGAATCGCAGGATCTTGTTGAGCAAGTTCCTGCAATTCTTTCTGTTTTAGGTTTTTATCTAGTATGATTTTGCTACGCATTTTACCATTGACCTGAATTATTACTAACTGGCTCTCTTCAATAGTGGCAATCTTATCCTCTTGGGGCCATGGAGCATAATCTATATCCTCTTTTTCTCCAAGAGCCTTCCATAGAACAAAGGTAATATGAGGTGCAAATGGATGCAGCATACGAACTATGGCCATAAGAGCTTCTTGCATTAATATGCGATCTACTGCTGTTCTTTGTGGTGCCATTCTTAGCTTGTTTGTTAGAGTCATAATAGCAGCAATAGCTGTATTAAATGTTTGACGCTGTCCTATGTCTGTTGATACTTTTCTAATAGTTGTATGCAAATTACGACGCAAGGCCTTCTGTTTATCATGATATAGAGAATGCTTTGGATTCTCTGGAATACCTAGCATAGCATGCTGCCAAACTAGTTTCCATACTCGTTTTAAAAATCGATGCATTCCCTCAACGCCTGTGATTTTCCATTCTAAACTCATATCTAACGGTGCTGCAAACATAATAAACAATCGTAAAGTATCAGCACCGTAACAGTTTACCATTGTCGTGACATCAACACCGTTTTTTTTAGATTTAGACATTTTCGTCATACCAGCATAAACTAACTGGTTTCCGCCTATGTCTACAGCATTTAAGATTTTTCCATTATTATCACGTTTAATAGTGATATCAGATGATGATATCCAGCGACGATCCCCTTGATGATTAGTAAAATAAAAAGCATCAGATAAAACCATTCCCTGACATAGGAGACGTTTTACAGGTTCATTAGAGTTTACTAGTCCGGCATCACGTAGAAGCTTATGAAAAAATCGAAAATACAAAAGGTGCATGGTGGCGTGTTCAATACCTCCTATATAGCAATCTACGGGCAGCCAGTAGTCAGCAGAAGATGGGTCTAACATACCGTGTTTATAGTTAGCGGAAGTATAACGTGCATAGTACCAAGAGGATTCCATAAAGGTGTCAAAAGTATCAGTTTCACGCAAGGCTTGTTGACCATTTACGATAGTCCGGGCCCATTCTGCATCCATTTTTATAGCATGAGTAATATCATTAGAAAGATTGGTTTCTGGTAAAACAATAGGTAGTTGACTATCTGGTACAGGCACAATCTTACCGTCTTCTAGAGTGATCATAGGGATTGGTACGCCCCAATATCTTTGACGAGATACACACCAATCTTTCAGTCGGTAGTGTATTTTTTTCCTGCCTATGCCTTTTTGAGTTATTTCACGCAGTATCATAATAAAGGCTTTTTCGTATGACAAACCATTGAATTGACCAGAGTTAAACAGCGTACCTTTTTTTGTCATTGCGCATTGAGTAAGATTTAGAACGCTATGTTCGGTAGGGAGAACAACAGATTTAATAGGTATGTAATATTTTTGAGCAAACTCCCAGTCATTTTGACTATGACCTGGTACTCCCATGATAGCGCCTGTGCCATAATCCATGATTACATAATTTGATATCCATACTGGTAGTGACTCTCCTGTGAGGGGGTGCTTTGCCACTAGTTTTGTCAATATGCCTATTTTTTCCATCGTGATAAGATCAGGTTCAGAAACTTTAGTGTTAAGGTATTTGTTAATAAAATTTGCTATAGATGGGTCATGCATAGCAGCGACATAAGTTATTGGGTGATTTGCTGCTACCGCAATATATGTTACTCCCATGATAGTATCTGGTCGTGTAGTATATATTTTAATTATTTCAGTGGTATCTAAAACCCTAAAATCAATCTCTAGCCCTTCAGAGCGCCCAATCCAATTTCTCTGCATGGTTTTTACGTTTTCAGGCCATTCATCTAGAGTGTCGAGACTATTTAGCAATTCTTCGGCGTAATGTGTGATTTTCATAAACCACTGCGGGAGGTCTTTCTTTTGAACTATAGAATGGCAGCGCCAGCAACAACCATCAATAACTTGCTCATTAGCTAATACTGTCATATGATGTGGGCACCAATTAACCGATGCAGTTTTTTTATAAACTAAGCCTTTTTTATAGAGTTGAATAAAAAACCATTGTTCCCAGCGGTAATAATCCGCTTGGCAAGTGGTGATTTCACGATTCCAGTCATAGCTTAAACCAAGTGATTTTAATTGATTCCTCATATGGCTAATATTGGCATACGTCCAAGATGATGGTGGCGTATTATTTTCAAGCGCTGCAGATTCGGCTGGAAGTCCAAAAGCATCCCATCCAATTGGTTGCAATACGTTCTTACCGAGCATGCGATGATAACGTGACAGAACATCACCAATGGTGTAATTTCGTACATGCCCCATGTGTAAACTCCCAGAAGGATAAGGAATCATAGATAGACAGTAATACTTTTCTTTATTTTCGTTTGTAGTTGCTTGAAATGTTTTCTGTTGATCCCAGTGCTTTTGAACATAATCCTCTATTTCGTGAGGGTAATATTGTTCTTTCATGGAGTTGTTGATCCTTTGTATGAAGGCAATTGCCATGGATTGATATAGATAATAGATTGTATTGAGCTAGAGATTAGCGCAACTGACTTTTGTAAATGCCTAAGACAATATTTTTAATGAGGGGTACCGTTAGCATATAAAGATTATTGGCATATGGCATATAGTGGAGCTTAGTAGGTGTTTGTATTGTTAGATAACTACTTATTGTTATTGCTAACGCTTATTCTTTATATGATTTATTTGTCCTGTATGGGAGAAAGTGTGATATTGCTTGCATCTTATGTTTTTAAATTTATTAACTAACTGAAGACAGCTATATCAAAACCTGTAGTATTTAGAAAATTGATTATAGTATGACTAATTGATAAAATAATTCAAGTACATTGCAGTGCCACCTACAACCAGCTGTTTTTATATAATTTTTTTAAAACAGAATGACTATATTACATAGTGACATATCTATTCATTTAGAGGACTGATAATTTTATATTCTTTACACATGTATACGCTAGATATACAGGCTAGTGACATATGCTATATGCTATATGCTATATGCTATATGCTATAGGCTATATGCCTAAATGTATCCATGTATCCATTGTGGTATTGACGGTATCTTGAATTTATTATTATTGCATATAAAAATATTGTCTATCTATATATAGTGTAAGTGATCATAACATTTTATTTTAAGTATGACTCACCAATGAGCTGATGATATAATGACATGCAAGATATACCCTATATAAATATAAATCATCATCAGTTTTACTATTAGTGTAAGTATTGGTTTTACTATTACTGTAAGTATTGGAATAAGTATTCTTTATACATTTCACCAACCATATGAATGGGTATCTCCTAGGGTGCTATTTTATGGAATCCGTACAAAAAAAAATTACTGATCTTAAGACTCTTCTCAGGCATTATCAATATCAATATTATGTGATAAATAAATCAGACATACCTGATTCAGAATATGATGACCTTATGGATAATCTTCGTAAATTGGAAACTGAAAATCCTAATCTGCGTACACAGGATTCTCCCAGTCAATGTGTAGGAGGGTTGTCTCTAAATAGCGCTTTCAAGAAAGTACACCATAAAATTCCAATGCTATCTCTAAATACTGTTATAGATAAAAGAAGTTATCTTGCTTTTAACCAACGGCTAACAAAAAGATTAAATATCAGTACGGACATTACATTATGCTGCGAGCTGAAGATAGATGGTCTAGCAGTTAGTTTGTTGTATATTAATGGCGGATTAGCCCGGGCATCTACTCGCGGTGATGGGGTGATCGGAGAAGATATTACTGATAATATCAGAACTATTAGCGTCATTCCCAAATATCTCATAGGTGATAAGATCCCAGAGTATTTAGAAGTGAGGGGGGAAGTATTTATGTCACATGCGGGGTTTAAAAAAATAAATCACAGAGCTTATAGAGATGGACATAAAATATTTTCTAATCCGCGTAACGCTGCCGCTGGCTCCTTGCGTAATTTAGATCCCTTCGTTACTGCTAAACGGCCTCTGAGTTTTGTGTGTTACGGGTTAGGTTGTTGCAAAGGCAGAGCAATGCCACAGAGTCATTGGGCCTGTTTACAACATTTTCAGGATTGGGGTTTGCCGATTAGCGATTTCTTGCGTCTTTGTTATTCGCCTGAAGACGTTTTTGCATTTTATGAACATGTTAAAATGCATCGTCAATCTCTTGGTTTTGATATTGACGGGGTAGTGGTCAAGGTAGACGATCTCAAGTTGCAGACGCGCCTAGGTTCTTCTGCGCGTGCTCCCAAATGGGCAGTAGCTTTTAAGTTTCCAGCACAGGAAAAAATAACAAGATTGCATAATGTAGAATTTCAGGTTGGTCGCACAGGAGTTATTACTCCAGTTGCAAAATTAGCGCCCGTTCGAATTTTAGGAGTACTTGTAAGTAGAGCAACTTTGCATAATTTACATGAAATTGATCGACTTGGATTAAAAATTGGGGACTATGTTGTCGTTCGTAGAGCCGGTGATGTCATTCCACAAATAATTAGCGTTATTAAGTCTGATTGTGGTGTTGATTTAAGTTTAAAAAGCATTATTGTTCCGAAACAGTGTCCAGGATGTGGCTCTAAGATACATTGTATATCAGGCGAAACAGTTTTACGTTGTACAGGTGGTTTAACCTGCTCTGCGCAACGCAAAAGTGCGATAAGACATTTTGTCTCTCGCCAGGCATTAAATATCCATGGTATAGGTCAAACAGTCATTAATCAGTTAGTAGATAAAGGGTATATACAAAATCCAGCTGATCTTTTTACGCTTACGCTAGATCAGCTGACTAGCTTAGAGCGTATTGGTCCAAAGTCGGCACAGAATATTATAGATGCACTTGTCAGGTCAAAAAAGACTACTTTTGCACGTTTTATATACGCTTTAGGGATAAGTAAGATTGGATTAGTGACAGCAGAAAATCTTGCATCTTATTTTGTCACATTAGATGCTCTGCTAAGAGCTGATCTGCACACATTAAGATCAGTGCATGGTATTGGTCAAGAAGCTGGCAGTTGTCTAAGAAGTTTTCTTAATGAAGTTAGTAATCGTGAGATTATTCGCGTTTTGGTAGTAGAGGTTGGGATTTATTGGGAGCCAGTCATACCAAAATACAGATAAAACATACGTCAAATTTATCTTTAAACTATGATGGTTCATGCGTGGTTATGCATGATTATGCAGCAATCTATCAACCAATCGAATGAGAGTATGTATAGCGATATAGCTATACAGCTATAGAGATACACCGTAATATATCGGTATGTAATCTACCAGTTTTTTTGCATAAATATTCTAAATGATTAGAAATTTATGAATCTATGAGTTATATGTAATTAGTGATTAATAATAATCTTATTTAATTAAGGCAGCATAAGTATGAATATATCAATTTTTGATAGATATCATTTTAGGCTTATACTATTAGGGTATTTATACGAGTGTGTGATGCTGAAATTCATTTGAATGATATAACACTAGCATTTATATAGATGTATATGGTATCAATATATATGCTATATATATCATATATATGTATATATGATAAGAGATTTATATTCATAAAAACACCTAAAATATTAACAATTTGATCTTAAATATTTTGAAAATGACACATAGTTTCATGATGTATTCAAAATACAGTATTACACTAGGTTAGCTACGAATAATCTATTATTTCCTCAGGTCAGGTCAAATTCATTAAGGATAATATGCACAGCTTTTCTGTTCATCTTTTAAATGTATCATGGCTATTTAATCATGATAACAAGGTTTATTTGTAATGTTATGTCAAATGTTTGAGAAAGATTCTTGCCTAGTATAGGCTGGATTGTGTGTACACCTTAGAGTGTTGACTTTAGTGTTGTTATCAATTCTATATTGAAAAACGTTATCATACATATACATAAGTTGGTATATGTATAAAGCAATATAATTACTCAAAAATGATTTAAGTGTTCACGTTAATGCTTGTATATATTCAAGAGCATTATTCTAAGATGATGCTATGGGAATTTTTAAATATAGGATATGTTTAGAGATCGTACGATGCTATGTCTCCAGTACTCTACGCATTAGGTAGTCAATCTTACCAGATGCAATAATGGGGTATTGTAGTAAAATAGAATGTTTAATATATCTCATTAGAGTGCTGTTGGGACATAAATAAACAGGGCCAATCAAGTGATTTGAATCTAAAGATATAGGGTTATTTAAATATTATTCCAATATGAAAAGTGTTTAAATAATTCCATATTGATCAACAAATATTATCTTTTCTATTATTTTAATATGGTAGTGATAATTAGCGTAGAGCTACTATGACTAGTTATTATTATCTCAGAGGTTTGCATGAATATTGTATTGTGGTAGAGCTCTTTAGTGCATTCAATATATTCATGATGATCTGAGCGTTTAATCATTGATTTATTTATTGTTTATTTTCTAGCTGCGCACATGCAGTAGGGTTGTTTAAAGTGCGGCATCAACTAGTGAGTGAAATCTTAAGCAGTATAATATCAACCATTAAGAATACAATACTATTGAACTATTGATATAAATATAGTGTTGATTCAGAGGATGACCGGCTTGTTTTGCTAGACAATGCTAATAAAAGAATAATCTTTTTATAATGCAGATATACTAGATGTTCTATTATTTTTCTTATAGAAAAACATGAACAGAGTTACATCAGATTTACATCATTTTCAAGTGTATATAATCAGTATAGATTATTATTAAACAAGTCGCGCTCATTAACGTCATGTATGATTTGAAAGATGTCAAGCTTACTCACAAACTATTAAATAGTATACAGTGTATTTACCTGAAAAGCAGTTTTTTATAAAAATTTTTACTTAATTTTGAAAGAGTTAGACTTTGTGCATATTTTGTTTATACCATCAAAATTAAAATACCGTATTCTTAATGCGTGTAAGATAGATACGGTTTTTTCTTCTAAAAACGCTTGTGCGATTAGCTGTATACATAAAATAGAACGTAATTTTTTTCTTTAATATAACCCAATGGAATCCAGTCGTCACTGTAAAGTGCACGCTCATACTGAGTTGTATGTTACATACCTTTATAGAGTAATTGCTAATATAAAATTATTACTCACTATCTAGTCAGATTAAGAGGTATCTTATGACTAATTATAATTTAAGATATCACAGTTTAAGAGAGGATAGTCTCTATAAGGCGCTATAGAGAGACCGTTGTTTGGTTTGTCTGAAAACAAAATATTATTTCAAATCTGTTTTTGTAACTTATGCTGATGATATGTGTTATTATGATGTATAGTCATCATTATAAAGTACTAAAATTATTTTTAATAACGATAGAAACATCCTATTAGACTATATTATGCATAGTCTCTATACATGTATAGAATATATATAGCTAAAACCACACAAAGATATCAAATATGAATGCGGGATGTTATTCAATCAGACAGATTGATATTGCTAAAAATTCCAATAATTTTTCTTATTCTTCAGTGTATACCGAAACTTCAGTGTATACCGAAACATGATGCTATAGGCAATACCTGTGTGATGACTTGTAAATTATTTGTCGAATATTAGGTTTTTCATACAGACTAGAATGTGCGTTAATCCTAATATACGTATGTGGGTATATATTATTTAGTACTATCGTCTGAATAACTTACGGTTTAATAGAACCGTATCTATGCAAAATTATGAGACCTAATTCACTTAGGTCAAAATGAAATAAGAGAGAGCTTTATGAATCCTGAGTGTTCTGAATTCATCGAAATCCCTGTCTTACCGTTACGAGACGTTGTGGTGTATCCGCATATGGTTATCCCCTTATTTGTAGGGCGTGAAAAATCCATTTGCTGTGTAGAAACTGCTCTTAATCATGACAAAAAGATTATTCTCGTCGCTCAAAAAGAATCTGTAACGGATGAACCTAATATTCAGGACCTCTTTTCAATTGGGACAGTTTCTTCGATTTTACAGATTCTAAAATTACCAGATGGTACTGTAAAAGTATTAGTTGAAGGGTTGCAGCGTGTTCAAATTACCACTTTATGTGATCACGGTGATTATTTTACAGCGACAGCTAAGTATCTAGTTACGCCGGCAGTGGAAGAGAAAGAGCAAGAAGTTTTAGTGCGTGCTGTGATTAATGAATTTGAAGGGTACATAAAACTTAATAAAAAAATCCCTCCTGAAATTTTAACTTCTCTGAGCAATATGGATGATGCTGCGCGTCTTTCTGATACTGTTGCAGCCCACATAACATTAAAGCTTGCTGAAAAACAGTCCATTCTTGAGATGTCAGATATTAGTAAGCGATTAGAATACTTGATGGCCATGATGGAATCAGGGATAGAATTGCTGCAAGTTGAAAAACGTATTCGTGCTCGCGTTAAAAGACAAATGGAAAAAAGCCAGAGGGAGTACTACTTAAACGAACAAATAAAGGCAATTCAAAAAGAACTTGGCGATATCGAAAATTCACCTGACGAAAATCACATTTTGAGACGTAAGATTGATAAAGCCAGGATGCCACAAGAAGCTCGAGAAAAAACTAAATCTGAGCTGAATAAGTTAAAAATGATGTCACCTATGTCAGCAGAGTCTACTGTCGTGCGTAGCTACATTGATTGGATGATACAAGTGCCCTGGCATAATCGAAGTAAGATGAAAAAGGATTTGCAAAAAGCACAAGAAAGACTAGATATTGATCATTTTGGACTAACTCTTGTAAAAGACAGGATACTGGAGTATTTAGCTGTTCAGAATCGAGCAAATAAAATAAAAGGACCAATTCTTTGTTTAGTTGGGCCACCAGGAGTAGGAAAAACTTCTTTGGGTCAATCAGTTGCTAAAGCAACTGGAAGAAAATATGTACGTATGGCATTAGGTGGAATTCGTGATGAAGCAGAAATTCGTGGCCATCGTCGTACTTATATTGGTTCTATGCCGGGGAAAATTATTCAAAAAATTGCTAAAACAGGAGTTAAAAATCCATTATTTTTACTGGATGAGATTGATAAAATGTCATCTGACATGCGTGGTGATCCGTCTTCAGCTCTTCTCGAAGTGCTTGATCCAGAGCAAAATATTGCTTTTAATGATAATTACCTAGAGGTTGATTACGATCTCTCGGATGTCATGTTTCTTGCAACATCTAATTCAACAAATATTCCACCAGCGTTATTAGATCGCATGGAAGTTATTTTGTTGTCTGGTTATACAGAAGACGAAAAACTTGATATTGCTAAACAACACTTATTATCTAAGCAATTTGAGCGAAATGCATTAAAACAAGATGAATTAATTGTTGACGACAGTGCACTGATCAGTATTATTCGGTACTATACACGGGAAGCAGGTGTACGAAATCTAGAGCGAGAACTATCAAAATTATGTCGTAAGGCGGTGAAAACGCTTCTTATGGACAAAACTATTAAGAAAATCTCAATTAACCCTGATAATTTAAAGGACTATCTTGGCGTTCAGCGTTATGACTATACTCGCGTTGATTCGAATAATCGTATAGGGCAGGTTACAGGGTTAGCATGGACTACATTTGGTGGAGGTGATTTGTTAACTATTGAAGCAGCTTGTGTACCAGGTAAGGGAAAATTAACGTATACAGGATCATTGGGTGAAGTTATGCAAGAGTCGATTCAGGCTGCATTAACAGTAGTTCGAGCCCGGGCATCAAAATTAGGTATTAAAAATGATTTTTATGAGACAAGAGACATCCATGTGCATGTTCCAACAGGAGCAACACCTAAAGATGGCCCAAGTGCGGGTATTGCAATGTGTACTTCGCTGGTTTCATGTTTAACTGGTAATCCAGTACGTTCTGACGTTGCTATGACTGGGGAGATTACCTTACGTGGTCAAGTATTACCCATTGGTGGCTTAAAGGATAAGCTATTAGCTGCGCGTCGTGGCGGTATTAGAACAGTTTTAATTCCAAGAGAAAATCAGCGTGATCTTGAGGATATTCCAGATAATATTATTGCTGATCTGGCCATTCATTCTGTCACATGCATTGAAGAGGTACTGGATTTGTCATTGCAATTTAAAATACCTTCTTCTGTCTCTAGATAAATTAGAGATGTATTTTTTGATGCATACATGTTTTCTGACGACTGTGTGGTTCATGTCGCATTGATAGTGTATTTTTAGGACTAAATAGACTAAACTGATATAAATATAAGATACGATCTGTAGTCTGTTATGGAGCGGGAATTAGGATGGCATGGGGAATCCTAATTCCCGTCCCCTAAGGAAATATGATCAACTACTGTCGGTGATAATCCAAGCTTCAACATACTATGCTATGTTAGGGAATTACAAACCTAGTCGTCCAAAAAGCTTTTTAAAACTTCTGACCGACTGGGGTGACGTAATTTACGTAGTGCCTTTGCTTCAATTTGACGAATACGTTCTCGAGTTACGTCAAATTGCTTTCCAACTTCTTCTAATGTATGATCAGTATTCATATCAATCCCAAAACGCATACGCAAAACTTTTGCTTCACGTGCAGTAAGTCCCTCTAGTACATCATATGTTGCGACACGGAGACTTTCAGACGTTGCTGAATCTAGTGGGAGCTCTAGCGCAGTGTCCTCAATAAAATCTCCTAGGTGCGAATCTTCATCCTCTCCAATCGGAGTTTCCATAGATATCGGTTCTTTAGCAATTTTCATTACTTTGCGAATTTTATCTTCTGGTATCAGCATTCGCTCAGCTAACTCTTCCGGTGTTGGTTCACGACCTATTTCTTGTAACATCTGCCGTGAAATTCGGTTCAGTTTATTAATGGTCTCAATCATATGAACTGGAATACGGATTGTACGTGCCTGATCGGCGATCGACCTAGTAATCGCCTGACGAATCCACCATGTCGCATAAGTTGAAAACTTATAACCGCGACGATACTCAAATTTATCTACTGCTTTCATTAAACCAATATTACCCTCTTGGATCAAGTCTAAAAATTGTAGACCACGATTGGTGTATTTCTTGGCGATCGAAATGACTAGTCTTAGATTTGCTTCAACCATTTCCTTTTTAGCCCGGCGTGCTTTTAACTCACCAATAGACATGCGACGGTTGATGTCTTTCACTTGTTCAATAGTTAAGCCAGTTTCCTGTTCAATCTCTTGAAGTTTTTTTAGGCTGTATGCTACGTCATTTGAAACGTCTTTAAGTTTTTCTGACCATCGTTTATTCATAGTTATTGCAATTTGAAACCAATTATCATTTGTTTCATTACCAGTAAACAAGGTAATAAAGCTTTTTTTGGGCATTTTACACCATTCTACACATAGTTTCATAATCAGGCGTTCTTGCGTTCGTACGCGTTCCATCATAATACGCATACTATTTACGAGTAATTCAAATTGTTTTGGGACTAGTCGAAACTGTTTAAATACATCAGATAGGTTTTTGATTTCTTCAAGAGCATTAACATGGTTGCGACTTCTCGATTTAATCACGGTACGAGTGATTTCATATTGATTCCGCAAAGCACTGAACTTTTCATGTGCTAATTCAGCATCAATATTGTGTTCATCATCCGAAGTCTCATCGTCAGAGTCATCATCTTCATTATCACTGTCTTCTTCTAACGGTAGATCCACACTAATATGAGTGGTAGAAGGTGCTATATCTACCTCTGCGTTAGGGTCAACAAACCCAGTAATTAAATCAGAGAGACGGGCTTCATCTAATTGCACCTTCTCATACTGTTCTAAAAGATATGTAATTGCTTCTGGGTATTCAGCAACAGAGCATTGAACTTGATTAATTCCATCTTCAATGCGCTTGGCAATATCAATCTCACCCTCACGTGTTAACAGTTCAACCGTGCCCATTTCACGCATGTACATGCGTACCGGATCAGTTGTGCGTCCAATTTCAGACTCAACACTAGATAGCACTTGAGCGGCTGCTTCTACAGCATCCTCGTCAGTATCGCTGCTATTCTCGTTAAGTATTAATTCATCAGCATCAGGTGCTTCTTCTACGACCTGAATGCCCATGTTATTAATCATTTGAATGATATCTTCAATCTGATCGGAGTCTACGATATCATCTGGAAGATGATCATTGATCTCAGAATAAGTTAGATATCCTTGCTCTTTGCCACGTGTAACAAGTAATTTAAGCTGAGACTGTGGGTTGTGCTCCATAGGGCTGTATCCATACTTCTTAAAATTAGATTGATCTTGGACGGGTTACCTTCCAAGAGTAATAGTATCAGGGTCGTAAGATTACAGTTATACCCTGTTACAGAGACTATACATTTTATTCAATAGATAAAAATCCTAACTGGTTATATTAGTAATGGCTAAATAATTTTCTGTGTTGCCAATAGCACGAACATTCAAGAAGTGTTATGATCAATCACGTATGGAATTTTTTCTTTTTTATATAACCAGGTATTTAATGAATTAGTTATGTAGTATGCTTAAGAGTCTGACTCAATGCCCACAGCGAACGACGCTCCTGACTGCTTAAGCCACTTATACGATCAAGCGCAATCAAATTTTCCAGTTTTAGTTGCTGAGAGCGCTCATAAATACTAGAAAAAGCATCTAAAAACATAGTTTTTATTTTATCATCAACAATCATGTGGTTCCACATTGCTAGTCTTTCAAGGTGTTCGCTAAATTTTGTATCACGGTATAATTCTAGTAGCTGCCCCGTTGTTAATGAGGGGTAACTAAGACACGTGTTTAATAGGTGAAGAAAGAGCTTTAAACCCGGTATTTTTGCTGTTTCTAATCCATTTAATGGTGGTATGATATTAGCTAAAACAGGGTTTTGCACTAATAGGCCGATCAATATACGCATAGTAGTATTTTTTGCGAATAACGAGTTGGTAAGCATGGGCTGCGTGTTTTTCATTTTCTGCAAAAAAAATTTATTTAACTGATTTTCGTCAATGATACCTAGCTTATTACCTAGCTCTTGAAGTAAATATATGCGTAAAAGCTCTCCTGGTATTAGTCTAATTAGAGGTAACACTAGTGCACTAAGTCGTGCTCGTCCTTCTGGATCACATAGATCAACTTGTGTAACCAGTGTGCGAAACATAAATGTTGACATCGGGACGGAATTCTGAATACGCATTGTAAATGATTTTTTACCTTCTTTACGTATGATCGTGTCAGGATCTTCTTTGTCAGGTAAAAACATGAAACGTAATTGATAGCCGTCGTGCATATAAGGTAGTGCAGTTTTCAGCATACGCCATGCGGCAGTACGTCCAGCATTATCTCCATCATAGCAACAGATCACTGTATGTGTTATTCGAAATAGTAACTGAACGTGCTTCTCTGTAATAACAGTACCCAAAGATGCCACTGCATAATCTATCCCACATTGAGACAACGCTAGAACATCCATATACCCTTCTACAATTAATAACTTGACAGGCTTTGAATTCGTCTTTAATGCTTCATGTAAACCATATAATTGATGGCCTTTGTGGAAAATTATAGTTTCTGGTGAATTAAGGTATTTAGGTTTGTCACTGTTCAGTACCCGTCCTCCAAAGCCAATTACGCGACCTAGCTTATCGTGAATAGGAAACATGATGCGTTCTCGAAACCGATCATAATAGTGTCCCTGAGAGGTCATCACAACCATACCAGTATCAAGTAATAACTGACGATAAGATGCGTTACTTCCAAAATATTTTAACAAATTATTCCAGCCAGATGGAGCGTATCCAATAGAAAAACGTTGAATCACCCTCTGATCGACTCCGCGTTTTACAAGGTAATTTTTTGCTATTGATGATAAGGTTCGTTCTAGAATTTTACGATAAAAAAGACATACATCATTCATTAATTTATATAGATTCGTGTGATCAACATGTGATAAGACTTTCACACCACTATTTTTATTATATGGTATTGGTAGATGACAGCTGTCTGCTAGTGCTTTAATACTTTCAATAAATTCTAGATGATCATATTTCATGAGAAAATCAATTACATTTCCATGTGCACCACAACCAAAACAGTGATAGAATTGTCTCTCTCTATTAACAGTAAAGGAAGGGCTCTTTTCTTGATGAAATGGGCAGTGTGTACGGTAATTTTTACCTTGTTTTTGTAGTTGAAGACGAGTATTGATGAGATCAACAATATCTATGCGTCCTAGCAGATCTCTGATGAATTCAGGTGGAATACGTTGTCGCATAATATCCTGTGAATTTTTATGATGCGCTCATATGAATTATAATATAGTTCATCACTATTAGTATGTAATCAATGCAAACAAGCCGTGCTGTCCCATTGGAAACACGGCCCCAATTAATAAGAAACTATTTTATCCGGCTAGTACAATCATTTTTAGGTTTCAGTACAGACGAGTGTGACGCGCATTTTCTCGTATTAATTTCTTTGCATGACGTTTTATAGCAGATGCCTTAGCACGCTTTCGTTCAGTGGTTGGTTTTTCATAAAATTCACGACGACGAACTTCGGCTAGAACCCCTGCTTTCTCACAGGAACGTTTAAAACGACGCAGAGCTACGTCAAATGGCTCATTTTCACGTACTTTTATTACTGGCATGCAACCCTCACATTAAGGCATTTAGTTTTACGCTGGTTTGTGGCCAATTTAAAACATGATCTATGTTAAAATATTTAAATTTACCTCAGTGCCATCTGCATTATAAATGCAATATAGTGTGAAATGAATAATAGATAGACTGGGTTTTAACTCAACTTCTCGATGATTCTATACTATTTATTAATTTTTAGCGATAACAGGTTAAAGACGCTAAGATACTTGCAGTAGTGTGATGAATTATTCAGATAATAATATTATACAGTAGCATACTTTTAAGTTATTAACAGTTTGTTCTGACTAACAATATGTCTATATATAATAATTGCTATTATTATATATTGTAAGCATAAGGTGGGATTGATGCGTGTACTTGGTATTGAAACATCCTGTGATGAAACCGGTGTGGCTATTTATGACTCTCGTGCAGGTTTAATAGCAAATCAATTATATACTCAATCGAAGCTTCATGAGAGTTATGGTGGTGTGGTTCCTGAGATAGCCGCGCGCAATCATCTTCAAAAAACCGTTTTACTCATACAGGCTGCGTTACAAGAATGTCAATTAAAAGCACAGGATATTGATGCAGTTTCTTATACTGCAGGCCCTGGCTTGGTTGGCTCTTTACTAATCGGAGCATGTATTGGGCGATCGCTAGCATTTGCTTTAAATATTCCTTCTATTGCTATTAATCACATGGAAGGGCATCTTCTTTCGCCTATGCTAGAGAAGAGTCCCCCAGATTTTCCGTTTATTTCCTTACTGGTATCTGGTGGTCATACTCAGTTGATCAGTGTTACTGCAGTAGGTTGCTATGCGTTAATGGGAGAGTCGCTGGATGACGCAGCAGGTGAGGCATTCGATAAAATTGCTAAATTGTTAGGGCTTGGTTATCCAGGTGGTCCAGAGCTATCTAATATTGCTAAAAATGGTGTACGTGGACGTTTTATTTTTCCTAGACCGATGACCAATCGTCCCGGATTAGATTTTAGTTTTTCTGGTTTAAAAACCTTTGCAGCTCAGACTATCTATAATAATGAAAAAACACAGCAAGTTCGCGCTGATATTGCTTGTGCTTTTGAAGATGCGATAGTTGATACATTACTTATTAAATGTCAACGCGCTTTAGACCAAAGCGGCTTTAAACGACTAGTAGTTGCAGGAGGTGTCAGCGCTAACTGTGTATTACGCAGTAAATTAACAGATATGATGGCAAGACGTAACGGGGCAGTATTTTATGCTCGTCCTGAATTTTGCACGGATAATGGAGCAATGATTGCATATGCGGGTGCTATTCGCCTTAAAGAAAGTCAGAATCATTCACTTGAGATTACTGTGCATCCTAGTTGGCCATTATCTTAATTATTACTAGTATACGACAAAATTCTTTTAGAAGCCCTGCCTTGCTTGATGATGTTGATCAAGGAGCAACTGGAATGATCAACATCATTAAAGAGCGCTCATATTAAGTATTGGATCCTATTTTAGCAAGTAAGTTGTGCGATGAGTCTATACTATCTCTAGATATACCTCAGTCATCAATAGAGTCATTATAGCATGTATAGAGTAATCTGTGACTTTAAAAATCAAGTTGCATCACAATTAACCTTTAGAGCAAAATAAAGCTATTAAAAGATCAAGGTTTTAGTAAAAAGACAACATCTTACCTTACATACGTTCAAGTAATAGGCTGTATAAGAATATATTGAAAGATGGGTTGTTTAGATCTTTAAAATGCAAACAGCGTCTCTTGATCTGCATTGACTCAAAAGAAGATCTTGATTTAGGAGGGAGTTATAGTATGTAACGTATAATTTTATATCGAACTATATATATTGCTAATAGCAGCGTATACTACTCTTGCTAAGGGTTGCAGTTATTCTCTTAACATGTAGCCGTATTCTTATATTATTCAATTGCTGATAGTTTTTTACTGCTTATGCCTTAATATGTATTAAGGTGATAGGATGACAGTTTTTCTATATTGATGTAACTTTTACACCTTAATATATATCAAACCTGATATAATAATAGGTTTCTATATAATTAAAGAGATAGACTATGGATATAGTATTTATTAATAAGCTCAGCGTGACAACCACTGTTGGTATTCATGATTGGGAACAAACTCTTCCACAGACGCTCCTATTTGATCTTCAAATAGGATTGGACACTCGTAAAGCGGGTATCAGTGATAATTTAAAAGATTGTTTAAATTATGCTAGTATAGCAGAGGCTGTCATCACGCTTGTGAGTAATGGAAAATTTTTGTTAATTGAACGCGTAGCAGAAGAAGTAGCAACCTTGTTACTTAATAAATTTTCTTTTTTGTGGGTTCGTATTAAAGTTATCAAGCCTAATGCAGTAGCACAGGCACAACAAGTTGGTGTTGTGATTGAGCGTGGGACCATTATGGAGTCAATTACCTGTACTCATTGCAATCATATAAGAGTTGATACAGGTGCATAACTAAAAGTAGATGATGGATCTTGCAATAACCAGAAACTTAATACAGCTCTTCTGTTTAGAGTGTAATAATGTTCTATTTTTATACATAAGCACTTATGCACATCAGTATATCTATATAAACTATAAAAAATAACGATATTCTCTAAACTGAGAACTACGTTATCTATTTTCTGATTCAGTGATTTATCTACATACGTTCTACAGTATGAATACCCAAAAGACTTAATCCTTGTTTTAAAGTTTTGGCTGTTAATTGCGCTAATTTTAAATAGCTCTGTTTTATTTTTTTATCTTTTTCTTCAAGAATCTGACAGGTTTCGTAAAATTGTGAGAATTTAGAAGCTAAATTATATAAATACGCGCACAGTATATGGGGCATGCCATCATGGGCAACTTTTTTTATTGTTTCATCAAATCGTAATAGGCTGAGAGCTAATTCTATCGAAGGATTATTTAAGAGATATGTGGATCCGCTTAATCGTTTTTCTAAATCGATATTTGCTTTACGAAATATTGATAAAACTCTAGTATAAGCATATTGTATGTAGGGAGAGGTGTTGCCTTTTAAGGATAACATGTGATTCCAATCAAAAATATAATTTGTGGTGCGATTTTTTGATAAATCGGCATATTTAATTGAGCCAATTCCAATAATCTCTGCTATGGCTTTCAACTCTTTTTTTGGTATATTTTGGTTTTTATCTAACACTAACCTGGTGGCACGATCTATGGCTTCATCTAGTAAACAAGATAACTTGATAATGTCACCGGTTCTAGTTTTAAAAGGTTTTCCATTTTTGTCCAACATCATGCCGAACATGTGATGTTCTAGCTGGACGCTGTCTGGAATATAACCGGCTTGTCGAGCAATTTCCCATGCTTGAGTTAAGTGTTGATTTTGGCGTGAATCAATATAATACAGAACACGATCCGCGTGTAGAGTTTCGCAACGATATTTGATACAAGCAATATCAGTCGTGGTGTACAAATAAGCGCCATCTTTTTTTTGAATAATGACCCCTGTCAACTCACCTGACCTACTATGTTTCTCCTTGAGAAAGACTACCACTGCATCTTGACTGTGTACTGCAAGTTTTTTAGATTTTAGATCAGATATAATATCCGGCATCATATTTTGATATAGGCTTTCTCCCATTATATTTTTAGGTGTTAGTGTAACATTCATGCGGTCATATAGCATCTGATTTTGTGTCATTGTTATATTTACCAATTGTTTCCACACTGTTTGGCAATACTCATCACCATTTTGTAATTTTACAACATATCTACGAGCACATTCAGCAAATTTTACATCCTGATCATATGCATGCTTGGCCTCACGATATAAGATTTCTAGATCATTTAAGGTAATTTTTGCATAATTTTTTATTTTCTGTTTTTCCAGGAAGGCAATTAGCATGCCAAAATGGGTACCCCAATCTCCAATATGGTTCGCACGTATCACATGATGTCCAAGAAACTCCAGTATACGTGCCATGGCATCACCGATAATAGTGGAACGTAAGTGACCGACATGCATTTCTTTAGCTACATTAGGTGAGGAATAATCTACAACAATAGTCTGTTTTTTAATGGGCGTAATACCAAGTGTATCTTGTGATAATACATTATCAATTTGTATAGCTAACCATCTTGGCTCAAGAAAAATATTTAAAAACCCTGGACTTATGATTTCTACTTTGTGAGCGATGTCATGAAGGTCTAACTTCTCTAAAACTTTTTTTGCCAGTGTTTTTGGTGAGATACCTAAGTCTTTACCTAATGCCATCATACCATTTACCTGGTAATGACCAAACCTTTCTTTTTCTGACTGAGAAATCTGAGGCCTACAATTTTCTGACAAACCCGATAAAAGCATAGCCTGGCTAATTTTTTGTGTAAGAAAGCCGTGGATGTTCACGATTTTACCTTAGGATATTGATCCGTGACAGAAGTTTTAATTTTTCTATATATAAACAGAAGGTAATGAAATACCCTTTTATCGGTCTTTCTCTATGCAATCTAACCTTTTTAAAAAATCATTAGATCAAACATCTCTACACGACGATTTTACATAAGAGTTTCTACAAAAGTAATTGCATCCTTTTTATAGTCATAGTGTTGATCTGTTTATATAATGAATATCTAGTTAGGATTTTGCTAAAACTTGTTATAGCATATTAAATATCTTATCTTGGTTTATTAACCCGTTAAAAAATTATTAATTAATACCTTTTGAACGGATTCTGGTTTATTACAATAAGAAGATAATTTGTTCTAAAAAGGATTATTCTATTGTACATGCTCATGTGCATGTACAATACAGTATGTACGCATTAGTAATGACTGGTACTATGTAGTTTTAGGAGTTACTAAAACTAGTTGTTGTCATATTTTTAATCAATCGAGGATCTCCTTGCATCGCAATAGATCCTCGATTGATAAATATGCAAACGTTCTCTAACTTAGTTAGAATGATGAAATTGAGTCAAGGTAACGCTCAGCGTCACGTGCTGCCATACACCCACTGCCTGCTGCAGTAATAGCTTGTCTATAAATATGATCCATTACATCACCAGCAGCAAATACACCTGGTACACTACTTTGTGTAGCGTTGCCATACATACCTGATTCAACTGTAATATAGCCGTTATGCAATGCAAGCTGATTATGAAATATTTTGGTATTTGGGGTATGACCAATAGCAATAAATACACCGGAAACTATTAAATCTTTTGTTAAAGATTCTTGTGTGGAGCGTAAGCGTAATGCATTGACACCATTGTTATCACCTGACACCAGGTCTAGCGTATAATTAGCATGTAGGATAATGCTTTTATTATTGATTTTTTTATAGAGACGGTCTACAAGGATTTTTTCAGCACGAAAAGTGCTCCGACGATGAATAAGATGAACTTCAGAGGCAATATTTGTCAAATATAATGCTTCTTCTATCGCCGTATTACCACCACCAATTACTGCAACTTTTTTGTTACGATAAAAAAAACCATCGCAAACTGCGCAAGCAGAGACGCCACGTCCTTTAAATTCCTCTTCTGAAGGTAAGCCGAGATAACGAGCTGAGGAACCAGTTGCAATAATTAGTGCATTAGTGCTATACCGATTTTTCTCACCATTTAATAAAAAAGGTTTTTTTTGGAGGTTTACGCTTATAATTTGGTCATCAATGATATGAGTATTAAATTTGAGTGCGTGCTCATGCATTCTACTCATTAAGGCTGGACCTGTTAAATTATCAGGATTACCTGGCCAATTCTCTATATCACTTGTAGTGGTTAGTTGCCCACCCTTTTCTATACCTGTGATTAATACTGGGTGCAAGTTAGCACGTGCTGCATATATAGCCGCAGTATAGCCAGCCGGACCTGAACCTAAAATTAGCAATTGACTATGCGTGAGCTCACTCATATGACCCATCCTCGTTATTTTACTAATACAATACTGGGGCTTATGAGTACCCTTTAAAGTATAAGCATTCTATGAACCTGATGCATTACTAAATTAAAAGCAGCTTAAGAAGACACATTCATCTTTTTACGAGAGTTAGATTATACAATCACTTCTCTTCATATTATAGCCTTATGATCTATAATAGTTAATCGCTCCGGTGTGAATAAATAGTTATTTTTTATTGCATTTCACATTGAGTATATCAGTAATGCTACCTTCAAAGATTTGCGCTGCTAGGCCAATTGACTCATGCAGAGTGGGGTGTGCATGAACGGTTAACGCTATATCTGCTGCATCACATCCCATTTCAATAGCTAAACCAATTTCACCTAAGAGCTCACCACCATTACTTCCAACAATTGCGCCACCGATAACACGATGTGTATTTTTATCAAAGATAAGCTTGGTTATCCCATTTGTACAGTTAGATGCAAGGGAACGACCTGAAGCAGACCATGGAAAAACGGACACTTCGTAACAGATATTGTTTTCTTGAGCATATTTTTCCGTGATACCAACCCAAGCGATTTCTGGATCAGTATAAGCAATACATGGAATTACTTTAGGATTAAAATAGTATTTTTTGCCAAAAATTACTTCAGCTGCAATATGACCCTCATGTATGCCTTTATGTGCTAGCATTGGTTGTCCAACGACATCACCAACAGAAAAAATATGTGGAATATTGGTGCGCATTTGATTATCGACAGGAATAAAACCGACTTCATCTACTGTAACACCAGCTTTCTCTGCGCTGCAGTGAGCGCCATTAGGTGAGCGTCCAACAGCTATCAAAACCGCATCATAACGCTGTATGTCTACAGGCGCCTGTTTTCCTGCTATAGTTACATATATGCCATCTTGTTTTGCTGTTACGGATGTTACTTTACTTTCTAACATGATTTTGAATCGTTTAGAAATATATCGAGTAAAGAGGTGCATTACATCTGCATCTGCAGGGGGAATTAATTGACTAGACATTTCAATAATATCAATCTGTGCGCCAAGAGAATGATAAATTGAAGCAATTTCAAGACCGATAATACCACCACCTATTATAAGAAGTCTCTCTGGTACTATATTTAATTCAAGTGCGGCGGTAGAGTCCCAAATCCGTTCATCATCATACGGAATGCCTGAAATTTTAATAGGGGATGAACCTGTCGCAATAATAGCATTATTAAAAGTAATAGCAGTCGATGAGCCATCCTGTAGAATAACTTCTAGGGTATTAGAGTTACTGAACTTACCAATGCCTTGTATTATAGGTACTTTACGGTTGATTGCAATACCAGATAACCCTCTATTTAATTTACGGATTACCTTTTGTTTCCAGTTACGTATTGCATCAAGATTAATTTTTAGATCATCAAGAACCATATTATGATTTTTGAGTTCTTTTACTTCCTCGAGTACTTTAGCAATATGCAGTAAAGCTTTAGAAGGAATACAACCTACATTCAGACAAACACCACCTAAATTTTGTTGATGTTCGACTATAATAGTTTGTAAACCTAAATCTGCTGCTCGAAATGCAGCAGAATAGCCTGCAGGACCACCTCCAATAACAACAACTTGAGTTTGAATGCGCTCAGTCATTATAACCTCCTAATATTTAGGTATACTCTGATTATGATATGATTGTAAGTAATTACTTTTTGGTATTGTATTGTGCTTAACAATATTGACTGCTACTCAGAGAATAAAAATATACTATATGCATAATGTATGTTAATAAGGAAGACATATTCCAAGATAGTATTACATGACTAGATGGCGAATATCAGATATTGTCTTATTAAGTATAGTAATAAATCGTGCGCCATCAGCCCCATCAATCACACGATGATCAAAAGACAGAGAAATTGGCATCATTAAACGTGGTATAAATTTATTACCATTCCAAAGAGGCTCTGTTACGAATTTAGAGATACCTAGAATAGCTACTTCTGGTGCATTGATAATTGGTGTAAAGTGAGTTGTACCTAAACGACCAATACTAGAAATAGTAAAGCACCCCCCTTGCATTTCTTCTGCAGTTAAATGACTATTTCGTGCTTTTTGAGAAATATTACGTAACTCATGAGATAACTCAATAATGCCTTTTTTATTAACATCTTTCAGAACTGGGACTAATAAACCATTCGGGGTATCGATAGCTATGCTGATATGGATGTATTCTTTTAGGATTAGTGTTTGTTCATCTAAAGATATCGAGCTATTAAATCTCGGCATTGCTTTGAGTGCCATGGCAACAGCTTTTATAATAAATACTAGAGGAGTGAGTTTAACGTCTAGATTTTCTTGGATTGCTATGCCATTTTGTTTTTTACGAAATATTTCTAGATCAGTGATATCTATTTTATCAAAATGGGTAACATGTGGAATCATTAGCCAGTTTCTTTTCAGGTTTGCACCAGATATTTTTTGGATACGACTCATGGATACTTCATTCGTTTTACCAAACTTTGTATAATCAATTTTGGGCCATGGCATTACATCTTGTAATATATTACGAGCTGTACTAATTTCATTAGTATGTTGAGTATTGTTTTTTATATTTTGTATATATTGCATGACATCTTCTTGTAAAATACGCGACTTATGTCCAGTGCCTGTTATATCATCAAGATTAACGTTAAATAGTCGCGCTAGACGTCGAACAAAAGGCGTGGCATGAATGTATGCGTGATTTTCAATAAATGTGGATTGATGTATGGAGTTAGTTAATCTTTTTTCTGATGAAAATTTTTCTACCATATTGTCGACATGAACGATCATCATTAGCATACCAGTTGTAATGCTCTCCCCTTTTCTTATTTTTATTTCATGTATTTTGCCAGATAAGGGTGCTTGAATTTCTATTAAAGCTTGCTGTTTTCTTTCCAAAAGTACTAATGGTTCTTTTGCGCTAATGTTATGACCGACTGTGACTAAGATTTTAATAACTTTAACTGGATCATTATGACATTCTGGTAAATGAAGGCCTGTATAGGAGCTAAGTGTTGGTAAAGCCTCTACTTTTGTGTTATTGTGTTTTACACATCCTTCAGAGCTAGTCTCTTTTATGGTCTCAAATCTCATTATAACCTGTCCGGTATGTACTTTATCTCCTAGGTTTACTTGAATCTCTTTTACTACACCAGATTGTGGAGATGGTACTTCCATAGACGCTTTGTCACCTTCGATAACTAATAGTGGTTGCTCATATTTAACTGTATCACCAATCTTTACTAAGATATCAGTTACTTCAACTAGATCGGTTCCAATATCAGGAATAGGAATTGCAATAGTCATTCTGTATTACCTCTTCAATTAGAGCAAGCATGGATTCTTTTTATCAGAATCAATATTAAACCTCATAATAGCTGCCGATATCTCTTTTTTATCAATAGTGTTATTCTTTGCTAATGCAGTTAATGCGGCAATTACTATGTAAGAACTATCGATTTCAAAATGATAACGCAGGTTTTTACGACTATCTGATAAACCAAACCCATCGGTACCCAGTACGAGATAATTAGTAGTTGGAATAAAATGTCGAATCTGCTCAGCAAATAATTTCATATAATCAGTAGATGCTATGGTAGGTGCATCATTCATAATTTGAGTAATATAGGGGATTCGTGGTGCTTTAGATGGATTCAGCATATTCCATCGCTCGCAAGACTGACCATCACGGGCCAGTTCGGTAAATGAAGTAACGCTGTAGACGTCAGATCCTATACTATAGTCTTTTTCGAGAATATCCGCTGCTTGACGTACGTGTCGTAATATAGCGCCTGAACCTAACAACTGTACTTTTCCTGCAGAACCTACCTTGCTGTTTAGCTTATACATACCTTTACAGATACCATATTCAACCCCTGATGGCATGCCAGGCATATAATAATTTTCATTTAGAGTAGTAATATAGTAGTAAACATTTTCCTGTGCACTACCATACATACGAGTTAAACCATGATGAATGATCACTGCCACTTCATAAGCATATGCTGGGTCCCAAGAGATACAGCTTGGAATGGTAAGGGCATAAATATGACTATGACCATCTTCATGCTGTAATCCCTCGCCATTGAGAGTGGTGCGACCTGAGGTTCCACCAATCAAAAATCCACGTGCCTGTTGGTCACCGGCTGCCCACAATAAGTCTCCAATACGTTGAAAGCCAAACATAGAATAATAGATATAAAAAGGGATCATAGGTGTATTATTCGTACTATAAGATGTTGCTGCCGCCAACCATGAGCAACCTGCGCCAATTTCGTTAATTCCTTCTTGAAGGATCTGCCCCTGCTTGTCCTCTCTGTAGTAAGCTAGTTGTTCACGATCTGATGGATTATACTGTTGCCCGTGTGGGTTATAAATACCAATTTTTCGAAACAAGCCCTCCATTCCAAAAGTACGCGCTTCATCCGCAATAATAGGTACTATGCGTTCTTTAAGGCCTGTGTTTTTCAATAAAAGATTCAAAATGCGCACAAATGCTATAGTAGTTGATATTTCTTTGTTTTGCTCAATCAAGAGCACGCGAAACTCTTCTAATGCTGGGATTTGTAGCTCTTCATCAAAAGTTGCTTTACGCATAGGTAGATATCCACCTAGTTTTTTGCGTTGCTCATGGAGGTACTGATACTCATCGGAGTCATTTTGAAAAGTGATATAAGGTAAATCTTTAATACTTTCGTCATTCACTGGAATTTGAAAACGATCTCGAATATAACGTAGTGTGTCTAGACTGATTTTTTTTATTTGGTGAGCGATATTTTTCCCTTCAGCTATCTCACCCATGCCATAACCTTTAACTGTATGGGCAAGGATAACTACTGGCTTATCTTTACTCTCTTGTGCTTTTTTTAGTGCTGCATAAATTTTTTTCGGATCATGACCACCTCGGTTTAGATTCCAGATTTCATCATCGGTCATATCTTCTACGAGTTTTAGTGTTTCCGGATACTTTCCGAAGAAATGTTGACGTATATAGGAACCGTTTTTAGATTTTAAGTTTTGATAATCACCATCAATAGTTTCATTCATCAGATGAGCTAATGTACCACTAGTATCTTTATGCAGCAGCTGATCCCAGAGCCCCCCCCAAATGACTTTAATGACTTCCCAACCAGCTCCACAAAAAATACCTTCAAGTTCATGAATGATTTTACCGTTTCCTGTTACTGGTCCATCTAGGCGCTGTAAGTTACAGTTAATAACAAATACTAGGTTATTTAGCTTTTCCCGAGTCGCAATGGTAATCGCACCCTTAGATTCTGGTTCATCCATCTCACCGTCTCCTAAGAATGCATACACAGTTTGCAAGGACGTGTCCTGCAGGTCACGATGGTGGAGATATTTCAAAAATTTAGCTTGATATATTGCGGCTATAGGACCAAGCCCCATCGAAACAGTTGGAAACTGCCAAAAATTTGGCATGAGTTTAGGGTGAGGGTAAGATGACAACCCCTCTCCGTTCACTTCTTGTCGAAAGTTATCCATTTGTTTTTCAGTAATCCGACCTTCTAGAAAAGCGCGGGCATATATGCCAGGGGATATATGACCTTGAAAATAAACTAGATCACCTCCGTTTTTTGTGTTGCGTGCACGAAAGAAATGATTAAAGCATACTTCATAGATAGTAGCTGCAGACTGGAAGGAGGCAATATGACCACCTAATTCTAGATTTTTTTTTGAAGCACGCAGCACGGTTATAATTGCATTCCAACGAATAGCAGCGCAAATACGATCCTCTACAATAGTGTTACCTGGGTATTTCGGTTCATCCTGTAGAGGAATAGAATTAATATAATTGCGCACACATGTATGAGAGCTGGTTTGAATGCCACTCCTTCTTGCGGCCTGTAGTATGGCATTTATTAGGTATTGAGCGCGTTCTGCACCTTCTTCATAAATTACTGATTGAATTGAATCCACCCATTCTCGAGTTTCAATTGGATCCAAATCATAATTAAAATGTTTTGACATAGATGTATTTCCTTTTGTACCTCTTCTATTAAATACTTAAGCATTAATATTTTATTATAACGTCAAAGACAGGAGAGATCATCTATGATGATTCTAGAAAAACTTATTTTTGTAAATATAGATAACAATGATATTACTTAAAGTTCTTTCTGTTTTCATTCGGCGTTTTCGTTAGCACGATTACATTGAAAATCAAATTATCTTTATTCTATTTTACCTAAGACTGTTCGGTCTCTGCACAAGCCTTAATAGATACACTATCAAGATATACTTTTGCATAATTGTGATTATTATTACACTTTAGCATAGTGAGGTCATACGATAGATTTACCAAGAAGATGATGGAATCACAGCAAAGAATCTATCTATCTATCTATCTATCTAAAATATTATCTAATAATTGATTCTTCATGAATGCAAATAAACAATTTTATTAAAAAATACATTTTATTTAAAAAACAAATATTTATTTATGCTCTTGCTTTTGATGCATGTAAGTATTTAATTGACTTCATATTATATCACTAATAGCTACGTAGAGTTGTGCACCACTTAAAAACGGGAGCTGATAATTCTTCATAGCAAGCATTATATTAACAGCAATAATAAATAAAGCTATTTATAGATTTCCTGAAGTTTGCTACGGTCTGTATACATTCAATACTCTAATGTTATTGCTATGTCTGTACTAATGTACTCTAGCAGATACGATTGACACAGCTTACTGTTGAATTTTTATATGAACTCTGATTGTTCCTTGTGTATCAATATCGATTGATAAAGGCATAGATATTCTTGATGATCATAAATAGTTGAATTTACATATTGTCACTAAGCTTAGTATTGCGTGCTTAAGTTGTTATATAAACCTTATATGCTTTCTTAAAAGTTTTCTCTGCATACCAGATATTTAGATTTTTTGATAAAACCGTATCAGTTTTTATATATTTTACGTCGTCTAATTCTTTTCTTTATATACTGAATAGGTTATAGCCGATATGTTTTCTAAAGGTCTCTAGCACTGAGAAATACAATTCGTCAGATGGAAACAACAGCTCGATAATAAAAAATCTATGTTTAGATTGTTTAGTTGGTCATCTGGTCTGGATTATCATAAGAGGTAAGATATATATGTATACTCATAAGTATAGAGTAAGAAGTCTTGATATACTTTTAACTAATCATCTGTGTTTCTTCATGATTTTATCGTTTACAGATTAGAATGTTTTGACTATAATTATTTAGTGAATTACAGAGAAACGCGTTATTTTTAAAACATCAGTTTTATGTTCTGTTACCATAAATCATTTTTATATAATATAGCGAGCGGTTCATGAAAGATTACCGTCATCTCAAACTAAACAGTGTTCTAGCGCAGAATACTACAAACATAACCACCTAAGATACTTAGGGTAAGTACTTATTGTATAAAAATTCTTTAAGAATTGAATTCTTATTGCTTGATTATGACAAACTGATAGTTATTGTAAATAACTCATATGCTGTATGGATTACACCACCACCAGTCAGTACTTCGTAAGCAGTGATCCTATTTGGAAAGTTATGAAATATAAAGATTTAAGGGGTTTTCTTTTTCTACTAGAAGAACGTGGAGAGTTAAAACGCATTCAGCAAGAAATTGACCCTAATCTGGAAATGACTGAGATTTCTGACCGTACTTTACGCATTCGCGGTCCGGCCTTGCTTTTTGAAAACCCGAAAGGGTGCGAAATGCCAGTATTGTGCAATTTATTTGGAACGCTGGATCGAGTGGCGTTAGGCATGGGGCAGTCTGATCAGCACTCTTTACGAAATATCGGAAAGCTTATGGCTTTTCTCAGAGAACCGGATCCACCTCAGGGGTTTGGTGATTTTTTGAAAAACATACCACATTGGAAGCAAGTTTTAAATATGCCCACTAAACGGGTTCAGCATGCACTGTGTCAACAACAGATCTGGCGAGATGAAGAGGTTGATTTGAGGTGTCTCCCTATCATGAAATGTTGGCCAGATGATATCGCGCCATTAGTAACTTGGGGCTTAACGGTAACGCGTGGTCCATATAAAACAAGACAGAATCTAGCAATTTATCGCCAACAGCTGCTCGGAAAAAATAAGTTAATTATGCGATGGTTACCACATCGCAGTGGTGCGATAGACTTTAAAGCATGGTGTCATATTTATTCTAAAAAACGATTCCCAGTTTCTGTAATATTAGGAGCTGATCCAGCAACAATGTTAGGTGCAGTCATGCCAATACCAGATAAGTTGTCAGAATATGCTGTTGCTGGTTTGCTGCGTGGAAGTAAAACTGAGGTTGTAAAGTGTATCTCAAATGATCTAGAGGTTCCAGCTAAATCAGAAATTATACTAGAAGGATATATCCAGCCAGGAGAAGTAGCGCTAGAGGGACCATATGGTGATCATACAGGGTACTATAATGAAGCGGATATTTTTCCAGTCTTTACTGTTACTCATGTAACACAACGTTATAAAGCTATTTATCATTCTACTTATACCGGTCGCCCTCCCGATGAGCCTGCTATTTTAGGCATGGCTTTCAATGAGATATTTGTACCACTTCTGCAAAAACAGTTTCCAGAAATTATTGATTTTTATATGCCATCAGAAGGATGCTCGTATAGATTAGCAGTGGTAACCATTAAAAAGCAGTATCCTGGGCATGCAAGGTTTGTTATGATGGGTATTTGGTCATGCTTGCGCCAATTTATGTATACTAAATGTATTATTGTATGTGATAACGATATCAACCCTCGAGATTGGAATGATGTTATCTGGGCGATAACCACTCGCATGGATCCATCACGAGATGTAGTGATTATAGAAAACACACCAATCGATTATCTTGATTTTTCCTCACCTATATCAGGGCTCGGATCAAAAATGGGAATAGATGCGACTAATAAATTGCCGGGAGAGACTCAACGTATATGGGGGTCTCCGATTAAAAAAGACCCTATTGTAACTTCTCATGTTGATACACTTTGGGACGAACTCGGTATATTAAAAAATATTAATCTCGACTAAAAATAGTCATAATACTATATTCACTTGATAGAGGAATAAGTGCCAACCTTAAGTTGTAAGATTGCCTCAGTAGAAGGCATAACTGATACTATATACCGTGTTCTATTAACTCCAGAGTATCATGTAAATTTTCGAGCAGGTCAGTATGTGATACTAAAACTCAAAGAGTATGATCATCTACCACTTTCGATTGCTTCAACACCAATGGAAAAGGATAGCATTGAATTGCATATTGGCGGTTCTGAGTTTAGTTCTTCTATTATATCAGTGATAGAGTATATACAGAATCATAAAGACATTATTATTGATATGCCCCATGGTCTCGCTTGGTTGAGGGATGAAAAGGATTATCCACTGATATTGATTGCAGGTGGAACAGGGTTTTCTTATATTCGATCTATTTTATTTACAGCACTATCAGAAAAGGCGGATAGAGATATTTCTATGTACTGGGGTGGGCGTGAGATCCAACATCTTTATGAGTTAGATAAGCTTAATAAACTAGTGCATCAGTATCCTAAGTTAAAAATTCTCCCTGTCCTCGAGAGACCCAAAGATGACTTTATTGGTCGAGAGGGTACTGTTATCAGTGCTGTAATGCAAGACTACAGTTGTTTGCATAGACATGCTATATATATTGCAGGGCCTGTGAGTATGGTTAGATCAGCACGTATACACTTGTGTACAGAGAGAGGAGCTCAGCGATCACTGATGTTTGGAGATGCCTTGCACTGTATTTAAATAAACAGCATAGGGAACATTCTATATTTTAAAACTACATTCATCCAATGGATGCTTTATCATAATAGCTATCATTGATGATAGCTATTATGATAAAGCATAAATATAAATATAAATATTGTAATATTTAAAAGCGCTATATATACAATCCTTTTGTAATGAGGGTGACTGGGAAGGTTATATTACGTATTACTTGTAGTATTTTCAATATTCTAATTAGTGCCTGGACTATGTGAAATTTATGTAGTAGTTATTATAGTAATAAGCGCAAGTAAGCAAAATCAGTTTTTAACTGAAAGACATTAGATTCATTAAAAGCAACTACTAATATAGTGCTGTCCTTACCAGACATTATAAGAATTCATTGATATCGACTAATAATAGTTGTTTTTTTGACAGTAGATGACCTCTATCAGAAAAAAAGAGTCTGTTACGCAATAGAAATACAATAGAAGCATCACATTTTACTCCTAGTAAGAGCTCTGTCTTTATCTTGTATAGATTAAAAATCTGTAAAAACAGTATTCTATGCTTTAGGGCTTATCTAAATCTTATGTATGCTTATCTCTATACCGAATAAGTAGTGTTTAAATAAAAACTGTGATATGCTTAAATACTGTGTCAGTTTTGAAAAAGTGAATTACTGCGCTCTTTAATTCACTACATCGTAATTCTCATCTTAAGTTTGGGGCGCAAGTGGTATATCGTCTATCGTCTATATAAAAAATACTAAAATAAAAAATACTAAAAATTAGTATTAATGCTTATTATTCATGCAAAACTAATACATATTGCTAATAATAATATAAAGTATGGTCTGCATTACGTTTAGATTCGTAAGGCATGGCATATGAGATGATTAACCTGAATTAGTTCTTTAATAATTCGGATGAGCGCGACAGCTAGATTCATAAGATTGATATAGTATATGTGGCTGCATAGACATTAGTTTAATCAATCTTTCTACTGATCATACTGATGATATACTAAATTAGCTCATATACCCATAAAAATGTATTACAGACAGTATAGTCTTCTTTTATGGCATTGCAGAATACAACTTCACACGTATCCAGATCAGTATGATTTAGTATAATGCTAGAAGCAGTGCCATTAATGTCATTAATATGGTTCAAACCTTCCTGGATATGAATGTTATGTATCCTGTATAACATTACAAACGAGAATAAAAGGACAGATATTAGATGTAATATATCATGGATATCCCATGCTTATGAGAAGTGATATATGATATAAAGTTCATACCCATAATATTCTAAGTTAGGAGTATGTCATCAGGACGATAACACGACACTATAATATATATTAATAATTTAAAAGTGAGTGTAATTATAAAAATATGTTAGCTACAAATGTTTTTACGTATATTTTATAGAATTTAATGGTAAAACTTAATGGTAAATAAACTACTATAAAACATAGTTGAATGACTTTGGCTATCCACAGTATCAGAGAGAAATAGTGGTTATTAAATATATATTAAAATGAAGATATAACACAGCACTAGATTTATAGTTTTTGCGCTTATTGCTAATTAATGCATTGATCAGTGGCTATTCTAATGCAATCTAATCTAAAAACACAGACATCATACTTGTCATCGTTCACATACGCATAGGATAAACATAAAGTAAACGACAAGTAAACGACATAATACTACGAAGATACTACGAAAGATCACGCATAGAAATGCTGCGATCAACATATACGTTGAGCAATAGTCAAGACTATTATGGCCAATCACATGAATAATGATTCTAACTAAAAGGTAAGAAAAATCTATTTTAGTAATGCTTTTGATATTACTTAGCTTTAAAGCATTTTGCATGCATAGGATATCGCAAAAACATACTAGTGTATGTGTGAAGATGATAGAAGAAAATCAATTGACCAATGAAGATCAATGTAGGCGTATTTAGGTAATGTAGATGTCCGCTTAGTGCCTCAAGATTTCTTATTTCATAAGAACAATCACTTAATCGTCTTGTTTTTTCGCCACTAATCCACCTAAGTCCACTTAGGTCGACGTTTTATCCAAAGCAGAATATTTAAAAAGAGGTATCATGATGCAATCATACCCAAAACACAGTATCAGTTGATCGATATTCTGCCTAGAAAAAGTTTCAAATCGATCGCTTTACTTGAGATATTCCGGTGAATATAATGATTGAAAATCTGTTCTGAAGTATTGTATCTACTTGTATATATAGATGCCTAAATTTTTGTGTTCTGTTTCAGAAAAACTATATAGTATCTTAAAAGGTTTTTTTATATTTTTACTATAAGGTGATATATGCATTTAGATTCAGTCATCAATGATAATTAGGTCAACCCCCTAAGAAAAATAAATTGATTTTTTAGAGGCAACGCGTGAAAACTCATTTTATCAAGTTCTATAATAGTTCAATATTGTATAGTTTTTTCTTCAAGGAAGATGCGTAAGCATCTTACACTTTAAAACAATTGATGTAGATTTAGTTAGAATAAAAATTTTTATAAATATAGTCTTGCATTTTTGATCGAACCACCTCTAATCGTCACATTACTTCTTACTGATATGAATAGAATAATTCATACTATTTTTTACTAATAATATAAAGTTGTTATTGATAAGATATTTGACACATGTAGTTACATAGGTTGAATAGAATGATTTAGGATAATTCTATTATAACATACGAATCTATATACGCATATCTTAGGTGTAGATTTATTTTAGGATTATAAAAGATAAAGATCTTACTAACTAATAGGCCACCAATGAGCAATATAGACCATTTTATTTAATGAAATATTTTATAGTTATCATCTGTCATGTAATAAATCATTAATATCTAATAAATTAGATATTACAAGAGTAAGGATTATTTAGTACGATGACTGTTGTCGCAAGAGGTATATATTAATTCTGAGTGATTTTTGAGTAACTCATACGTATGCAGTAAATAGTATTATACACTTTATGTTTTATTAAATATTTCTCGGGTAGGTATACAAAGGAAATAGCTATATATGAATAGAACAGAAGCATGAAGTATCTTCATATATATGCTATATATTAGGTATAAAATACCTTAATTCAATAAGTTCAGCTAAGCAACAATTAGGGAAGAAGTATATAGACTAGTACTAGCGATATTGAATAGTGATTTATATTGCATAATTAATACAGTTAAGCACAATCCCTTTGTTCTAAATTAAATACCAAAATGCAATTATGGTATTTAATTTAGAACAGTTATGGTTGTCTGCCAAAAATAAGAAGTAATTTTTAATTTTCAGTGACAATTGAATAGATTATTCAGTGTGATTACTGATAATTATAAGTCTTTTGTAAAACATAAGTCTTTTTAAAAACAGTTAGAGATTTTGATAAAACTTTTTACTATATTAGTAAGCTTAATTAGTAAGCTTAGGATAAAATGAAATTTAATAATGCATTATTATCTGAGCCAGAAGAAACATACACATCATGCCATCCTAGTGTATTAGCTAGGGCTTTTAAACGCTCACTGACAATGATGAGTCGACATTTTAGCAACCACTCTTCTCGATCTTTATGCGGAAATAATCGGTATAATTGTCTTAACATTTCACCACTAGTTACTATTAGTGTGTTGATTCCCTTCTCACGCCAGCGTTTTCCCTCTTTTTCTCCATGATAGCATTTCTCACAACGCTGGTAACATTCAATTAGTTCCACCTGTGCACCATAGCTTAATAAGGTTTCTCTAAGTAAAGTTCTTCCGCCGTTTCCGCATAATATCAAAATATTTTTGCCTTTTACATATTGTACAGGTATAACTTGAATGAGTGTTTCGCTAGTGGCTTGTTGATGTGGCCATGAAATCGTATATCCAGTAGCAGTATAAAATGCTATGGCAGTACTCGGTCCAATTGCATAATAGTTTAATATTTTAGGCCAGGATATAGCTTCTCTTGTCAAAATAAGTTCGGCATAGTAGATAACATTGCGAGAAAGAATCAATACCAGATCCCCTCTTTCTAGAGCTTTCAGTCGCTCAGGCAGTATGTCTAGCTGAGATCCAGGAGAAAATTCTATCAGCGGGAATGCCCAGGCTTTTCTTCCTAGGTTACGAAGAGATCCAACCAACTCATCTGATGATGGTGATGGACGTGTAACTAAGATGTTCATGCTAATAAGGTTTCCGGGTTTATAGAATGAAGAATCTCGCGAGCACCACTATTTAATAAATGCTCTGCTAATAAAATACCGATTTTTTCAGCATCTCTGCGAGATCCTCGGTATTCTCCACGTGCTATCTGTGTGCCATCTAATGAACTTACCAGCCCGCGTAACCAGAGGGTATCCCCTTCTAATACAGCATAACTACCTATAGGTACATGACAACCACCTGCTAGTCGAGCGTTCATGGCTCTTTCTGCTTTTATTCGGTCTTCGGTATCAGGATGATTTAAAGCAGTAAGTAAATTTATTGTACTAAAGTCATCTAGGCGGCATTCGATTCCTATCGCTCCTTGGCCAGCCGCAGGTAGCGACTCTTCTATTGGTATTACCTGTCGAATACGATGAGTTAGATTTAGTCTTTTTAATCCAGCTACAGCTAAAATAATAGCATCATATTGGCCAGAATCTAATTTACTTAAGCGGGTTCCTACATTGCCCCGTGCTAATTGCATTAATAGATCTGGGCGCCGCGAATGTAGTTGACATTGACGTCTCAGGCTTGATGTTCCGATAATCGCATCGGGTGGCAATACATTTATAGATGAATATTTATTTGACACAAATGCGTCATGCGGGTCTTCTCGCTCACAGATCGTTGCTAACCCTAATCCTTCTGGAAAATTCATCGGGACGTCTTTGATTGAGTGCACAGCTATATCAGCATGACCTAAGAGTATAGCACGTTCTAATTCTTTTACAAAAATTGCTTTACCGCCAATCTTAGTAAGCGCAGTATCAAGAATGAGATCCCCACGCGTTATAACCCGAACCTTTTTCACGCAAAGATCAGGATAATGTAAAAGTAAATTGTCTTGAACATATTGCGCTTGCCATAAGGCTAATGGACTCTGTCTTGTAACAATTTTTAAAATTTTATCTGACATATTGGATACCATTCAAATCAAAGATTTATGACATCGCCAATTTTGAAGAGGACTATTAGTTTATATATAGAGCAGAAGATACGTATTTAAAAAAATTTGAGAGTGCTGATATTCAACAGAAAAATGTATTTAATAGACAGCACGTGTATTCTAAAACAACCTTATATTAATAGAAGTAGCTCAATCAACCATCATAGTGATGTTAAAATATCGAGCAACAAGGAGTGAAATTTATCTGAATAAATAGTAATAAGTGAGCTATTTGAAGAATCAATCTGATGAGATTATATTTTATTTTTATTTCATAACATATATAATTTTTATACAAAGAGCAAAGCGTTAGTATCTAGCTAATTGTTTTTGATGAAAAGCATCGTCATCATGGATCAAATATCAGTATATAGTATCGTGACGGATTACCCTGTTTCTTAGATTGTGAGAGATGGTCGATAAAGATCCGTTGTTGATCTGTCGGGTGTATTATGGGTTATTGTATCTAGTGTGCTATGATCAGTTTATCCTTGTATACTCATAACACTGTTTGACTTAATTTTTTACTTAATCAATACATAATGCCATTAATATTCTCTAGGCATAAGTTGAGAAACATAGTATGTGTTACTACACTTAATCGGTCTGATTGTTTTTTAAAATTTTTTATGATTCTACTAGTGATACTAGAATATTAAATGAATATTGCACTGATGTAGATAGTTTTAGATTTTTGTACTAATACTAAGAATAGGTGATTTAGAGTGTGTTTCTAGATTATTAATAATTTTAGGTTATTACTCAAAACAGTAACTGACAGTCGTCAAGCTTATTTATTTCAAATATAGAATTATATGTTCTAGATTTTGGTGACAGAATCGACATAGATCATATATTGAATAAATAAGAATATAATATTATTACTCACTGAGACAGTTTATTTCAATGCAACTTTCTATTCCGTGCAATTAATAACGGTTAGGTTCTATGCTGAGGTATATAGAATATGTAATTTTATCAAATATTCTATAGTAACCTGCAATTGCATTAGAAGATTAATCCAGCGCTAAGTGTGAATACTGTAATTACCAGTATCTAATCAGTACAAATGAACCCCGTAGCTTATAGTGCTTAACAGGAGCTCAGATGCTCTTGAGGTTTTTTTGTATTTAAGCGCAACTAGCATTTAATATAATATAATAATATTATTATATATGCATAATATCTGGTAGCTTTTATGCTAGAAATTTATAGTGGCTATGCACTATAAAGACAATTAGATTCGAGTTGACACCCTAAGTTCTAGAATTCTATTGTGTAAAAATGTCCATAAAATATAATGGAAGAGTTGAAAACCACATGGGATCAGTTTTTTAAAACGCATAGAATGAATAGTTAGGTAATTTTTCTTTTATATCACTACCAATGTCTTTGTTATAACTAGCATAGTGCGATTCATCTCGATATTGTAGGTGTGTATTATTTACATTAGTTACTGGGATATATTAAATTGCTATTTTCTTCATAAGGCAAAAATCAGATTTTTTTACATTACACCCATACGCTAAAATATTAAAAATCTTTTTCTGCACGTTTTTAGAAACAGAAACATACGTATAATGTGTAACCACATTAGTTTCTTGCTCAAAAAATAGTTGACAAAGCAGCTTATAATATTTTCCTCTAAAGATCTATAAAGGTTTTTATGTGTTATTTCCGCTGCACTTCAGATGATGAGTACTTCTTCTGTGATATAATCTGTCATCAATTTTATTGAGCGTGCAATGTAAGTAAAGAGGATTTCAGTCATTTCAATATTACAGCGAGGATAATTTAATAAATTATGAAAATAAAAACAATAAAACTATTAGTTTTTGCTATTATGCTTGCTGGTTTTATTGGGTGCGGTCTCAAAGGTTCTCCTGATTTTTCCCATAAAATTATACAAAGCTATTTTTCAAAGCTACAGCAATTATTTTCATTTATACAAAACTCTAGGGGTAGCACTATTTCAATCAAATTACGGAGCAATATTCAATATTAATTTATTAAATGACAGAGCGCTAAATACAGAAAAAGTGCACTTCTCGAAGATGCACGGTATTGGTAATGATTTTATGGTCGTTGATGCAATAACGCAAAATATTTATTTTTCTTCAGAGTTAATCCGTCGTCTCTCTAATCGTCATTACGGGGTTGGTTTTGATCAGTTACTCATCATAGAATCACCTTCTGATCCTGATATTGATTTTCATTACCGTATTTTTAACGCCGATGGTAGTGAAGCAAGACAATGTGGGAATGGAGCTCGCTGTCTTGCTCGCTTTTTAAGGTTGCACGGTCTAACAAATAAACATGATATTTGTGTGAGTACGCAGTCAGGTTGTATAGTATTGCATGTTATTTCAGACGATATGGTATCTGTTAATATGGGAGAGCCAGATTTTTTGCCAGAAAATATCCCCTTCTACGCGAAAGCACAAAAAAAATCACACGTTATTCGTGTTGCCGCGACCAGTATCAAGTGCGGGGTGGTATCGATTGGCAACCCACATTGTGTATTGCAGGTTGATAACATCAAAACAGCTGCTGTTCAACGGTTAGGTGAGGCTATCGCAAACCATAAGCGCTTTCCCAAACAAGTAAATGTTGGTTTTATGGAAATGATAAACCCTAAGCATATTCTTTTGCGTGTTTTTGAACGTGGATCAGGTGAAACCTTATCATGTGGTAGTGGGGCTTGTGCAGCAGTGGCTGTTGGTATTCAACAAGAAAATTTAGCAGACACAGTGCGGGTAGACTTATCCGGTGGATCATTGAGTGTTTCCTGGAAAGGAGAAGGAAACCCTTTATACATGACAGGATCTGCTACACATGTGTATGATGGTTATATTCATATCTAACATAGTAGCATTACATAGAGAATTTAAAAATTATTTGCACATCATAAGAATGTTTTATATATATCAGAATAAAAAGATCTATTTACAATATCAAATAATGCGTTTTAACTTTAGATTTAAAAGAGTATTTCTTTTTTGATAAAATCACACTCAAATATTTTTGATAAACATTTAGTTCATATTTATATCTTTTTATAAACATATGCCATAAACTAACATATTATTTCTGATCTTAATATCTATTGTGGTAATTACTAAAACTATATCAAAGCATATAGTGAGATGTACACCGTAATACTATAAACGTTATTCATAAAGTTTAGGATACATTAAGTATATCTACTGTTAAATAGTTATATTGAAGTAACTTAAAAACATATTTGTAATATTCTATTGCTGAAGAATATCAGCTTATGGTATTGCACTAAGTTTAAATCTTATCATGAATGATATACGTATAATAGAGAGTGTTAAATACTGTAATTTGTATTATAGATACCAGCTGTTATTATATGGGTTGTGCACTGAGTTAGGTAACGATATCTATTTATAATAGATTTTTTGTACATAAAGGCACTCTCAATATATGATGCATATCATAATATTTACGCAGCTCGAGCCGTATTATAGAAAGATATTATTGCTTATCCTCTAGATTTCTTATGTATCAATACATATACAACTTGACGAAATATAATATTATGTAAGAGTTTATTTTGTTACGTAAAATCAACTATTGGAATTGTATTCCCGTGTACGTATTAATGGATAGAAGGATCTAGTGCAGTAACACTTACTAGTGGTTTTATGTGATACCTTTATTATAAGGTGTGGTAATGAGTACTGTTTATTACAGATTTAAAGATATGCCTGATAGCATTGCCCTGAGAATCTTATTATCAAATCTATTATATCAAGAAGTTTCATAAATCATGCACTCAAGACAAGGCGCGGTATCCTTAAAGTTTCTCTTATTTTATATGTTTAGAGTTGATAAAATAATAGCGATAAAGTCTTACCTCTTAAGATCATGAAGTGTATTTCAAATCGGATGTTATAATAAAAGATTGTGGAACACAATCCTAAAATAATGCTGTATTTTTAAGAGTAAAACTAAAAATGTATTATGTAATGGGTGTTTGTATTGCCTATCTATCTTGTAGTAAAAGTACGCGTTACCTTACTGAATATATTTAGAATATTTATGGCATTCTCATAAATATATTTAGAATATTTATGGCATTCTCATAGATGTAGCATAGTTACCATGCAGTGTGATAGGAGTGACAATGTTACATCAATAATGAGCGTTTTATCATTTTCTTATAATAGAATCCTTACAATTATCTAATATAGATACATAGGTTCATAGTACTATCAATACTAAATTATTGTTAGAGATATAGATAAAATCAAGTAATTGAATGCTCTAAATAGCATTAACCTTTATACGTATATACTGATACTAGTTATGGCGTTCAACACTATCAGCTCAACACATATATTATACGATATAGTAATATATACGCACCGGTTATTACATAATTAACTTTATAGCACATTAATAGAGTGCATATCTTTAAAGGCTTGTTCTAGTCGACTGACTACAGAGACCTGGGCAGCACGTAACCATCTACGCGGATCGTAAAACTTTTTATTCGGCTGATCTTCTCCTTCAGGGTTCCCCAGTTGTTTCTGTAAGTAGTTTTTATTATCGTTATAATATTGCAGAACACCTTGCCAAGACGCCCATTGAACATCTGTATCGATATTTACCTTAATCACCCCAAATCGAATTGATTCTTGGATATCAGTGGTAGACGAGCCGGAACCGCCGTGAAATACAAAATTTAGTGGATTATGCTGTAAATTGTATTTCTTTTGAATAAATGCCTGGGAATCCCGAAGTATTGTTGGTTTTAACTTTATATTACCAGGCTTATAGACACCGTGGGTGTTACCAAATGCAGCTGCTATGGTAAAATTTGTGCTGATTTTTCTAAGTGCATTATACGCATATTCAACATCTTCTGGATGGGTATACAGTGTAGAGTTATCTATATCACTATGATCTACTCCATCCTCTTCACCACCAGTACATCCAAGTTCAATTTCTAAGGTCATGTAGAGTTTTGACATACGTGCTAAATATTTTTTAGAGATATCAATATTTTTTTCTAAAGTTTCTTCAGACAAATCAATCATATGAGAAGAGAACAAGGGTTTTCCAGTTAGACTAAAGTGGTTTTCACCTTCTTCTAAGAGCCCATCAACCCATGGTAATAATTTTTTAGCGCAATGATCAGTGTGTAGAATGACCGGTATACCGTAATGTTGAGCCATTAGGTGTACATGGTTTGCGCCTGCAATAGCGCCAACGATGGCTGAGTTATGCGAGTTGTTTGATAAAGCTCCTTTTCCTGAGATAAATTTTGCACCATTATAAGAGAACTGGATTATGACGGGAGCTCTAACTTTTGCAGCGGTTTCTAAAACTGCATTGATAGAGCATGTGTCTATGCAGTTTACAGCAGGCAATGCAAAGTTATTTTTCTTTGCTATCTGAAAAACTGTTTGTACATCATGACTGTTGAGAACACCTGGTTTAACAAAATCTAAGATTTTATACATATTAATTTTTCCTAGTGTGTGCTTTAAGAATTAATGATATATTTTACTGTAATAAGGACCGCAATAGATTTGTAAGTCTGTATATTATCTGTGAGAGAGATTTTTTGCACGTTCTTTTAAAATAGCAACCGCAGGGAGTTTGTTGCCTGCCACAACTTGTAGAAATGCACCGCCACCGGTTGATATGTATGAAATTTTATCTTTAATACCAAACAGATCGATCGCTGCTAGCGTATCACCTCCTCCTGCAATGGAAAACGCATTACTATCTGCAATAGCATTAGCAATTATTTTTGTGCCATGACAAAAATCAGGATTTTCAAATACACCGACAGGACCGTTCCAGAGAATAGTTTTTGCGTTCTTTAATAATTTAACCATTAACAGTTCAGTTCTATCCCCACAATCTAGAATTTCGTCATGCTCTTGAACTTCAGAGATTCCTTTTACAATAGAGGTAGCAGTTCTTGGAGATTCCTGTTTAACGCGCACATCTATAGGTATTGATATAGAAAATTTATCACGTAGTTTTCTGGCAATATGCAGATAATCTGGTTCGTATAGTGATTTGCCCACCTTATGATCAATAGCAATAAAGGTGTTAGCAATACCTCCGCCAACAATAATCGTGTCGGAAACTTTAGCTAGTGCGTGCAATATATCAAACTTAGTAGATATTTTTGATCCACCAACCACAGATACCATTGGGCGTTGAGGATTTTTTAGGGCTCTTTCTAAAGCTTCTAATTCTGCTAACAATAGTGGGCCCGCACAAGACGTTTTAGCAAATTGACTAACCCCGTATGTTGATGCTTCTGTGCGGTGCGCTGTGCCAAAAGCATCCATTACAAATATATCGCATAGCGCGGCATATTTACGTGAAAGATTCTGATCGTTATTTTTTTCTCCTTTATTAAATCGAACATTTTCTAATACAGTAATTGCTCCTTTTGCTAAGTGGATACCATTAAGATAGTCTGTGTTAAGAGTGACGTGAGCTGATCCTAATTTTTCCTTCAGACAGTTCACTACTGGGAGTAGCGAAAAATCCTTATTGTATGCCCCTTCAGGAGGGCGACCGAGATGAGAAGCAATTATAACGATAGCGCCTTTTTCTAATGCTAACTGAATCGTTGGAAGTGCTGCGCAAATACGCGCAGAAGATGTTATACTGCCAGACTTGATTGGCACATTTAAGTCAGTACGTATCAAAACGCGTTTACCCATCAGATTGAGATCATGCATTGCAATGATGGACATAAAAACCTCTTTGTAATGTTAATTATACTATTATATATAACTATATATGCCCTGAACATCACTATAGCGATAGTGTACTATTTATAGATAATGCATGTCTTGAATAATGCGCGACGAAGTCGTGAAAGATTGCATATAGCGAGACTTGATTATTTTTGTCAACATAATATTTGATATTTGCATTTTTATCGCTTTGAGGTCAATTTAGATTCCAGTGCGTAGATGTTATATGATTATGCTATTATTAGATCAATCAGATAAAATTATCTTTATAAACATGAGCACTTGTCCATAATATTACTAGATTATGCTTAATGCTATTAGTCCATTCAAGATCACAGTAACAAGATTTAACATGCCATTATGACATTCTACAGCAGCAAGGCATAACATAATTGATCCGATCTGCAATCAAGATAAATACTATTTTTTGTGCTAAAAATAACCCCCAGAACGAAAAGATGAATTAGGTATTTAGAGACAGCACTTAACTCAATAAAAACAAATACTGCTATTATAAAATACTCATCAATATTATTGATGGGTATGTTACGAAAGAAGAATTAGGTTCTTTAATCTCTGATGCCATTCAAGTATGGATATATGTGATTATAGAGATATACAGACCGATAGTGCTAATGAATTTAGTAAGGACGTTGTCCTCTCTTAAGTGCGGTTACTTTATAAAGAGGTGCTAGAGTATACTAATGTTAGTAGAGTATGTTAGGGTATATTGCGTTAGAAAAATCTAAGAGCATTATGTTGCTGTTAGTTAAATTTTAGAAGATATTTAATATAGAGTATATTGTGTATATCGTTCATTATAAAAGCCATAGGTTTATTTCAAATACAATAAAAGAAACACTATTAATATTTATGAAATTTTTATAAGTATATATAAGTGATAACGGTAACTGTATCACTTTATAGAGGGATTAGTGATTAAATTTCATTAAATACTTTTATGACAGAGCATAGATTTTAAAATCTAAACAAAAATTATTTTTTTATAATACATTTTAAGCATAAAATGGCTTACGGTGCACAGTTAGATATAGACCCTTCTGATAGATTATATGATTGAGAATATTACAGCAACTCTTTGGCTATCTTGAGTACATTTTCAATAGTAAAACCAAATAATGAAAATAATTTCACAGCTTGTCCTGATATACCAAATGTAGTCATAGCAATAATCATACCATGCAGACCAGTATATTTTGACCAATAATCTGCAATTCCTGCTTCAATTGCTATGCGTGCAGTAATATTTCCAGGTAATACTCGTTCGCGATAATCAGAATCCTGCATGTCGAAGGTGTCAGTCGATGGCATAGACACCACACGTATTTTATATCCCTCCTCTGTTAGTTGCTTGTGTGCAATTACTGCTAAGTCTACCTCAGAGCCAGTAGCTATAAAAATTATTTGGGGGGCACCTATACAATCTTTTAGTATATAACCACCGCGAGAAATATTAGATAACTGTACGGTTGTGCGCGTTTGTTGTTGTAGATTTTGACGTGATAAGATCAAAGCTGTAGGTCCCGTATTACGCTCTACTGCATATTTCCATGCAATGGCGCATTCTACTTGATCACAAGGACGCCAAGTGCTCAGATTTGGGGTCAAACGTAAGCTCGCTAGTTGTTCAATTGGTTGGTGTGTTGGGCCGTCTTCACCAACTCCAATAGAGTCGTGAGTATAAATCATGATATGTCGGATTTTCATTAATGCTGCCATGCGCACAGCATTTCGGGCGTATTCAACAAACATGAGAAATGTAGCAGTATATGGCAAAAATCCACCATGTAAAGAAATTCCGTTCGCAATAGCAATCATACCAAATTCACGAACTCCAAAATGGATGTAATTACCTGCCATATATTTATTAATAGGTTTTGATCCAGACCACATTGTTAGGTTACTAGGTGTTAGATCGGCAGAGCCGCCAAGATATTCTGGTAATAATTTTCCAAAAACTTCAAGAGCTTTTTGAGAAGCTGCACGGCCAGAAATATTGCATGGGTTATTTTGTAAGCGCTCAATGAATTCTTGTGATTGATAACCCCAATTAGATGGTAACTGATTACCCATGCGTCTTTGAAATTCTTGTGCTAATTCAGGAAAAGCGTTTGAATAAGCTTTGAATTTTTTATGCCATATATCTTCTTTTTTTTGACCAGAATCCCGTGCATCCCAACATTCGTAAATATATTGGGGTATTTTAAACGGTTCATAATGCCAATTTAATTGTCTACGAGTAAGCGCAATCTCTTGCTCTCCTAGCGGAGATCCATGAGCATAGTGAGTTCCACTTTTATTTGGAGAGCCAAATCCAATAATAGTTTTACACATTAAAAGAGAAGGTTGATTATCAACTGTTCTAGCTTTTTTGATTGCCTGATGAATCATACTGGAATCGTGTCCGTCTATATTAGAAAGCACGTGCCAACCATAAGATTTAAAACGTTGCACTGTATCATCAGTAAACCAACCGGTAATTTCTCCATCAATTGAAATACTGTTTTGGTCATAAATAACTATCAGCTTCCCTAATTTTAAAGTTCCTGCTAATGAACACGCTTCATGAGAAATACCTTCCATCATGCAACCATCACCCACAAAGACATAAGTGTAGTGATCTACTATATTATAACTAGGACGATTAAATTGTGCTGCTAGTGTATTTTCTGCAATTGCCATACCTATAGCGTTAGCTAAACCCTGACCAAGAGGACCAGTGGTAGTTTCGACGCCTATGGTATAACCATATTCAGGGTGACCAGGAGTTTTTGAATGTATCTGACGAAAATTAGCTAGTTCACTGATTGGCAAGTTATAGCCGGTAAGATGCAATAGACTGTAGAGTAACATAGAAGCATGCCCGTTGGAAAGCACGAAGCGATCACGATTTACCCAGGATGGATTAACGGGGTTATGGTTTAAAAAATCACGCCATAGAACTTCTGCAATGTCAGCCATACCCATCGGAGCGCCCGGATGGCCAGATTTAGCCTTTTGTACTGCGTCTATACTTAATATACGAATAGCGTTGGCAATCTCTTTACGAGAATACATTCTGACTCCAAATTACATTAAATTTTACTCAGCATTACACTGATTGTATCTGGTCATAGACCAAAGTCAGTTAAGTCAATTAAGTGAATAAGTATTATCTTTGAATAAAGAAAGATTTAAGATACTAAGAGTATAGTAAATTTATTTAGATTACAATCTATCACTAATCGTAATTAGTAAATCATTTTAAATAAATTGATCAAGGACGTCCAGTTTATCCGCGATTCATTATCTCATCTGCGCATACACCAGAACTGTACGCATGATAGTTTGATATCTGAGATTTTAAAAACAGACAGACAGGATATGCCTGAAAGATTAGTTACTACATTGTGCATATATTGTTTTAACATCGTTTGTAATGTATCTCATTAGATCGCCTCATACTATAGTCTTCTGTGAATATAGATTTAATAACGACACAGAGATTGTAGAGATGCTCATGTATATCATACTAATATAGTAAAGGTTATTCTGCTTTTTAGTGTGAGACCCTAATGATTACAGCAGGGAAAACTATATACAAGGATTCCCCTTATGTCAGAAGTTTTAGTAAGATATCCGCTAAGATTTTATGTGTTACGTAGTGATCATATTTTTTTTAAAAAATACTTAAAAATTTGCATATATTTATTTTGCTTATATATGCACAAAACGTGCGCATATCAGAAATACAGACACTGTTGGTGCATGACCAAAAAACTCTTACTCATTCATCCATCTTTTATATTATTGGTGATATTATATACAGTATATTGATAATACAGTAACATCACTATTATATTGCTATAAGGTGATTATTATTAATGGAACGACATTACTATTTGTGTTTTTAAACGCATTCTCTCTAATTAGCTTAGTATAGAAAGGTTTAGCATGTCTTCTCAGAGAGTTTCACTAAAGCCTTGGAATACATTCGGTATTGATGTTTATGCTAATAACGTGATTATTGTGCATAGTGTAGAATCTCTTTTTTGTAATAGTTGGACAAATGGGGTCAGACAAAGTGAACCGGTACTACTTTTAGGTGAAGGGAGTAACGTACTTTTTTTGCAGGATTTTCGTGGAAAGGTTTTGATTAACCGCATTAAAGGTATTAGCGTGACCGAAACAACTCACACATGGTTGTTACATGTAGGGGCTGGGGAAAACTGGCATCAATTAGTTGAAACAACATTATGTAAAGGTCTTGCGGGACTTGAAAATTTAGCGCTGATTCCAGGTTGTGTAGGTTCAGCGCCAATTCAAAATATCGGTGCTTATGGTGTCGAATTAAGGCAGGTGTGTGAGTATGTAGATATTATCCTTTTAAATGATGGGTCACACCAACGTCTTAAAGCTACCGAGTGCTGTTTTGGATATCGTGACAGTGTTTTTAAGCATAGAGATAAAAATCATTACGCTATTATTGCTGTAGGTTTGAGGCTAATTAAACAGTGGCGTCCTGTCTTGAGTCATGGTGCATTAAAAATGCTTAACCCGAAAACGGTCACGCCAATACAAGTTTTTCATACCGTATGTGAAACACGCCGCAGTAAGATACCAAATCCAAAATATATTGGTAATGCAGGTAGTTTTTTTAAAAATCCTTTAGTGAGAGCATCGATAGCTTTTAATTTGTTAGCACTGCATCCAAAAATACCATATCACCTAAACAATAATGGTGATGTAGTACTCTCAGCTGCTGGATTAATCGATCAGTGCAAACTAAAAGGGTACCGTATTGGTGGTGCGGCTGTACATGATCAGCAGGCCTTGGTTTTTATTAACACTGGCACTGCCAGTAGTGAAGATATCGTAAATTTAGCCCGTATAGTTCGTCGACGCGTAGGGGAAAAATTTAACATTTGGCTCGAACCGGAGGTTTGTTTTATCTCTTCTCAAGGAAAAATAGATGCTTTAGAGGTGGTCAGATGAAAGATTACACTTTGCCAATTAGGCTGATTCATATTTTATCAGATGGAAAAGTGTATTCAAAAATTCAACTTTCTTGTTACATGGGTATAACCTGCCTAGAGGTTATAAACCTTATAGAAATGTTAAAAGAGTGGAATATTCATATCTGTGTATTGGATCACGAGTATTATAGATTTGCATGTGCGATGCAACTTTTAAATGAACGAAAAATTAATCAAGAGTTACTCGGTGGTCGCTTAGTGGTCATACCAATTCTAAATTCCACTAATCAATATCTATTGGATGCTGTATCTGGTTTAAAATCAGGCGATGTTTGTGCAGCTGAATACCAGAGAAATGGTCGTGGAAGACACGGGGCTCAATGGTTCTCGCCTTTCGGGTCTAATTTATATTTCTCCATGTACTGGCGTTTAGATCAGAGTTTAAAAGCCCCAGCAATAGGTTTAAGTCGGTTAATCAGTATCGTTATTGCAAAAGTCCTTCAGCAGAAAGGGGCCTCAGATATTCGGGTAAAATGGCCTAATGATATTTATTTGTATGATCGTAAATTAGCTGGGGTTTTAGTAGAAATCAAAAAAAACACCGAAAATGCATTAGATGTAGTGATCGGTGCTGGTATTAATATTTCCATGAAAAAATTAGCAAATAGTATTTTCATTAAGAACAGTTGGATAGATTTGCAGGAAACCGGAATGTCTATAGACAAGAACTCCTTATTAGTAAGTATTATTAATACTATGTATATAGCGTTAAAAAAATTTGAACGACAGGGGATGACCATGTGGTATCAATCTACTGTGTATATGGATAATTATATTAATGATCTTCTAGCACGCATAATTAGTGATGATAAACCTAATAGAATGATTAACCAGACTACATCGAATCAGTCAGAAAAAATATTGTTATTTTATTGAAAGCGCGAAATAGCCATTTTCGGATGATTTGGATCGAAATCTATTTAGCGCTGTGTTTATAACGGTACTAAGGAGGATACTGGTCATTATCTTCTTCATTATATATCAAGATAAAAAATTTAGTTTTATACAAATAGAGCAGAAGCCAAACTAATAAAATTTTGAATTTATACTAATTCTGTTTACTGCCATCTAAAGATAGCATTTCTTCGTGTCTTGATTTCTTGACTGATTAAACTGAAATAAATATTTTATGCTTTCTAATAGTATTTTATGTTGACTTCTTAAGTACTACCTTTTTATCTAAGTTGATTACTCTGGTGCTAGAGTAATGGCCATAAAAATTAACGATATACACCTATCCTCTAAGTATAGAAGTAGGCATATTATAGAATATTAAGTAATTTTGACTGTATGTTATTAAGTTGCATTTCAATGACTCAAAATGACTATATCAATCCCCTTTAGCATCACATACACATAGATTATTTATCAATGCTCTTTGAATATACCTTGAATATACCTTGAATATACTAAAGCGTAGTAGCGTGAAATGCGTATCCTTATTGCTTAAGTGTAGCTGTACACGACACTAGTTTGATCCACTTAGTTCGCAAAACATCATTAGCAGTTAAAAATTTTCAAATAAGCTCTATAGAGCTAGAGGTAAGCAAAGTCAATGACGCAATGCTTTATAGAGTATTTACAGTACAGAAAACCGGTTACAGATTCTTTTCATGAGCAAATATAACCATGGCCAGACTATACCATTAATAAGACCATTCCAAATATGTTCTGCAAAAAATGCTATGCGAATAAATAACAGTTCTATAAAATAAATTATAATATCCGCGACCCAAGAGAATCCTATTACTACAATGACCTGTTGATATAGTTTAATTCTATTAAATTGACAGAAGTTTTGAGCTACTAGATAGGCTACTACGCTAAAAGCTAAAGCATGTATTCCCAGGGTTGATCCGTACAGTAGGTCTATGATAAAACCTATTATAAATCCTGTTCCAATATTGACTAGGTATGGAAGTGATACGATCCAGTAAATCATAATCAATAGCAACCATGATGGTTGAAATAATAGCAACTGTTTAGGCCAGGGAAAAATATACAATAAAATGGCTGCCAAGAAAGATAGCCAGATTACTAAATACCCAGGACTATGATAGTCTCGCAAGATAGATCTCTCCTATATGACTTACAACTACAATATCTATGATTTTGTGCTAGTTTTCAGATCTAAAGTATTTTCTTTATCTTCGCCTGTGGGGTGCTCTTGTGTCTAATTTGTTTGATTGATTGTGCAGATATTTAGGGTTTACAATATCTACAGTTATTATGATAAGTCGCAGTTAACGCTTTTCAGCGTACGTCATTACTATTTTTTTTAGAGAGCAATAAAAGATACCGTAAATATTTCAGCTCTGCGAGTGGGTGTGCAAAGACGATTGTAGCAGAATGATTTTTGTCTTCTACGACAGAAGATACTAAGGCGACAGGATACCCTGCAGGAAAGCGATCATCTATACCAGATGTGACCAGTATGTCACCACATCGAATATCGATATGATCTGAAAAATGCTCTATATGAAGATCTTTACCCCAGCCATTTCCAGAGGCAATGGCTAGAAAGCCATTACGTAATACTTGAACAGGTAAGGCGTGCGATATATCACAGATCAAAAGAACCCGGCTAGTAAGCTTACTAACAGCTATGACCTGTCCAACGACACCTTGTGCATTGATTACTGGTTGCCCCTCATGCACATTATTTACACTGCCTTTATCGATGACCATCTGATTACTATAAGGGTCGATACTGGTTGATAGAACTCGAGTGAGTATCTTATGCTCGTTCGGAATCGGATAAGAGTTTAATAGTTCTCTTAGGCATGTATTTTCTGTCTTCACCTGGTTCAGTATTAAAAGATCACTATTTTTTATCATAATTTGATATTGCAAAGCTTGATTCTCTGAGTGCAGTTTTTTTTGAGATTTTAAGAGTACAGAGATCTGATCTAAAATTTGTCGAGGTTTGTTTACTAAAAAATATAATGGACTGAGCGCAGTATTCATATATATACGAACTTTTGAGAATGATTTAAAACGATGATCAGCTAAAATGATTATGATTGCTATAATAATAGCAATCAGGAATTTTAATTTTAGAGATGAATTCCTAGTGAACATTGGCTGCATAAGTTCAGCAAGTCCTTAATAAAAATTATATTCGATATTTTATAGTGATCACTAATCAGAAAAAGACATATATTGGTGATTAATATTAATAATCAGTAGGATTGATATAGCCTATAAATTGTATAGGGGTTGAAATTATTAGCAGAATGAGTAAAAAGTTTTATTAAAATTAGTTTTTATAATGATACGTTCTGTTCTTTTAACGAGGATCATATCCGCAGGAATTGTTCATTACAGAGCCAGTAAGATACTCTACATTCCTAGTAAAGCTATAATCTATTGAGAAATAGATAACACTGAGATTGGTGAGATGATTAAAGTCATAACATACAGTTATGCATGAATACCATGTCACATATATAACAATTAATTACTGGTGCTCCTATTGTTTATAGTACATGCTAAGAATCAGCATATTAGTGTTCGCTAAATAGGTCTCCGCCATGAATATCAATCATTTCTAAAGCTTTGCCGCCACCACGTGCCACACAGGTTAGAGGATCTTCTGCAATTACTACTGGAATTCCAGTCGCCTCCATTAATAAGCGATCCAAATTGCGTAATAGAGCGCCTCCGCCAGTTAGGACCATGCCTCGTTCAGAAATATCAGATGCTAGTTCAGGTGGGCATTGTTCTAATGCAACCATAACAGAACTCAAAATACCAGTTAATGGTTCTTGCATGGCCTCTAAAATCTCTTGAGAATTTAAAGTAAAACCACGTGGAACGCCTTCAGCTAGATTTCGTCCACGTACTTCGATCTCGAGTGTTTCCTCTCCTGGATAGGCAGACCCAATACAATGCTTAATACGTTCGGCAGTAGCTTCACCAATCAAAGAACCATAATGACGTCTAACATAGTTAATAATCGCTTCATCAAAGCGATCACCGCCAATGCGAACAGAAGAAGAATAGACAACACCATTTAGCGCGATGACTGCAACTTCAGTGGTTCCTCCACCAATATCGATTACCATTGAGCCAGTTGCTTCAGAAACTGGTAGTCCTGCGCCAATAGCAGACGACATAGGTTCTTCAATCAAAAATACTTCGCGTGCACCAGCACCTTGAGCAGATTCACGAATTGCACGGCGCTCTACCTGTGTTGCTCCTACTGGAACGCAGACAAGAACCCTTGGGCTAGGGCGCAAAAAACTGTTACTGTGCACCTGCTTGATAAAATGCTGAAGCATTTTTTCGGTAACAAAAAAATCAGCAATTACCCCATCTTTCATGGGGCGAATAGCAGCAATGTTACTAGGGGTGCGACCTAGCATCTGCTTCGCGTCATAACCAACTGCTGCTACGCTTTTAGGCGATCCAGCACGATTGTGACGGATAGCAACGACAGAAGGTTCATTAAGCACAATCCCTTGTCCTTTTACGTATATTAGGGTGTTAGCAGTACCTAAATCGATAGATAAATCATTAGAAAACATGCCGCGAAATTTTTTAAACATACTATAAGGATTATCCTTCAAACTTGAGGTGATATTTACCTGCAGTATCGTACCAAGCTAGGTTTTTGAGTGAACCAAGAGCTGGCGTAACTAATACTTACGATAAGATGCTACTTTTATCAAAAGGTAGATCATATCATACCATAGGTAATGGTTTATTTTAAAATCTCTATTATATACTATAATAGTATTTTTGTTTATTAATGGAACTGATGGTATCAATTCTATTTATTAGATTTTATTAAATTAGTGACAATCTGTAGTAACTCCTACTTACTAATTATATATATAGGATGTAATCACCGTACTAGTAAATATCAGTATTATAGTATAATACTTCTTGTGTTAGATGTTTTTATTTTATAAGTGTAAACAGCTATAGCTATAGTGAGTTATTTACATTTACAGTGGAGAGCATATCATTGAGTTATTATGTAAGTTACGAGGTATTGAACTAGTACTGGCTAGTGCTAACTTTCTCTTTAATGAGAAAAGATCGATTGTATAAATTGTTCAATACTCGATAATAAGCGTTGCTTATTGTATATCGCATATGCTTTATATAATCGCGTTTATATAGTCGGTACGTGTATCTTATGTAGAGAAAGCCTCATGATTAATCAAAAGAATCAATATAATAAAGACATTAGATAACCGAAAGAATGTTATTCTTAAATATAAATTACATATTTATTGCATGCATTACACCAACCATGAGTAGTCATAAGAATCACCAAATTATTTATGAAGACTTTAGTTTTTAACGTACTGAGCACAAGACTATGAGCATCAGATAATAAGATTATTTTAATAAGATTATTAATAGCATTAAAGCTCTAGAGTAACCACGAAGATCTATATTGAATAGAGAGTGATGGCATTAGTTGCCAATATCGCCTGATAAATAGTGTGTCATGCTACATATGAATGTAATTTATTTTACTAAAATATCACTAGAATAGATGAGCTGTTGTCTTTAGTCTAACTAAAGGATACATTTTAGCAGATAGATTGTATAGCTATATTCTTTTCTATTTCCCTAAAAGAGTGAATGCAGGCGTTATGTGATAAAGGTTGGGCCAAATCGTTCTATGTCAGAAGTTTATGATTGATTGTTACGCTTCATTGTGACTATAAGTATTTATTGAGTAGATCTTAAAAATTAAATGGATAGAGATTACTCTGTTAAGGAGTGGTTTAAGATACATAACTCTATCTTAATTTCTTATATTTATTTTATTAGGTGTTAGATTTTTCTTGCATTGCCATCACCTAGAAAATATAATTGATATTATCAAAAGTACTAAATACGATCAGTTTTATTCGTTTTATTCGTTTTATTTTCAAATAACGTTTATGAACTACAGCGTCTTAGTGAAGATTGTAATCCATTGCATGCATAAAACGTGATAACCTATGATTAAGTATAAGCAAGTTAAGTATGTATAAGTAAGTGTTTCAGATAACGAAGAACTCTAAGACACATAATATATTCCTCAGATTTACGGTACTTGTAAAATAGTTGGGCATGTTTTGATGAAATTCCAGTCATCGTAAGACAGACATAAGTAGCGTTTTACGCAGTATACCAAGATTATCGCTAACCTTTTTTAAATATATAATTCTAATGCGTCCGTAGCTCAGTTGGTTAGAGCACCACCTTGACATGGTGGGGGTCAGTGGTTCGAGTCTGCTCGGACGCACCAACATAAAATCATAGCAAGTTCTTGTATAAAGCTGATAGTGTACAATAAGTTTTCATTAACTATAGTACTAATTACTTCAATATAAACAGCTGAATTTTTTATTTTTATATAACAAAAAGTATTCTTAGTTCGTTTTACGTATAGTTAAAAGTAGCTATGTTTGCATATTAAGCAAGAGATACGTCACGTCAAGAGAGTATTCGTTTTAATATTTTATTAATAGTTATTATATAGCAGAAAAATCTCAAGCATTCATGTTAAATTACTATGCGGGTGCTACTTAAGTCATCCAAAGGTAGCGTATAAAGTTATTATGCGCATAAAACGATTAAAGATAGCTTATCTGAAAAATTTTGTACATAATCGTATTATAGCTGATTATATAAATCATATGCAAATCACAGTATACATAACAACATATATACATAATAACACATGTGTATAGTTTACAGATAGTCGATAGAAGTTGTTTGTTATGTTGTTTGATATGCTTACTATTGTAGTAATAGTATTAATAATTGTTATACATACTTCAGTCATGAAATTATAATGATTCATTAAAGAAAAACTAAACAAAACGTATCCATGTTTGTTATACATAGATATGTTGATGATCGATTACTAGGGATATAATTTTAGAATCCATCAAGAGATCGGCTTAAGGTTACTTACGAGATATCCTTATAAAAATCGCTATCCTTACAAAAATCATACTAAATAATAGTATATAACCTTTATGTGAGATTAAACAACTTACGAGCATTACAAGTTGTCTGATTTGATAGATTTAAGAAATCATCTCCGCGTAACATAGCAACTTTTTTCATAATGTGGGGTAAAAAACTAGGCTCATTCCGTCTAGAGGGTGGAAGAGGATAGAGATCCTTCGGTATTAACCAAGGCGCATCTGTTTCTATCACTAAACGATTAGATGGTATTAAAGGTATTAATTTACATAAGTCTGACCCTCTTGCTTGATCGCATATCCAACCTGTAATACCAATATACATATCATGCTCGAAATAAACTTCTAATTCTGATCGCGTGCCTGTAAAACAATGAACTAAAGCTGCTTTGAGGTCAGGAATCCAGGGCTTAAGGATTGACATAAAATCTTTATGAGCGTCGCGACAGTGTAGAAAAACTGGCATATTAAGCTCTATTGCTAGCTCAATCTGAGCTTGAAATGCATACATCTGTTCTTTTTTTGTAGAAAAATTACGATAAAAATCTAGCCCACATTCTCCAATAGCTACAATATGTGGATTAACTGCTAATTTACGTATCTCAGAGTCAATTTTCTTTGACCATGTGTTGGCATGATGAGGGTGTAGGCCAACTGTACACCAGAAAAACTCTACATTTTTTTTGGCAAGAATGATCCCCTGTCGACTGCTTGACATAGTGGTTCCAATAATGATTATTCCAGTCACTCCAGCTGCACGTGCTCTCTGTACTACTTCATCATAATCCTGAAGAAATTTCGGACTTGTGAGATTAACTCCAATATCAAACATGATTATATCCCATTATCAAAGATAAAATAGAAGAACTGGTACTGAATCAGTATATAGCAGTACTCGTGATTATCTAACGCTATGTTATGACTGTGTGTTCAGATAGAATAAGCTACATAAGTGGACTGCAATTTGACTTAGGCATACAGTCAAGAATACAGTAAAAGAGAAGAGCTAGTTGGGGTTTAAATTTATATTCACAAATATCACATTTTCTGTTCTATGGATAACTCGTACACTCTAGAATGTGATTCCTTCAAACTTTAAGATTATTTTGCTGAGTTTGTATAGTCTATAAGACTCTCTATTACAAGCAGAAATCATAACAGGTAATCAACTTACTGCTTTTATTATATAAGACAAGTTAACATGTTTGTAACTACCAGTGAGGACTTTTGCGCAGCTGTTTTTAAAAAACTATCAAAATTAATAGCTGAAGTCCTATTGGAAAAATCGGAAATAGCACGTATGACAATAAATGGAACATTGCATTGGTAGCAGACATGACCAATAGCAGCGGCCTCCATGTCTACCGCAATTGCTTTAGGAAAAGAATATCTAATACGCTTAAGTGGTTCATTGCCCTGAATAAAGGTATCTCCAGTAACTATAACCCCCCGCACTGAAGAGAAATTAAGCTGATGAATGCATGATTCTGCTATAGTAATTAAATTATGATCAGCTTTGAAGGCTATAGGACAATGTGGTACTTGTCCTGGTTGGTAACCATGAGCGGTAACATCTACATCATGGTAGTGGACTTCGCTGGCGATGACAATATCTCCTATTTTTAATTTAGGGGTGAGCCCACCTGCCGAACCGGTATTGATAACTATATCGGCTTGATAAAGGTTAATCAATAATGTACTACCTAATGCTGCTAACACTTTACCAATACCTGATTTTAAAAGAACAATGTCTACTCCACTTAACAGACCGCTATCAACTTCAGAACCGAACGCATATGTCTTTTTTCTTGTTTGCATCTGATTGCGTAAGATATTTACTTCTTCTTCCATGGCTCCAATAATTCCAACTTTCATGGCGATGTTTTGTTTCCGATTGGTCCTGATTGATTATGATGATATAAGCGTGTCATGATATGAGCGTATTATGAATCCTTGCATATTGTATTTTGATGTTAGCGTAAAAAATTGTTCTTTTCATCTTTTGTTATATATGGTTTTGTACAATATGTACGGTTTTGTAAAATCATTCAGCGTGGTAGTATAAATCACTCTAGTATAAATTACTCGAATAGTATAAATCTATTTTTTCTGGATATTTTGCATGAAAAAATGTTCGCATTGGTCGGCGAGAGAGGATTTGAACCTCCGACCCACTGGTCCCAAACCAGTTGCGCTACCAAGCTGCGCTACTCGCCGTACACTAAATATACTATCGTCTTGATAATAGTATACAATATTATTGACCTATGTTTGGTGTAATATGGTGATGCGAAGGAAGGGACTTGAACCCCCACGTCTTGAAAGACACTAACACCTGAAGCTAGCGCGTCTACCAATTTCGCCACCTTCGCAGAAAATGTAAATTTGGGGTGGCTAATGGGGCTCGAACCCACGACAACTGGAATCACAATCCAGGGCTCTACCAACTGAGCTATAGCCACCAGATGACTTGATTATTTTTGCTTTACCAGTAAACATTGTCATCTCAAGTACTTTAAAATAATTTTTATGGTGCGCCCGACAGGATTTGAACCTGTAACCTTTGCCTCCGGAGGGCAATGCTCTATCCAATTGAGCTACGAGTGCAAAAGATACAGACTTAGATTCTACTGGTTAGAATTTATTCTGTCTACTGCTTTTAATAAAAATATCTTTTTATAGTGCAGACTACTTGTAAAAGATAGAATCTTTTCTATTATAAGACTATGTTTATTTTCTAATAGGTGATAACAAAGATTCAAATTGAAGTTGAAAAACTACACGTTCAGAGAACGTACTTAAAGATTTTGTTTTTTATCTGTTTCAGGAAATGTAATATTTAATTCAAGAATGGAGATATCTTCATATTTTTGATCTAACTTGACATTTAACATATGTGGATTAATTTTAAAGTATTTACCAATTACTTTTAATAAGTCTATTTTTAATTGAGGTAAGTACTGTGGCTCCGCCTCCCCTTTTCTGCGCTCTGCTACAATAATTTGTAACCGCTGCTTAGCTATACTAGCTGTATTTTTTTTACGGGATATAAAACAATCGAGCAAGGCCATGGTTTACCCTCCAAACCAGCGCTTGAAAAAGCTTTTTTTTTCTTCTGTAGTAAAGCGAAATGAACGTGATTCTCCAAGTAAGCGAGCTACAGTGTCAGTATATGCTTGACCTGCATTAGAGGTAGGATCTAGTATCACTGACTTACCTTGATTAGAGGCACGTAGTACTGATTGGTCTTCAGGAATCACTCCAGTTAGCGGAATACGTAGGATATCTAGTACATCTTCTATACTAAGCATATCGCCCCTGTTAACTCGTCTGGGATTGTAACGTGTTATTAAGAGATGTTCTTTAATTGGTTCTATATTATTTTCTGCTCGTTTAGATTTAGACGAGAGAATGCCAAGAATACGATCAGAGTCGCGTACAGAAGAGACCTCTGGATTAGTAGTGATGATAGCTTCATCAGCAAAATATAGCGCCATGAGAGCGCCAGTTTCAATGCCAGCCGGTGAATCGCAGATGATAAAATCAAAGGCCATACTTTTTAGATCTTCTAGAACTTTTGCTACACCAGAACGACTTAGTACATCTTTATCTCGGGTTTGGGAGGCAGGTAAAATAAAAAGATTTTTGGTATGCTTATCTTTAATTAAAGCTTGATTTAAAGAGATATCACCGTGTATAACATTTATAAAATCATATACCACACGGCGCTCGCAGCCCATGACTACATCAAGGTTACGCAGACCAATATCAAAATCAATGACGACAATTTTTTTACCCTTCTGCGCTAAACCAGTTGCAATAGCAGCGCTGGATGTGGTTTTACCTACGCCGCCCTTGCCAGACGTAACAACAATTATACGTGACATATATAATCCTCCCTTACAATCTTAAAAGACAAGGTAACTAAGGAATGCTTAGTTGAGTTTTTTAATAGTCAAGACACCATCTTGTAGATACAGGCGCGAGGCAAGACCAATGAACTCACTGGGTATCTGATCCATTATCCAGTAGTGACCAGCAATAGATATCAATTCTGCGCATAGATTAGTACAAAAAATCTGACAATTTTCATCTCCATTTGCGCCAGCTAGTGCACGACCGCGCATCATTCCATAAATATGAATATTACCATCTGCAAGTACTTCCGCTCCTTCACTTATACTATTAATAATAACTAAATCACTATTTTCAGCATATACTTGTTGACCAGAGCGCACTGGAGAAAAAATTATTCGAGTTTTCGAAGATAAACCTGCGGGAGTCATATTATGTTTAATAGCAGTATGCATTTGACCAGCATTTAATACAGGAAGGCCAGAGCGTATAATAATATTTTTTAATTGTGCATCTTGACAGCCGCTAATACCAACAATAAAAAGACCCGTTGATAAAATGGCCTTTTGCATTTGATGCCAATTTACTTCTCTAGTTAATACTGTGACGTCCACTATCACTGCTGCATTATTTAAAAAATCAGGAGCACGACTAACTTTCTCCTGAAGCGCTTGTCGTACAGCAGAAGGGTCAGTGTGATGCAAATGTAGTACAGGCAATGTAAAGCTACTACCTTTTAAATCAATTGGCAATTGTGACATTAGAACTCTGGCTCTCATTCATGATGATAATATAATAACCTTGAATATAAAATATATAATAAATCTGTTCACTAGACTTAGTTGTAACGGTAATGATTTACCGCGATATTTAACATTATATACGTACAGGCCAGGATCACAGGCGATAAGATTTGACCAACCTAACTCTTCTCATAATAGTTGAGCTAGAGATTTTCTCTAATTTTTTTCAACTTTATTTATACGATCATTAACTATTATTACTTTATCGCTATATTTTAATAACTGCTAAGCATGATACACAGCACAGTCTAGTAAAATACTAGATATATGTTTCAACATCAGAGCTTTAATGTTGCTTGTATCAATGTGTTATTACGATTTTTAGGTAGAACTCTTAAAGGTAATAGCATTAGGGAGTATAGGCCTTTTAGTATATATGTATGCAACTCTAATATTTATTTTTTATTTTGATTTCTAGTGAAGACCGACTACGTTTAATGATCAAAATCATATTTGATATTACAATCATAAATTATGAACGATCTTAGTGTAATCTAGTTCTAATAATGATTTTTTTAATAAAAGTCACCAGGCAATAGCGTGAGGACCTTGCTTTTAGCAGCTGTTATGTTTTAAATAAATTTTAAGATTTTATAGTGACTAATATTTTTATATAAAGCATACTAGGATGTTTATGGCATCATAAATACTCATGTCTAATATCTCTAATCAGTATAGCAGAAAAATATAGAGAAACATTGCTATCACCATGTACTATGTTAGGAATAACATTCCTTATAATCATGACCTTAGATGTTAAAAGAAGAGCCACAACTACAGGTAGTTTTTGCATTTGGGTTTTTCACCACAAAGCGTGACCCTTCCAAATTCTCTACGTAGTCTACTGAACCTCCAATGAGATATTGTAGACTCATAGGATCAACTATTAACATGACTCCAAGTTTTTCCACTGTTATATCACCAACATGAATTTGATCATCTAAAGTAAATCCATATTGAAAACCACTACAGCCACCTCCAGTAATATACACGCGTAGTTTGAGATGCGAGTTCTTTTGATAAAGAAGAAGATTTTTTACCTTACTTGCGGCAGAATCAGTAAAGCATAACGGTATAATTTGATTATTAATCATTGTTAACCCCAATACTAACTTAGATCGGTGATATTAAATATAACAATCTATCATAACGGCTGAACTCCTAGAATGGTTAGATTTTGAATCAGCTTTCTGTCCAGTTTACGCTAACCTAATTAATTAAATTAGAATAATACGTGCATGCCTAGTTAACTCTATTACATGACGATTTTTATCATATTTTAATTGTATAATAAACACACAGATAAGATAAATATTGTGTTATATATCTAATATTAGATTTAATATATTAAAACCATTGTTGTCTAAATTATATTCCCCTAAAGATCGAGAATGATTGATACTGTGCGTTGAGAAGAAACTATCAATATATCTTATCAGAAAAACAAGAATCATTTCACTTAGACTTATATTGCATTGATATCAAGATTTTGTTTTATACAGGATAATTCAGAGGTGAGCTATCCATCCTTGATTAGTTTTATTTGTTATATTATAGCATATAGTAATAATGTTACTCTTGGCATAGTATTATCCCGATAATCTTTTAAATTTTTTACGTTCACAATAGGGGTGGTTCTTCTTGAATGCAATGCACTGAGAAATCATTTTTTAGCAAAAAAGAAGAATACGAATTAATATTTATAACAACCTTGATCTTAATCCAGGTGTCTACATATTCAAGTAAATAATTAAATTTTGTATTTCTTGTATTTAATGTAATCTTTAAATGGTTTTTACTAAGTAGTTATGGATCTTTCATGATCATAGGTATGCTCATGTTATACGTAAATATAAAAGTTTTATATGATAATAGCGGGTTCTGAGAAAATTCAGATATCCTATTTGCATACCAGAAGATTGTATTTAGCGCACAAAGCTTATTAAAACTAGTCATCATTCAAGATTTCCATTTTCTAATGGATCAGAAGATATGAAGAAGATATATTGAGAGATCATTGATTGGTAGAGATGGAGTATCCAGAGGTGCTTAACTATATCAATAGTGAGCATCGATATAGTTCGTTTTAATTCTCATCTTATGCTAAATTGAGCTATATGGTATATAGTGTTGTATATGTGCATATATACAGTGTTAATTCGATACTAACTATATGCAATAATTACTTTATTATAAAGTGAGGCTTCACATTAAGAGTTACATTGTAAAATTTATTAAATACACTATAAGTGTGGAGAGTGTTGGTTTTGAAAATGTGCATCTGTGTGCATGTAAAAATGCATAAAAAGTTTTTGAATAGATCTTTCATTTAATAAGCGTCATCGTGAATAAGAAAAATTATTAACAATCAACATATAAAGATAGTTCTATTGCTGAGATAGTTTATTTCGTGCCCAAAGAATATAATTAGCATATTCTACTGGTAAGACCGGTAGAAGAGAATGTAGCACTCGACTAAGTACAATAGGGCTGGTATCTACTAGATTAATATGACCAACTTTACGGTTATCACGAACTATTTTGTTATACCAATGCAGATGCAGTCGCGGCTCAGAGAGCCACGCCATATGAGGCTTAATACCAATAAGATTAAGCATGACAGCTGGCATATGTATCACAGGTGTAGGTAAAGGAAGGTTAAGAATAGCTCTTAAATGTAACTCAAACTGACTAATGGAAGCAGCATTTTGCGTCCAGTGCCCACTGTTATGAACTCGTGCTGATAACTCATTAATTAATAAGCCGTCTGATACCACAAAGCACTCCATAGTCATTACGCCAATATAATTTAGTTTATGCATTATCACAGATAACATATGTTCAGCTATACTCTGTTGTGTATTTTTATTCAAAAGCGCAACACTTGTGCGTAACATACCGTTCTCATGAAAGTTATGAGTAAGGGGATAAAAGGCTGTAGCTCCATTACGACCTCTAGCACCAATAAGAGATATTTCATTAGAAAAGTGAATATTTTTTTCCACGATACAATGACCATAGAGAGTGTCTGGTAGCGTGTTAGTATTATCAGGAGATACATGCCATTGACCACGTCCATCGTAACCACCATGACGAGATTTAACGATTACACGTTGACCAAGATTAGAAAATACTTGAGGCCATTGCATCTTACAAGACAAGAACGCCCAAGGTACTGTTGCGAGATTAAGATCGTTTAGCAGTTTTTTTTGGCTTAGGCGATCAGTTAATATTGGAAAAACATTGTGATTTATAAACGAGCTACTTTTAGATATCTTGCGAGTTAACACCGTGTTTGGCCAGAATTCTATCTCTGTAGTAATGACACTCTTATCTACTGGAAGTGTTTGGAGGTTGCTATCCAGCTCAATGAGATGAACCGTCACTCCAAGTGATTCGCCCGCCTGACGCAACATATGCCCCAATTGACCAGTTCCTAAGACATAAACCGGTTTCATTATTAGTCTCTCGGGTCGGGGTTGTTGAGCACTTCATCTGTCTGGTTTTGCCTCCATCTTGCTATGCTTATGGCTAATTGGGTATCGTTTAATGCAAGAACCTGCGCAGCTAAAATAGCTGCATTAGTAGCTCCTGCAGTCCCAATAGCTAACGTTCCCACTGGCACACCAGACGGCATCTGAAGAATAGAATATAAGCTATCCATGCCACCTAACATAGCACTATGTATTGGCACACCAAATACTGGTATTAGTGTTTTAGCTGCCAACATTCCTGGTAGATGAGCAGCACCACCCGCACCGGCAATAATAACTTGATAACCATTATTTTTAGCTTGCTCTGCAAAAGTAAATAATTTTTCTGGTGTGCGATGAGCTGATATCACTTCACAGTGAAATGGAATCTTGAATCGAGTTAGGATATCCGCAGAGTATTTCATAGTAGCCCAGTCACTTTTAGAACCCATAATAATTGCAATGCAGTGTATATTAGACGTATGTATCATGTATAATGATTCCTATGATTTGTTAAATGTCACTATTAGTGAACAACCCAATAGGTTACATCATGCAAGATGGGAAAAGTAGGGTTCTATAATGCATAATAGTTAAGGATCGGATCTTTAGCTAAAGATGTAACCTAGCACATAAAAGATTATTTTCTTTATAAAGAAAAAGTAACGAGTTGTATATCATTATGACTGACCCTAACCATTGACCCCTGTTGATTCCAATCTCCCAAGACTAAGCGCTGAGCAGGCTGTCCGTAGATTTCTAACTTATGTACTGCTGGTCGATGGGTATGACCATGTATAAGTATTGATACCCGATATGCATGCATAATCTCAGTAACTAATTGAGGGTGTACGTCCATGATTTCTATCTTTTTATTATTATTGACTCGTTTACTGTAATCTCTAATGATTGATGCAATATGTTTCCGGGTATATATTGGTATAGCAAGAAATAAATTTTTTACCCATCGACACTGCACTATTTGACGATATGATTGATACAAGATATCGTTAGCGCACAATGTGTCACCATGCATAATTAGTAATCTTTGACCATATACTTCCAGAACATACTCATCAGGTATTAAATTTATCCCTGCTCTATACGCAAAATTCCTTCCTAATAAAAAATCACGATTGCCATGCAGAAAGTGACACGGAATAGATAACTGACGAAGAGAGAAAGCCAAATAATCATGCAGTGGATTGGGGTCGTCATCACCAATCCAAGAATCAAATAAATCACCTAAAATATATAGTGCATCTATATACCGAGCTTCATAATTTAAAAATTTTAAAAAACTAGAAGTAATGCTTGGTGCTTGGTTACATAGGTGCAAGTCAGCAATAAAAAGCGTATTGGTCATAATTAATGGATAGCCAACAGTGTATAAAGTATAAGGAACTGTGTCCTCTTAGCATCTAAAATCATTAACTTCTGTACGGTAAAAGTAGTAATAATATTTCTGATTGTTATGTTTAAATAACATCACCTAAATGATAATTTGATCTCGAATGAGATTATATAGAACGATTTATTATCTGGGTGCAGAATAGGGGATTGCAAGGTTAGGTATAAAAACAAATTTATTGATAGTATGGAATTCAATGAGCTTAGATTTTTGAAGATCGCTATATATAATGAAAGTATAGATAATATAAAATTATTATAATTAATAATTTTATATTATCTTAACAAGTCTTAAAAACTCATTCAATTATTACATTATATCAGATTAATCCTAGTTATACTATAGGTATGCTTAGTAGCATTCAGAATGCTACCAGATAGCGCAGGATTTCATCCTATAATTATTATACTTTTTAATAAAAATATGATAACTATCAATATAGAGCGCTATTTATCTACTGATTAGATCAGTATCTTTATCTACTCTAGCTAAGATCTTAAACCATATATATGTATAATATATCTTTTTTATGCACTAGCTCTTTATCACGGAATTTCTTTATGCTAAAAATTTTCAATACCTTAAGTCGTACCAAAGAGGAATTCCGGCCCATCAATGGTGGCATGATTGGTATGTATGTTTGTGGCATGACTGTGTATGACCTCTGCCATATTGGCCACGGAAGGACATTTGCAGTTTTTGATATTATTGCGCGTTATCTGCGATACCTTGGTTATAACCTGAATTACGTTCGTAATATCACTGATATTGATGATAAGATTATTAAACGTGCTAAGCATGCAGACACAGGGATTACTTGTTTGACTCAGTGTATGATTCATGAGATGCATCAGGATTTATCAGCACTTAATATTTTACCGCCGAATCATGAGCCACGTGCCACGCAATATATTTCAGAAATGATTTTATTGATAGAAAAACTCATAATGCGCAAATATGCCTACATCTCTCATAATGGCGATGTAATGTTCTCTGTTGAGAAAAGTTCTAGATATGGGTGTCTTTCACAACAAAATCTAATGAACTTAAACGCTGGTGCAAGGGTTACTTTTATTACTGATATAAAAAAGAATCCTCTAGATTTTGTTTTATGGAAAGCATCTAAAGAAGATGAGCCTTTTTGGGAATCTCCATGGGGTCATGGACGCCCAGGTTGGCATATTGAGTGTTCTGCAATGAATCATAAACAACTAGGTCAGCATTTTGATATACACGGTGGTGGATCAGACCTTATGTTTCCACATCATGAAAATGAAATTGCTCAGTCTACTTGCGCTTATAATACTCCATATGTCAACTACTGGATGCACTCCGGTATGGTTATGATTGATTGTGAGAAAATGTCAAAATCTCTTGACAATTTCTTAACTGTGCGCGAAATATTACAGCATCATGATGGAGAAACTGTGCGTTATTTTTTAATATCAAGTCACTATCGTAGTCAAGTCAATTACAACAAAGATAGCTTAATACAAGCACGTTCTGCGCTTGAGCGTCTTTATATAGCTTTACAGCATACAGATAAAAACGCACATCTATCCTCAGGTGAAGAGTTTGCACAGCGTTTCTTCGAGGCAATGGATGATGATTTTAATACTCCAGTAGCTTGTGCGGTTCTTTTTGATTTAGCGCGAGAAATTAATCGTAAAAAAACCACAGATACAAGGCTAGCAAATAGCCTGGCAGTGCGACTACGCTGTCTTGGTGGTGTTCTTGGTTTACTAGAGCAAGACCCAGGTCAGTTTTTAAAAAAGCACGGCTTGAATTGCAAGGATGATACACACTCAACAATCGAAGATCTTATTCAGATTCGTCTTCATGCTCGAAAAAATAAAAACTGGAAGAAGGCTGATTCTATACGAAATTACCTTGATGAACATATGGGCGTTCTTCTAGAAGACAGAGTAGATGGTACTCAATGGCGTAATAAGTAGCTAACATTAAACCTGAATGCCTCTTTATGTTGATGAGCTGTCATGTTACAACTATATGTGCTCATACCAACATGTTATCCTAGGAATCTAATAAAAACAGATACGATATACTCTGGTTTTTGCCAATATTTTTATATTATCGATATCGATAGAATCTTTTATAATTGGAAATTATCTTTAATTTAGTTAGTGTAATACCTCTCTAGGTATAGAGATATTCTATAAAGTCTAAGCAGTGAGTATAACTATACATTATCTAACTGATCAGGCTTCTCTGATTTTTAGCATTTTAGTAAAATATATTATCTATAACCAATATCTGTGCTGTTGTAGTGCATATCCCAGCATCTTATACATCTTAGGCTATGAGTTTTCAATTGGATTATTTTATGTTATAGATTATGATCTATAACAAATATCGCAGTATTTTACTGAGGTAATTATTGATACATCATATCTATTTTTGATGGAGATACTAATGATCAAGCACTCTCTATTGTATAGATATTACTCTTGTAATACTTTCAAGTTTTCATCCCCAACTCCATTAATAATAGAGGGTTCACAGTATAAGGAGCGTCTGTCACTGGACAAATAGCGGAGGTGGTTTTAGGAAACGCAATAACATCTCGTATGTTATCTGAATCAGTTAACAGCATTACCAAACGATCAAGACCAAAAGCTAGACCAGCATGTGGGGGGGCGCCAAATTTTAATGCCTCAAGTAAAAAGCCAAATTTTTGATTTTGTTCATCTTGGGAAATCCCTAAAAGATCAAATACTGTTTTTTGCATTATCCATTCGTTAATGCGTACAGATCCACCACACACTTCATGACCATTAATTACCATATCATATGCATTAGCGATCGCCGTTTCTGGTTCTTTTCTTAATTGATCTATTGACATCAACTGAGGAGCGGTAAAAGGATGATGCATTGGTGTTAGATCACCTTGTTCGTCTACCGTAAACATTGGAAAGTCTACTATCCACAGCGGTTCCCAAGCAGAATTATTGTTAATCTTTAGCTCATTACCTATTTTTATGCGCAAGGCACCTAGTGCATTGGTAACCGCATCTTCAAGGTCTGCAGCAAGAAAAATAATATCTCCATCAATCGCTGTAGTACGATCTAAGAGTTTGCCTATTATCTCCTCATTCAAATGTTTTATTAGAGGGCTACTGATACCAGAAAGGCCAGTACTTCGATGATATATTTTAATCCAGGAGATGCCGTTTAAACCGTAGTTTTTGCAAAATTTTATATAGCACTCAATTTGTTTTCGCGTGAGTCCGGCTCCGCCTGGAACACGTAACGCCGTTATGCGATCTGTAGCGTTATTTAATGGTTTAGAAAAACCTAAAAACTCCATCTTTTTGATGCAATCAGCTATATCTATTAATTCCATCGGATTCCGTAGGTCTGGCTTATCAGAACCATAACGGCGCCTTGATTCAGCGAAGGTCATCACGGGAAAATTATGTAATGATACAGATTTTATTTTTTGCCACAAAGTATGAACTAAACTCTCCATGAGTGCCATTACCTCCTGCGCGCTCATAAATGAAGTTTCCACATCAATTTGTGTAAATTCCGGTTGACGATCAGAGCGCAAGTCTTCATCACGAAAACATTTTGCAATCTGATAGTAACGATCAACGCCTGAGATCATTAACAATTGTTTAAATAACTGCGGTGATTGTGGGAGTGAATAGAACTTACCAATATGACAGCGACTGGGCACAAGATAGTTTCGAGCACCTTCTGGTGTAAGCTTAGTTAGAACGGGTGTCTCTATATCAAGAAATCCTGATTTTTCCATAAATTGTCGTACTATGCTAGTAATGCGAGAACGGGCTTTTAATCGATTAGCCATTTCTGGGCGTCTTAAATCTAGATAGCGATATTTTAAACGTATGTCTTCATTATTATTTTTGCTAAAATCTAAAGGCACTGATTCGGAGCGAGTAATAATGGATAAATTTGTTGCACATACTTCGATATCACCAGTAGGCATGGATCTATTTTTATTTTTTTCAGTACGAATACAAACGTTACCAATAACCTGAATACAGAACTCGTTACGTAATTCTCCAGCCACACAAAAAGTTTGAGGATAATCTGGGCTAAAAAAAACCTGTACAATGCCTTCACGGTCACGCATATCAATAAAGATAAGGCTTCCTAAGTTACGATAGCGGTGAACCCATCCACATAGCGTAACTTTTTGATCTATGTAGGTGTGGTTGAGTGTTCCACAATATGCAGTACGCATGATTATACCCCGATCTTAAAGACTGCTATCTAATTCTGTAAAATAGAACTTAATAATACATGATTAACAATCGAGCGAAAACACAGCCTTTATTGTAGTGAGATTATCTCATCGATGTAGTAATTAAAGATAATGTATCGCGTATTAAAGATCTGATTATTAATGCCTAACACTATAATGAGTTGTATTATTATAGCATATAACAGATTTTGCATGTACTTGTATTTGATCTAAATCTAGCCTGACAACAGGGTTAGGCAGTAATCTCAGCGCAATTAATCTGTATCGATTGTTATCTCATAACTACTATTAGAGTTAATGCTTGATTTTTTAATAAAAAGTTTTAATGATCCCTTACAGTTTAATCACTATCGTCTAACTCATAAGTAAGACACCATCTAAGATAGTGTCAAGGATAGTTATCGACATAGTAAATTATTTGCACTACTACACAAACTAATCAGTAGAGGTTACTTTATGAGAAATAGAAAAAATTTTTCTAGATAAACATGATTGTACTGAGCGTACTAGAATCCCAAGTAAGTATTCTTACGTTATAAAAAATAATTAACTTATTCCATCTGTTTTATATACGATTGTAATAAGTCTTCTATATTTAAATGCAGTAGGCATGCAGAGTTGATCGCCAAGTAATCTAACATTAAGGGCATTTTATTTACATCAATTCTGTTTTTGCATTTACTAAGTAATTTACATTTTTTATATGCTATTTTTAATAGAATTTTTTTAAAAAGGCTATATATTTGGTGCTTCTGCTATTCTGCTTAAAACAGTAGTAGTAAATGACCAGGATATAAGCGGAATGCTAAATAACATCTCAAAAATATAGATTACCAAACATAACTTGAATTAGATATTAAGCAGTTTTAGATTGATGCTGGTATGGATATGACTGCATATATGAATATAACCATACAACTAGTATGGTTATATTCATATAACCATACTAGTTGTATGCTAAAAAGTAAGACAGTCATGGATTTGTCTGCAATACTTATTATTATATATTCAAATTTACATAAAACACTTAATATTTTTAATAACAGCAGTAATTTAAAATTCTGTTTAATTAGTGAGGCTGCGCATGGATTAACAATGCCAACTTATAATCCTCTGATACATGAGAGAAATTATCTGTTCGTTTATTTCTATCAGTTTTGCAGTGGACAGACGCAATTACGTGAAAAGTTTTAAATATATGACGATGGACTGAGTTTTGTTTTACCATGATAAAGACAAGCGTTTTCCAAACCTATAAACAAGCATTGACCGCGTTGTGGTATGATTGCCCCATGTACTAGCACTACATTAAGATAATCAGGGTGCCATCCGGCAGGTTTTAAGACTAGTTGCCAATAATGTCCACGAGGACTAACTTCTAATATAGTTGCAGGAAAAGGTGTTTTAAGACTACTCTGAAGACTTATATCTATCTCCCACGGACGCAAAAATAATTCAACAGCCCCCTGATAAGAGGTCTCATTGGCGAGAACCCAGTGATAGTCTCCTACTTGTAAGTTGGCATTACTAATCCAGCCTTTGATACAGTTGACCTCCCCAAGAAACTCCAAAACAAATCGTGTTCTTGGAAAGCGCCACACTTCATCTGGCGTGCCAACTTGCTCGATATTACCATGATTCATAACAACTATCCGCCCCGCAACTTCCATCGCTTCATCTTGATCATGGGTAACAAAAACACTAGTAAATTTTAACTCTGCATGGAGCTGTTTAACCCATAGGCGCAATTCTTTACGCACTTGAGCATCAAGTGCACCAAAAGGCTCATCTAACAATAAAATTTGGGGTTCAACTGCTAGCGCACGCGCTAAGGCAACACGCTGTTTTTGCCCGCCGGATAGCTGAGCTGGGAAACGCCTCGCTAAGTGTCCTAATTGCACCATGTCTAGAAGAGATCTAACTTTTTGATGAATTTCACTTAGAGGAGGGCGTTTATACTTTGGTAAGACATGTAAACCAAAGGCAACGTTGTTAAATACTGTCATATGTCGAAATAGTGCGTAATGTTGAAATACAAAGCCTACTCGGCGATCTCGCGCATGTACGTGACTGACGTCATTACCATGGAAACTCAGCTGCCCACTATTTTGAGTTTCTAGCCCAGCAATGATTCTGAGCAATGTGGTTTTACCAGAACCAGACGGTCCCAATAATGCAACAAGCTCTCCGGAAGAGACATTGAGGAAAATATCGTTTAAAACTTGTATATGTCCAAAAAATTTATTGAGATCAACAATCTCAATACTCATAATTCTCCTCCTTCCGTATACGCTTCTTAGTTCGATTTTTCTAATCGCCACTGTAGCGCGCTTTTTAGCAGTAGCATCAATATTGCCATTATAGTCAATAGGGTAGCGGCAGTAAATGCACCTACATCATTGCAATCTTGATGTAAAACTTCAACTTGCAATGGCAGAGTATAAGTTTCACCGCGTATAGCGCCAGATACTACTGAAACTGCACCGAATTCACCAATAGCTCGTGCATTAGTAAGAACTACGCCGTATAGAATTGCCCAACGGATATTTGGTAAAGTCACACGAAAGAACATTTTCCATCCGCAGGCCCCCAAAAGAATTGCTGCCTCATCTTCCTGTCTGCCTTGGCTTAGCATCAGTGGTACTAATTCACGTACAACAAATGGACAAGTAATAAACGTCGTTACTAGAGCCATACCTTGCCATGAAAACATAACCTGAATATTGTGTGTGTGTAACCACCCCCCAAGTGGAGTATTTGCACCCCAAAATAGCAGATACATTAATCCTGCCACTACAGGTGATACAGCAAATGGAATATCAAATACAGTTAAAAGAAGTTGTCTACCAGGAAAAGAAAATCTGGTGACCAACCAGGCCAATAAAGTACCAAATATTAAATTAATCGGTACTACAATTAAGGCAATTAATAATGTCAATTTAATAGCATGAAGCATATTATCATCACGTAAATTTCTAAGAAATGCCCATGGTCCTTCGGAAAATGCAGTGATAAAAATAGCTATCAGTGGTACTACTAATAAACATAGAGAAATAATTACTCCTGTGCTGATTAGTATTCTCTGGCTCCACTGGTTTGTGCGTGAATAGTTACTTCTAAGAGCTTTGCGCGCTTCCGGCATTATTGCCCTCCGATTCTTCGACCAAAGCGGCTTTGTAATATATTGATTGTAAATAATAAAAACAATGAAGTGACTAAAATCACTGAAGCAATTGCAGTAGCAGCTGGATAATCATATTCTTGTAAACGAACGAAAATCATTAGCGAAGTTACCTCAGTTTTCCATGCAATATTCCCAGCTATGAAAATTACTGCACCAAATTCACCTAAGCTACGGGTGAATGATAGAACTGCACCTGCTAGCAGTGAAGGCCATATTTCTGGCAATATAACACGGATAAAGCTTTGAAATTTAGAAGCTCCAAGTGTTTCTGCGGCTTCTTCGTACTCGGGTCCTAGCTCTTCTAATACTGGCTGTACTGTTCGTATTACAAAAGGGGCACTAGTAAAAGCCATCGCAATAGCAATACCTAGCCAAGTATAAGAAACCTTAATATCAAAATAAGCCAACCACTGCCCATACCAACCATTAATGGAAAATAACTTTGTTAAAGTCAGACCTGCCACAGCTGTAGGAAGAGCAAATGGCAGATCTATTAGGCTATCTAAGAGGAGACGTCCAGTAAAATTATAGCGTGTTAAAATCCATGCCATTAGCATTCCAAAGAATGTGTTAAAAAGAGATGCAGCTCCAGCAGAAAGCAGCGTAATTTTATATGCAGTGATGACCTGTGGATGTGTTATGACTTCCCAATATTGCGACAAGGTCATCTTCGATAACTGCATCAACAGGGCACTTACGGGGAGTAGTAGGATGATACAGGTAAACAATAAGCTACTACCGAGGCTGATCCCAAATCCTGGTAGAACGTGTTTACTTGGTGTGTGAAACATGATTACTCACGCCTCATTGCTAAAAGCTTATCCAGTTCACCACCGCTAGCAAAATGCATTTGATTTATGCGATCCCAGCCACCAAAATCTTTCTCTACCGTAAAGAATTTTGTATATGGAAAACGATCTTTATTTTTTTTCATTAACTGTGCGTTATTTACACGATAGTAAAAGTTAGTAATAATTTTTTGGGCAGATGGCGTAAATAAGTAACGCAAATAGGCTTTTGCTACTTTTTCGGTATGGTTTTGACTTAGATTTTTATCGACCCACGTAACTGGAAAGCTTGCCATAATATTAGTGGTGGGCACAATTACCTGGTAATCTTGCTGTAGATAACGATTGCGAATAGTGTTGACTTCAGATTCAAAACTAATTAATACATCACCTATCTTATTACCAACAAAGGTTGTGGTAGCCCCCCGACCGCCTATATCAAATACTTCCACATTGTTCAGTAATTTTTTCATAAATTGTTCAGTTTTTGATATATTTTCGCCACTTATGCGTTGAGCTATACCCCATGCGGCTAACCAAGTATAGCGCCCGTTACCTGAGGTTTTTGGATTAGCAAAAATCAATTTGACATCTTTACGTATTAGATCGCTCCAATCCTGGATATGTTTTGGGTTTCCCTTTCGCACTAAAAACGCCATGGTAGAATAAAACGGTGAACTACTGTTAGGCAAACGTTTTTGCCAATCGGATGGAATAAGGTTACCCTTGTCATGCAGAATCTGAATATCAGTCACTTGATTATACGTCACTACATCTGCCTTTAATCCCTGTAAAATAGATAATGCCTGTTTGGATGAACCTGCATGGGATTGCTTAATAGTTAACACGTCATTAGGATGTGTTTGTGCCCACTGTTTTTCAAATGCACAATTCAAGGCCAAAAATAGTTCACGTGACACATCATAAGAACTGTTAAGTAACACAGTTGCCTGTGCGCTACTACCCAGAACCAACGAACATACACAAGCTATTATTTTTTTTATCGTCGGTAATGTCATTCAATCTCCTAAAAATCAACTATCTGAGTAGAGCTATGGGTTAAACTGATTAATCGCTTTTTAATAACACATAGCGGTTTTATACGTCGTTATACTACTTAATGAGTAATGCTATGAGTACATGACAAAATCGATCTTTAAGGTAATGTTCTAGTAAAATACATGAAACCTTCTCTAAATGTAATTTTATATTCAGTTTAAAATATTCAGTAAAATATCACTGAATATTGTAATTATTATATGAGTTTTTGCCTACATGGTGTAATCTGACTGATTAGTGCCAACAATCTAATATATTACTCTTATCCCACATAATCTCTTCTTGTTACTATTGGTGCTCTAATAGTGAGTATTCCAAACAATTTAGTATTGTAATCTCTTAATCTTCTACGTGATGACTGGTTATGATTTAGCAGTCAATAAATTATTAGGCCATTCTTAGATAAGCCTGACTGCATGCACAAAGCTCTTTCTAGTACTAATAAAGTAGTAATAAAAAAGTTCTTGGAACCAGATAACCACTTACATGCTTTGGTCTAAAATAGTTAGAGCTACACACACGGTATTAACTAACGCTAAAATCTGGCAATGCATGTCTTGTATGATTTATTGAGCGCATAATGACGAAAATCTCTAAAAATATTAAGTTTTAGAAAAATTTTACTATAAACTGCACTATAAACTGCATGTATCCTGCAAATCTTATTCCGATGAATGTCATATCTCTGACAATGCGATAAGTAAGAAATTCTCTCAACATTGTGATATTTTAAGAGGGTCTTACAAGTACTGCATCAGTATATTGCATTATCTGGCTTTTTAGTATTCTATGCGCTTCAGCTACGTTCATACATTATAATGTACCTTATCTAGCAAAGACTCTGGCTGCAAGCGATGCTTATGCCAGTGATACGACAAGTAACACTATAGTATGTAATAAAGTTAGGTGGATTATCATAGCCTTCATATGGCATTATGCTAACTACTGGTATTATACTAACTATATCTCAGATTAGATGCACTACTATTGATGAGTCTTTTATGATACCTCCAATGCTCTTCTTCGCAGAAAACTGTAAATCTGGTTTTAGCAATTTTTTAAATACAGATATCTATGGTGTATACTAATAGTATAGGGATTTTCTAGAAAGTTACGCAGTTATGTATAAAAAAAGTTATCTTCTCTACCATAGCTGTAAATTTTATCTGAAAGGGTGACAAAATAGCTGTAGCCATGTATTTTGTATAATACCTGAATGATCTTAGATAATAGAGCAATAATTATCAATAAGTTTTATGTAATTATAGAAATGTCTAACATCAATCTCCTAAATATGTGTGATAAGATACGAGAAAAGTTGACTGCGTCACGAGGTTGTCTGAGGTAACTAAAGTTACCGCATTCTTGAGCTGTCTAAAATATCTTCAAGAAACCCCGTTTCAATCTAGATATAGTGTCGCTTCACACTGTTATTTAGACCTTGAGACTATAGACGTATCGATGAGACCATGATTAGTCTATGAAGAATAAATACTACATTAAAAATACTACATGATATCTAGTAATTCAGTGGTCAATATTCATATGCTTCTGTTAATATGAAGCCTACCAGGCCCGTATTTGATACCCAATAGATATTAACTCGTCTCTGATAATGAGATCTGCACACTGATTATTAACAGATACTCCTAACTTAATCAAGCGTATTAAAACACTGCTACCTTCTAATTATACTCAGTACGGAATAACATTTATGGATATTCGTAAACTTAAAAAATTAATTACATTAGTTGAAGTATCCGGTATTGCTGAATTAGAGGTCTCTGACGGCGAAGAGTCAGTGCGTATTATTCGCACGATAGATTACACCGGTCATTCTGTTTTAAATAAAACTAATACAACACAGAGAACACAGAAATCTGTTCACAGAACTGAAGCCCCAACCGTGGTAACACCAATCCAGAAAAGATCTTATCCACTTGAAGTAGGTACTTATATAGTTCGATCTCCTATGGTTGGAACTATTTATCTAACTCCTAGTGCTAACGCATCGGCATTTGTAGAAGTTGGTCAGAAAGTTCATTCTGGTGATACCTTATGTATTGTAGAAGCAATGAAAATGATGAATCACATTGAAGCGGAGAAATCTGGTATTGTAAAAGCGATTTTAGTTGAAAATGGTCAACCTGTTGAATTTGATGAACCACTGCTCATCATTGAATAACGAGGGTAACTATGCTGGATAAAATTATTATTGCTAACCGTGGTGAAATTGCACTACGTATTTTACGTGCTTGTAAAGAGCTTGGCATTAAAACCGTAGCAGTCCACTCTACAGTAGATCGAGACTTAAAACATGTTCTACTTGCTGATGAAACTGTCTGTATTGGCCCTCCTCCGTCAGTAAAAAGTTACTTAAACATCCCAGCTTTGATTTCAGCTGCAGAAATCACTGGTGCTGTTGGGGTTCATCCTGGTTATGGTTTTCTTTCTGAAAATGCCGATTTTGCTGAACAAATGGAGCGATCAGGATTGATCTTTATTGGACCAAAATCTGATACCATCCGTCTTATGGGTGATAAGGTATCAGCAATTGCTATCATGAAAAAAGCAGGTATTCCTACAGTCCCTGGCTCTGATGGACCTTTAACAAAGGACATGGGAAAAAATAGAGAATTCGCACATCGTATTGGTTATCCGGTGATGATCAAAGCCTCTGGAGGAGGTGGTGGTCGAGGCATGCATGTTGTACGGAGTGATCAAGATTTAGAGCAATTAATACATATGACTCAAACAGAAGCACAGGCAGCTTTCAATAACAATATAGTTTATATGGAGAAGTATTTAGAAAATCCGCGTCATATTGAAATCCAAGTTTTAGCTGACGGACATGGTAATGCTATTTATCTTGCTGAGCGCGACTGTTCTATGCAACGTCGACATCAGAAGGTGGTAGAAGAAGCACCGGCGCCTGGTATTACTGATAAAATGCGGCGATATATAGGAGATTGTTGCTCTAAGGCCTGCATTGATATCGGATATCGTGGTGCAGGGACTTTTGAGTTTTTGTATGAAAATGGTGAATTCTATTTTATTGAGATGAATACACGTATTCAGGTTGAGCACACTGTGACTGAAATGATCACAGGTATTGATTTAATTAAAGAACAATTACGTATTGCTGCCGGACAGCCATTATCCGTGAAAGAAGAAGAAGTTATGATTCGCGGACACTCGGTAGAATGTCGCATTAACGCTGAAGATTCTCAGACTTTCGTACCTAGCCCGGGAAAAATCACTCGTTTTCATGCTCCTGGTGGTTTTGGCGTGCGCTGGGAGTCGCATGTATATGCTGGCTATAGCGTGCCATTATACTATGATTCAATGATTGGTAAGCTTATAACTTTTGGAGAAAGCCGCGATGTAGCTATTTCTCGCATGAAAAACGCATTAACCGAGTTAATTATTGATGGTATAAAGACTAATATCAAACTTCAGATGGATATTATGTCGGATGTGAACTTTCAACTTGGTGGGGCTAATATCCATTATTTAGAGAAAAAACTCGGTCTAATAGAAACATAATAATTGTTACTTATTTAAAAGTAAGCTAATGAAAGCACTTTTATTACAATTTTGACAGTTCTAAAATAGGCGATTATGATTAGTCGATCACCATACACTGCAAAACTATATACAATTTGTTAGTGATAGTTAACTTATAAGATAAGATCTAGAATATCTCTTGTAGCAATATCTTAATGATCAGTTCCTTTAATAACTAGTCAATGACTTACCTAATATGTTCTGTTCTTTATCAGCGATGAGAATGTTTCTACTAGGCGCCCTGTTACATGCTCTATATATTAATCAGTATAATTAGGTTCTAAATGACTAATTTTAATACTATAAATACATCGAGATTCATGTATTGATATAAGAGATGTCTCACGTTAATTATAAGAGATTATTTACGTTAAAACTAGCTCGATGATACGACATGATAGCGGCGCTCAGTAGATATTCGTAAGAGTGGTTTTCTTCTCAATAATAGAGACTATCTTAAATTATTATAAGTTGTTAGATACCAAAAGTGCTACTGGTGGAGTGATGACACTTTTTGCTCATGGTATAATATTTAAGAATGCTAAGTTATTCCACTGAATAACAACTAATATCAGACACTGATGCTCATTACCTGAATCTTCTAGTATCTACACCTGTTCTTTTGTAGCAGAACGCTAATACATCATGTATATATAACTTTATAATAGCTTAAACAATACTCAGATATAACTTAAACGATCTCTATGTATATGTTCACATTACGCACAATATAGAAAATTTGAATTCCTCTCTTTGAATGTTGTAAGTATTATTATTAATATAAAGTATGAAATATCTTTAGAAGTATAAAAGTTATATAGCAAGAATATCTTCCGTTTTATATTACGTTAATGATCATTACTAGTGAAGTAATAATTGACTAACGTCTTGAGACTGAATAGGTTTTCATTCAAATCCTCTACAATTAATGAATTATAAAATACAAGAATGCACTAAAGCTTTTGTGTATAAAAACTATTCATACCATCAAAATGGTTATAAGGTTTTTTTATGTCTTTAATGAGATTATGCTTGCGTTCTCTTCGGCTGCAAACAATGCAGTAATGTTGCATTTGATCCTATCAATTAGGATTGATAGGATAACGTATTAATTACGATTTATTGGATGAAGTAACAGTGAATTCAAGTAACAGATTAAAATTTAGATAGGTAATCTATATTACTTTTTGGGAAGCTGCAACTGATATACAGGTCATTTCATCTGAACAGATCAGATGTGCCCAGAACAACGGTGTTGCTTTAGAGTGTGAATAGTTTGTCTTAGTATATGATGCTCATCAACTTTATTATGATAAAAGCATGATTTTGATGTCATTAGCTTTTTGTATATTTTGTTTTGATTGAACATTTTATCTTAACGGCATCTGATTGGCTGATTGGCTGATTGGCTGATTGGCTGATTGGCTGATTGGCTGATTGGCTGGGGCGCAGGGATTTGAACCCCGGAATGCTGGTATCAGAAACCAGTGCCTTACCACTTGGCGACGCCCCAGTATAATTGGTGGCTACTACGGGAATCGAACCTGTGACCTCAGCGTTATGAGTGCTGCGCTCTAACCGTCTGAGCTAAGTAGCCAAAAATGCATCGTATCATTACCATAGATAATATTATTGATGACTGGGGTACCTGGATTCGAACCAGGGAATGCCGGTATCAAAAACCGGTGCCTTACCACTTGGCTATACCCCATTCTCGCTTAATTATCAGTAAACATGGTGCGGGAGGCGAGACTTGAACTCGCAGACCTTTCGGCGCCAGAACCTAAATCTGGTGCGTTTACCAATTTCGCCACTCCCGCCTAACAACATGATCGTCTATGGGTTACAGTTCATGGACGTCTAGTCTTATTTTATAAAAGTTCAAGATTTAATTTTCTATTATGATAAGTTATCTTTTCTACGTCAACTAATTTTAGCATTAACAGGGCCCTAAAATTCTCTCAATAACCGAAAACTAGTAATATAGTTATATACGCATTTGAGTTTTATAAGGCGCTTGAATTCCTTTTTTGAATTAACTAGTACCCATTCAATTCAATAAATATTTCAACTACTGATTACTATGAGTATCTATTGACTAAATATACCGGATTGTATGCATGATAACACATCACTATATATTTTTATTGTATGTCATAGAGCAACGTACTAAGATGAATGTTAAGTCTTGAGAAGATTTTGATTACAGTCAGCATTGCGTAATGATCCCTCCAATAAATCTTGCAACTCTCTTAAGGATGTGACCTGCCAGTCTGGGTTAATTCCATGTGGTTTTGTGCGACCATCATGATTTAACCAGCAAGTTGAAAACCCAGCATTTATACCACCAATAATGTCCGAATCTGGATTATCTCCAACCATCAGAACCCGATGACGAGATGGGTTAGACATTTTATTCAGTGCAAAATTAAAAATTTCGGGATTTGGTTTAGCATAACCAACTTGTTCAGACACTATGAGGAGGTTAAAGTATTTCGAAAAACAGTTACGTCTGATACGTGTTTCTTGTAATGCGGTAAAACCATTGGTAATAATACCAATTTTTACCTTTCCGTAGAGATTACTGAGTAGGTCTCCTGCACCAGGCAGTGGATTGCTAATTTCCCCCATCGCTTTTAAAAAGCCATTGTGTAGCTCATACGTAGTAACACCTAACCTATTCGCCCACCCTTCAAAACGATAATGCTGTAATTGTAAAAGACTAATGGAGTTATTTTGATAGTCTATCCATAGCGTTGTATTAAGAGATTGATATTGATCATAGTCATTAGGACTAAAGTAGATTTCATATTTTTTAAAAAGCCTCTTCAAACCAGAAAAAGCATCAAAGTAAAATAGTGTATTATCAGCATCAAATAATACCCACTCCAATTTTACTGACATTCACTTTCTCTCCATGATATTGTAAGAGCCATAATAATAGCATCTTCCCTTCCATTAGCTGCTGGGTAGTAACCTGATCGAATAGCAACTTCATTAAAATTAAGGCACCTATATAGCATAATAGCAGAATAGTTTGAAGAGCGAACCTCGAGTCATAATGTTTTAATATTTCGTTTACTGAGCTGACCTATTAAATGCTGTAACAAGGCTTTCCCCAAACCACGTCTCTTAAAGTTGGGGTCTACAGCTATATTAAATAGATTTGCCTCATCTATAACTAGCTGAGTAATAGCGAAAGCTGCCATGACGCCATCAACCATCAGACAAAAATTTAAATATCGAGCACCTTGGTTTTTAAAAAATGTTTCTTTAATTGATGGATAGACGTGACTTTTCTGCTCAATAAGAAATGCGGCATTAAAATGATATGGATAAAGCAAGGAAATCTGATTCATATAAAATTATCTGTTATTTATGAGATACGTACTTATTGTACATTGTGAGTATGTTGCTGCTATTTATTGTACATTGTGAGTATGTTGCTGCTATTTATTGTACATTGTGAGTATGTTGCTGCTATTTATCGCTGCAAAATAAAGCCAGGTAAATCGTCTAGGTGTTACGCTGAATGTTCATGCATTTTTAGTTAAAATTTGTTATACAGAATTTTACAGTACTGATAAAGATAGGACTTAACCTATCTAATATCTAATTTTGTATATATTATTCTAATAATTATTTTCTATTTAAAAATAATTTCTTAGAAAATACAAGAATCCAAGCGGTTAAATTTTAGTATAATTAAACTACTACTGTATATTACTGACTTTTATTACTGATTGTACTAGTAATTATTACATTTAATCAGATTTGAGAATTTATCTAAAGCTTAATAAACATATATTTAACTATCGATTTAAGACAGTATCTGTAATACCAATTATATATAAGAATATATCGTATGCTATATAAACAAGAGGGTGCAGGATAACTGATATGAGAAAATTAATCCCGATATATTTAGATAGGATATGTCCTATGCAGATTTAAGACATCTGTTATTAAACAGTCATCTGTTATTAAAAAGTTGTTCATCATGTAAACAACGTAAACACTCATTAACTATCTTGTATAGCTAAAATATATTGCTAAAGTACCTTGTGTCTTGAAACAAGGGGATATTAGGAATATATTGTACGATTCCTGTGATATACTTTAGTATATATACTAATAATAGTATATATACTAATAATGTGTATTAGGGTTATTAGATCTATGTTATTAATTATATGTTATGTATTTTGTATTATATATAATAAGCATAACTTTATAAAATACTTTATACATAACTTTATAAAAACGTTTCTATATTAAAGAATTAAAAGAGATATCAGAAATATGATATACAAATAAATAATAATTATATTTAATACGATAATTTTTACTTTTTACTATTGATTTATGTATTTGTTTATCATTTTGTATATGTTATGCATAACATAATATGTGTTATATATACATTGTATTTCCCCGTTCTGCCCTATGACAGGATCATTTATATTCAATGTTAAATATTATTTGAATTTTATGCTTTTATTCTCTTATCTCTTGCTGTATCCCTTATAGGGTAATTATTTTAATTATTTTGATTATTTTAATTTACTATACATATAGTGAATCTATAAATATTTTTGCGGATATACAGAAACACATATTATATGACTTAATATTGTAAACGCCATTATAATGATTTAAAACAACCTGAGTTATGATAAAAAACTGTTATTAACAGGAGCATATCATACAACTTTTTTATTCTATCACTTATAAGAATAAAATTGCAAGGATTTTATATGATTAATTTCCCCTGGAAAATTTATTTAAAATACTTTACTGCCTGAATCGAATGTAGTTTCTTTTTATAAAGAATGTTTATATATAAACATTCTAGTACTGTATATAAAATATATGATGTATATTTTATATACAGTACAGATTTGATCTATATTTTGATTGGCATCGACTGATAATACACTGACTGAACTGAGATGTATGCCATATACTACGGGTTCCTCCATGGTAACTACTATTGCTGAATTAAAAAGTCATTGCGTGTAGTCTATCTCACGATTCTATATAATGATCTATAGTGGATGCTACTTGCAAAATCAATTTATAGTAGTGTTATGTATATTCAATTCTTTTATTTGTATATCGGCATGGTAGGAGGATCTGACTAAGGGCCCACAAGAAACATGCGTAAACCCCATAGACATGGCTATTGTTTTCATGTCATTAAATGCAGATGGAGTGACGTATCTTTGCACTGGCAAGTGATGATGACTGGGCTGTAAGTATTGTCCAATAGTTAAAACGGTAACCCCATTATGCCTAAGATCATGCATAACTTCTTCTACCTCAGAGTTAGTTTCGCCTAACCCAACCATTAACCCAGATTTAGTGGGAATTTCTGGATGATATGTTTTAAACATTTTCAGTAATTGCAATGAATTTTTGTAATTTGCACCAGGACGTACCAGATGATAGAGTCGCGGAACATTTTCGAGATTATGATTAAATACATTAGGGGGTGTTATACTGAGAATCTCAAGCGCGCGGTGCATGCATCTACGAAAGTCAGGGACTAGAATTTCGATTTTTATAGCTGGATTGGTTTTACGAATAGCATTAATACAGTTCGAAAAATGTTGGGCACCTCCATCATGTAGGTCATCACGGTTTACTGACGTTATTACTACGTATCTCAAGTTCATGTCTTGAAGGCATTGTGCTATATTCACTGGCTCCTTAATATTTGGTTGCATAGGACGACCGTGCGTCACGTCACAAAATGGACAACGACGAGTACATATTGCACCTAAAATCATAAAAGTAGCTGTACCGTTGCTGAAACATTCAGATAAATTAGGGCAAGAGGCTTCTTCACACACAGAGTACAGATTGTATTTACGCATGGTAGACTTTATACGCTGAACATGACCAAGGTCAGCCGGCAATTTAATTTTAATCCATTCTGGTTTACGTAAAATATTGATACGGTTGGTTGTATTAGTCTTTAGTGACACTGTTTTTAACATATGAGCAGTGTTATATTTTAGGCTATGCTTGATCATAAGGAATAGTCCACAATTAGTTAACTATATTATAGCTTTAGGTCTATCGTTTGAATAGTGGTAGAATAGAATTTTTTGTAAGAAAAATTCTCTTCAGTCTTCCGCATTAAGATAATAAACTTAACGTACATCATATTAGGCATATCAATAAGAAATACTGACTGGGGTGTTAGAATATCTCTAATTTGGTTTTGAGTACACACATAACATACAATATATATGTACTAGGTCTCAATTGATACTGACTTATCAAGATAGTGGTATGCTTTACTTTGAAAAATAATAGAAATAGTAATCATGGCTTCCTGCAAATATCAAGGGATATTACTCGTAATAGATAGTCATTTATGCATGCACAGATATAGAATATATATGACGTATAACATGCTGTGCTTTATGAAAAGTACATAATTATTCCGCCATGATTAGCACAGTCGATTGAGGTAGAGTGCTTATGTGGTTTAAGATCGAAGTTGTTATAAAACAACACCATCTGTAGGAAAGATAGTTAATTTCATTATTACGATGCTCTGTTTTGTTTTGCAGTTCCTACTACATATAGGCAAAAAATATATCAAATATCATTTGAATCTAATGAATTATATTTAGGCAGAGCGCCACCTTTATCCCAGGTAATACTATTAATGCCTAGCTGATGCATAAAACTACGTATCAATATTGGTTGAACCTCTAACATAGTTATCTCAGGTTTTTTCTGTTTTAACTGTGTCATCTCAAGTAAAGGGTCCCCACAGGGGTCAATATAGAGAAAAGGAGTTAAATCCATATTAATGTTAAAAGCTAAACCATGATATGAGCAACTATTGCGTATACGTAATCCAAGTGAGCATATTTTTTTTCCATCTATATATACACCTGGTGCACCAGGTCTTATATATGCATGTACAGCAAATACCGCCAAAGTCTCGATTACTGTTTGTTCGAGGGCGACTACTAATTGATGAACTCCAATGCGCCGTCGCTTTAGATTTATCATTACATATAACATTTGTTGACCTGGACCGTGGTAAGTAATCTTCCCACCTCGATCACTCTTCATAAGGGGAATGTCTTTAGGTAATAAGAGGTGTGTTTTCTTGCCTGTCTGGCCTTGTGTAAATACTGGAAAGTGCTCTACTAGCCAGATTTCATCTGGTGTCATATGATTTCTCTGATGGGTAAATTGCTGCATAGCGTCTACAACAGATACCCAGGTATGTAAACCCAGTGCTCGAATAATAAGCGTGTCTGGAGATAAAATATGCATTCCTATACCACATGCCGCACTAGATATTCTTATCTTAAATAAATGTTATTGCCATAAGATATATACTGATTATAGCTTCCAAGGGAAAATCTATTAACAGAGATACTTCATAAATCAGTAATTATAAGACCATGTAAACTTTGTCAATACTACCTAATATATCATATAGCGCTTCCACCTGCTGAATGTGAGTTGCAGTAATGGTGATAGAGATTGAGGAATATTTTCCTTTTCCACTAGTTTTCAGTACTGGATTGTATTCACCAGGAATATAAAGTTGCACTATTTTAACTATTTTTTCGACTAAGCCAGGGCTTGATATAGCTATAATTTTATAAGTAAATAATGTAGGAAACTTAAGAAATTTTTTAAGATTACTTTTCATTGATACTCCAATGCTATCAGGTTAAGGATCCTAAATCAGTACTGTATTACTTACATTGTGAAAAATAGATTATTTTATTAGATATATTAGGAGTGATTAGAGTAATCTGTGTAGGTCTGATCATATGATACCGTGAGTGAGTAATAAATAATTTTATTAAATTATAGCTAATAACCTGCTCGTACTTGATTAAAGCGCACCACTATATCAGTCGTTAAATATCCAGTGAATCGATATCAGTTACTTTGAGCGTGTCATGTTCTATATGTATTATTTACATATTTTATGTGCAATTATAACAATATATCTTATCAAGTGTATTAATCTATGATTGTTTCAGAATAACGTAGCATGAAGTAATAAAGTAATGTATGTATCTGATAATCATTTAGTATAATATTAGTATAAAGTATTCTCGACAAGTTTATCGAGATCTGAAAAATCTACCCTGTTACATTTAGATTTAACAATCTATACTTTTGTATTTAGTAAGTAACCTGTATCTTTATACTAATTTTACTAATTTTACTAATTTCGGCTATAGTATCATTAATGCTTTCGCTCAAAGAAGGTACAGTATATGATACTGATCAGCTCATAAAGACAATAGAGAGCATAGACTTTATAATATATATAGAATCATTTAATATTATTTTGCGGTCTGTGGGTAATGCGTATGCTTTTGCTGGTTTTGATGTTGGAATAAGAAGTATTTGTGACATAATTTAAAGAAACCATAGAGGTAGAAGCGCTTCTTTTCAGGACATGTCAAAATTGATTATATCATTACATCATATGATCCATGTTATTTAAAAGTATAAACACACTATTTTGAAAAAACCGTATTGAGCGCTAGTGTATTACCAAAAGATTACTATCTAAAACATTATGCTTTTTATGAATTTTAACTATATACCAGCTTCCAGTATTAGTACCCTTACTAATCATACTCGCACTGACCAGTGCTACGGACTACTATAAGTCTAATATCTTATCTAGAGTTCAGAAGTATTATTTCAATATCTGACAAGATGTATGCAAACAACTCTTGCATGACTTAAAACCTGTTATGATAACCTAGAAACATTATGCGTCAATTTTTGGCCAAGCATTACGCAAACCAACAATACGATTAAATACTAAATGAGTTACAACGGAGTGTGTATTATCAGTACAAAAATACCCTTCTCGTTCAAATTGGTAAGGAAAGGAGGCTTTTGCACATCGCATGCTGGGTTCAATAAAGCCCTTTTTAATAACTAGTGAGTTTGGGTTTAATTCTTTGATAAAATCTTCTGTTGCTAACGGATTAGGTGAATTAAATAGCCTATCATATAGACGGAATTCTGCAGCAAGAGCATATTTTGCTGACACCCAATGAATCACTCCTTTGATCTTACGACTATCACTTGGATTTTTCTTCATAGTGCTCATATCACAGGAGCAATACAAGACAATAATATTACCTTGGGCATCCCTTTCTACGCCTTCTGCTTTAATCACATAAGCATAACGTAAACGCACCTCTTGTCCTAAAATTAGGCGTTTAAAATCTTTATTTTTCTCTTCTTGGAAATCAGCACCATCAATATAAAGTTCTCTGGTAAACGGAACTACACGTGTTCCACGCTCATGTTTTTGAGGGTAATATGGTATATTGAGCATTTCTTCATAATGCAGTGGAAGATTTCTAATAAGCACTTTAATTGGATTAATAACAGCCATTACTCTTGGTGCATTAGTATTTAAATCGTCACGAATACAGCTTTCGAGCATTTCCATATTAATCATGTTTTCTTGTTTTGTAACGCCAATACGACGGCAAAATTCGCGTATAGATGCTGCTGTGTAACCTCTGCGACGCATACCGGAAATAGTAAGCATTCTTGGATCATCCCATCCTTCTACAATATTTTCAGTCACTAGACGATTTAGATGTCTTTTAGACATGATGGCATATTTAAGATTGAGGCGTGAAAACTCATACTGTCGCGGATGCACGGTAATACTAATATTATTCAAAATCCAGTCATATAGACGACGATTATCTTGAAACTCTAGAGTACATAGTGAATGGGTAATTCCTTCAAGTGCATCAGAAATACAGTGGGCAAAATCATACATTGGATATATACACCACTTTCTTCCGGTTTGGTGATGTTCTTTAAATTTTATACGATAAAGTACTGGGTCACGTAGAATAATAAAGTTGGACGTCATATCAATTTTAGCACGTAAACAGGCGGCACTTTCAGCGATTTCACCATTACGCATTTTAGAAAATAATTTTAAATTATCACATATACTACGATTACGATATGGGCTATTTTTCCCCGGTGAAGTTAAGGTTCCCCGATGCTCACGAATTAAAGTAGGTGATAATTCATCAACATATGCTAATCCTTTCTGAATGAGCTCAATAGCATATTGATATTGCTTTTCAAAATAATCCGAAGCATACCGGACTTTGCCATTCCACTGAAATCCTAACCAAGTTATGTCACGCTTAATAGATTCAATAAATTCTAAATTTTCTTTTGCCGGATTGGTATCATCAAAGCGTAGGTGACATTCCCCCTGGTAGTCCTGAGCTATGCTAAAATTTAAACAAATAGATTTTGCATGACCAATATGCAAATAACCATTAGGCTCTGGTGGAAAGCGAGTACGCACCATTTTATGTATGCCCTGTGCTAGATCTTTATTAATAATTTGACGGATAAAGTTAGTTGGGTAGCCTGAGATCTTACTCATTTTAATATCCTCAGTAAAACTGATAAAACTTTATTTGAAACATATTCAAAGCATAGTAGTTACAGTTACAGTTAGTATTCATGTATTAAAGATTACTGATTACTATATCAGTAATAGTGAGCATTAAGCTTAATTATCGCACTTATTGAAATATAGCATTAAGAGATTCTCTTAATAGAAAACCTGCTGTAAATTGTGTAGATATTTTTATTCTATAGGGGTCAGAGCTGATCTATGGAGGTAATAAAATCTGAATTTAGGAAAGTATTGTAGATGGTGTTATCATTGTCTGACTTATTGACACCACGTAAAAAAAGATAAATCACTCCACCAAAGTGCTTCTGATAATGGTAATCTACCAAACGATGACGTAAGTATCGATGTAGCGCCAAGGTGTATAATTGGTATTGTAAATCATAACGGTGCTCCCGCATTGCTTGAGTTATCCTGTTCTTGGTATAATCGCTGATACTCTCACCGAACCAATGAGATTTGTAGTCTAATAGATAATATTTACCTTCCCAAAAAAATACTAAATCAATTGAACCTTCCAGCATACCTTCAATCTGTTCAAATCTAAGTGGAGGGCAGCTTGCCGATAACGGATCGTGTGTCATAATCCTATTGAGTCTTTCTGTTGTAAGTGGTTGCGAAAACAGTAAACAAAATTTTAGTTCCACCTGTCTGTCCTTCATGGGTATATTATATAAACTCACACCGGTTTCATTTAAAGTAGCATGAAGAATATTCTGAATCCATCCATGTATTACTGGCACCCACTCCTGGCTTAACCCATAATGAAGAATTTGTCTCTCTAACCAAGTAATGCTCAATGGTGCACAAAAATCTATACTTGATAGCAATTTATGAAGGAAGACTCCTGATTTAGCGCCCCTTGGAAAAGTATGTTGGGTGTATTGTTCACACTCGAGTATCTTACTCTTAGTGTTTGATTTGTTTACAGCTGAATGAATACTAAGGTTCTTGAGCAATAATTTATCTATATTACTAATACTAGTAGTTTTGCCTTTCTGCAGCAGATCTGAATAACTTGTAATTTTCCAATTATCTTTTACAGGGGGTGCTAGCGTTTGATGATTGAAGTTTTGGACGTCGATAGCATGATTATCAATATTCTGCCATAACTTTCCCTTGTGTCCTAATGAAATAGTAACAGTAGTTGTTTCCGTATTGAACGCCTGAAGTGCAGATTGCAAACTACTAGCGTCCATCACCTGCCCCTTCTGGATCAAATAACCCAATGCACTACGATGCCAATGGCTTTTGCTAGGTTGTTTACGTGAGCCTATAAAGAGTGGCGCAATACCAACACTACAGTGAAATATAGCGCGTGTAAGCGCTACATATAATAAACGTAGATCTTCCGATAACCGTTCCTGATCAGCAAAGATCATATTGTGAGTGTTTTTCTGTAAGTCAAGCACGGTAGTAAAAGTTTGATGATCATAATACACAGCATCCTGTGCTTCGCGAAAGGTAGAAAAAAATGGTATCCACACTAACGGATATTGTAATCCTTTAGATTTATGGATTGTGATAATTTTTACTAAATTATCACTACTCTCCGGGCGAATGCGTTGGCTAGGGATATTACCATCCGGTTTCTGAATCCTTGTGGTTAGCCAGCGTATCAAAACTTGTTCATTTATACAGCCCAAAGAGGCTTCCTGTAACACTTCACCTAAATGTATTAGATTAGTTAAGCGACGTGTGTTATTAACAGACTCTAATAGGTTCTCAGAAATTTTCTCCTGTTGTATTAGCTTACGAAGCATAGATAATACCCCGTGTTTTTTCCAGCACTTGTGATAATCAATGAGTCTCTTCACTAAAGAATTCCAAGCTGCTTCCTGGTTTTGAATCGAACAACGAGTTTCTGAATCTATGTCTAAAAGACTTGTTGCTAAATCACTTAGTAAAATGGATTTCTTATCTGGTTTGAATATTGCCTGCAAAAGATATAGCATCTCTTGTGCTTCTAATGTAGAAAATATGCTATCTCGATTAGAAAGATATACTGATGGAATATTTAGTCTATATAGAGCTCGCCTCATTATTTCTGCTTCACTGCGACTGCGTACCAATATGGTAATATCTGAGGCTCTCACGGACTGTTGATTATCGATGTAACCTAAGAAAGCTTTACGATGTTTACTTGCATGCAACCAATGGCTAATTTCTGCAGCGCACTGTTGTGCCATAAATTCTTGATAATCACTGGCATTGATAGTATTACCTGGTTGTAGCCAAAATTTTATAGCAGGTTGTATCTTAGAGTTTAAACTAAAATGTAAATTATCATTAGGTGTAGCCGATTTAACATGCGTAAATGGTATTTCGCTAAAAACAAAAGGATTCTCATGATTTAAAAATAAAAGGTTAACAGCATTAACCATGTCTTTAGATGAGCGCCAATTTGTCTCTAATGTATAACGCGTCCTAATTTCAGAGCGTGCACGCATATAGGTAAATACATCCGCGCCGCGAAACGCATAAATTGCTTGTTTGGGGTCTCCTATTAATAATAGCGCGCTATAAGATGTGTTATGATATATAGCATGAAAAATACGATATTGCTGTATATCAGTATCCTGAAATTCATCGATTAATGCTACTGGGTAATGCTTTTGAATAGCTTTGGCTAATATTGTACCATTTGGTTTGTGTAATGACGAATGCAGTAGAGTTAAAAGATCATGAAATCCGATTTTTGCACGTAAAGATTTTTCTTTTTTGATAGAGCATCGAATCTGCTTCAGCGCTAAGGTTATAAGATAACCACGCAGGGAGACGGGATTTGAAAGAAAGGTGTCGATCTGCTGAAAGATAGGATGATTCAGTTGCTCCATCTGTGCACTGTTATTCAGTAATTCTCTTTGACTAAAATTTGCTAGATATTTCACTATAAAGTAGTCTACTGTCTCAGTATTTGCCCACTTTGTGATACTATCTAACCAATATGGCAGATTTTTTCTATTATAACTGCGGCGATTAATGCTAGATTTCTCAAGTAATTCCTGTATGTTTGGTGCGCTTAACCACGCCTGTTTAATATGTTTAATACGTTCTATGATTTTAGAATGCTGCTGTTCGATACTTTCATGAATGTCATGGGTTGTTTTTAGCAGAATCTCCTCCCTGTATAGCCATGGTGATAATGTTTCTAGTAACTGTTCTGGCCCAACCCAAAGCTGTCGTACAATACGAGCAATTTGGTGGGGTAATGGATAGCAATATCTTCTCCAGAAATCGAATGTTGCTTGACGTTGTAGTGAGGTTTCATCTATAAGCAATTCTTGCTTAAAAAGCACACCAGACTCAAAAGTTTTCATATGTAAGATGCGTTGACAGAACCCGTGTATAGTAAAAATAGCTGCTGCATGCATGTGACGCTCAGCTATTAATAGATTTGAGATAGCTTGAGGTAAATCTGTTATCTTGGAGATTAACTGTGCTAGGACTGGATTGGAGGTGTGTCTGCGCATACAAGCAATACGTAATTCATGTATATTACTACGAATCCGTGTACGTAGCTCAGCTGTAGAAGCTTCAGTAAAAGTTACTACTAAAATTTCCTCAACTGACAACCGTCGTATAAAATCTGACTGTTGTCCTAAACCTAGTAGCAGACGTAAATAGATCAAGCCAATTGTAAAAGTTTTGCCAGTCCCTGCGGAAGCCTCAATGATTATTTCACCTTTCAAAGGTAATGTTAGAGGTTGCAATTTAGCACAAACTTTCTGCATGAGAATCAATCCTAGCTAAAGTAATAGCACATATCGAGGATATACCTATTTTTTGGTATTGTTCTTTATGTGTATATTGAAAATAGATACTAGTGCTATTCAGCACTAGAGGATAGTAAGTCTCAACATTGATTTAACTGTAATTTTTAAAGATAGATCTATTATTTTGCGTTTACATGTATCAATACATTTAAAGATTTTTCTATTTTTATCAAAACAGACGTGTATCCATTCATATAATTAAAACTATAAGTATATGAGTATTAGATTGATAAAAATATGATAATCCAGTATTAAAGAAAGATACTTTCATTTTAAGAATGAGTAAAAATTTTACATGATATCATACTTTTTAAACGATGGAAGGTAAATAAACATTAATACATTTATGTATGGTTAAAACTTATCAGAAGAATAAATAGAAACAGTGATTTACCTAGTTCATAGAACATATTTATGCTTTATATATATATCACTAACGTAATATACGTTATACAATGAATAATATTTCATTAACATTTTCGATAGAATTATTAGCTAAATTATTAGCATTAGGAAAAATAATATATAAATACTTTTTTAATAATCAACAACACATTATATGGATGATTGATTCAAAACTAAACAGTAAAAATATTCAGAATATATATCTACCTAGATCAGTATCTATCTCTGTTTAGAATTTATATCAAAATATAGAATTGAGGCCCTATAATGAGATCTATAATGAGATATTGCATTAATAGGATTATATCTCATCTAGATTATTAATACAAAATATTTTGGTTTCTATAAATTTTATTAAATTCTAACTTGATGCTATGAGCAATTAATTAAAATAGAGATTTATATATCTTAAAAGATATATTTGTATTACAAAACTCTAAAGTATCATAGATGTAATAATGAATAGTATTTAAATAAAACTTGAATGCTTTTTAAGAACCTACTACACTATTTATAGTGTTTCTATACTATGAATACATTCTAAAATATGTTAGTATTAGACTATGAGATAAATATTATTTATAGTGTTGTTCTTGTTTTATTGCTTAAAATATACTCGATTGTTATCGGAAAATTCTAGATACAGGGGTCAATGTGTTACCACCAATAGCGATCTTAATACTAGTTTGACAGTAGAACACAAGCAAAAAAGGAGTCGCAACTAACACGTTAATGATACGCGTAATAGTAATAGTAATAGTCATAGTAAGTAGTAATATAGTACTATTACATAGATTTCAATACAAATACATAAGTTATACTAAAATAGTAAGAAGCATCATGAATGTTTTCATAGTTAAGCTTAAGCAAGTCAATTTCTAGTGGAATAAAAAGCTTGCTGCTAGCATAAATTATATACAAAACATTAAAACATAAATAGTTTTATTGATTTTCTGTATTAAATTATGGCTGATTTCTGGAGATTCTATTGAATATTAGGTCAAATTTTACTTACATAAAGATTGGTATGAGCTCTATGCTCATTAAGAGGATTCATGAATAATATCCGTGAGACTATAGAGTCTAAGCTATTTAGTGCATTTTCTCCTGAGCATCTGCAAGTATATAATGAAAGCAGATATCATCCTAAATATATAGGTGTAGATAGTCACTTTAGAGTATTCATGGTGAGTAAGATGTTTAATGATCAAAAGTCACTGAAAAGACATCGTGCAATTTACAGAGTACTGTGTAAAGAAATGGCAAGTACTGTTTATTCATTGTCTCTAAAGATTTACTCTTATTCAGAATGGATCACAGCCCGGCATGTTACCGACTCAAGAGTAAGATTAGAATCTCCACGCTGTATTAGCTTGAATAATAGATGACTAGCACATCATATACATCTAATAAATTTCATTCGCAGTGTGAGCTGGAAAAACAAGACTGTTCTAAACAGACTTCAATTATCATGACTTTTAAAGTGCTACTGTTTGATTTTAAGTAAAAATATTCCAGAATCTTGAGTTAAAGAAATCAGTAATGGTTTTTTACATAAAAAAGTATCATAATATAGATGTTTACACTTGTATTATCTCTTATTGTAATATAATACATCGTATTAGCATTAGAATGAGATTCGTTAATCCAGAATAATGTATTTCTAATTGCAGAGGTAGATGTACTCTATCAGGATGCCAGTTTCAAAATTTATGAAAAATATCAGGATGCCAGTTTCAAAATTTATGAAAAATATTGCTTACACGTCCTGCATCAAAATTATCGATCGATTATTTTTATCAGGACATACACATAAAAGAAAATTTTCTATACTATAACAGTAGATAGTATTATCTTATATAGTAGATAGTATTATCTTACATTAAGATGGTTGAACTCTTAAGATGTAAGATGAAATCAGTGTAGTAAAGTCAAGAGATAATATATGCACAACATCAAAGCTCTTAGGATCATAGTTAGTTAACTAACATGTTATATTAATTTAGAATGATATAGTGACTTCGAGAAAAAACCCATTAGAATGGCATATACTGCAGACTTCTAGAGAACGATTTCAGCATCTATTCTTAGAATATCCAATAGTGAATACGGATTGTTTTCGTATCGTACAAGCACGTCTCTGTAATGGACTGGACTTATTATTCAAAACTATAGCGCCAGTACCGATTATGTTAATTAAAAGTCCCGAGAGTAGTATATACTTTACATTTTTACAAAATATTCTTCTATCGATACAGGAAAGAACAACAGATAAAGTAAAAATACTATATGGTGGTCGTTACGAAATCATTGAGCATACAGTCGGCTGGTATCCAGCGAAAACCATACAGGATAATTTTGCTACCTATGGTGGTGTACATCAGGCGGACTGGATTGAGCACGATAATCTTTTTGGTTGTGTGCGTTTATATAAAAATAAAGTCTTCCTATCACCAGGTTTAGTGCACCACGCTAATGGTGGTTGTTTAATACTGTCTCTGCGTGCTCTATTGGCACAGCCATTAATGTGGTTTCGCTTAAAAACAATACTTACTCGAAAACAGTACGAATGGTATTCTAATGATCCATCTCAACCTCTACCACTAGATATCCCGCCCATGCCCATGTCTTTTCGTCTTCTACTGATGGGTGAGCGAGAGATTCTGGAAGACTTTAAAAATCTAGATTTTGAATTAACTAGAATCTCCTTATATAGTGAATTTGAGGATACAATTATATTATCAGATGATATAGCATTTATGAATTGGAAAATGTGGGTACAAAGTGTTGCGAATGCTCTAGAGTGTCCCCCTGCTGATTATAATTTCTGGTCAGAGTTAATTCATGAGGGTACGCGCTGGACTGGGGATCAAGGGTGTCTGCCATTAAATCTAGACTGGATTAGTTATCATTTACAGGAAGCCCGATTGTATTCTAAAGATGGGTTAATGAATGGAGATAATCTTAGGAAGGCCATCCGAACGCGCGCATGGCGGGAAGGATCGATAGCAGAAAAAATTCTAAATAATATTGAACAGGAACAGATCCAAATCGACACAAAAGGTGAGGTAATAGGACAAATTAATGCCCTATCAGTAATAGAATTTCCAGGTCATCCATGCGTTTATGGCACCCCTGTTCGTATAAGTTGTACAGTCCATACTGGTGATGGTGAGTTCATTGATGTCGAACGTAAGGTAGATCTTGGTGGTAGTATTCACTCTAAAGGCCTCATGATTATGCAATCTTGGCTAATGTCGACATTAAAACTAGAGCAGAATATGCCATTTTCTGCATCATTGGTCTTTGAACAATCATATTCAGAGATTGATGGTGATAGTTCTTCACTCGCTGCGCTCTGTGCGCTGATTAGTGCACTAGCGTTAAAACCAATTAATCAACAGATTGCAGTTACAGGTTCTATAGATCAGCTAGGTAGTGTACAATCTATAGGTGGAATTAATGAAAAAATTGAAGGATTTTTTCAGATCTGTAATCAACGGACCCTTGATGGTCATCAAGGGGTGATTATACCCTCCACCAATATTCGTCATCTTGCATTACATCAAGATGTCATGCAGGCCATAAAAAATGGTACATTCTACGTATGGGCAATATCTAATGTTGATGAAGCCTTGCTTATATTGACTGGTATACCGTGGGATAATGAAGCAGAGCCGTCTCTTTTGTCTTTTATTAAAGAGCGCATTACAAAGATTACTCTGCAGGACACTCGTCGACGTATAGGATCACTGCGTTGGTTTAACTGGATAAGATCAATATAGTTTGCTATGCGCGATGCGTTATGTCTATTTGATTTTGTGAAGTTGAGAGTCAAAAATCTATCTCCAAAGACAGATTTTAAAACCCTAATAACATAAACATCATGAAGGTTTTAAAAATACATATTTATGTCATAGTCCTTAATGATACTATGATCAATAATCAATCTAATATTGATTATTTTAGACTAATGACTTATCATATAAAGTCTATTATTCTATTGCCTCAGAATACAACATCATCTACTATCCTATCAATATTTTTACTATCTATATTACAAATATAGATAGTAATTAATTTAATAATTAAGGTTGTTAATAGCATTAAGTATAAGTTTTACAGACTCTGGGTTCCATCATACAGTACGATAAAACTAATAAATTTTCACGATAATACGTTTGCGTTTGAAAGTACAATATACATGCAGTGCTATCTCGTTCAAGATCATCTATCTGAATACAATTGACCAGATGATGAGAAGATATATATCTTTGGATATATTTCAAATGTTTGATGACATATTTTGGTGTAAAAGTAAAAACTGCTGTAAAAGTAAAAACAATAAACAATATATAGAAAATTTCTATCAAAAAGTATGACATACTAAGTCAATATTGCTAACTTATGGTTTATGGTAAAAATAAAATTTTGTATTCGATGCCGATAAAACCGCCTAAGACTATTTATTTTTAATTCTGCGACACTTAAAATAAACTATTCTTATATTATTTATCTTGTAACAATCGATTCTTATATAAATTTTATAGCAGAAAATAATTGATAAGGATATATATATCCTTACGTTTAATACAGAATAACCTGTAATACTAAACAGTAATTTTTATTGATAATATTTACTATTAATAGTTATTAACATGATACTGAATAATATGTATTAAAAGAAGAATGATTAAATAAAAAATACACATTTAGGTTATATCTAAATATCCTGTATATATTTCAGTCTATCTATACTTTAGGGCCAATCTAAGGTTATAAGTACTATTAAGCACAGCATGAACTATATACCTTTAGATTTTCTACATACAATCAACCAATATCAGGTGTATGGAATATGCTAAATCAATCTGTTTTTTATACAAAAGAAGATTTAATCGCCTCTGGGCGTGCTGAGCTTTTTGGCATAGATGGCCCTCCGTTACCATCCGGTAACATGTTAATGATGGATCGTGTAGTGCGCGTTACAGAAGTTGATGGAAAATATCACAAAGGTTTTGTTTTAGCGGAATTGGATATTCACCCGGATTTATGGTTTTTTTCGTGCCATTTTATTGGTGATCCAGTTATGCCAGGCTGTTTAGGACTAGATGCTATGTGGCAACTAGTCGGTTTTTACCTTGGTTGGCTAGGAGGAAAAGGTAAAGGTCGTGCGCTAGGTGTTGGTTCGGTAAAATTTGCTGGACAGATTTTACCAAGCGCTAAAAAAGTGTCTTATCTTGTTCATATTAAACGCATTATTCAACGTAAGCTTATCATGGGTGTAGCAGATGGTGAGGTAATGGTAGATGGTGAAATTATTTATACTGCTACTGATTTAAAGGTGGGGCTCTTTAAAGATTCGTCCTCCTTCTAATAGAGCAGAGCATAGATACAGGGAGTATATCTATAATAGTTAATTTAGAAAATTTTGCGCAAATGCCATGTGATTCTTAATTTTTTCTATAATTATTGTATGTAAGACAAACATTGCGGGTTGATTAGATATAGTTTAGAACTACATAGTAGTAGTGCTATATAGTAGATTGTGATTTTTGTCATTACATATTTTCACTGTATAGTATAGATTCGGATTAAGAATTTTGCCATCTAGTTTATAAAACAATTTCGTCGTATAGTCATAAGCTTGTATTGAATACCACCTACACCAGATCTATTATAGATAATAAATTGTAATAAATTGAATATTTTTATACTTTTTTTAAAAATTATGACTACTTCTCATATCACTAAGGATGAGTATTGAATAGGTTATTCTGCATATTTATATTTATAGGATTGTATTTCTATCGTATAGAGATACATGGTGATCACGATTGATTGTTTATTAGAGATTGTCATCGACAGTATATTTATATTAATCGATAGTAAACTCTGTCAGTATTCAGGAAATCCAATAACTAATCTCTTAGTTTACGATAAAGGAACGCTCATTAGTTTTTGTGTAAAATACAAATATTGGCTAAAATATACTAACCTAACGCGTAATACACTTCTGATAATCATAATGTATCTCATGGGCTATCGAGAGATATGACGTGTATCACTTCATCACTGTATGTAAAATCTTTATATTATATTCTTATACAATTACAGCATGGCAGTATTTGCTATCATTGAGTACACCAAAGTGATATACATATATATTATGCGTAAAATTAATGTCGATAATAAAATATAACTATATGTTAGATAACATAAACATAGCAGTACTGCATGTTGTTCTGCACTCTTATTCAGTTAGGCTCCATATACATGTACATGATGATGTAATCAAATATCTGAGTATTTAGCTATAGCAGCTAGCAAAATATTTAGGTTATTCCTGTATACAAGTCAAACGCTTAGGCATTAAGAGTCTTTATTAACTCTTATGAACAGTTGGTCTAATTGCATTAAACATGGCTGATATCATCATTCAGTAATGCTTGGTCAAATTAATATAAGTTAGTGCAGATCTAGACCCAATGAATGGTGAACAAGGTTGTTATCACTAGCATCATTCCATTGTTATACTTATCACTCAAACTTCTGAGTCATGCCATACTTATCATTACTCAGTAAGTTTTTGATAATATGATAGTATTACATGCATTACATTATGTAATTCTTGGAATATCAGGTATCTTAGTATCAGAGGCGTCTTGCTTTATCATGCTATTAGGTAGAAAAAATTTTTATTTTTAGTATCAACAATAGTCATAAGCATATTATTGTTACATAATCAATCATTTGCAATGATTCCTAAGATACATACTGTGCTATTTATGTTATGTATATCAGAGTATCATGCATTCAATAGTACATGTGTTGCCATATATTTGTATTTTGATAGCTAACTATAGTAAATGTGAATTTAATAAATGATTAGTTGATTAGTCTGTTATTGTTGAAAATTTTCAGTATCGATCCGTATGGCGTGAATCAATGCTAGCATATCTTGGGGTAGTTTTGTATGCCATTCCATAGCAATACCAGAGATAGGATGACTCATCCGTAACATAGTGGCATGAAGAGCCTGGCGGTTAAAACTGCATAAAGTAGTTATCAAATCTTCTGAAAATCCCTTTGGTAGACGAGGACGCAGAGAATAGATGGGGTCACCTACTATTGGATGAGTGATATGCGACATATGGACACGGATCTGATGTGTACGACCAGTGTCTAGTCGCAACTTCAGCCAGGTATGGCTGCGAAAATTTTTTATAATATGATAATAAGTTAGAGCAGGTTTTCCCGTGGTATTGACTGCCATATGGGTACGTTTAGTCACATGACGACCTATTGGAGCATCTACCTTGCCATCAATAATTATTCTACCAGTGACTATTGCTTCATATTCACGAGTAATTTTTCTTTTTTGTAAAGCCTCTAAAAGATTATTTTGTGCAGGAATAGTTTTTGCTATCACCATAAGGCCGGTTGTATCCTTATCTAAACGATGTACAATTCCTGCTCGAGGAATACAAGCGCTGGTTGGGAAATGGTACAGCAGGGCGTTCATAACGGTATCATCATGATGACCTGGACCAGGATGCACGACTAATTGACTAGGTTTATTAATTAGAAGGATATCAGCATCTTCATAAACAATATTTAATTTAATCTTTCTAGATGCTAAGCAGGTTGTGTCTGTGATTTCCGCATGAATGCTGATCAGTTCGCCACCGAATACTTTTTTCTTAGCTTTATCAGCAATCATGCCGTTAACAGAAACGTATTGCTTAAGAATCCATGTTTTTAAACAAGAACGTGAATATTTTGGGAATAATTCTTTCAACGCCTGATCTAAGCGTTGACCAAATTGTAATGTAGCGACTACTGCGTTAAGTTTTATTTGTTTTTTCATACACAGGAGTATTGTAATTTATGTTGGACTATCATGTCGTGTTAATTTCGGCTAATATTAAGCTATAACTAAACTACTATTAAATACTAAGTGAGACACTTTTGCACAAAACTCAGGGATCAAACAATCTTTATGACGCGTATAAAATATTTTTTAGTTACTACACTATGCAGCGTAATGCTATATGCATGTAGTGGATCTAGTGGCATAATACCTAATCAGTCGCCTAGCATTGCATTAGAAAGTGCAGAAAAAAAACTAGAGCACGGAGATTTTAAGGAAGCTATTGCACAGCTCACAGCTTTTAATTCCAGCTACCCATTCAGCCAATATTGCCAACAGGTTCAATTAGACCTAGTTTATGCATATTATAAGAATAATAATTTCTCTTTAGCATTAGAAACTATTGACTGCTTTTTACGACTATACCCAGATCACCCGAATCTTGATTATATCGTGTATATGCGTGGTTTAATATACATGGAAAAAGACAATAATCCGATACAAACTTTTTTTGGTATTGATCGATCCGATCGCGACCCAATCCATAGAGTATCTGCATTTAATAGTTTTTCGCAAATTCTGCGAAGTTATCCGCACAGCCAGTATGCCGCTGATGCACGTAAACGTCTTATTTTTCTAAAAGAATGTCAAGCAAAATACGACTTATCCGTGGCTGAATTTTATACGCAACGCGGGGCTTATATAGCAGTGGTTAACCGCGTGAACCAAATGCTCATAGACTACCCAGATGCTCAGGCAACGCATCGAGCTCTACAGTTAATGAAAAATGCTTACCGTCAATTACATTTAAATGTGCAAGCAGATCGTATCTCCAAAATCATTGCCGCTAATCCCATTTAAATAACATGTAGTTTTACTCTTAGCAAAACCATACACAATATAAAACATTAGATTTTAGAAAGAATCTATGACATATGACTCATGCATAAAGTATTTGAGATTAGTTCAAGCATACTAAAATCGCTATCAACTATTAGTCGACAGTATATATCGAATGATCTCTGATCGCTGCCCTGTTCAAAAACATACTGAGAGATCAATAAAGCACAGCTCAATGGTCATATTACTAAATATAGTAATATAATAAACTGTATCTTCTTTATATTTTTATGAATATAAACTCGTTAAGATAAATTCATTTCCATAAGTATGGTGGGCTATCTACAATCATATATATAATCAGGATAGATGAAGAAATATTTTATGTTCATATAACATAAAGAATATCGGTTATACTTGTTATATAGTATAGAAGTAAATTTATTTTGGATATTATCTTTGTTATTATAACATAATATTATGTTATATGTTGTTAACATTAAATATAAAAATGCCTAGAATAGCAGTTTATTTAAAAAAATGAAATGATTTATTAGGTGATACTAGATTGATTAGCACCTAAAAGCATACCCTGTTAGTTTTATGTATTAAATCAAGCATACTATATATTAATATTGCTTAAGTGTGTTAAATTCGTTTAGAGTTTTTCTATACGATTGATAGAAAAAGTTCAATACTTATCATTGTCTGATAAAAACATACATATATTCTTCTTGTGTTTGAGAGAACAGCACAATTTAACCGATTATCAATTTAACATCATCCACTGAACATTAAAATATATTTATTTAGTTTTAGTGTTGAGCCATCAGTTTATCACTACACTGATACATATAAACAAGTTAATATATTATTTTTCTATTTTAAGTTGAACTTACCAAAACTATCTGGATTACTAAAAGGTTTATTATTCTTCCAAGAAGCACGACAGTCTTTGTTAAGAAATATTCTAAAAAAGACTGAATATTTTTATATTATTTTAATGTGAGACGCGTTAAAAACATACTATGTATTATATTAGTATAAATATAATAGATTACAATAAAAATAATATTTATATGATAAATATATCATATTTTATATCTAAAAGTTTTAACAGTTACTAACAATATCATAGAAGTTTATTTTCAATAAAACGGATGATACTCAGGAATCGATTATGTCTAAGGCTAGCCATATCAATAAAAAAATCTTATCGGACCAGCTTCTTGGAAAACCTGTAGAATATCATGATATTTATCAACCTCTGCTTCTAAGAACTGTACCACGCAGCTTTAGCCGTAAATTGCTCAGTTTTGATTTGAATCAAATCAAGCTGACCGGAGAAGATATTTGGACATTATATGAAATATCTTGGCTTAATCAGAAAGGGCTACCACAGGTAGCTATAGGGGAGCTGGTGTTAGATATCAGAAGTACGAATTTGATCGAATCTAAAAGTTTAAAATTATACCTGAATAGTTTTAATCAAACCCGATTTTCAAATTTAGAGGCAGTTCAGAAGACTATAGAGCATGACTTAAATTATTATGCAATAGGGTTTGTTAGAGTTACCTTGTTCCAACTTGAAGATGCAAGGGATAAGACTATTGGTCATTTAAATGGCGTATGCATTGATAAGCAAGATATTAGCATTAGTAATTACGAGCTTAATCCCCATTACCTAAAAAATAGCACTGCCCAGGATATTGTCGAAGAGCAATTAGTGAGTCACCTTCTTAAGTCTAACTGTTTAATAACTAAACAACCAGACTGGGCCACAATACAGATTAGCTATCATGGGTTTCGAATTTATCATGAACCTTTGCTTCGTTACCTTATTTCTTATAGAAAACACTATGAGTTTCACGAACAGTGTGCTGAGCGAATTTTTCATGATATTTTAAAGTATTGTAAACCAAATAAGCTTAGTGTATATATTCGTTATACACGACGGGGTGGAATAGATATTAACCCCTGGCGCAGTAATACTGAGTATGTACCATACCTTACTCGTCTAGTACGACAGTAACATACTATATCCTTAGTAATCCTTAGCAAGGCTTCTTGTATGTGCTTTTGACAATATGCTTTTGAAAATTTAACAATAAATGTTTGTTTTAAGAATACTATCTTAAAACTATATCATAGTATCATAATATCATGCTCCATCTATGGTTAGTATATTAATACTAATAAAGTATATCGTATAGCTTAACATTTTTTAACGCTCTCTGGTACACATGAATATGTATAGCTGGTTTTTAGATAAAGGGTTTATTGTGGTTTTTCCTTAACAGAGCATACGAAATTTGTCCAGAGTATTCCCAAAATACCGAAACTTTCGTGGATTATCTGATCGATAGCAACAGAGACAGATAAAGCTTGCATTGTATGTTACGTTTAACAGCAGATATAAGGACTAGAACATTGCGTGGTACTGTATAGATTGTATCGTTTTAGTAATGCAGAACAATACATCTCATGTTATCACTAGTATTAACTAATAGATTTTACTTAATGTAAATTGCAGCTGGTCGAGTCTAATATGTACCAAACTGTATATATTAGTATGATAGGCGGATATAATATGAATATTTATAATGCTGCATTATAAAATATCAGGATATATTCATAGTCTAGCATAGAGCATATACTCTTATATGTCACACTTTTTTCCTGATAAATAGATCACATGATCTACAGATATCGACACAAAATACCCCAGTTAGAATAATCATCCTCTAATTGCGACACTCTCTGTGTGTTGGTTCTAGGATAGAACACATCCTCATCGCATAGAGAGCCATAAACATAGGCAATCAATATATTATTCGTACACTCCTAAGAAAAACCGTAAACCTAGATTATAGAGCTAAATTTTATGCGTATATACTCATTATATTGTATTATAACTCAACAGAGATAATCAGGATTTTAATCCAAACAAAGAGTAACGAAGAATAAATAATGCTAATATTTAGTACTCTTTATTCTGTTTTAGTATTACTTATTCTGTGAAGACCAAATAAGGCTGCAGCAGTACAATACAAAAATATAACACGTGATAGAATGATTGAGATCATATCGCTGATATTGATTTTTGTATAACCATACACTTTGTACCATAAAAATTCTGTACTTTTGATGGTAAACGGTTAAAGGAGCTTTTTTAGGCTGGTGTCTGAAAAATTACTGTATTTCTTTTATCAGTATATTCTGCTATTGTATTAAAGTTTAAATAGCGATAAGTGTCTATAGAAGTGGAGGCGATTTCCTTCATAAATATATAGTACTCAGATACAGTAGGTAATTTTCCTAAAATTGCTGAGATAGTAGCAAGTTCGACAGAAGAAAGGAAAACCTTTGTGTTATTACCGAGTCGATTGGGAAAATTTCGTGTAGAAGTTGAAACCACTGTAGCACCATCGGATACACGAGCTTGGTTACCCATGCATAGTGAACAACCCGGCATCTCCATTCTTGCACCACTATCTTTAAAAATAGTATAATAACCTTCTTGAGTCAATTGCATCGCATCCATTTTTGTAGGTGGAGCTACCCATAAACGGGCTTTTATAGAACCATTTGGTCTATGTTGTAGCAATTTTCCAGCTGCACGAAAATGACCGATATTGGTCATACATGAACCGATAAATACTTCGTCAACAGGGGTTCCTGCGACATCAGATAAAACGCAGGCATCATCTGGATCATTTGGGGCGCATAGAATCGGTTCTATGATATTCGATAGATCAATATTGAGAGTCTCTGCATATGACGCATCTACATCTCTTTCCAAAAGGTGAGGATGTTCTAACCATTCTTTCATATGATTAATGCGACGTTTAATGGTGCGTGTATTACCGTAACCTTCACGGGCCATCCATTGTAATAGTACAATATTCGAGTTTAGGTATTCTATCACTGACTCTTGATTTAATTGAACAACGCACCCTGCTGCAGAGCGTTCAGCAGACGCATCTGAGAACTCAAATGCTTGTTCTACCTTGAGATCTGGTAATCCTTCAATTTCCATGATTCGACCAGAAAATATGTTCTTTTTGCCTTTTTTTTCAACAGTCAATAATCCTGATTGAATAGCATAGAATGGAATGGAATGAACGATATCACGTAGAGTAATAGATGATTGTATTTTTCCTGTAAATTGTACTAATACTGACTCTGGCATATCTAGTGGCATCATTCCAGTAGTGGCAGCAAACGCCACTAAACCAGAACCCGCTGGAAAAGAAAGACCAATAGGAAATCGGGTATGCGAATCACCACCAGTACCAAGAGTATCCGGTAATAGCATACGATTTAGCCAGCTATGAATAATTCCATCTCCGGGGCGCAAAGAGATTCCACCACGATCCATTATAAAATTTGGTAACGTGTTATGAGTGAGCATGTCTATGGGCTTAGGGTAAGCTGAAGTATGGCAAAACGACTGCATGACTAAATCCGCAGAAAATCTTAGGCATGCTAGATCTTGAAGTTCATCTCTAGTCATCGGGCCAGTAGTGTCTTGTGAGCCAACGGAAGTTATTTTTGGTTCGCAATAGGTTCCCGGATGCATGCCTTTAACGCCACAGGCACGACCTACGATCTTTTGTGCTAGAGAGAAGTTAGATGGACTGCCTTTAATCGTCTTGACCGTTACAAAGGCATCTGTAGGTGGTAGTGATAAAGCAACTCGAGCTTTTTCAGTTAAAGAGCGCCCAATAATAAGTGCAATACGGCCGCCAGCACGTACCTCATCTAATAAAACCTTAGTTTTAAGTGAAAAATTTGCTAATACCTCATTAGTTTGATGGCTTCGGATTTCACCTTGATATGGGTAGATATCAATTATATCTCCCATGGTAAAACGCTCTACATCGACTTCAATGGGTAGTGCGCCTGAGTCTTCCATGGTATTAAAGAAAATAGGAGCTATACTACCACCAAGGCACACGCCACCACTTTTCTTATTGGGAACATAGGGAATACGCTCTCCTATAAACCACAGTACTGAGTTTGTAGCTGATTTTCGTGATGAACCTGTACCGACTATATCACCCGCATAAACTAAAGGAAAACCTTTTTTTCTTAGAGTCTGAATTTGCGTTATTGGACCAATATAACCCTCTTTATCTGGTTTTATGCCTTTACGAGGATGCTTTAACATTGTGAGCGCATGTAATGGAATATCTGGTCGAGACCACGCGTCTGTGGCAGGAGATAAATCATCAGTATTACTTTCACCTGCTACTTTAAATACGGTAAGTGTAAGTTTTTTGGCTAACGCTGGACGCGCGAAAAACCACTCAGCGTTCGCCCATGAATGCATAACTTTTTTAGCATATATATTGCCCTTTTTTGCTTTTTCCTCTACATCATTGAAATGATCAAAGATTAGTAACGTATGCGACAAAGCATCAGAGGCAAGCAGGGATAATCTATCATTATCCAGTGCTTTTAAAAGAATGTGAATGTTATAACCCCCTCGCATAGTACCTAGCAGTTTTACTGCTTTTTCTGGAGTGACAAGAGGGACAGTTATATGACCTTTAATAATAGAATCCAAGAATGATGCTTTGATATATGATGCTTTATCAACACCTGGTGGCACCCAATGCATTAATAAATCAAGTAGAAATTCTTGTTCTTCTGAATGGGGTTTTTGCAATAGCTTGACTAACTGAGTTACTTGATTCGCACTTAAGGCTTTTGGCGGAATTCCTTGGGTTTGACGTTCAGTAACATGCTTGCGGTATTCTGCTAACACGATGTTCTCCTTAGATAGTTAGCGTATTAGAGGTAGATATTTTATTAATACATATTGTATAGTCATACGACTGTATATTCTTTCAGGTTAAATATTTTACGATATGCCTCAGCAAAAAATATCAGAATAACAAGACTTTATAGTAGTGTTTAATACGTGATGGCATCTCATCATCATATGAGATCTTTGCTTTATCAACAGTATTAATATGAGCTAAACATCTTCTTTATTTTAAAGTAAAAAATTCTAGATAACGTATGACTCATCGCACATGAGTCAGGCAGCAGAATAGCGGTTAAAACTTGAGATCATAATCTATCTATAAAGTAATTAGAACTTACTAATATATATTCAACATATTTCACATATTGAATATATATATACAACTATATATTCAATTGCGATAGAGATTGACTATCTCTAAATACCATTTTCAGCTAATGATAAAGGTTGTTAAACCTTTAATATAAAAATATTAAATTAGCATAGATACTCAATCCTTATACCACATGAGACGTTAATCATTAAAATTTTCATTCATCATGATCTGTTTCAGACTGAATGATCAGGCAAGATCATGAAGAATAAATGCATTGTATATCTTTTGGTAGTATATCATATTACTTATCTTAAGTATCTCTTAATATACAGAGATTATTATACGGTCATTACAGAGTTTTTCTTGTCATTTCTTTTTCAATTAGGAGTATAAGAATGTGAATAACTTTTATATGGATTTCTTGGATACGATCAGCATAACCAATATGAGGAACACGGATAGCGACATCCACCATACTATTTATTTTACCAACCTGATAACCTGTTAGCATAATAACTTTCATGCCCTGTAAATAAGCACATTGCACGGCTTTTATTATATTTCTTGAGGTACCTGAAGTTGATATGCCCATTAAAACATCCCCAGGTTTTCCTACAGCCTCAATATAGCGAGAAAAAACATAATCGTAACCAAAATCATTACTCACGCAAGAAAAATGACTAACATCAGAAATACAGATCGCTGGATATCCTGGGCGATTTTCGCGGTAACGACCAGTAAGTTCTTCTGCAAAGTGCATGGCATCGCAATGTGATCCTCCATTACCACAAGACAAGACTTTACCTCCAGATTTAAAAGTATTAGCTAATAATACCCCTGCCAACTCAATTGCCGTAATGTTTTCTTGATGACTAAGAAATGCATCCAACGTTTCTGATGCTTGCTGTAGTTCAGCGCGAATCGTGTCTTGATACATCTAACCCCCTTTTTTTGTTAAGGAATAACTTTAGTAAAATCAACCTACCATCACAGATAGGGGAGTCATATTGTAATGATGTGTAGCACGTGTAACGCATACAGGAGTTTTAAGATTGGTTAGATTACATGAGTATAATTATAAAATTATAATATTTAAGAAAAGCTACAAAAAGTAAAGATTCCTGTCAGGATTTCTGTCAGACCAAGATAGAACTAATATGTTAGATTTACTTTTTAATGCTTCTATAGTTAATCATCTTCTGGGATAAGCTGATGATCTACAGTGTCTAAACACATCTGTATAATGTTCAGATAATAAATGGTAACCCTACATCTACAATAGACTTATTATTCTATGTAAACCCGGTATTGATTTCTCCCCTAGTATTGGAGACCACAACTAGCTGGTTATTCCATATTTTCTAATCGCTGTAAATAGGCTTATGCAAGGTATGCTTGATTCAGGTTTCAAGCTAGAATATTAAGCATTATATTATTCATTGGTAAATAGAATTAATGCATCGCTTAATGTATATCTATAGTCTCTATTAGAGAGGGTTATCATAGAGTAATATGCTCGAATGAGATTATGAGTGTAATACGCAATGTGTTTGATTGGGTATTAGTACTACTATAATGAACAGGAATTAAGGTTTAAAATTTAATTTATTTTAGAGTTTCAGTAAGAAGATGTTACTGTGATCATGGCTTAAAATAATCTTACTTTTAAGTATATTACTTAACGTAAGCATCTATAACTTAATAGAAGTTCATTAAGATACGTATTAATTAAATAATAATATTATATTATATGTTGTGTTATAATTACTTACCTTTAAACTATATACAATAGACTCTATGAAAAGATAGATTCTGTTCAGAAAAGCATCACATAACATATAACAGGTCATTTATGAGCTGGATTGAGCGAATTTTTTCTACAAGGAGACTGACCCCGTCGCGTAAAGCACATATCCCTGAAGGAGTATGGACAAAATGTCATAGCTGCAGCCAGGTTCTCTATCGTGCTGAATTAGAACGTAATCTGAACGTGTGCCCAAAGTGTGACCATCATATGCGAATGCATGCGCGAGATCGTCTACATAGTCTATTGGATCCAGGCTCGCTATGTGAGCTAGCCATCGAGCTGGAACCTAAAGACGTTTTGAAATTTAGAGACTCTAAAAAATATAAAGATCGTCTGATCTCTGCTCAGAAAGCTACTAGAGAAAAGGATGCGCTAATATTAATGCAGGGAACTATACACAGGATGCCAGTGATTGCAGTAGCGTTTGAGTTTTTATTTATGGGTGGATCCATGGGTTCTGTAGTCGGTGAACGGTTTGTACGGGGAGTAGAGCAAGCTATAAAAGATCACTGCCCAATGATTTGCTTTTCTGCATCTGGTGGCGCGAGAATGCAGGAGGCTCTCATAGCTCTCATGCAAATGGCGAAAACTAGTGCAGCTCTTGCAAAACTACAGGAGAATGGTCTACCATATATTTCGGTTCTAACAGACCCAACTATGGGTGGGGTCTCTGCTAGTCTTGCAATGCTTGGGGATCTCAATATTGCTGAACCAAAAGCATTAATTGGTTTTGCTGGTCCTCGTGTTATTCAACAGACACTTCGTGAAACATTACCACCAGGGTTTCAACGAAGCGAGTTTTTACTTGAGAAAGGTGCGATCGATATGATCCTGCGTCGCCCAATAATGCGTTTTAAATTAGCATGTATACTTGCGAAAATGATGAATCTTCCAGCGCCAGAGGCCGAGAATAAGAATAATACTGTTACTGAAAGAGTACAGTGATTAATCTCATGATTAACAATCTATGTAATATGATAATATTACTCAGTCATTAACTTGAGAGAATATAAATGGATGCTTTTAAACACTAAATCAACACTGAGTGAATGGTTGGAGTACCTTCAACATTTGCATACTCAACCAATTGATCTAGGGCTTGAACGCGTTAGACATGTTGGGCAATTACTCAATCTTCTTACTCCTGCTTCTATTGTATTTACTGTTGCTGGGACCAATGGGAAAGGTACTACTTGTCGGGCCATAGAAATCATTCTATTAGCTTCAGGATATCAGGTAGGAGTCTACAATTCTCCGCATCTGACACATTATTCTGAACGCATACGTATTTGCGGGAAGGAAGTAACAGAGGAGGAGCTTATTACATCATTTTCAGAAATTGAAAATGGACGTAAAAATATCTCATTAACTTATTTTGAATTTGGAACGCTATCAGCTTTATGGTTATTTAGACAGGCCAAGCTAGATATTGTGATCCTAGAGGTTGGCCTTGGTGGTCGGTTGGATGCTACTAACATTGTTGATGCAGATATAGCTATCATCACAAGTATTGCACTAGATCACACGACCTGGTTAGGATCAGATCGTGAAAGTATTGGTCGAGAGAAAGCCGGTATATTTCGCACTGGTAAGCCGGCTGTAATTGGTGAGCCAGACACGCCTAATTCTGTTCGAGAAATAGCGCAATATGTAGGGGCGCAGCTATACCAAAGCAATCGTGATTGGTCTTATAGTGCTACCGATGACAGTTGGGCGTTTGAAGATTTTCATGGCAAGGTTCAGTCTATTCCGTTACCACAAATACCTATTGATAATGCCGCTACTGCTATCGCAGCATTACGTATATCTCTCATACCAGTTCATGATTCGATTGTTTTTCATGCTTTGTGTCAGGCTACTTTGCCGGGTCGTTTTCAGATAGTATCCGACTGCCCTAAAGTTATTCTTGATGTAGCGCACAATCCTCATGCAGCACATTATCTTTCTGCACAACTTATAAAAATTAAAAAAACAGCAAAAATACACGCAGTAGTAGGTATGCGCCAGGATAAAGATATTGCTAATACTTTAGCTTACCTAGTGCCTCAAGTAGATTACTGGTACTGTGCATCGCTAACTCACCCCTATGGCGCAAGTGCTGCTCGTATTATGTCTTACCTGAACAACGCAATATGTTTTACATCAGTCGCTCGTGCATGGCGTCATGCGGTAAATAAGGCTCATTCGCAGGATATCATCCTAGTTTTTGGGTCGTTTGATACTGTCTCTCAGGTGATAACTGCTAGACTAACGGCGAATAGCTAAATATTTCAAATCAACAAAATCAGGTACATGTTAAAACAATTAGCTCTTCACAGAGCTAATAATTAGTCATTGATTACATTATTAATATCAATATGAAGATTGCAGTCAAATCCCTAGTAGTGATAGATAAATAGTGCGATAATCTCGTTAGATCCAAGGAGGTGCCTATTGATGATATCGTGTCTTGATAATTACAAAATAAATATGAATTGAGAGTTTAAGTACTAGCTAACATTAAGTATAGAGTTTATGCATAGATGTTTTTATAAAAATTTTTAGTGAGAGCATACATTAGAAAAAGAGCAATGTTGACATCTATCACTTCAATAGATCTGGCGCAAGAGAATAATAATTCTATTATATAGATATCAATATAGAATTTATTTTGTAAATATATTACATTACCTGCTGGCTAGGGTAAGAATCTACTCAATATTTAACTTGAGGCATAAAAATTTTATCACTATACTTTTTTAAATATTTTGAGCACAATATAGAACTTATACATTCACTAGGCGCTCTGAATACAGAATACACAGAGCTATCGATAAATACTAAGAATATTTGCATAGAATATTCTTAGTATAGGTTACTAGTGTACTAAGTTGTCTTAGTAGTATACCTAAGGATAGATCACCGCAGTACCATTTACTTGTAGTCATTATACCGACGTAGTATGCATAACGTATGCAATATAATATTCATGCAATTGTGAATGAGGAGAGTGGTAAAATGCGCATTATTCTACTGGGGCCACCTGGATCAGGAAAGGGAACTCAGGCGAATTTTATTATAGATCAATACGGTATTCCAGCAATCTCTACGGGTGACATATTACGTACTGCTGTCAAATGTAACTCAACGCTTGGGAATCAGATTAAAAAAATCATGGATGCCGGAAAGCTAGTTACTGAAGAAATCATGATTGCGTTAGTAACGAAGCGCCTATCTCAAACAGATTGTTGTACAGGTTTTGTATTAGACGGGTTTCCTCGTACGATTGTTCAAGCGCATGCAATACAAACATTAGGTATCAAGGTTGACCATATTTTAGAATTTCAAGTTCCAGACGAACTAATTATTGAAAGGCTGGTTGGACGTCAAACACACGAAAGATCAGGCCGGATTTATCATATACACCATAATCCACCGAAAATTCAAGGAAAGGACGACATAACTGGCGAGCCATTGACCATGCGTAACGATGATAAAAAAGAAATAGTTCACCAACGATTAAGTGAATATCATCAGAGGACAGCTCCTCTAATAAAATATTATACTACAGAAAGATCAGCGGATCATACGCAATACCACCGACTAGATGGTACACTTAATATCACTCTACTCAAAAAAATAATCTCAAATATTCTTGAGTGATGGAATCGAGTTGGGTGATACAAAGATTTTTATGCGTTTGCGATCATCATTAAGCATGATGCAGAATATATTTATTTATTTATTTATTTATTTTAGTTGTCATTTAAAAGAATATATCTCTATTGGTGATGCTCCGTTGATTATACTCCATAATAAATTTTTTCTTCTTTCTTGATAGAGACAGAAGATACTCTGCTGATGATCTTATGAAGATATAAATTATACACTGCAATGAGAGGATCTTCTATTTTGTATAGTAATCGAATCTCATGCTCTCGTGACAGGTAAATCTGTAGTACACTTTATCAAATAACAAAGACAAATCACACTACTTATCTAAAATCAGTATATATCTAAATGAAATAAAATTTTCCGCTGGTACATTCAGAAAGTGAGCATTAAGATATTTGAGTAAAATATCTATTTTTAGTGAAAAATAGATATTTTAAAAAACAGACAAAGGTGTTATATATAATTATATATCCTACCTCATTAATCATCAAGCGTTCATACTAACCCATGCATCCCCATTGAGATTAGCTGTAATATATCTAATGGATATATTACAGGATCGTCATGATTAATATAAGATGTATAATGCTACGTATCGGTTATTGATTTCTGTGCGCAATAGAGTAAATCGTAGGTGATACCAATATCAGTGTCATAAATAATCAATCATAGTTATTAATGATCATTATGTTTAAAAACAAGATGTCAGATATTAGTCATCATATCTATATATAGTTGAAATATGACTTACGATGACTATTTTTGAGAAAATACCTATATGCGTGTATATAATAATGAAAATCTGTAAATATAATATATTTTATGATTGTTTATGACTGACATCGGCTCTTATTGAGTAATGAGTACGATTTAATATTTTAAAATGCTTTATATAACAACCCCTAAATAGAGACTGTGCTAGGTCTATCTTAGATATATACTCAGACATTCTATGTAACAAAAATTTTAAATCGTGATGAATTGTGTATGTATCAAATACATAATTATCGTATTTTGCTTAAAAATAAGAAAAATCTTGATTTTTTTGTTTACACAAGCAAACCATCTATTTTCAATATGATACTGAAATTAAGTCAATAGATTTTGCATTGACCCATAAAAAGATTTAACAGAGATTACGGCAAGCATATATTAGGGAAGTCTTTCTGAAGAAAGAGAGCCAAGTGCTGAATAATATATCTATCCGTGAACCACTTTAATGCTAATTATTGTATTTTGATGCGCTATGCTAAGTTGGTCAGATATGATAACTATACTTATGGATATAGTGACGTTAATTGTGTAAGCAATATAAGCATGACAAGAGTTAAAACGGTATAAGCATGGATGCAATTTACTTGCTGCATCAGTAGATAACAATAAACTAAAACGTTACGTACATTTGATAAAATGAAATTTATATGAGAGTAATCAGGACATTGTAGTCAAATTTTTTATATAATAGACAGAGTGAAAAACATTGCGATAGATGCGTACGTATCACTTATATTGGTGTAAATAAAATAAAATCGATAATATCAATTTTATTGATAGTCAGACATCACGGTTTGATTACTGATCTAACGTTTTATTAGTTAAAATTTCTATGTGTTGTAACAATCACAATAATATCTTTATTAGGTTATTAATCAAGTTAACTTTGATATGATTTCAAGTGTAGCTTTTTTAAAATACAGAGCCCTCTAATAGACTGACGATAATTTTTCTTATTTTAAACGAGCTGTATTCTCTCTTCGTAATAGCTTATCACTGTTATTTACGGGTTATTGATATTATTTAATTTATAGCCATTAAGACTGATTATTAGTGACTAATCTACTGGGTAACGTTGTTTAAATTGCTAATAGCAGTACAGACGAGTGGCATAGACGAGAGCAAAACTCCATGCTAACCATACCACCTTATTGGTACTTTTTTAATCGCACCCAATGGGCGGAATTACGTAATATAGTTCCAACAACCCTAGACAAGAGTAAACTTATGTGTTTACCAGGGATAAACCAGGATCTTTCGATGCAAGAAGTGACAGAGATTTATCTTCCACTTGCTCGGCTAATAAATTGCTATATAACTTCTAATTCACAACGTACAGAAGTGTTCAAGCCATGTCTTGGGGAAAAGAGTAAGAAAATTCCTTATATCATAAGTATCGCTGGTAGCGTTGCAGTAGGTAAAAGCACTATAGCTCGTGTATTACAGAAACTGTTAAAGCTCTGGCCAGAGTATCAGTGCGTTGAATTGATCACAACTGATGGGTTTTTATACCCAAATGCGATCCTTATCGCACGCGGATTGATGCAAGAAAAAGGTTTTCCGTCCTCCTATGATATCAATAGTTTAGTAAAATTTGTTGCAGATCTAAAATCAGGTGTTTCACAGGTGAAGGCACCAGTTTATTCTCATGTAATATATGATATTATTCCATCATATCATCAAACTATCCAAGATCCGGATATTCTTATACTGGAAGGTTTAAACGTTTTACAATGTGGTACGGATACCGCTTATAACCATCATGATATTTTTATATCAGATTTTGTGGATTTTTCAATCTATATTGATGCGCCACATGAGTTACTAAAAGACTGGTATACTAGTCGTTTTCTCAAGTTGTGCCACCACGCTTCTTTTAATCCATCCTCTTTTTTCCATGATTATGCCAAATTATCATCTAAAGAGGCCAGATCAATTGCTAGTAACATATGGAATGAGATAAATTATAGAAATTTACAAGAAAATATCTTACCAACACGAGAACGCGCCACTTTAATTATGACTAAAGCCTATAATCATTCCATCTCTTTAGTAAAATTAAAAAAAGAAACACACCAGGCAAACAAACTGATATATTCCTAATATATTCCTAAATAGATTATAAGCGATTTAACGTTTGAAATCTATTTTTACGAAAAATATTTAACATGTATGACGTGAATCAAGACAGCATGTGCAGAATAATTAGAGAATATTTACTAAACTAATTAAATGATCTGTAGTTAGCTATATAGCCAATAAGCAGTTTCATTCGGTCTGTCTACAAGCATCAATGCTAAGAATATGACCTTTATGATCTGATTTCACATGTTATAAATGAAGTTTAGTCCCTTATATTCCATGCGATACACCGCTTTTCGGTGATAGGAATGAACTAAAACTGATAGTCATAAGTTAACACATAGTGCACCATCTAATTGTCAAAGAATCTAGCTAACTATATTAGTTTAGCGTAAGATTAAGATAATTATAATCAGATGTATTTTTTAAAATGATGCTATTTTTAAAATCAGAAGACTTCTAATACCTAGAGTGTTTTTGAGAAAACACCAAAGTACATATTCTGTTAATACAGCTCAATAAGATTCGATTAATAATATTGAAAACTATCATTGTATACTACAAAAATGTTCTGATTAATATCCTTAGTAAAAGAATTATTTAAAATATAATAGTATTATTAATCATTATTATAGTATTAGCGCAGATCCTATATAAGGATATAATCCTTTGCAATATAGATATAATTTCGTTCCATGCTAGATATGACCTCTAGATATACTGTTAAGTTACTTCATATTATATCTTTTTATGGGACGTGATTAATGTAATCATATCTAATAAAGTTTTTAAGTGATGGTTGTTAAAAAGAGGATATTTGTCTGTGATTATCATGTGAGGTGCATTATGAAGATCAATAATAGAGTATATAATATACCCTTATTAGACTCTATAACTCAGGAATTGCCCTATCATAGACAGCAGACAAACACTCAACTCCAATATATTCATGGTATACAGGATTATATACAGATACACAATCAAGCAACAGATAAGAAAAAATACATATTTGTTAATCAGTACTCTATAGAGTACGCTAATCGCCTTAGAAAAAATATTAGAAAACTAGATAAATGGGCTAGACTTCAGGGGATTGAATGCTATCGGATCTATGATCGAGACTTACCAGATTACAAAGTTGCAGTGGATCGTTATGCTGATTGGATTGTGATTCATGACTATGAATCACCGATAACTATTCACGAATGTACAAAACTTCAGCGGTTATTAGAGATCATCTCTACCACCCTAGAGATACTTCAACAACCAGCAAACAAAGTGGTATTAAAGACTCGCAAAAAACAGAAAGGAAAAACTCAGCAGTACCAAAAAATAGACACAAATGGTGACTTTTTTGCAGTTACTGAATTTAATGCAAAATTACTAGTGAATTTGACTGATTACATTGATACTGGGCTTTTCTTAGATCATCGTATTACACGAAAAATACTAGGTAAGCTCAGCAGGGAAAAGGATTTTCTAAACCTATTCGGTTATACTGGTAGCGCTAGCGTGCATGCTGGCTTAGGGGGAGCCTTAAGCACAACGACCGTTGACATGTCTCGTACATATCTTTCATGGGCCGAGCAAAACATGCGCCTCAACGGCCTCTCTGGTAATCAACATCTCCTGGTTAAAGCTAATTGCTTCCACTGGATTCGTAGTGCTAAAGAAACATTTGATATAATTTTTGTTAATCCTCCTACTTTTTCTAATTCGAAAAAAATGAGTAGAAGTTTTGATATACAACGTGATTATTTAGAATTACTTTGGCACTTAAAAAGCTTGTTACGCATACACGGGAAAATTATATTTTCTAATAATAAACATGGTTTTAAGATGAATCTTTCTGGCCTGAAAGAAATAGGTATGAGAGCTGTTGAAATTACCGCTAAAACACAACCTAAAGATTTTTACCATACTCGCTCTATACATAAGTGTTGGATCATAACTCATGCTAATAATGCTAATAATGCTAATAATGCTAATAAAAATTATAGATTTTCATAGGGACCAATATAGTTTTATTAGTGCCTATCACTAAGCATTCCATCCCTGGGTAATCTATTGATACATTTTTTATAATCTGACAAGAAGTGCTTACAATTGGACGTGTCTTATATGGACACCCAATAGCTATGCGATCTAGGCTCGAAAATATAACTTCCGGATGCTAAATAATATTTTATATAGAATATTGATATGATCTAACTATTAACTGTCTGTTAATGTCATACTCTAGGTGTTTTTTATACAGAGATGATATTTTATAAAATTATTAAGGATTTCTAATAAAAAATTCTAAAATATATTAATTATAATATACTCAGTCAGTAACTAAATACAGCTTTTATTATAAAATAACTATTTTTTCAAAAGTACTAGTTGTATTAATTAATAATTATATGGATTAACAATCTAATTGTGTAAGTAACTATGCTATTAGATTTTTATGGATTTTTTTATTAGCCTGATAATTACAAGATGATTGTATGTTCTCTGAACATTTTATGATGATCTTGAAAAGGATATACCACTCTTTAATATAAACAGGTAAAATCTAAAAGAAACGTTTATTAACAATTCAATATTTATTTTAGATTTTACAAGCATTCTCAGTCTCTGATAAGCTTGTGACAGTGGTCTAGAATTGAATGTTATCTAATTAATTTTAAAAAATTCATACAAAACTATCTGAAGCGATCCAGATAGATCCTGTTGATAGATGCTATCTACAGAAATCTTTAATATATTCGCACTAAGTGTATGTTAAGAGTATCTACTCTAGATAATGCTATAGTTACTATAGGTAGTGCTCATGACAAAGATAATTACATCAATGTTTCTCTCATCTTAAACATAAGCAGTTTTTAGATTTTTTATGCTTCAGACGAGAAAAACGATTACGAGTTATGTATGTTGGTATGTGGATGCCTTATCCTATGCATGACCAGCAAAGGAGATTAACATGAAATCAATTGTTTAATAATTTTGTTAATCGTATAGTTGCGGTCAACTTTGTCTTATAGCGCTATCTCTGTTGATTCTCAATCATAGCATATTGAACGTAGGTCATTGACCGTCAAGTAGAGATATATACTTTATTTAATCAGTGTGCATATAAGCAATAAAATCAACTATAAAATCTATACTTTTAAAGAGTGTTGATGCATGTTTTAGATATGTACAACAATATAAAATATCCAAATAAGAGAAAATAGTAGTACGAGACCCCATACACCTAGGCACCCAAATTGGACATACGGTGTTAATCCAGCGGTCGGTGTTACCTGTGTCATGAGAACTTTAGATTCGAATTGTGGAATGATATGAGAAATCTTGCCATTGGCATTAATAGTAGCTGTTACACCATTATTTGTAGCATACAATAGTGGTCTGCCTAGCTCTAGTGCACGCATTTGTGCCATTTGAAGGTGCTGCCATGGACAAGTCGAACCTCCAAACCATGCATCATTGGATAATGTTAGTAAAAAATCAGTGTTTGATCGAATGTTATCCCGCATTTTTTGTCCTAATACAACTTCATAGCATAGAGCTGGAGTACAATTATAACCTGCTACTTGTAACTGAGGCTGAATATATTCCCCCTGGCTAAATTCAGACAGTGATAAGTTAAAAAACGGTATAACAAATTGTAACAGAGCTTTTAAAGGAAGATATTCACCAAAAGGTACTAAATGGTTCTTCTGATAATGATTTCTAGTGCAGTAATGATAAGGGGTTTTATTACCTATTACAATTATCGTATTATAAACATCATAGCGATTTTTTTCAAAACGAGAATCTAGAATCCCAGTAACTAAAGTGGTTCCAGACATTCGTAGATTTTTATCACTGGATCGCAGAAAACATTGTTGATTAGATTCGAAATCTGGCAGAGCGGATTCAGGCCAGATAATAATTGATACTTTTCCGACATAGGGCTTACTAAGTCGTATATAAGTTTTCAAAATATTTTCTATCTGATCGGGAGAACAGATAACTGATGGAGAAATATTTCCTTGCACTAAAGCGACATCTGCTATGCGATTCTGTAATGGCAGGTACCAAGTTATTTTGCTTAACAATCCAGCCACTAAAAATATCACTAGAATTAAGACTATAACAATTACACGATGCTTCAATAGCGCATATACTATTAATCCAGAAATCATCATTAAGGAGAAAGTGATAGCCTCCACCCCCATCAATGGAGCTAGACCTTTAAGTGGGCCATTGATCTGACTATAACCGAATTGTAACCAGGGAAACCCAGTGAATACCCAACTACGCAAGAATTCAGTAATCTGCCAGATTACTGGGGCTGCTATTGTTAGGCGAAGAAATAACCTTGTTGTACATAGTTTATTTAATAGCGCAATAAACAAAAGAGGATATAAAGCTAAATAAGCAGAGAGTAAGCACAAAAGAGAAGCACTCAGTATAAAAGAGACTCCATAAAAAGTGTGCATGCTAATATAAATCCAATGAAGCCCACTACCAAAGAGACCTAAACCCCATATAAAAGAAATAGCACTAGCCTGCTGCATAGTCCGATTTAACGTTAAACCCTGCAATCCACATAGTGATACAAGCGCAGCCTGCCAAAAATCGTATGGAGAAAAACTGAGTGTACCGAGAGCACCTGTAAAAAATGCTGCAAATAAACGTAAATACTGATTATGAGAATTTTTCAAGAGTGACATTTTGAAATAGATATTATCTTGACTTATATTGACGAGCACCCAGCTAATATATTCAGTGCATTGATGGACTATGACATTGGTAATGTCATTACGATTTTAAACTCTAATTTAAGTATATATAATATATATTTCAATATCAATTTTTTAAAAAATAGAATATGTCACATACAATAAAATAAAACGACTAACATAATATTCTGTTAAGTCACAGAATAGAGTAATGATCAGTAAAATTAACAGATGTTTTAAATTTTTATTAAAGGACCTATCTAGCGTATTAGCGCATTTTATTATATAAAGAACTATATTTTTTATGATAAATATTGAATATGATCTACATATAATAATAGTATACTACAATAGAGTATGTGCTAAATTTATTAGCATTAGTAACTATATGTATCAGCGTCAGACTTATAATAGATAACATTTATTATAATAAATAATATTATCACTATAATATCACTACTGAAATATTCATTTTTTATCCATATTAATAATATATTCATATTTAATGAAATCAGAATAGAAAAAGTAGAATTATTTTGTTATTTATTTTTATCGTATAATGTATATATACAACGACATACTAATACATATAGCTGAATATTAGCTCTGAATATATAGGCTATAGAAAGATATCTTGCTTATGGGATAATTTTTTGATGCATTTAATATATATTCAAAATATATAACACCACAATAATAATATATGACCCTTTTTAAAATTTATTTTTAATATTATATACGTTTATATTTTAATAAAAATTTAGGTACTTTTAATCAATCGTTTTTATCTTATTATAAGAGATAAAGGAATTTTTTAATAAAAATCTATGTTTTGACTTCTTTTAGAAATAATTAATTCAATTTAAATTAACATGTGTGATTTAACATGATCATAAAACTCAATACTTGTGAGATGTGATTTTTACAATTCTTAACAAGAAGAACTTATTAAATCAGTAATTAAATAAAATTTTTATGAGATTATGACAATAATAAACAATCAATTATCTATCCACTAGTTATCAATTTAATATTAAAATTTAGGCATATCCATAATTTTTACTATTTCTGACCGAGTGAGTAATGATAGTAATTTCATTACTATAGAGAATATGTGATTGATCACATTTTGAGATATAATAAGTTAAATTTTTCATTTTTATCACTATTTTACCAAAAAGATTCATTCTGCGCTTATAATGTAGGGATCTGGATACCCTAGTAACATGATAATTTTAGTCTCTAACGTTTCCATTTTCTCTGCTGTGTATTGACAGGAATGATTATAACCCAATAGATGCAGACTCCCATGAATGGTCATATGCGCCCAATGCGCTTCAAGTAATTTTTTCTGTACGCATGCCTCTAACTCAATAATTTGACGACACATCACTAAATCACCTAATAAAGGTAGTTTTACATAAGAAGGCACTGTGGAGGGGAAAGAAAGAATATTAGTAGGTTGTTTTTTTTTACAAAATATCCAGTTTAATGTACAGATCTCCTGCTCATCTACGAGACGAATAGTAATCTCTTTTGTTTGGTTGTACTCTGGTAGAGCTGCTGACACCCATCGTAAAAAATCAGATTCTTGAGGTAAACCCTGCAGAATACTACAGGCGATCTGCAGATCTAGAATAATAGAATTCATAACTTTTCCTCACAATATATTAATATACTTAATGCATGCAAAGTTATTATTATATTAATGCTCTTATCTGAAAAAAAAGTTATTTTATGCATAATGCTGGCAGCACCCTCATATTATCCATTTTTTTGCATTGTTATCGTACTAGTAATGGGATTATGATTTTATATACGCATCGATTATGCATTAACCTTCAATGAGAGTCTTCGTATGAGGATTGTGTTAACAATTATCATCAGAAATATGCATAATATCAGATGGTGAGATAAAATCACTAAAAACAGGATTAACAATGATCTTAATCTTATTAATTGAATGGTATAAGTTGATATTTGTAGTAACTTAAGATTCGCACAGTACGAATATTTGTTTCTAACAAAAGAATCATGATTCATCTAGCAGTTACAAGCTTTTTTCAGTTACAAGATTTTTTCTGGTAATTATAATTTTAGATAAATCTACTAAATATATTATATGTATTAATTTAAAAAGTGCTTTCGATAATATATCAAGGATATATAGTTATTATATATAGCATATAGCGGTCGTTATGAGATTAAACAACTATTACTCAATACCATTGATCACAATATACTATATGCGATGAACACCTGCTATTAGCATAGCTAATATTCATAGCATAGAAAAAATTCTATTTAGCGTAAAAATTAGTAAAACACTCTTGATACGGTTATCTTAGTAAAGATAAAATATTTTATTAAACATGTAATATTGATTATTTCTAATTAATACGGTCATAAAAATAATATTTATTATTACCAGAATAATCATTGGGCATGCTATCTACACGTTTTAATTATAATAATAATACTCTATAACTAGTTAGTTATTACTAGTTAGTTTGAATTTGCATATGCTTGCTTTGTTAAAGAAGTTAATAACTAAAAGAAGTTAATAATTAGTTATATGTGAATTTTGTCAATGTTAATTTATTAGAATTCGTTATCATTGTCTTATAAGACATATTTATACAAATATGTTTATAAAAAAATATCTATAATATTATAGAAATAATAGATTAATAATAGAAAAATTTATTAAATATTTATAGAAGTTTATAATTTCTGTCCATAATGCGCCAAAGCTAGATATATAATGATATCATTATGTAAGAAATCTTTTCTGAGAAAATTATCTCCGAAAAGAGTGATTATTTAGTATACTTTACTGTATAAGTGCTGCAGTCAAACCAAAAACTTACTGAATCTTAAGATCTGATTTGTCTTTTAAATTTTTCTTTACTTTTTACTAATACCCTGCGTTATTATTTCCTATAATTACGATAATTTATCTATTAATGCATCATAAATAGATATGTAATCAAGACATTAATATCCATTGGTGTCTTGAATCAGTTATTAACAGTACTTTTTTGCATTTAAAGATTTTGTATATTTTTACATTGCCCTGTGTTCTCTTGCCATGGAGAGACTATCTGATGAATACAGTCCATATGATCTAAGTATTACTTGCTGAGTATATATAGTAAAAGACAATATTTAATTTTTAAAGCCCTAAAAGAAATGTTATATTAAAAGTATAATTTTACTATTTAGTATCAATTTATATATAGCTCAAAATTGTAGTCTAACTTGAGTGTTAGATCCCTTTATGATTTACATCAGTTATTGACACCAGTAAATAAAATTTAATTATTTTCTTCCTAATAATCAAAAGATAAGTAATATTGGAGATTATGTCACGCATATGAGATCTCCAATCTTTGTATTAACTAGATTCTTAAGAAAGCGCCTAATGTTACGGATTAATATAAAAAATCCGAAAATCATGATTATTGTGGCTTTTTTCTGTACAATATAATATACATATTTCATATGTAATGAAAATTACATTTAATCATCATTAATATAACCACTGATATCTAACATTATTAGATTCGAACATAGTTTTTACCGAAAAGTTTTTTCAGATTTAAAAAATTACTAGCAAAATACTCAACTTGTTGCCAGTTAGTATACTCTATTAATGGTTTACTGCTATCAGTTTCGCCCTGTGTCATGTGCATGATTATTTTGATCATTAAACGGTTGAAGCAGCTGTAACTAGGATAACGCAATGCGCCAGCAAATACTGCACAGCAATCAGGTTTCCACAACGATCGCAACAAGAATTTACGAGTATACGGATTGGTTTCTGGTGTGCATTGTTCTGGTTTACGTGCAACAAGGTTTACGGAAAAAAAGCCACTTATAGCCTGATTTAATGCATTGTAATTTTTGTTTATAAATCGTTCTAGTAATGGGTGAAAATTACCATAGTAAATCGACGCACCAATCAGGACCCGATCATATTGCAAGAAATTAATATCACTAATATTTTCTATGTTTTGAGTGCAGCACTCAACCTTCTCTTGTAAAACTCGAGAAATATAATAAGCGATCTTTTTAGTTTGACCATAACGACTAGAAAATAAGATCAGGGTTTGCATTTTTTTTGATTTGACTGTTCCTAGATTTTGACTGTTCCTAGATGTTAACACAAATTGCTTAAATTGTATTTTAAGAATATAATTAGTTAAAATCAAGATTAGATGCTCCATACGTATCAAAGAATTTTCTAATCTTGAGTAGTATGAGCAATATAAAAGGCAATATTATTATTGCATTGTTCTCTATCATAGGTGTGTTACGATGAAAACATACCTAGTTCTATGTACAAATACAATGAATGGTATATGTAAGATCTAGTTAGGGCTGATCTTTATCCATTAACATCCTAAATTTATTGCGTATTATCTTAATATCTTCATTCAACACAAATAATTATATATTATAGTTACAATAATTATATATCATAGTTACAATGATATGTAACAATAGTGCTGATTAATTTTAAAACTAATTGTTCCTCCATGTGTGTTACACTAAACATATGATGTTATAAAATGATGTTATAAAAAATATATTACAAAAATATATTATTGAAAATAGTTATTTTGCGATATCATGTTGAATAAATTACCAAAACTCATCATTTATCTTCTTTCTTGATGTTACTTAATCTTACTATAATATCTTTTATTAAGTATCCATCAATCATTAGAAGTTACATTTTTATTATGTACATGCATTATAACATCTGTTGATGATTCTACCAGAGTCATAGGTTATTTTATAATGCATGGATGTTTTATAGTATTGTACGATGCAGCGATCTTTAGTGACAAAATTACACTATATCATGTTTTAAAAGCATCTATAACAACATTAACAGTTGATTCTTTTGTAGTTTTATAATTAAATTAATCTCATATTATGAGCTATTGAGATGATATTTTATCACCTGTACGATACACATCGGTGATTACTGGGGAGAATGATCATTTTCATTTATAGGATTCAGATAATCATCTGTTTCAGAAAACTTATTAAAAACTTTAAAATACTGTATAATTTTCAACTTGATTATCTTTAGTATCATTCTGATATTATTAGGGATTTCAAATACAGATAAATCTTAATATTTTAATACTTGCGTTATGTTATCTCAAAAAAGTAAGATAGAGTAATGAGTAATAGAGTAATGAGTAATTAAGGAAGGCCAGATACAATGATTTATATTTCGCAACAAGGAGAGCTATGCTGCAGCTAGCACTTAATGCCATTACGCCCGGAGCATGGGCGGGCGACAAAAAAGATGCGATTCGTCAAGTTTCTGTTGCTTTAGCTGCAGCCGGTAACGTTAGCGGTGACTACTTAGAGGCAATGCTAGAACGTGAAAAACAAACTTCTACTTACTTAGGTAACGGAATAGCTATTCCGCATGGAACGATTAATTCTCGCCATTTGGTGCTAAAAACTGGCATACAAGTATTTCAGTTTCCAGATGGAGTAGATTGGGGAGATCAGCAGATTGCGTATGTAGTCATTGGTATCGCCGCTAAATCTGATGAACACCTTGAGTTACTACGACAGATAACCCATGCATTACATGATGAAAGTCTGACTAGCAAACTCAAAAACACTCATTCAGCTACAACTTTACGCAGTATCTTAATTGGAGAGCAACATTCTCAATCATTTATCTTGGATGCTGCGCTCATTGCTACTGACGTAGAAAGCAATAACTTGATCACTTTACAAGCAATAAATGCAGGTTTACTTAAGCAAGCTGGTTTAGTAGACAGTTTTTTTGTGGCACAGATTGTGTCAAATCCACCTCTTAATCTTGGACAAGGCATATGGCTTAATGAAAGTTCTCATGGAAATGTAACAAATGGTATTGCAATCAGTCGTGCGATGCGTCCGTTCCATGTGCAAGGCGAAAAAGTTTCACTATTAATCACTGTGTCTATAATTGATGAGAAACCATTAGTAGTTCTTAATTGTTTGAGTCATTTACTAATAAAAAACGAGTGTGATCAGCTACTGCACGGAGATCCCCATTGTATTGTTGAATTATTAACCAATAAAACTTTAGATTCTCAAGAGTTAGCGGTAACAGAGGAGTTTATAATCCATAATCAACATGGGCTACATGCACGTCCCGGTGCTGTATTGGTTAATTTAATTAAAGGATTTAACTGTAAAGTCAGTGTTATTAATCTTGATGGTAATGGACAGCCTGCTAATGGTAGAAGTTTAATGAAGATGGTCTCGCTTGGTGTCAAAAAGGGTCATCGTTTACGATTTATTGCCAGAGGTCAAGAAGCGCAAAAAATGATATTCGCAGTTAGAGAAGCGATTGCCAATGGTTTAGGTGAAAATAAAAATGAGTAAACGCGTAGCTACTGTTACTTTTAATCCGGCCTACGATTTAGAGGGGCACGTCTCACATCTTGAGCGTGGAGAGTTAAACTTAATTAACACAATCAGTGTACATGCAGCCGGTAAAGGAATTAATGTAGCTAAGATACTCAGAGATCTTAATATCGATGTAACAGTGTTTGGTTTTTTGGGAAAAAAAAATAAGGACGACTTTCTTCGCCTTTTTAAAAAAAAAGGCATTATTAATCAATTTCACCTTGTGGACGGATACACTCGTACAAATATCAAGCTAACGGAAGATGATGGAGAGCTGACAGAAATTAATTGCTCCGGATTTAAAGTCACCGCGCAAGCATGGGAGAGTTTCTTAATTAAGTTTCGTACTATCTTTAACCAGTTTGATGCACTTTGCATTAGTGGTAGTCTACCACCTGGTATTGATCTCTCTGCCTTTATATATTGGATGAAACAAGCTCGCAGATATTGTCCATGTATAATATTTGATAGTAGCCACGAGACGTTTATTGCAGGGCTCAGTGCAAAGCCTGATCTTATAAAACCTAATCGCCGCGAGTTAGAAATTTTTATAGGACATCCTTTACCGACTCAAGAAGACGTGATTAATGCCGCCCACATCCTGCGTGGAAAAGGTGTCCAGCATGTAGTGATCTCAATGGGTCGTGAAGGGGCGATATTGGTTAATTCTAATGGAGTATGGATATCGAAACCGCCATTTTGTGATGTCATTAGTACTGTAGGAGCAGGAGATGCTATGGTTGGTGGGCTAATTTATGGACTGCTTATGCACAAATCCAGTGAATATACTCTGCGTTTTGCTACTGCTGTTTCTGCACTGGCCGTTAACCAAAGCAGTGTTGGTATCACTGACTACACACAATTATCTACGATGATGAAGCGTGTTGATCTGTATCCTTATACAACACTATCCTCTGGAGATATATAATGAAAACCCTACTAATCATTGACTCCTCGTTAGGACGAGCCGCACAGCATATAGCTAAACAAATTACTATGGAAGCGGCACATGCAATTGGTGTCACGTTAACTAAAAATATCGAAGAGGCACATCTAATATTTGCTTTAGGTAATACACAACCAGTGGATAATAGGTTTATTGGTAAGTCTTTGTATCTGATAGATATCAAGCATTTCATGCGCTCTCCAAAGAAATGTTTAGCACAAGCCCTAACAGATGCTAAACCATATAGTATACCAACCGCTAAAGCAAATTCTTTGATAGATTTGAAAAGTACATTCAAGAGGGTGCTAGCAATAACTGCATGCCCTACAGGCGTCGCGCATACTTTTATGGCTGCTGAAGCACTTAGTGTTGAGGCTAAAAAGCGAGGATGGTGGATTAAAGTAGAAACACGGGGCTCAATAGGCAGACAAAATATCATTACTACTGATGAAATCGCGTTAGCAGATTTCATAATTGTTGCAACCGATATTGAAGTTGATTTGATCAAATTTTCTGGTAAAAGAATTTACAGAACCTCAACTTGCTTAGCACTGAAAAATACAAAACAGGAACTAGATAATGCTGTCACTCAAGCTATCCCATACCATCCGCTAATTAATCATAAAGGGGAAAAACAAAAAAAGAATCAAGAGAAGATTGGATTTTATCGTCATTTAATGACTGGTATTTCCTATATGTTACCTATGGTTGTTGCTGGAGGTCTCATTACTGCTTTTTCTTTTGCAGTGGGTAATGCAATATGCGATCATTCAGCTTTTTTTGTTACAGCGCTCACACAGATCGGAAGTGGTGCTGCTCTTATGCTCATAATACCAATTTTAGCAGGATTTATTGCTTTTTCTATTTCTGATCGACCCGGGTTAACGCCAGGTTTTATTGGGGGAATGCTAGCAACTAACATAAACTCAGGTTTTATTGGTGGTATCATTGCCGGTTTTATTGCTGGTTATATGGTTAAATACCTCAACTCTTACATCCATATACCGAGCAGCATGGAATCATTGAAGCCACTCTTAATCCTTCCTGTGATTTCTAGTTTATTAACCGGTCTTATAATGATATATATAATTGGAAAACCAGTTGCCGGGATAATGCTTGGTCTCACTAGTGTCTTAGGGAATCTTGGCACCGCTAATGCTATACTTTTAGGAGGCATTTTAGGTGGCATGATGTGTATTGATATGGGTGGACCACTAAATAAAGTAGCATATGCTTTTGGAATAGGTCTTCTTAGTTCAAAAACCTATGCACCAATGGCAGCCATTATGGCGGCTGGTATGGTACCCCCACTGTCAATGGGAATAGCAACACTGATTGTTCGTAACAAGTTTACTAAAAAACAAAGAATATTAGGTAAAACAGCCTTAGTACTAGGTATGTGTTTCATATCTGAAGGTGCTATTCCATTTGCTGCTCGAGATCCTGTACGTGTACTGTCTTGTTGTGTAATCGGTGGTGCAGTAACAGGTGCTATTTCTATGGCCATTGGTGTTCAATTAATGGTTCCACACGGTGGGTTGTTTGTGCTTCTGATGCCGGGGGTGGTTACTCCAGTAATTGGTTATCTTTCAGCGATTGTTATAGGTACTCTATTAGCAGGTATATCTTACGCACAGGTAAAATCTCCAGAGAAAGAGATTTCTGAATTTTAATTACGTTAAAAATATTCATGATATTTTTAGAACAGATGTCCATTTCAGAATCGATTAGTCTCTATCTCTATCTCTAATCTCTATCTCTATCTCTATCTTGCTCAGATTTTAGCCAAGCGATTTCTTCTTTCCAGTAATTTTGGTTTACAGTTTCTAGGATCATTGGAATACGATTAAATCGTTTGCCCTTCATGATCCAACTAAATACTGTGCGCCCTATAGTGCCCATACCTAGATTATGGTGACGATCTACTCGACTATGAAACTGACTTTTAGAATCATTAAGATGCAATCCACGTAAATACTGAAATCCTATGATCCTATCAAACTCAGAAAATGTTTTAATGCAGGACTCTTCAGTGCGTAGCTCATAACCACTAGCAAAAGCATGGCAGGTGTCTATACATACACCAATACGAGATTTATCTTCTACTGCATTAATAATAGCAGATAAATGTTCAAATAAAAACCCCATGGTACTTCCTTGTCCTGCGGTATTTTCTAGAATAATAGTAACTCCTTTAGTTTTACTAAGAGTAAGATTAATTGATTCAGCAATGCGTTGCAGGCATTGGTTTTCTGTTATCATTTTTAAATGATTACCTGGGTGTATATTTAGTAATGTTAAACGTAATTGCTGACATCGAAAAACTTCATCTAGAAAAGCAATGCGAGATTTTTCTAATCCATCTGATCTGGGGTGACCTAGGTTAATTAGATAGCTACCATGCGGAAGAATTTGTGCCGATTGATATTGATATTTCGCACATGCGTGATGAAAGGCATAAATGCCTTGAGAAGTAAGGGGAGGTGCGCACCACTGGCGTTGATTTTTAGTAAAAAAAGCAAACGCCGTTGCTTGTAATGCTGCAGCACGTTCTACCGCGCGCTCTAAACCGCCAGCTATGCTAACATGGGCGCCAATATATTTCATTGTGCTCATCCTAATAGGTTGATAAATGATTTAAATACCACTAACTCTCTTTGCTAATGTTGTGAAAATTGCAATACGTATAAAAACTCTCATAGAGCCACACCATATGGATGATGGTCATTAATCATTATTAGATGTATTCATCTATATATCACTGAATTCGAGAGATACAGATAGGATCTATTTATAGAGATACAAGAAACATCTCATATCATATAATTAAAATTTTCATTTTAATTATATGAATAATTTTACATATCTCATAATAGAGGATTATATTAGATGCCGTCTATTCACGATAGAGATCACATGATCTTTCTTATATATTCAAACATCCTATTCCTTATATGTTTAATATTCGTATAATAATCTGCTATGTATACACCAGCCTGCATACACTAAAGCGTGATAAACATTAACGTGATCTAAACTCGTAGTATATCTATTGCATTAGCTTAACCTGTGTACTATTAGGAGAAATCCAATAGCCGTAATTTCGAAGTGTTCAATATTAAGACATCAGAGAATTATAGCTATACATGATATATGTCAACTATGGCCCCCTAAATCTCTGTATTATCAGATCCTTGTTCTAAATATTTAGATACAGATGACATGAAATAATTTTTTAAATTTTTAATAGATAATTTTAATAGATCATTACGAACCTGTTAATTGCAGTGTGCGTTATCTCACTATATATTCTATATAATTCCTATTACACTTCCGATAGGTTCGTATTTTCACGTATTCACGATGCGGCGCAATGTCACTCACGCTCAAGAAGTATATGCAATTAATTGCTTTAAGCAGTAATGATGATACAGCTCACTAATCTTAAGAGATATATATCTTATATTATTTGTTATTTAGCTGAAATATTATCTTTTTTGCTTTATCTAGGTAAGCACGTCGTTCTATTCCTGTTAATCCTTCCATGCGGGGCAATCTAGCAGTAAGAGGGTTTACAGCTTGGTTGTTGACCCAGATCTCAAAATGAACATGTGGCCCCGTAGAGCGTCCAGTATTACCGGAAAGTGCAATATGTTCACCACGCTTTACTTTCTGTCCTGCCTTTACTAGCAGGGTTTTTAAATGCATATAGCGCGTCATATATTGATGACCATGCCGTATAGCTACATATTTTCCAGCTGTACTGCTAAATTTAGATACAATTACCTCACCATCCCCTATTGCCAATACAGGGGTTCCGATAGGAACTGCAAAATCAACACCTTTATGTGGTATAATTTTACCAGTTATTGGATTAGGTCGCCTAAGATTAAACGGAGATGAAACGCGATACTTATTCACGGTAGGAAATCGCATAAAACCACTGGTTAATCCAGACCCAGTACGGTCATAATACTTACCATTAGCAGCCCGAATGGCATAATAATCCTTACCAGTATTATGCACTCTTACCCCTAATAGTTCACTTTTCTGTTTCTTACCATTTAACATTGCATACATCGTCAATATCTCAAAACGATCGCCATCACGAAGCTTGCGAAAATCTACTTGCCATTGTAGAGATTTAATGACTGATTGGATTTCTCTACTATTTAATCCCACTAATTTGGCGCTATTGATAAAGCTAGCACTGACTACTACTGTTGTAATTTTTCGCCGAAACGAACCAGTTTTAAGTGACAAAGATAGTTTAAAGCCTTTTTGAATGCGCTCATAACATCTGATTTCACCTTGAGAAAGCTCCCATGTTAAATGTTGCAGTTGATGCTTATCATTTATCTTCCATGATAGTTTTTGACCAATGCGTAAATTATTCAACCTTGTATCACATTTTACTAATTGAATAATATCTAACAACTCTACATCATACTGGCTGATTATGCTGCTAAGTGTATCACCACGAGTAACGATATAATCATGGATACTAGCTTCATTGGAGATAGCATTGTCCATTTCATCTTTAGGTAAATCATCTTCAATAGCTGGGCTTTCTTCGTCAAGAGGCTCGCTATCTTTTGGAAGAGCAGCGCTGGTCTGATTATTTTTAGAGTGAGCATAGTCAACTGACAGACTAGCGCTATTGGCATAGCCAATATAGGATTTTACACTAAAACTAGAAACAATGAATGGCACCACCGTAAATGCGCTTAATATAATAGGGTGAAGACAAGATAAACCATAAAACGCTAAACTTATAGCGTTGAGTTTTTTCTGCACATACACTCCCTTAATTTAATCCCCCTGTAAACAGCTACTATACTGATTAGATAACTTTATAAGAAATTTGACGTAGCTATCTTTACTTATCGGTATGTCTGTGCCAAGAGGGTCCAGTGTGCCAAAACGAACATTAGTTCCTCTAGAGATCGCTTTTACTACGGTTGGTTTGAATTGTGGTTCAGTAAAGACGCATTTCGCTTTTTTTGAAAACAATTGCCTCTGTATTTGATGTAAACGCTGAGCACCTGGTTGAACCTCTGGATTAACAGTGAAATAACCAGCAGGGATTAGGCTATAATATTTTTCAAAATAGGTGTAAGCATCATGAAAAACAAAATAGCCCTGACCTTTTAATGGCCCAAGCTGTTGATTAATTATTTTATTCATTGTTACGATGGAGTCTTTAAAATACTGCAAATTCGTATTTAGTTGATCTTGATTTTCGGGCATGTGCCCTAATAATTTAAAATAAATAGCAGTAGCTATCTGAATTGCAACCTCGGGTGACATCCATAGGTGCATGTTATATTTATTGCGATAATGTTCATACTGATGATGTGCACAATGCCCTCTATCTTGGATTTTTTGAGACTTATTGCTATCTCTAGATTCCTTGTGTAATTCATTACGTATCAGCAATGACTGTACCCCAGGTAACTTATGTATTTCGATAGTATTTTGTATCGGTAATTCGTTTAAAGGTTTCTTCATAAACGATTCCATATCAGGACCAACCCAAATTACTAAGTCTGCCTCTCTAAGATTTTTGATATCTGATGGACGTAGTGCATAATTATGCACAGAGACACCTTCTGGCAAAAGAATCTTCACCCGAGTGATACCGTCAGCAATAGATGCAGCAATAAAACCTAATGGTTTTATTGAGGCGATAATTGTAGCTTTAGTTGAGAATGACAGAAATACTATAAATATAGCCAAAACCAGAATGGAAATTTTTCGCAAGTTTTTATGTAAGACCATAATTCATTCCATATTAACAGGCTACGCATCATATGCCAATATGTCCAATATTACATTAATTATAATGAATATATCTACCTTAATATCGATTAAAGAAGTTACAGTAAAACTTGGTCAGTGCTTGGCACTAACTAATATATCACTAAATCTAGAATCAGGACGCATACTAACGTTAGTAGGCCCAAATGGAGCTGGCAAATCAACATTGGTCCGCATAGTTCTTGGATTGATCCGCCCTACTTTTGGTTCTGTATATCGTCTTTCGAAATTATCTATTGGTTACGTTCCTCAAAAAATGTTACTAGATGTTACGCTACCTTTAAGTGTAGGTCGATTTATGCGACTGCGACCAAATGTAAAATATATAGATATTATACCTGCTTTAAGGCGTGTTCAGGCAGAACATCTCATAGCATTCCCTCTACAGAAATTATCCGGAGGCGAAATGCAGAGAGTATTGCTCGCACGAGCATTGTTAAGTCAGCCGAAACTACTAGTTCTCGATGAACCAACTCAAGGTGTGGATATCAATAGCCAAATTGCACTTTATGATCTGATCGACCAACTGAGGCATGACTTCAATTGTGGTGTTTTAATGGTTTCACATGACTTACATTTTGTTATGGCTAAAACTGACGAAGTGTTATGTCTAAATCGTCATATCTGTTGTTCTGGTACTGCTGAATCTGTATCACAACATCCAGAATTTATTTCAATGTTTGGTCCTGTTCGGGCGAAAAAACTAGCCTTTTATCGACACAAGAATGATAAGAATAATCATGATCTTTAATAACATATCCCGATACATAAGAGAGTTACCAGTTAATGATTGAACTATTGCTTCCAGGCTGGTTGACCGGAGTATTATTAGCATTCATAGCTGGTCCATTAGGTTCATTTATTATCTGGCGACGGATGTCCTATTTTGGTGATACTCTAGCACATACCTCATTACTTGGTATTGCACTTGGATTATTCCTTGATATTAATCCTTGTTATACAGTGATTATTGTAACACTTTTTTTATCAATAATATTAGTTTGGCTTGAGCGTTATCCACATTTAGGACTGGATACTCTGCTAGGAATTTTAGCGCATAGCACCTTATCATTGGGGTTGGTTTTGGTTAGTTTAATGTCCAATGTTCGCATTGACTTAATTGCATACCTATTTGGTGATCTTCTGTCCGTCATGCCTAATGATCTATGGGTTATTACAATAGGAGTCATACTAGTATTATTAGTGCTTATCTTAAATTGGCGAAAATTTCTTTCTTTAACAGTGCATCCAGAGCTAGCGCAGGTTGACGGAATTAATATTCAAAGTACTAAAATGATTTTAATGATCATTACAGCACTTACAATTGGAATATCTATGAAGTTTGTTGGTGCATTGATTATCACTTCATTGCTAATCATGCCAGCAGCTATTGCGCGTCGATTCGCACAATCCCCAGAAGAAATGGCCTTATTTGCCGTCTTGATTGGTGCACTAGCAGTAACATCTGGACTTGGCTTCTCTGCGTTTTATGATACTCCAGCAGGACCTTCCGTAGTATTAGTGTTAACGTTTTTATTTATTTTAAGCATTATTAAAAAACCAGGTATATAAAATAGAATTACGAGAAATATTTCTTGTATTAATAACATACTTTTTGTAGAAACTACGAATAATTTTATTAAGAACTACGGAAGATATGTACCAAATTTTTATTTTATAATGATAATTATACTGGTATTCAGGCAAAACACTTAAATTTCGTATAAAAATATTCCATAATCTCTTGTTAGACAGATTAGGTGTGTCATATTATAGATCGGGTATTTTGATTTATTATCTGATAACAATACTAGAAGTTTGGTGCGCCTTATTATATGAATCTCATCTAATCTAATTAAGCAAAACTTTTGTTTAATTCCAAGGAAACCACTGTATATGTTCAGACAAGTGAAAGAATTGACGTATGCCATATAGACCTAACGTAATTGTTAATTTAAAATGACACTAATTTGTAAAAATCTGGAGTATTTTGGCTATTTTAGCGCCTGACGGGTAGACCTGACGGGTAGATTAGATAACTCTATAATTAGAGTCGAGAACCTTATTTACTGTATGGAGATAAAAACTTTATAGAGATCAAAATGACAGTTAGGCTAAATCTTGCTACGCTTGTACCTGTATATCAAAATAAGTATGCTTATCTTTAATGTCTTTAATGAATTTTTTTGAATACCCTGAGTGTGTCTCAATACAATTTTATTGTACTATATGCTTCTGATCAGTGGCAGAATTCATCTAATTATCCATCACCCAACCTAATTACCTGTCACTGTGTAATAGTTACAGTAATCAGTTAGCAAGATTTAAGTTATAAAGATTTTATCTTTGAAACATTTAAAGATGCATATGTATGTGTACACTTAAATACACGCAGCTGTATTGATACGTTGAGCTATATGCTACAAAACATAATCTAAAATATTTTTTAACAATATCATGGGCTTTGTGTTAAACAATTAAGCAATCACCTACATAACTAATATGATTCATAGCTAAACCCTATGTTCTTTTAAAACTGAACTAGACCCTATTATTGTTACAGGAATAAGCGATCTGCTCATTAGATACTCAAGAATCTCTACAAGCATACACCAAATATATATTGTATATATATAAACATTGATAACATTAGATACATTATCACTATCACTTAAGTTTCAGCCTACAGCTAAAAAATATCTATCATTCTGTCATGTTATAACGGTTAAGATTATGTTTTATATCGAATAGAAAGATCATTTCAAACTAAAACCATTTAGTATTTGTAGTCGCAGTCTAAAAAGATGTTACCTTTTTAGACTGATATCACTTGCATATTGTAAATCTATAACTTAAAATTATTAAAATTATTAAAATTATTAAAATTATTAAAAATTTTTCTGTTTTATAAAATTCAGTATATCTATAATTGAGAGCATAGGTAAATGTATTCCTGTTCTGGTATAATATATACTCTATAGCTTAACTCTATACTCAGCTCTATACTCAAGGTAGATTGTGATACTATCAGGTAGATTTAATTTTTTTGATTATTGAAAAGAAAAGTATAAGACTGTTTTTTCGCATTCAGATAGGTACGGACGTGTACTATATTAATCTTAATAGTATAATAACAAAATATACAGAATTGAGCAACACAACTATTTTCTTGTGAATGATGTAATGAGCAACTGAAGATATAAGTACCAACTGAGTGAAATACATTAGAGAGTGTATATGTTTACCTAGTGCATTTACCTAGATAGGCGATACTAAAATAGTATATATAGTATATATAGCTAAGAATATATAACTAAAATATTTTATTTTAAATAGTCAATCAGTGTGATGTAATTACTAACATGCATGGAAATAAAGATGTTATTCTTGTGCTTTTGCTGCAGAACTTTATCTAACCTTATTGTCTAAAGATTATATGTATTCAAATAACATGAGAGTCTGCAGATACGAATTTAGTCTGTATGCTGATAACATATGTATTTTAAACCGATAAATACATGCATAAAATTAGTAACAATACTATCAATTTTTAGCCACACATAGAAATACTGAGGATACTGCATGCATATATCTCTAAATGAGTCATCACCTCAGCGTTTACCTGTGTAAAGCAATATTAAGAATAACAACGCACAATAACACTATTCAGTACACTCCATCCCTAATACCTTAACCCCCTCATAATTTATGCTATGAATACATAATATAGTTTAATAAGTCTACAACATGTCTCTTTACGACGCTCCAAGCATTGATGCACTATAAAACTGAAGTGATCTATTTCATAACGGGTCTAAAATGATTTTTCTAGCAATTTAGATTAGTAGTTAACCAATTATATACGCGTCCTTCTAAAAAAAGAAAATACAAGAAGAGTGACTATAGCACTCAGACTAAAGATTTATTAGAGATACCGAACTTTATTATAATCAACTGAGTGCATACACAAGTTAATTACATCATTACTATCAGACATTACTGTAAGCAGATATAACATAATTACATGTATTTAGAAGATAATAGTTTTTAGTAAAGGCTGTTCAGTAAAGGCAAAGTGTGCGGGATGAAAAGAGTAAAATATATATATAATCAGAGATTGAAAAAAATAGGACAACAGAGTAGTTTTTCTTATTGGCGCTTTACTTTGTTATGTAGTTTTATTTTCTTTGGGACGATTGGGTTACTCTTTCGTTTAGCTTGGTTGCAATTGATCTATCCTGAGCGATTAGTACATGAAGGTGATATGCGCTCACTACGTATACAAGTCATTCCGACATCACGCGGCATGATTACAGATCGCAAGGGTCGTCCTTTAGCAGTTAGTATACCTGTTTATGCTATTTTAGCGGATCCTAAAGAACTACAGAGGCAGGGTGGTATTATTTTAGACGACCACTGGAAAGCGTTAGCCAATGTATTGTCAATTTCAATAAATAAGCTCAAAGAACGGATAAACGCTAATCCATCAAGCCGATTTGTTTATCTAGCACGTCAGGTGGACCCAGAAATTAGTGAATACATTCAACGACTAAAGTTACCAGGAATTTTTCTACGTAATGAGTCACGTCGCTATTATCCTTCTGGAGAAGTTACTTCACATTTAATTGGCGTTACTAATATTGATGGAGAAGGTATTGAAGGCATTGAGAAAAGCTTTAATAAATGGCTTACAGGACAACCTGGTTCACGGATAGTTCGTCAAGACCGTCTTGGTCAGGTTATTGAAGATATTCCCTTAGTAGATTGTCAAGAATCCAGTAACCTTACTTTAAGTATTGATGTAGGTCTGCAAACACAAGTGTATCATGAGCTACATAAAGCGGTATCTTTTCATAGAGCTGAATCCGGTACAGCAGTTCTTCTGGATATTCATACCGGGGAAGTTCTAGCAATGGTAAATAGCCCATCCTATAATCCAAATAACTTAAATGGAGTCAGTCAAGATGTCATGCGTAATCGTGCAATTACTGACATGTTTGAACCAGGATCAACAGTCAAACCCATGGTGGTTTTAAGCGCACTTCAGAGCAGAGTGGCAAGTGAGCATAGTATATTAAACACTGAGCCTTTGCGAATTAATGGGCATACAGTTCGCGATGTAACATTATATCATGAACTGACACTCACTGGAGTCTTACAAAAATCATCTAATGTTGGTGTTACTCGTCTGGCATTGTCTATGCCATCACATGTATTAGTGGATACTTACTCGAGCTTTGGATTAGGAAAAACAACTAGCCTGGGGTTAATTGGAGAAAGTAGAGGGTTCTGTCCTCAAAAAAAACGCTGGTCTAATATAGAAAGGGCTGCGTTTTCTTTTGGTTATGGTCTTATGGTAACGCCATTACAATTGGCGCGAGTCTATGCAACATTCGGAAGTTATGGTATTTATCGTCCATTATCCATTATGAAAGTTTCCACTCCAATAGAAGGTAAGAGAATCTTCCCTGATCAAACAGTACGCACTGTACTACACATGATGGAGAGCGTCTCTCTTCCAGGTGGTTGTGGTATTAAAGCTGCCGTAAAAGATTATCGTGTTGCTATTAAAACAGGTACTGTGAAAAAAGTAGGTAAAAATGGCAAATTTATTAACCGATATATTGCTTATACTGCTGGAGTGGCGCCTGCTAGTAATCCTCGTTTTGCACTAGTTGTTGTGGTTAATGATCCACAATCTGGACAATATTACGGCGGTGCTGTCTCGGCTCCTGTTTTTAGTAGCATTATGACCGAAGTTCTTCATACGATGAAAGTACAACCTGATGCAGTATCTAACTTTAGTGTACAAAAATTAAATAATCTAGAAAAAATGAGAAGCGAATAGTGTTATATCGTAATCTAAAAACCTTGTTAGCACCATGGGTGCCTGATGTACCACATTGTCTTTTACGGGAAATGACTCTAGATAGTCGTAAAGTGGTGTCAGGAGATCTTTTTGTAGCCATTAACGGACATATAGCAGACGGACGTGGTTTTATTGCAGAAGCTATTTCTCAAGGCGCATCAGCAGTTATTGCCGAAGCTAAAGGTCATGCCAATCATGGAGAGATTCAATATGTTCTAGGTATTCCAGTTGTGTACCTAGAGAATCTCTCTCAGAGTCTCTCAAAAATTGCAGGATGCTTTTATCAGAATCCAGGTACACAGTTGAAGCTAATTGGTGTAACTGGCACTAATGGTAAAACTACTGTTACACATCTGTTAGCACAATGGGTGCAACTACTGGGTGATGTTAGCGCTATCATGGGCACACTGGGTAATGGTTTATATGGGCGCTTAGCTCTAACAAACAATACAACTGATTCTGCAATAAAAGTACAAAATACTTTATACTCACTGGTAAAGCAGGGTGTACATTTAGTAAGTATGGAAATTTCCTCACACGCTCTAGCTCAAGATCGCGTAGCAGACTTACCTTTCTCAGCAGCGGTTTTTACTAATCTCAGCCGTGATCACCTTGATTATCATCGAGATATGAATTGCTATGAACATAGCAAATGGCAGTTATTTTCTAAATATCAAATAAAACAATTAATCATTAATGCTGACGATATAATAGGTCAAAGATGGCTTAAAAAACTACCCAATGCAGTGTATGTTACTGCAGATTATACTAATTACTGTCACTTGCATCAACGATGGTTAAGAGCTAAAAAAGTTACTTATGGTAATAGCGGTACCAGTATAACTTTTAGCTCCAGTTGGGGATCTGGATACATAGAAACAGATTTAATAGGCTCTTTTAATGTTAGTAATCTTTTGCTGAGTTTAGCAACTCTATTATCGTTAGAATACCCCTTAGAAGTCTTGATGCGTACCGCAAGACAGCTACACCCTGTAACTGGTCGTATGGAGATCTTTCGATTCATTGAAAAACCTACAGTAGTCATAGATTATGCACATACACCTTGTGCATTAGAAAAGGCATTAATAGAAACACGCCGATATTGTAAAAAGGGTAGATTATGGTGTATTTTTGGCTGTGGTGGTGATCGTGATCTAGGTAAGCGCCCTATTATGGGGAGAATCGCTGAACATCTTGCTGATTTTGTAGTTATTACTAACGATAATCCTCGTAATGAAGATCCTAGAATGATTATTAATGATATATTAAGTGGGTTTCTCTATCCAGAAACTGCCGATGTGATAATTGATCGGGTTCAGGCAGTGACTTATGCAATAGAACAGGCACAAATAGATGATGCTGTGCTTATTGCTGGTAAAGGTAGTGAAAAGTATCAAACTTTCGGAAAAGATAATGTTAGTTATTCTGATCAAAAGATAGCTTTAGCTCTCTTAAGGCAGCCGAAATGATTCCAATAACCTTACAAAGGGTAGCAGATATTACTGGTGGGGTCCTGTATGGTGCTGATACTACTATATCTAGTATCAGCACCGATACACGTCAAATGCGAACAGGTAGCTTTTTTATAGCCTTAAAGGGGAAGCATTACGATGCTCATGATTTTATTCAGTCTGCTATAGACGCAGGATGCGCTGGTCTTTTGATTAGTAAATCTTTACATTTTAAAATTCCATGCGTGGTAGTTAAGAATACGCGTATTGCGCTAGGTGATCTAGCAGCATGGGTACGTCAACAGTCTAATGCTAGAGTTGTAGCAATTACAGGATCTGCAGGAAAAACATCCGTTAAAGACATGACTGCTGCTATTTTACGTCACTGTGGTGAGACATTATTTACTTCTGGTACTCTTAATAATGATATTGGAGTACCAATTACACTCTTAGCTTTGCATCTAAGGCATCGGTACGTTGTTCTAGAGCTCGGGGCCAGCCATGTAGGGGAGATTGCCTATACCGTTCAGTTAACACAGCCAGAAAGCGTACTTATTAATAATCTTTCACCTGCCCATTTAGAAGGCTTTGGTTCTTTATCGGGTATTGCTAAAGCTAAGGGAGAGATTTTAGATCACTTACCATTACACGGTACTGCTATTATCAATAACGATAGTCATGATTTAGCAAATTGGAAACATGTTCTTAAAGATAGAACCATCTGGCGATTTTCAATTCATAAGATAAACAAGAGTGATTTTTATGCATCTGATATTGCTTATAGCAAATCCGGTGCTGTATTTAATTTACATTCTCCTAAAGGCTCTATAGGAATAGCGCTACCGTTGCATGGGGAGCATCAAATTGCCAATGCACTGGCTGCAAGCGCATTAGCGCTCTCTGTTGGCGCACCACTCAATGCGATAGCAATGGGCTTATATCATATAAAAGCAATACCCGGGCGACTATTTCCGATATATTTTTCCAAATATAAGCTATTAATAGATGATAGCTATAACGCTAATATGGGCTCTATGATCGCTGCTATAAAAGTCCTATCAGAAAGACCAGGTTATCGCGTCATGATTGTTGGGGATATGGCAGAAATGGGGAACGATGCAATTCTATATCATACTCAGATAGGTCGATTAATTCATGGTGCAGGTATTAATAAAGTATTAAGCATAGGATCATTAGGAATGCTCATCGCGCGTGAAAGCACTGTAGGTGAATGCTTTAAAGAGCATTTATCACTAGGAAAAAGAGCATATGAATTATTAACACAGCATCAACCTATTACTTTATTAGTAAAAGGCTCACGCAGTTCATCTATGGACAAAATAGTTAACATTTTACAGGAGAAAGGTGTATGTTAGTCCTGCTAGAAGAACATTTAGTTATGTTGTATTCTGGTTTTAGCGCTTTCTCTGATTTAATTGTTCGCGCTATTTGTAGTTTTTTTACTTCTCTTGTAGTGTCTTGGTGGATAGGCCCGTATGTGATTGCTTATCTTAAAAGGCTATCATATGGCCAAGTTGTGCGAATGGATGGCCCAAGAACCCATTTTAGTAAAAGCGGCACACCAACAATGGGTGGTATCATAATCCTCGTAGCGATTATCCTGTCAGTATTTATTTGGGCTAATCCATGTAACATATATGTTTGGTTTGTAATGTTTACTCTAGTAAGTTATGGTATTGTCGGCTGCGTAGATGATTATAAAAAAATAGTACATAACGATACAATAGGATTGCCAGCGCGCTGGAAATACACCTGGCAATCAGCTATTGCTCTATTAGTTGCTATCGCAATGTACATAATAGGTAAAGAAACATACACCACTTTTCTAGTGTTGCCTTTTGTTCAAAGCATGGTACCACAATTAGGTTTGTTCTATCTTTTAATGACGTACTTTGTCATTGTCGGCACTAGTAATGCTGTTAACATCACTGATGGGCTGGATGGTTTAGCAATTGTTCCTGCTGTATTTACCGCTATAGGATTAGCCCTAGTAGCTTTTGCAACAGGCAATGAAAAATATGCTGCATATCTACATGTTCCTTATTTAGAGAACGCGAGCGAATTAGTTATCATCTGCACCGCAATGTGCGGAGCTGGCTTAGGTTTTTTATGGTTTAATACCTATCCCGCTCGAATATTTATGGGTGATATTGGCTCTCTCGCTTTAGGTTCAGCACTTGGTGTTATAGCTATATTATTACGCCAGGAGTTTCTTCTTCTTATCATGGGTGGAGTGTTTTTTATAGAAACAGTATCGGTAATTTTGCAGGTTGGATACTTTAAATGGCGCGGTCAGCGTATTTTTTGCATGGCTCCAATACATCACCATTATGAGTTAAATGGTTACCCAGAACCTCGCATTATTGTTCGATGTTGGATTATCTCACTTGTTCTTCTCCTGATTAGTTTACTTACCCTAAAGATGCGATGAGCGTGAATAACTATACAGGCACAAAAGTCGTTATCATTGGCCTTGGGCTGACAGGAAGCGCGTGTGTGGATTTTTTTCTTACACGTGGCGTTATACCACGTGTAATAGATACGCGTATCAAACCTCCATTATTATATTCCCTACCAGAAAATGTTGAATATTGGCTAGGTGAGATCAATCATTCCTGGTTAATGAATTCCGATTTAATTATTATTAGCCCTGGTATTTCTCCTTTGCAACCATCTCTCATGATGGCCGCTCACGCAGGAATTGAAATTATTAGTGAGATTGAGCTTTTTTGTCGTGAAACACAGACTCCGATTGTTGCCATTACCGGATCTAACGGTAAAAGCACTGTTACATCTTGGTTAGGGGGTATGGCTAGATCTATGGGATGGATGGTTGGCATAGGTGGTAATATTGGTGTTCCAGCTCTTAGATTGCTCAATCAACCTGCACAACTATATATTTTAGAATTATCTAGTTTTCAACTTGAAACAACCTACAGTCTACAAGCAGTGGCAGCGACTATTTTAAATGTGAGCGAAGATCACATGGATCGATACCCACTGGGTATGCAGCAATACTGTTCTGCTAAACTACGTATTTACAAAAACGCCACACTATGTCTCGTAAATGCTGATGATGCGAATACTATACCGGTATGGAATGCCCATGCATGTTATCGTAGTTTTGGTGTATATACTGGAGATTATCACTTCAAGAATCAGAATAATAGTACCTGGTTGCAAGCTCTAGGAGAAAGTGTATTGAATATTAACGAGATGCGCATCACCGGTAAGCATAATTTTACTAATGCGCTATCTGTATTGGCCTTAGCCGATGCACTGCATATACCAAGAGGTATCAGCCTATCTTCACTGACTAGCTTTACTGGTCTAGAACATCGCTTCCAGATCATACATCAAAAAAATGGAGTTCAATGGATTAATGACTCTAAGTCTACCAATGTTGGCAGTACCACTGCAGCTTTACACAATTTAGAACCTGATGGGACCTTGTGGTTATTGCTTGGTGGAGATAGTAAGTCAGCCGATTTAACACCACTAAGCGAGCCACTGCAGAAGAAAGATCTGCGTCTTTACTGTTTTGGACGTGATAGAGACAAATTTGCAAAATTACGCCCAGAAATTACAGTTCAGACTGAGACAATGATCGAGGCTATGCTTGAAATTGCCTCTAAAGTTCAGCCTGGAGATATAGTGCTTTTAGCACCAGCTTGTTCCAGCCTAGATCAGTTTACTAATTTCGAAGAACGGGGCGCCTTATTTACTAAAATAGCACGAGAGGTTGGCTAATGCGTATAGCGTGTATTAGATTAGTCCGCTTTGTAATGTGTTGATGCAGAACTAAGATAGTAATCTTGAAGAACCATGAGAGGAACATACTGTTGCTATATGACCGTACCTTACTATGGTTAACGCTTGGTTTAACAATCATAGGTTTAATAATGGTAACATCAGCCTCAATAGCAGTTAGCCAGCGCTTAGTAGAAGATCCACTTCTTTTTGCTAAGCGTGATGCATTGTATTTGTTGTTATCTCTTGGAGTTTCTAGAATTACATTATGTATCCCTATGAGTGTTTGGCAACGCTTTAGTGGTAGTATGTTACTAATGGCAATTGCGCTATTATTTCTAGTTTTAGTAACAGGTAATTCAATTAATGGTGCAATTCGTTGGATTTCTTTAGGACCTGTCAGTATTCAACCTGCAGAATTGTCTAAATTATCATTATTCTGTTATCTATCTAATTATCTGGCGCGCAAAGTTCATGAAGTTCGGAATTATTTTTGGGGTTTTTTAAAACCTATGGGTGTTATGCTGATATTGGCAGTGCTATTGTTAGCTCAACCAGATTTAGGAACTGTAGTGGTTCTCTTTATTACTACACTCTCTGTATTATTTTTAGGAGGTGCAAAAGTATGGCAGTTTGTAGCGATCATCAGCTCTGGCATTGTTGCTATTAGTATTTTAATTTTGAGTGAGCCATATCGCATACGACGCATAATTTCTGTCTGGAACCCATGGAGCGATCCATTTGGCAGCGGTTATCAGCTTACTCAATCTTTAATGGCGTTTGCCAGAGGTGAATTCTTAGGGCAGGGGCTAGGTAACTCAATACAAAAATTAGAGTATCTTCCTGAAGCTCATACAGATTTTATATTTTCAATTATTGGCGAAGAATTAGGTTATCTTGGTGTTTTTATAGGATTAATCATGCTGTTTTTTGTCTCGTTTCGAGCAATGCTGATTGGACGAGACGCATTAAAAATTAATCAATGCTTTTCGGGATTTCTTGCATGCGCGATTGGTGTTTGGTTTAGTTTGCAAACGTTAGTAAACGTTGGGGCCACAGCAGGCGTGCTGCCAACTAAAGGTTTAACACTACCATTAATTAGTTACGGAGGTTCAAGCCTACTCATTATGTCAACAGCTATTGTATTTTTATTACGAATCGATTACGAAATACGTTTAACAAAAACTCAGGCATTGAAACGAGGGTAATAAATGACAAACAAAAAACTAATGGTAATGGCTGGTGGCACCGGAGGGCATATTTTTCCGGGTCTAGCTGTCGCTAATTATCTAATCAGATTAAACTGGAAAGTGCTTTGGCTAGGCACTTCTGAGAGAATGGAGTCACACTTAGTCCCTAAACATGGCATTGACATTCAATTCATCAAGATTAGCGGTTTACGTAATCAAGGTATTCTAAGCTTGATATCTTCACCAATTAGAATTTTATATGCCTGGCATCAAGCACGAAAAATTATTAAGTCATGGCAACCAGATGTAGTATTGGGAATGGGGGGCTATGTATCCGGTCCAGGTGCCTTAGCAGCATGGAGTTGTGGTGTACCTCTAGTGCTTCATGAGCAGAATGGTATTGCTGGATTAACTAATAAGTGGTTGTCTCGATTACCAGTAAAGTAATACAAGCGTTTCCAGGAGCGCTTACTTCTGCAGAAGTTGTTGGAAATCCAATACGTGAAAATATGTTGGTTCTGCCTGAACCATCTGTGCGTTTTTCAAGACGTCAAGGCTCAATCTGCGTACTCGTTCTGGGAGGTAGTCAAGGTGCAAATATACTTAACCAGACTATGCCTCAAGTAGCAGCAAAAATGGGTCGAAAAATTAATCTATGGCATCAGGTTGGTAAGGGTTCTCTTAATATCGTGAGAGAAAATTACGCTAAAGTGCAATATTCACCTTATTTAATATCAGAATTTATTGATGATATGGCAGCTGCCTATGCTTGGGCCGATTTAGTTATATGTCGATCCGGTGCTATGACTGTTAGCGAAATTTCTGCTGTTGGTCTTCCAGCAATCTTTGTCCCTTTCCAGCACAAGGACCGCCAGCAATACTGGAATGCACTACAATTAGAAAGAATTGGTGGCGCAATTATTTGTGAACAGAAGGAATTCACTGCTGATATAGTATCACAGACCTTAGCAGTATTGGATCGTCGCACACTTTTAGTCATGGCTGAAAAATCTCGCTCTATAGCTATATTAGATTCAACCACACGTGTATCCTCTGTAATCAAAAATGCGTTACGCTAATATTCCTGTATGAATAATACGCAATACATGTATTTATCTATGATGTGTTATAAATTGTTTTTATTTAAAATGTGTTTATCTAAAAATCTAAATGTAAAAAATAACTGGTAGGTTAAAATGGTTAACGCTAAGCCAGTGGATATAGTGGGTCTTATTACATCTAAAATGCGTTGTTTGCGACATTTTCATTTTGTTGGTATTGGTGGGTCTGGAATGGGTGGAATTGCTACAATTTTAGCACAGGAGGGTTATATAGTTAGTGGTTCAGAGTTATCACCTAACGCAATCACGCAATATCTAAAGACGCTTGGAGTGATCATCTTTGCTCATCATTGTCCAGAAAATATAAAAAACGCTCATGTATTAGTCATATCAAGCGCGATATCACAAGATAACCCAGAAGTGGTGGCAGCACATAAGGCCAATATTCCAGTCATCTTACGTGCAGAAATGCTATCAGAATTAATGCGGTCCCGATATGGAATTACTGTTTCTGGGACGCATGGAAAAACAACTACTACTGCCATGATTGCATGCATATATCAAGAAGGGGGTTTAGACCCTACATTTATTAATGGAGGAATGATCAAAGGAATTCGCGCTAATGCTCGTCTTGGAAAAAGCTGTTATTTGGTTGTTGAGGCAGATGAAAGTGACGCATCGTTTTTATACTTACAGCCAATCCTGGCAGTGATTACAAATATTGAAGCTGATCATATGGATACTTACCAGGGTAATTTTAACACACTTAAACAAACTTTTATCAAATTTTTGCATAATCTTCCATTTTATGGAAGAGCGATTTTATGTGTTGATGATGAAGCTATCCGTAGTATTATACCGCAAATAAAACGTAAAATTATAACTTACGGATGTAGAAAAAATGCTGATGTCCAGATTCAGAACTATCAACATCATAAAGGAAAAGGCTGCTTTCACCTGATACGTCAGAATAAACCATTAATAAAAGTTACCCTCAATACCCCCGGGCTGCATCATGCGCTTAATGCAGCTGCTGCGATAGCAGTAGCAACTGAAGATGGTATTGCCGATGCAGATATTATCTGTGCATTGCAGAATTTTCAGGGGGTTAGTCGGCGCTTCGATATTCTTGGTGAGTATCCATTAGCTCGAGTAAATGGTAGCAAAGGTACAGCTATATTGATTGATGATTACGGTCATCACCCAACAGAAATAGATGTTACTATCAAGACTATACGTGCTAGGTGGCCAGACAGGAACCTCATTATGATTTTTCAGCCACATCGATATACCCGTACTCGCGATTTGCATTCTGACTTTATTAATACGCTATCTCAGGTTGATGAGCTAATCATGCTAGAGGTGTACTCTGCCGGTGAATTACCAATAAGTGGAGCAGATAGTAATTCACTATGCCGTGCCATTCAGGATCGTCAAAAAATAAATCCGATTTTAATATCTAATCATGACAGAATAATAGACAATCTTCTTCCGAGATTAACAGGAAACAATCTTATTTTAGTGCAAGGCGCTGGAAATATTGAAACTGTTGCCTGTGATATTGCTAAAGCACTATTATAGTGTAAGTTTGTGTAATCCAGCAAGACAGGAGATTATGATGGCTGGAAAAGTAGCAGTCTTGATGGGAGGTTGCTCTTCGGAGCGTGAGATCTCTCTATTGTCAGGACAGGCCGTTTTGCATGGCCTAAAGGGTATTGGAGTTAATGCTTATCCTGTAGATACACGTGATTTTCCGATTGTTCAATTAAAACAAGAGGGATTTATTAAAGCCTTTATCACATTACATGGACAAGGTGGTGAAGACGGTACAATTCAGGCCGTGTTGGAGCACCTGAAGATTCCTTATACTGGAAGCAGAGTCTTAGCTTCTGCTCTGAGTATAGATAAAATACAGAGTAAATATCTATGGAAAGGTTATGGTCTTTCAACATCTCCTTTTATCTCATTGCATCAGTCGCAAATAAATGGAGGCTTATCTCAGAAAATAAAAAGAAAACTTAGTCAGCTAGGACTACCTGTATTTGTTAAACCGAATTGTTCAGGATCCAGTCTAGGTGTCTCACGTGTAAATTATATATCAGATTTAGAGCCAGCATTAATAAACGCTTTTCGTTATGATAAAAAAATATTAATAGAAGCGTTTCTCAGCGGCGACGAGTATACGGTCGGCGTAATTGGTACAACAGTCCTACCGTCGTTGCGAATTCAGTGCTCTAGAGAATTTTATAACTATCATGCCAAATATATTTCGCGTGATACCAAATATTTTTGCCCATCAGGTCTAAGTATTCAACAAGAAGAGGATTTAAAATCCTTGAGTCTTGCAGCATGGAATGCACTAGGCTGTGCAGGATGTGGCCGCATTGATGTAATGGCAGATTCTGCTGGACGTTTTTATTTGCTAGAAGTTAATACTTCCCCCGGAATGAGTAATCACAGTTTACTACCAATGGCAGCTAGCAAGGCGGGAATAAGTTTTTCAGAACTTGTAGGGCGTATCCTAGATTTAGCTAATTAAGAGCAATAGATCCAATTTTGAGGTTAATCTATGACATACGTTTATATCAAACAGTACTCAATCTAGTAATGATTCAATACTTCATAGATCTCATGATACCGCATACCATTATCAGACTCACACTAACAGTATATAACAAGCTACATACTAGTAATGATTAAATACTTCATAGACCTCATGATACCGCATACCATTATCAGAGTAACACTAACAGTATATAACAAGCTACATAGTAAACATCTGATAAACTGGAGACTAACATCAAACCTATATTAAAAATATAATATATGCACTTTTGCTTTAAAATATTTTCTTTAAAACAAAGAAATAAATATAAAAATTAAGATTTGTAGCAATCAATCCGTGTAATCTAACACCTATAGTTTTGTATGAATAAATACAAAATTTTAGCAATAGAATTGGTGTTGTGCTGTATAGATCAAATAGATTGTCTTATATGTAGCATACTGGGATCCATTAGCATCACACTGTATGCAAAGAATAATACATATGAGTTTAAATCTGTTGTGACTTCGAATCGAATCACCACAGTCCGCCTTTGATGTAGTAAAATAAGAAAAATAAGTAATGCACGGCATTTATTGAATTGTTTACCGTTTTAAACGGTGGAAGAGATAGAAAAATCTTTGCCACATTACTTCTCAAGTCAGTCTTGTTACAAGAAAGACAACCTCAATGAACAGTGTAATAGTATTAGCATATAGAGCGTTAATTCTCTTACATAATAACATGATGATCGATCAGGATACATATTAAATACAATAATATTATCGAACTATAAAAATATTGAGGTATGATCTGTAATATATATCTATTTTAGCTATTTTTAGAAAAAAATATCACATAAATATGTTATGTATGTGAGCTCTGCTAGTGCTATGATTTCTCTAAGAAGTTAATTACCTCATATTTCTCGAGATTAGATCACTAAGTGATTCTAATATAGTAATGTATAGGTTAAAGAGCAATGATCAAATTGATAGATAAAAAACTATTAGTAGGTTTAGAAATAGGAACTACTAAAATTGTAACCATAGTAGGAGAGGTTCTGCCTGATGGCATAATAAATATTATCGGAATCGGGGAATCTCTATCTCGTGGCATGGATAAAGGCGGTGTAACTAACCTTGAATTAGTAGTAAAATGTGTAAAAAAGGCAATAGATCAGGCTGAATTAATGGCAGATTGTCAAATTGAATCCGTTTATCTAGCTTTATCAGGCCAACATATTAGCTGTCAGAACGAAATAGGAATCGTTCCTATTTCTGAGGAAGAGGTAACGCAGGAAGACGTAGATACGGTTGTGCATACTGCTCAATCTGTGCGCGTGCGTGATGAGCACCGTATCCTGCATGTGATTCCACAGGAATATGCTATCGACTATCAGGAAGGAATTAAAAATCCAGTCGGCCTTTCTGGTGTGCGTCTGAAGGCTAAGGTGCATCTAATAACATGCCATAACGATATGGCAAAGAATATTGTTAAAGTAGTAGCCCGCTGTGGCTTAAAGGTAGATCAATTAATTTTTGCTGGCTTGGCATCTAGCTTGGCAGTATTAACTGAAGATGAGAAAGAGCTAGGGGTTTGCATGGTCGATATTGGTGGTGGAACTATGGATATAGGGATATATACTAATGGCGCCTTGCGTTATAGTAAAGTGATTCCATATGCAGGACATATTGTCACTAGTGATATTGCTTATGCCTTTGGAACTCCTCCCGCTGATGCAGAAGATATTAAATTACGTAAGGGGTGTGCATTAGGAACGCTTACTGTGCAAGATGAAGCTGTGGAAGTTCCAAGCGTAGGAGGCCGTTTACCCCAAAACCTTCAGCTTAAAACACTGACAGAAATTATTGAGCTACGTTATACAGAGCTACTGCATTTAGTCAATGATGAAATTGTACAGTTCCAAAATAGTTTATCTCAAAGCAATGCAAAATATCATCTTGCAGCAGGCGTTGTGCTCACTGGTGGGGCTTCACAAATCAACGGCCTAGTAGAATGTGCGCAGAGTGTATTTCATACGCAAGTCCGCATTGGACATCCAATTTATATTTCTGATTCAATAAAAACTATGCAGGGACCATCTTATTCAACGGTAGCGGGTTTACTGCATTATGGAAAAGAAGATCGAATTAATAATAAAAAAGCTATGAAACATAGAGCTTCAGTAAGTCTCTGGCTTACAAAAATCAATCGATGGTTAAAAAAAGAGTTTTAATTTTTTCTAACATAGGGATTATTCTTTATCTTTTAGTAACCCTAAAAGAATAGTATGTAATGGAGTGATATTATGTTTGAACCCTTAGAGTTAACTAATGACGCTATCATTAAAGTCATTGGCGTGGGTGGCGGTGGCGGAAACGCTGTTGAACATATGATCCGGGAAAGTATTTCAGGTGTTGAATTTTTTGCGATAAATACAGATGCCCAAGCATTGCGTAAAACAACTATTAGCCAAACTATCCAGATCGGTAATGCCATTACTAAAGGTCTGGGAGCTGGTGCAAACCCGGAGATAGGAAGAAACGCAGCCGAAGAGGATCGCGAGGTATTACGTCAGATACTAACAGATACAGACATGGTATTTATTGCCGCAGGTATGGGTGGTGGAACAGGTACTGGTGCAGCTCCAGTAGTTGCAAAAGTAGCAAAAGAATTTGGCATTCTAACTGTTGCTGTAGTGACAAAGCCGTTTAATTTTGAAGGAAAAAAACGAATGTCATTTGCAGAGCAAGGTATAACAGAACTGTCTAAGTACGTTGACTCATTAATTACTATCCCTAACGATAAATTACTTAAAGTGCTAGGTCGAGGGGTTTCCTTACTCGACGCATTTGGTGCAGCTAATGATGTCTTGAAAGGTTCGGTACAAGGCATTGCCGAATTGATTACTAGACCAGGTCTCATTAATGTTGATTTTGCTGATGTTCGCACTGTGATGTCTGAGATGGGTTATGCAATGATGGGGTCTGGTATTGCATGCGGTGAAGATCGTGCTGAAGAAGCGTCTGAAATGGCAGTTTCTAGCCCATTACTCGAGGATATTGATCTGTCTGGTGCACGTGGTGTCCTAGTAAACATCACTGCTGGTTTTGATCTTCGTTTAGATGAGTTTGAAACTATCGGTAACACTATTCGTGCATTTTCTTCTGATAGTGCCACCGTAGTGATCGGTACTTCATTAGATCCTGAAATGCACGATACATTGCGTGTAACAGTAGTGGCCACTGGTATTGGTGTGAGCAGGCGCCCTGATATAGCAGTAGTGACTGATAAAAAATCCATACATCATGCTATGATAGATGATCGTTATCAACAGCACGGACTACCGTCGATGACACTAGAATCAGAACCTATTGTAAGAACGGCACACGAACAAGAGACAAAGTTAAGTCAACCATCTAACTATCTAGATATCCCAGCATTTCTACGTAAAAAATCAGAATACAAGGATTCGAATGATTAGACAGAAGATCAGGTCTTTGACAGATACAATCTGTCAGCATTGTTTTATGCAATGCGCATTTACGGTAAGACGATTCATTTTGAGATCACAAAATGATTAAACAACGGACATTAAAGCGCACTGTTCAGACAACTGGTGTTGGTCTGCATACTGGAAAAAGAATTACCTTGACCCTGCGTTGCGCATTGGCTAACACCGGAGTAATTTATCGTCGTACTGACTTAAATCCTCCTGTAGATATTCCAGCTAAAGCGCAATCAGTGCGCGATACTATGCTATGCACGTGCTTAGTTAATGAGCATAAAGTCAGAATTTCAACAGTAGAGCATATTAATGCAGCTCTTGCAGGATTAGGCGTAGATAACATCATTGTAGAAGTTAATGCACCTGAAATCCCCATTATGGATGGTAGTGCGGCACCATTTATCTATTTACTAATGGATGCCGGCATCGTAGAATTAAATAGCGCTAAAACATTTGTACGTATTAAACAATCAGTACGAGTTCAAGAAGGTGAAAAATGGGCAGAATTTTCACCATATCATGGTTTTTCATTGGATTTTACAATTGATTTTAATCATCCAGCAATTGATGAAAGCACGCAGCGTTATTATATGGATTTCTCTACTGAGACATTTACATCCCAAATTAGTCGGGCACGTACTTTTGGATTTATACATGATATAGAAAATCTACAATGCCGAGGTCTATGTCTTGGAGGCAGCTTTGACTGCGCGATAGTGGTAGATAAATATCGTGTTTTAAATACAGAAGGTCTACGCTTTAAAGATGAATTTGTACGTCATAAAATACTTGATGCAATTGGTGATCTATATATGTGTGGCCATAGTATCATAGGTGCCTTTACTGCCTACAAATCAGGACATTCACTAAATAACAAACTGTTACAAACGGTGTTATCCCAGAAAGAAGCATGGGAACTGGCAACTTTTGAGCATACCGACTTACTACCAATCACATTTATAAAACCTAACCTACTATTTTCATAATCTAACACTATTGGTTATCGCTAAGTAACGTATCTCTGTTTACAGAGAACAGCGCTAATCTTTCTAAAGTATTTTTTAATTTTTCTGGACAGTCTTTTGCAATATGAAGCAAGATGTTTGCGCTTTTCTCGCCAAGTTGCCTAAATGGAGTTTTTAGTGTTTTTAGTGTGCATGCAGAGGGGTTATTGTCTTGTACAATCTTTTCTGCTCGCATTGTAATCGTGGGGTCGATCTTGATATGAATAGATATTAATGATGGTAATATTTGTTCTCTTATTATGTTAAGTAAATGAGTTTGCTCATAATGTAGATACATTAAATAATTAGCATTTGCTGCATGCAGTATTAAAATACCTTGATGTATGTTAGCTACATTATACCAAGGATACAGTGATTCAGGTATAACTTGTCGAATTAAAAGACGGATTCCGTTCAAGATTGTAGTTCGCTGATAAATACATTGTAATGTGCTTTGTTTTTGAGCTTTTTCTAAAAAACTTTGAATTAACTGTGGTTGATGATCGCGCATTTATCGGCCCCAAAAATAATAAATTTTAAATATTCCTAGAGATTTATGTTGTAAAGCTCTTAAATGTCAAGTCATTAACTGACATAAATTTTATTATACAAAATGTATCTTATTTAAATATATAAGTAATTTTATAAAATGTTTGATGTATAGGTGTATAATAACCTATATTTTATATATTTTATATATTTTACGGTTTTTAAAAATCTTGAATTCTCTAAAATGTCATAAAAGATTAGAGCTCAGTATGCTTGATAAACTGATAATATATATGAATATATATTAATTCACCTATAATTAACTCAAAGTACTGGTATTTTCTTTTTACCGATCCTAAACTATATCTCCTTAATACGTATATCGATATATTACAAGCATATTTGGTACGTATTGTCTTTAGAAGACACCTTGAGAACTTATTCATTATGTTTAGCAAACTCTTAACAAAATTTTTTGGTAGTAGAAATGATCGCGCATTACGGCGCATGTATAAGATTGTGGATCGTATTAATCAAATAGAGCCAGATTTTATTAAGCTAAATGATAGGCAGCTAAGACAAAAAACAACTGAATTTCGTGCCAGGATTAAAGGTGGTGAAAGATTAGAGAATTTACTACCGGAGTCTTTCGCTACTGTGCGTGAAGCAAGTAAACGCGTTTGTGGTCTTCGGCATTTTGATGTTCAATTGCTTGGTGGCATAGTACTCAATAATCGCTGTATTGCTGAGATGAGAACCGGTGAAGGAAAGACATTGACAGCAACGCTACCTGCTTACTTAAACGCTCTATCCGGATATGGAGTGCATATAGTCACAGTAAATGACTACTTGGCGAAGCGGGATGCAGAAAACAATAGGCCAACATTTGAATTTCTTGGTCTTAGTGTAGGGATTAACCTACCGGGTATGCCTCATTCATCTAAATATGCAGCTTATGCAGCCGATATTACCTATGGAACTAATCATGAGTATGGGTTTGATTATTTACGTGACAATATGGTTTTCAGCGTAGAGGATCGAGTTCAACGAAAGTTGCATTATGCTCTTGTTGATGAAGTGGATTCAATTCTTATTGACGAGGCGCGAACCCCGCTGATTATTTCTGGACCCACTGAAGATAACTCTGACCTATATATCAAGATTAATGAAATTATCCCATATCTTGTTCGCCAGGAAAAAGAAGATTCTGAAAAATTCCAGGGGTCAGGTCATTTCTCAGTAGATGAGAAAGCTCGTCAGGTGCATCTGACCGAGCGTGGACTGGTAATTGTAGAGCAATTACTTGTTAAGAAAGGAATACTAACTGATGGAAGCTCGCTTTATTCACAAAGCAATATAATTATCATGCATCATGTTATTGCTGCTCTACGCGCCCATGCTTTATTTATTTGCAATGTCGACTATATTGTAAAAAATGGTGATGTGCTTATCGTAGATGAACATACCGGCCGCACTATGCAAGGACGTCGATGGTCAGATGGTTTACACCAGGCTATTGAGGCTAAAGAAGGCGTAGTTATTCATAATGAAAATCAAACATTAGCATCGATTACTTTCCAAAACTATTTTCGACTATATGAAAAATTAGCTGGAATGACTGGAACAGCTGATACTGAGGCTTTTGAGTTTCATGCTATTTATAATTTAGACACTATTGTTATACCAACTAATCGCCCGATGATCCGCCAAGATTTCCCTGATCTTGTTTACATGACTGAGAGAGAAAAAATTAAAGCGATTATTGACGATATTCATAAGCGAAAAGCTCATGGTCAGCCGGTCCTGGTAGGAACTATTTCTATTGAAAAATCCGAGATGGTCTCTCATGCATTAACTAGTGCTGGGATCCAACACACTGTACTAAATGCAAAATTTCACGCTCATGAAGCTGCAATCATATCACAAGCAGGCCAAATAGGGTCTGTAACCATTGCCACTAATATGGCTGGTCGCGGAACAGATATTTCACTTGGCGGAAAATGGCATACTGAACTTACTGCTCCTTTAGAGACAAATGATGAGCAGATTCAAAAAAGTAAAACAGAATGGAAAAAGCGCCATAATCTAGTGTTGGCATCAGGTGGTTTGCACATTATTGGAACAGAACGTCATGAATCCCGTAGAATCGATAATCAGCTCAGAGGTCGTTCAGGTCGTCAAGGCGACCCTGGGTCCTCTCGCTTCTATCTATCCATGGAAGATACACTGATGCGAATTTTTACTTCAGATCGTATGATTCGTGTGATGCGCAAGCTAGGGATGAAATCAGGTGAGGCAATTCAGCATCCATGGGTCACGCAAGCTATTGCTAATGCACAGCGTAAAGTAGAGAGTCGTCATTTTGAGATACGCAAACAGCTGCTAGAGTATGATGATGTGGCTAATGACCAAAGGCATGCCATCTACTCTCAACGTAATAAATTACTAGACTCATATGACATCTCAGATATTATCTCTAATATGCAGGAAGATGTTTATGCAACGATTATCGATCGTTATATTCCACGACAGTCCATGGAGGAAATCTGGGATATTTCTGGTCTACAGACACATCTTACAAAAAATTTTGAGCTCAACATTCCTATCTCTGAGTGGTTAGTTGAAATACCAGATATGGAGGATGAGGCGCTGCGTAAGCGTATAATAGATGCAGCAAAATCTCAATATCAGCAAAAAAGAGATCTAGTGAATTCTGAGATCATCTGTAACTTAGAAAAAAATGTAATATTACACAGTATAGATGCATTATGGACAGAGCATCTTTCTGCGATGGATTGCCTACGACAAGGAATTCATCTACGTGGTTACGCCCAAAAAGATCCTAAACAAGAATATAAAAGAGAATCTTTTATGATGTTTGCTCAAATGCTAGAATTACTTAAATATGAAGCTATTAAAACTCTTAATAAAGTTGATAAACTATGTATTCTACAAGAATATGGTAAGAAAGACACTCGATTACATATAAAAAAGACATTAAAGGTTGTACCAGAGCAACAGTGTGTTCATGAAGTAAACGTCGAAACTGAAGTAGAAAAGTCTCTCTCTACAAAGCATCCTGGATACATTATTGGCCGTAATGACTCTTGTCCATGCGGTTCAGAAAAAAAATATAAAAAGTGCTGTGGCTATATAGTATAAATCGTTTTTAGTTAATTTAGTTAAATATGCAACATATGGTTATTTCATAAAGATGTTTTCTATTTATTCACCTATTAATGTGTTGACGGCTGACTGGGTAACGAATCTATATCTAGTTAACTTTTAGTTTATCTTAGAGCGCTATCATAACTGCTTAATGAGTCTGTATTGCATATTTCAATACATTTAGTAGGATTTAGTATGGCAAAACAGTAGTTTTTAGCGATTGAAGGTAATTTACCCAACCTTTTAAACCAATGATTGTCCATTACAACTATCGCAAAAACAATCTATCGTATGATCTAATTGTATACCATATAATCTAATAATTAATCTTTAACAAAATATTTCATTTTAAAGATCACATGCGCATCTGAGATATAATTTTCTTATGTTGTGTGCTGATATTTATATAAAATTTATATTTGATTTGCTATTAAAAGTTTTACAGTTTACATGGTTTTTATAGGGGTAAAAGCTTTATATATCAGCGATAGCTGATTCTATCTAGAACGTGATTGTTCGTATCATATGTTTAATTTTGAGCGATTTGGAATAGTAAATATCTTAGATAAAAGATAACATATCAATAAATGAATCTTAAAATACATACACTTAAGTGTATAAATGTTCTTTTATGTTGTTTGATATAACAATATCAATAGCACAATCCATATCCAAGTACTAGTTAAGATTATTAATTAACTTATATGTTAACGCATATAACACCTATAAATACATTTATTAAAAATAAACCCTTGATTTTTCGTCAAGCCGATACTATCGTGAGATTGTTCATATAAAATATTCAATTGATATATAGGTAATAGATATGTAGGTAATAGAGACTATATGATATAGAGTATAACCATTCTTCTTCGAAGCATTTAAGATAAAATAGTCACAAGACATTGCAGTGGTCAGTATTAATGTAATTTATACTGACTACTGCAATGTTATTCTTGAGATATTAATAAAATCTTCATCTTGATGATTAGTGTATAGTAACTCTTCTTATTAAACATTTATTTGTATTTTTTCTTGATGCATATTTAAATCTATCGGTGTTTTGCTTAATTCTCCAGGAATTTCTCGGACTAATTTTGGAACCATATAGCCTGAAACTTTCGTGATGAAATCGCGAAAGATTATACGCGCACGATCATCGCTAACATAAAAATGCGCTGATCCATGCACCTTATCTAGAAGATGTAAATAATAAGGGAGAATGCCAGCATCAAATAACGCATTGCTTAACGCTGCAAGTGTAACTGCATTATCGTTAATATCATGCAACAAAACGCTTTGATTGAGAAAAGTAACACCCGAACGTGTTAACAGCCAAATACCATGACAAAGCTCATCGTTAATCTCCTGACTGTGATTGATATGAGTAACTATTAATACTTTTAATCGTGACCGCTTTATACGCTCGCACAATGCTGTAGTAATGCGTTGTGGGATAACAACTAGAAGACGAGTATGTATTCGTATACGTTTCAAATGCGGAACCTGTTCAAGTTGTGTAAACAGCCAGCTTAGTTCAGCATCTGTTGCTATCAATGGATCACCTCCAGACAAAATGATCTCATCTAGATTATTTTGTCTGTGAATATACTGTAAGGCTTTTTGCCAGTTAACTTTATTCCCCTTGTGATCTTTGTAAGGAAAATAACGCCGAAAGCAATAACGACAATGCACCGCGCAGCGACCTTTTACTAAAAACAATGCCCGATTATGATATTTATGCAATATGCCAGAGCATACATTATAGCTGCTCTCGCTTAATGGATCGATATTGTAGCCTAATGCACTAATCAATTCGTTTTGTGAGGTAGCAACCTGCAAAAATAAAGGATCCTGAGGATCTCCTTTCTGCATTCTCGCAACAAAAGAGCGAGGCACTCGTAGAGAAAAATGATCTCTTACAGTGTGTTGTGCTATGAGATCAGGATGCTGCGACAATCCTAATAATGCTAACAACTCATTAAAATCCGTAATGACGTTAGCAAGTTGCGATATCCAATCTTCTTTAATAGAAGTCTGAGTAGTTAAGAAAGGTTTCATATGTTTAATGCATTCAAATCATTGAACTTAGTCCCAAAAATAAATTATAGAGGACCGATTATGCCAGCGTATTCTATTAATAATTTTCGATCTGGCTTGAAAATTATATTTGACGGTGAACCCTGTGCGATCGAATCTAGCGAATTTGTCAAACCAGGCAAAGGGCAAGCTTTTGCACGAATTAAAATGCGCCGGCTATTAACAGGAGGTCGGCTAGAAAAAACATTTAAAGCCACAGAGACAGTCCAGAGCGCAGATGTACAAGATACAAACTTAAATTATTTGTATAATGATGATGTCTTTTTTTATTTTATAGATCCACAAAGCTTTGAACAACATTGTATTGAAGCAAATGTTGTAGGTAATACAGCTAAATGGTTATTTCGTAACGCTGAATGTGTTGTAACTCTATGGAATAACAGACCTATACAAGTTTTACCACCAAATTTTGTAGAACTGGCAATTATTGATACTAACCCAGGTTTAAAAGGTGATACTACCGGTACAAGTACTAAATCTGCTATTCTTTCTAGTGGTTCTATAGTAAAAGTGCCACTATTTATCAAAATTGGGGAAGTTGTTAAAATAGATACTCGGTCAGGTGAATATGTTGCACGCGTAAAATAGGATTGCATCTTAATACTATTAGAAATAGTATTATAGCTTGTTAAGTATCAATATTAGTGCGGTTTGCCTGTTAGAAGATAAAAGCAACTAACTGTGTTGTTGTAACTATTTAGTAATGTTAACTATTCAGTGGAGTAGAAAAAGCACTAATTGAATGCTCATGAAATATATATAATATTTTAGTTTAAAACTAAGGAATTTTCACTAGATATGATCTATGTAGATAAAGAACTTACTTACATATAAAAATGTATCTTATATTAACATACGGTCTATAAAAAATCAAAAAATTATGCGACTTATCTCTGTTGAGAGCACTATCATGTAATGAATTTTTAATTTAACATTCTTAGCCGGATACATGCTAAAACTACACGATGTAATTAGATAATTCACTCTAAATAAATATAGTAAAACCGTGATCTCTAAAGGATTCTGCATAGCTTCAGTAATATGTATCTGCAGAAGATTTATGATCCTTTCATCTGCTTTGTGTTCTAAAAATTAATAGCATTATTACATATCCCATAAGGCATCTACATATAACTTTATGCATTATATTTTTATACTTCTCTTACTCAACAACCATATTGATTTTGTATCAGTCTCAGTGCTGTTCTGTAGAAGCTCAAAAATGCGAAGTATATGAGTTTCTTTTTTATAAAACTTACTAATATCTTATTTTACAGTGTTAGGATAAGACCTACTAGAATGATAAGATAATTATCTTATTACTATAGTGGATAGCGTCATGCGCATAATTCTTCGATTTGTTAAATATCAGTGGCATATTCTATAGATACACCTTTATTGGAGTTCATCATGAATAAAGCGAATGACATTATAACGGCAGGACTATGGAAAAATAACTCCGCAGTAGTTCAGTTATTAGGGTTGTGCCCATTACTAGCAGTTACTTCTAACGCTACTAATGCGCTTGGTCTTGGTGTAGCGACTACAATAGTATTATTTTTTACTAATAGCGCTATCTCTATATCACGACATTGGATTCCTTATGAAATTCGCATTCCAATTTATGTAATCATTATTGCAGCGGTAGTGAGCTGTATGGATATGCTAATAAATGCTTACGCTTACGATTTATATCAATCATTAGGTATTTTTATTCCGCTAATTGTAACTAACTGCATAGTAGTTGGTCGCGCAGAAGTTGTAGCATCAAAAAATAATGTTTTTTTATCAGCATTAGATGGGATAGTGATTGGTCTCGGTGCTACTAGTGTTATGCTATTCTTAGGGTCAATACGAGAAATTATTGGTAATGGAACTATATTTGATGGCGCAGACCACTTATTGGGTTTATGGGCTAAATCAATAAAAGTAGAGGTCATACATTTTGACTGGCCTCTGTTGTTAGCAATTTTACCGCCCGGTGCCTTTATTAGTTTAGGACTAATTTTAGCCTTAAAATATCTCATTGATCAAAAATTTAACGCATCATAGAAACATTTAAGATAGTCAGATCTCTTGTTTTTATGTGACAGTATATAGAGGTGTCACTTGAATAATGCAAAACGTAAAAAAATTCTAATGCGACTGAAGCAAAATACACTAAAACCTGTAACGGAATTAAATTATTCTTCTCATTTCGAACTACTCATTGCTACGGTGCTTTCTGCACAAACTACTGACATTAGCGTTAACAAAATTACTGAGAAGTTATATCCGGTTGCAAATACTGCTTCAGCAATTTTAGAACTTGATACAGATGGATTACAGCAGTACATCAAAACCATCGGCCTGTGGAAGACTAAGGCTAGGAATATTATCAATCTCTGTCGTATCTTGGTGAAATGTTATGATGGAAGCATACCGAATAACAGGGAGGCGCTCGAAGCTTTACCTGGCGTTGGTCGAAAAACTGCTAATGTAGTTCTAAATATCGCCTTTCATCTGCCAACGATTGCTGTTGACAGGCATGTTTTTCGTGTCTGCAATCGAACTAATTTTTCGATAGGTCGAAATGTTCAGGAAGTAGAACAGAATCTGTTAAAATTTGTACCCAAAAAATTTCAAATACATTGCCATCATTGGTTTATTTTTCATGGTCGTTATACATGCTTAGCGCGTAAACCAAAATGTTTTATATGTAACATCAAAGATTTATGTGAGTTTGAAGGAAAAATTGATATCTCAATTCCACACGAAAGATTAGATTCTGGATCTAACTAGTTGTAGCCCTGAACTATGATGTTATACGTTTCTCAAAATAATGCATATAGTCAAGACTATCTATTGATTGTTGCTCTCAGTAATGTGTCTATTCGAGAATAATTAAAATCATAAAAATAACTATAATCAAGTACAATCTCCATAAAAGATGTTCTTGCAGAGTACTTCACATGATATGGATACGTATTACTAGAGATGTTTTGGGGACATCTATAAAAATCTTCAGATTACAAGAAAGCATATGGATTTTTAGACTGCTACATCTGAGTTTAAAAGGTTTTAAAACTTATTATATAAATACGCACATACATGTTACTTTGCTTAGAAATTAAGAATAACAAATAATCTTAAGGTTATCAATATTACATCAATCAAGGTTAGTCGATCATAGATTATAAAATAAAATATATGACAGATGATGTTGATATTTCTGACTTCGAGATATCGGTTAGACCCGATGCTTTTTTACAGACGCTAACTTAATAATTTCCATAAAAGAATCAGGTATTAGAGAAGCGCTACCCACTAAAGCGCCATCCACATCGGGCTGAAAAAATATTTTATCTGCATTATGTTTAGTTACAGACCCGCCATACAACAAAGCTAGCTGATCAGCTACTGCAGAATCTTTCTGCGCAATATGATCACGAATAAATTCATGCATTTCTTGAATTTGATCAGGGGTAGCGGCGCATCCTGTGCCAATAGCCCAAATTGGTTCGTACGCAATAACTGTATTCTCAAATGCTTGTGAACCCTGTAGTTGAAGAATAACATCAATTTGACGAGCGCATATTGTTTTAGCTTTACCTGCCATTTTTTCAGCTGCTGTTTCACCAATACATAGTATTGGAATAAGCCCTGTATTTTTTAATATAAAAAATTTTTTAGCAATAACCTGATCATCTTCTAAATGTAAGATCCGACGCTCAGAATGACCAATGATGACATATTGAGCGCCAATATCTTTTAGCATACCAGCAGATATTTCACCAGTGAAGGCACCTGAGAGATTACTATCAACATTTTGCGCTCCAAGCAGTAATTTACTATTACGCATCGCTTTTTTAGCCTGATCAAGATACACCATTGGCGGTGCAATAGCTACTTTACAGTCTGCTACCCCATGAAGCTCACGACATAAATCAACAATGAATTTATCTATAAATTTCTTGCTTCCATTAAGTTTCCAGTTGCCTATAACAAATGGATGACGCATGTTATTTATTCTCCATGATAAAATTTATGGCCATGAGCAAAGTCAATAATATTTTTCGAAAAAAATATTTTATCTCTATCTCGGGATAGAGATCACTGTTTGTATCAATATGTACATCAGTATCAATAATTTGTGCTTATTATATATAGGAATCATATAACATTATAGCATAATGCTTGTATTAAAAAATATGTGTTTGTAGATAAGCTTACTAATAGTGTAACTGACGATATCAGAATATGCTCTTGAATAAGAGGACATGATAACATTATAACTACTCGTTGATAAACTAGTGGTATAGTAATGCATGTTATCCCAACTTTTTTTCAAATTAGATGCTTCTTTGAAAGTATCTTTATTTTATAAATATCCCTGTATATAGAATCAGTTACAATATTATTGTAGATATATATTATTATAGATATATATTGTAAACACATGAGTTTTTTCAGTATCTTTATGATTAATATAAATATGCACATATTGTGTCAATATCTTGCGGTGAACTGATCAGTGCACGATGAGTTTTATCACAAAGCGTATTTTAATAATTTTACATATGCAATAGACTACAACTAGTAATGAAATGAAATATAGATACGTTTATAAAGATTTTATTATTTAGCTCTAACTATTTAGAGCTTTTTAATATAGCACTGATTAACAGAAAGAGCAAAAAGATGATTTTTAGGACGCCCCTTATCGATGACCAATCATTTATTATTTTCAATCACAACCTAAATACTACATCTAGTGGTTTTAATTTTTAAAATTTTCCTTGCAGGAAAAATAACTGCTATAACACATATAATAAAAATTATATTATGTTTATTATTCAATCATTGAGTAATTACTATATTAATATATCATCGTCTATGATACTAGAATTTGCCTTGGTTATTACTCATGATATTATAGATGCTAATCTATCTAAGTTACTGGTAGACATAGACCTACTATATCTAACGAGACTATTAGCTATTAATATTGTTAATAGTAACATGCTCTTTGTAGGGATTTTTTAATAGATTCTATACATAGATACATCAATCACATGAGTAATTTCAATTACCATAAGTGTAATACTTATATGTATATTTTAAATATTATGCATACTTTTATCAAAGAATGGCATAATATTTAGAAATATTTACTTCTCTATAAGATTTTAATATTATGTTTGATATCAATCTCATTAATAACCGCATTCAGGACATTATTCAGCGTTACACTGTACTAAAAAATATCTTGTGTTATAACGTAAAAATAGAACGCCTTCAAGAGATACAGGTAGAATTAGAGAAATCGAGTATCTGGAGTACACCTAATCGCGCTCAAGCGCTTAGTAAAGAGCGCTCTACATTAGAAGCAATTGTTAGATCACTACATAATACGCAAAAAGAATTAGAAGAACTTTCTAGCTTATGCGCATTAGCAATAGAGATTGGTGATCAAACAATTGATGAGGAAATTCTAGTTGAGCTCCGGACTTTAGAAAAAAAACTGAATGAGCTAGAATTTCAAAAAATGTTTCAAGGAGAACATGTTCATTCTGATTGCTATATGGATATTCAAGCTGGATCTGGAGGCACTGAGGCTCAAGATTGGGCTAGAATGTTACTGCGTATGTACTTGCGCTGGGCTGAGATGAAAGGTTTTCAAACTAAAGTAATAGAAGAATCTTATGGTGATGTTGCTGGTACTAAATCTGCAACAATTAAGATTAGCGGGAGTTACGCATATGGATGGTGTCGAACTGAAACTGGTATTCATCGACTAGTTCGAAAAAGCCCTTTTGACTCCGGCGGACGACGTCACACATCATTTAGCTCTGTATTTATTTATCCAGAAGTTGACGACAAGATTGATCTAATAATTAATCCTGCAGATTTACGCATAGATGTATACCGTGCTTCTGGTGCGGGTGGTCAGCATGTTAACAAAACTGAATCAGCAGTTCGAATCACTCATTTACCAACTAATCTTGTTGTACAATGTCAAAGTGATCGTTCACAGCATAAAAACAAAGATCAAGCATTGCAGCAGTTACGAGCTAAACTATATGAATACACAATGCAACAGAAAATAGTAGATCAGAAAACTATGGAAGAAAACAAATCGAACATTACTTGGGGTAGCCAAATTCGTTCCTACGTTCTAGATGATTCACGCATCAAAGACCTACGTACTAGCATGGAAACACGAAATATTCAGGAGGTGCTAGATGGTCATATTGATTGTTTTATTAAGGCCAGTTTAAAAGCGGGTTTATAATTAGGAGATCACATGCTACAGAGAGAGCCACACACTGGTAAAACCGAGCTGGATAAAAATCAAGAAATACAAAAACGGCGAATAAAGCTAGATACTATACGTACAGAAGGTCAGGCATTTCCTAATAACTTTCGCCGAAAACATGTCTCTGAAGAACTTCATAGACAATACGATCACATGGATATAGAAGAATTAAAATCACTGCATTTAATTGTAACAGTAGCCGGTCGCATCATAACACGACGTGTCATGGGAAAGGCTTCTTTTATGACATTACAAGATTCAGGTGGTCGCATTCAGCTATATATTTCTCATAATATCTTGTCAGGAGAGCCTGACCAGGAAAACTTTAAAAAGTGGGATCTAGGCGATATTATTGGTGCTGAAGGCAAATTATTTAAAACGCAAACTCGCGAGCTTTCAATTCATTGTAGTAAGCTACGTCTTTTAACTAAATCTTTGCGTCCATTACCAGATAAATTTCATGGCTTGGTTGATCAAGAGATTCGTTATAGGCAACGCTATCTAGATCTGATTACTAATCCAGCCTCGCGAAAAATCTTTCAAATTCGCTCACAACTGATAGCTAGTATCAGACAATTTATGGTAGAGCGTAATTTTTTAGAAGTAGAAACTCCAATGATGCAAGTCATCCCAGGAGGAGCGTCTGCTCGTCCTTTTATTACTCACCATAATGCTTTCAATATTGACATGTATCTACGCATTTCACCAGAACTATATCTTAAGCGCCTGCTAGTAGGAGGATGTGAACGTATCTTTGAAATTAATAGAAATTTTCGCAATGAAGGTGTCTCCTCACGACATAACCCAGAGTTTACTATGATGGAGATATACGTGGCATACAGTGACTATAAAGACTTAATGAAATTCATTCACACTCTATTTTATACGCTAGCAAAGGACATTTTAGGCGATACTATTGTACCATATGGTAAGTATCGTTTTAATTTTGAAGAACCTTTTGAAGAAATTACCATGAAAGAAGCAATCGTAAGACATCATCCAAAAATTAGTATTCCAATACTGAACGATTTTAATGCGTCATTAAAGATTGCTAATGCTCTTAATATTCATATTGAGAGAAATTGGGGACTGGGTCGTATAGTAACGGAAATCTTTGAAAGAACAGTGGCGGAGTCTCTAATCCAACCTACTTTTATTACAGGATACCCAGCAGAAGTATCGCCATTAGCACGTCGTAATGATATTCATCCAGATATAACTGACCGTTTTGAATTTTTTATCTGTGGTCGTGAAATTGGAAATGGTTTTTCAGAGCTAAATGATCCAGAGGATCAAGAAAAACGTTTTCTGATGCAAGCTCATGCGAAAAACATGCTGGGTGATCATGAAGCAATGTTCTATGATGAGGATTATATTACTGCGTTAGAGTATGGATTACCTCCATGTGCTGGGTTGGGGCTTGGGATTGACCGTATAGTGATGCTATTTACGAACAGCCAATCTATTCGTGATGTCATCTTATTTCCACTGCTTCGTCCACATAGTAGATGAAGTATAGATCGCAAGATATTATAATACACATCTGTTCTTTCTTAACTTAGTAAGATTTAATAAGATACTTTTTATCTATCAAACCTGATTCATTCTATAGGATTCTATCCTAAGGCTTCTCAATATTAATGGAAAACCTTCAATCACTGATTAAACAGAAAGACGATTTTTATGTAAAATTAATCTAAATGTATAACGTAAATTACTTCTTTTAAAGATCGTTAAGAATTCTTTTAAAGATCATTAAAAATGATATAACATATAACTTATAATTAATTTTCAATAGCGGTTTCTTTTTAGTGACTAGTATCTATATTCGTAAAACTTTTTACTAAATCATCAATGGCTTTCATTTGTACTAAAAAAGGCTCTAGCTGATCAAGTGGTAGCGCAGATGCTCCATCACATTTTGCTTTCGATGGGCATGGGTGAGCTTCAATAAAAAGACCTGCAATACCTACTGCAAGGCCAGCACGAGCTAATTCACATACTTGGGATCTCCTTCCGTTAGAGGTTTGACTCATTGGAGAGCGATATTGCAGGGAATGCGTCACATCAAATATAACTGGATTATTTTTAGAGACTCGCTTCATAATGTTAAAACCCAACATATCAACTATAATATTATCATAACCAAAACTTACACCGCGATCACATAAAATAACATTTTCATTACCTCCTTTAGAAAACTTATGTACAATGTTGCCTACTTGATTTGGGCTAAGAAACTGTGGTTTTTTAACATTTATGACGGAGCCGGTCTTTGCCATTGCACTAATCAAGTCAGTTTGACGCGCAAGAAAAGCGGGTAACTGAAGAACATCTACTATATTTGCTACTATCTTTACCTGATCTACTTCATGTACGTCTGTCATAATGCCAACTCCAAAACTATTCTTGATATCTTGGAAAATTGTCATGCTTTCTTCGAAACCTAAACCACGATATGAAGCAATAGAAGACCGATTAGCTTTATCAAAAGAGGCTTTAAATACATATGGGATGCCAAGTTTTTCTGTTACTCTAACATAATGCTCACAAACATGCATCGCTAGATCGCGCGATTCTAGAACATTCATTCCGCCAAATAATACACTGGGTAAGTTATTTGCTACCTGAATATTACCAATATTCACAATTTTTTGTTTCATAGTACCACCTATTATATGTCGGGGAGTAGGCTCTTTTAACAAATGCTAATTGAATGTCGTTATATAAAACTGGGATTATTTTATGATATTATGCTAATCTAATATACGTACTTATGAAAGCATCTAGATGTACAATATAAGTGTCTGTTCTGATAGATTGCAAATCTAACGGATGATTATATAGTAAGCAATTGATGCCACCACCATAAATTTTAATCTTACTATCTATCTCACATAGAAATACACGCTAGATATTTTAGTTAAGATATTTTTCAAATACTTACATACCTCTTTAATCTAGTAATAATGATCGTATCAGATACTTTTATTTAAGAAAACAATACAATTAATGATGTTAATTAATACATTAAACACTATGATTATATTTGTATATAAGCAATCTAAATATTTTGTTTTATATCAGAAAGGAGTTATCTTTAATGTTATGTACAATACAGATGACCATAGTGTGATGTTAAGACTCACTATTTACTCAATATGATCTAAGTATTGGACAAATGAGCTTTAGATTACTTAATTAGTCAGTTACTAGCGTGCTTAATTACTATCTTCATGCATGTTATAGTCTATCCATTTTTAGAAGATTACTCATTTCTGACGATTGATTCTTGCTGTATAGTATTGTGAAAGCTTCGTACATAATAACCAGATTAGTAAAATTAGACCTGATCACAACAGAGTTCAAATGTATATCAGCTTATATTACTTAGCATAATGACTGATCTCTAGTAATCTACACTGTAGATCTCCCTTACTGTCAAGGCTCTAATATTCATATTCACTAACAATATTTCATGGATAGACAAGATAAAAGTAGTATGCAGATATTATGAATAAGATAGGTCTGATATAGATTGTTAAATGGAGTTTAAAATGCCTAGCAGTAATCTCATCGAACAATTAGACGAAAGAGGCCTAATTAACCAGATCACCGATAAAAACGGCTTACAAAAACAATTAGAACAGAAATCAGTAACACTTTATTGTGGTTTAGACCCAACTGCCGATAGTTTACATGTTGGGCATTTAGTGCCGCTACTATGTTTAAAAAAATTTCAAAATGCAGGTCATAAGCCAATAATATTACTGGGAGGAGCCACTGGTCTAATCGGAGACCCAAGCTTTAAAACAGATGAGCGTATGTTATGTAACGCGCTGGATGTAGCTAGATGGACAGAAATAATTCATTTTCAACTTTCTCGTTTTTTAGATTTTTATTCTGAAAATAATCGGGCCATTGTAGTAAATAATTATGAATGGTTTCATTCTATGACCATGCTCACGTTCTTACGTAACATTGGTAAATATTTTTCTATTAACCAAATGATTAACAGGGAGGCGGTAAGAAAGCGTTTAAATCGTAATCACCACGGGATTTCTTTTACTGAATTTTCCTATAATCTGTTACAAGCATATGACTTTGCTTACTTAAACAAACATCATAATGTGATCTTACAGATTGGTGGCTCAGATCAATGGGGAAATATCATTTCAGGTATTGACCTTACTAGAAGAATCAATCAGAAACAAGTTTTTGGTTTAACACTACCTTTACTGACAAAATCCGATGGAACTAAGTTTGGTAAAACTTCAAATGGAACTATATGGTTAGATGCAAAAAAAACTAGTCCATACCAGTTTTATCAGTTTTGGATGAGCACGTCAGATTCTGATGTGTATCATTTTTTAAAAATTTTTACATTGATGAGCATTCAGGATATACACGAATTACAAAATGAGAATAAAAATCGAGATGACGCTCCCTCTGCTCAAACAATATTAGCTGAACTAGTAACTAAGTTGGTACATGGAGAAGAAAGTCTCACTACAGCACGTCGGATTACAAAGAGTTTATTTTCTGGGCACATCACAGAATTAACAGAAAATGAAATTCACCAAGTACTAGAAGACGGTGTCACAAAGATTATCCTGAAGGAAGCGCAAGATTTACAACAGGCACTAGTAAGTTCTTTGCTTGCAACCTCTCGAGGTCATGCAAGGCAGTTAATTTCTGCTAAATCTATTAGCATAAACGGTAATTTACAGACTAATACTCAATATATCTTCTGTCAATCAGATAAATTATTTAATAAATATACTTTCTTGTGCCGGGGAAAGAAGCACTACAGTATCATCACTTGGTTAATATAACTTGTATTGTAATAGCTGTGACACTATGAATCATCTCAATTTTTACTACAAAATGCTGTAGTAAAATTAAATATTTGACTAGTTCGTCATTTTAGTATCTCTTTAGCTATTCTGTAGCATACAGAATAGCTAAAGAGATACTGGCCTTCACTAATAAAACGCAAAGTAATGAGTTTTTATAAAATTATAAAACCTAGCAATAAGCATTACGATCTGAATCATAACGCACTTACAGATCTTATATTTAATAAGGTTGTCTGTTGTCTCTGTTAGTAATCATCCATATACTACATGTTTACTATATGTTTTGTATATCCTATCTAGTCAATTTTACGCGCTGCGTTCACTAACCCTGAAACTCACTTTTAAGGTAATTTATTTTATCTAAACTGTATTGACAGTATGGCAATACTAGAATCATCATATCAACCAAAAGTACTCTCAATATACTAAATCTTTCTTTAGTCCCAGAAAGTATATAAAAACAACTGTTATACTGAAAAATTTGTAAAGAAAAACCTCTATTTAATTTATTATAGAATGTGTACTAATTTAATAGTAGTACTCTACAGTACTGTACCAAACGCCTATGATATATCTTATTTGCATGCTTAGATTGTAATCTGTATTACAAATACATTTTCTAGATAGAAGTTACTTCTATAGCAGAATATGCAATAATATATGCTTGATAATCTGTTAAGAATATTTATTAAAATGCGAATTAAACTATACCACTATGGAAAAATTTTATTTAATTTCTTTTAAAGAAATGCTATATGTTTATGATAGTATTTGCTCTTACTAAGAGCTATCAACAAGATCAGATTGCACTTATGTTACGAATCAATTTCACTCATGATGTTCTGCATAACTGATTCATCTAGATGGTCTTTAGGAGCTAAACTGACATCTTTAGCTAAGAAATCATGATATTGAAAATAAGCTTCTCTCATAAATACATAAGGATCTTTTACCTCTCTTGTAATGTCGTCATAATCTAAGAGCTGAGCGCGAGTCTCAATACCTTCTACAAACCACTGTCCAGCAGACATCCACCATGTAAACCAACTATATGGTAAGTAAAAATAATCTACAAGTTTACCTAGATCTTCACGGGGTGTAAAGCCTCCATAAATAGGAATAACTATATAAGTACCATAGCAAACTTCATAATGACCTAATGTGTTACCAAATGTTCGATGCTCCTCTTTGGCTAATTCTACATTAGCCATGCTTGCAAGATCAATTAATCCGCCCATACCTAATAAAGTATTTAAAAGCAATCTACTGAAATGCAAGCCTGCCTTATAAGGATTACCTTCAAGTAAATAGTTTACTATTGAGCTAGGCTCACTAAGATTACTAGTAACATTGTTCAAGCCATGACGAATAGGAATAGGCAAGGTATCCCGCCATAATAACGCTAATGGACGCATGATGTACGGATCTAAAATAGAATAATTCCAATTAAAAATAGTACGGTTAATACCCTCTAATGGGTCTTGATGTTCAACAGGAATTTCACTCTTGACGGGCGCACTCATGCAACCTGTCAAGAAGATGCCTGCAAACACTAATATTGTGATCTGATAGCTCACAGAGTACTTCCTTTACGCAAAGGAACCAGTTGTGCTGAACCCCGGTCCTAAACTAATGATTCTAGATCATACATATTAATACCTATTAACACTAAGTTAAACTATGATTTTATCTGTAGTGCATATAGTGCTATCTCTATTTTGTAATATACCTTATAAATCGATGCATATCGAAAGTCAAACCATAATTTCAGATATAAAAAAACTCGACATGTGACGCAAACACTATCTTTTTTGATGTATAAATATCTTTTTGATACTTAAGGCAATACTTCATATTACAAGAAACATTAATGATTTTTATACCATTATATAATTTTGAGTATATTCTCTAGTTATCACGAAATCGATTTGAGAATCAGGATCATCATATAATATCACGTAAGTTTTGTGTACATAGCGGATACTGTATTACAGTTTAAGGGTTTAAGAATGTAAGAAGCCATCCACGTTATATGATGTAGGATACATTCTGTATGTTAGAATGTATAAAGCATACTCAATTAATAACCATTTTCTATTAGGCTATTTTATCTTTAGGGGTTCAAGGTACTAATCATTTAAAATCAATAAATACTTCTCATTCGACTAATTCAATGATTTATTTTAATATTCAGTACATCATCCATGTAAATAATATGAAAAATTTCAAAAGTAATAACAACTAGATGACCCGACATGCTCTTCTTATACACAATTTGCTGACGATAATATATATGGTGATTCTATTAATCACGGCGTGTACTATTGAATATCGCATTATAGTTTATATACATAATACATGTAAAAATTAATCATCATTCGATGACGTATGTATTTCAGTGATTCATAACGATCATTTGCAGTAGTCGCTAATTTATATGCAGCACACCTTACAAGGTATAGTACATCTTGTGCTATAGTATCTTGATGATACGAATCATAAAGAACATTGATGCTTTATACAATATACACATAGTCTGTATTGTTCTAGATTGTAGAGATATAAAACTCTAGTGTACATAACAACCTATCTCAATAAATCAAAATTGCAAAAAACACTAATGATATTTATAATATAAAGCACACACGATCTAGCGAACTATTTAGAATATATGTACTAATGCATGTATTAAAAACATATTTCAGCTGGTTATCATAGTGAAAATTGATTTAGGCATAACAAAACTCTTAGATTGGAGAGATCTTAATGTTTGACTCTTAACAGTAGTTGTTATATGCATCCTTAATGTTCAATACAAACAAAGAAGTATACTCGCAAAATCGATACAGAGCGTACATCCCATAAATAAAATACATTATAAAGAACCTCACCTCATATGAGTCTATTTAATATGGACTGATCTAGTATTATGAGTAATTTTACTCAGACAAAATCAAGAACCCCTTAATACTCAAACATTGCTGAAATTGACTCCTCATTACTAATACGACGAATTGCTTCAGCTAACATACCTGATAACGTCAGAGTACGTACGGTAGGTAGCGCCCTAATCTCTTCAGGTAGTGGAATCGTATCACACACTACCACTTCATCAATCATTGAATTTCGTAGATTATTCACTGCGTTGCCTGAAAAAATTGGATGAGTAGTGTATGCAAAAACACGTTTGGCTCCTCGATATTTAAGAGCTTCTGCCGCGTTACATAAGGTGCTACCAGTGTCAATCATGTCATCCACTAATACACAATCACGCTCTGCCACGTCACCAATGATATTCATTACCTGCGATACATTGGCACGAGGACGACGTTTATCAATAATAGCCATATCTGTATCGTTAAGTAATTTAGCCATAGCACGCGCTCTTACTACTCCACCTATATCCGGAGAAACTACAATAGGATTTTCCAAACCAATTTGTAACATATCTTCTAGAAGAATAGGACTACCAAAAACATTATCAACCGGTACATCAAAGAACCCCTGGATCTGTTCAGCATGTAAATCCACAGTTAATACGCGATCCACACCAACACTAGATAAAAAATCAGCAATAACTTTTGCAGTAATGGGAACACGAGAGGAGCGTACACGACGATCTTGGCGTGCATAACCAAAGTATGGAATTACTGCAGTAATTCGACCGGCAGAAGCGCGACGTAGAGCATCAACCATCACTATTAATTCCATTAGATTATCATTAGTAGGAGCACAAGTAGACTGGATAATAAAGATGTCATCACCACGTACATTCTCATTGATTTGAACACTCACTTCGCCATCGCTGAAACGACCTACAGCAGCCTTGCATAGTCCACTTTGAAGACGATCTGCTACGCGTTGTGCTAATTCTGGAGTAGCATTACCAGCAAAAAGCTTCATGTTAGGCACAAGAAAAACCTCAAGTTTGCAATCTAGTAAAATAAATTAATCCAAGTAGCATACTGCTTTGACATTGTCTTTTTTGAGATACAGGGTAGATGAAAATACCATGTAAACGATAAACGCATGTGTTTACTTGCTTTATTGACTGTTCCTTGCAAATTCAATTAACAATTAATCATCAAAATTTATGAGTTATCAAAAGTTATTTTTTGTCAATAATAGTCAATAAAAGATGTACGCTATGATTCTATCAGAATAGACAATAGACCCCCTAATTTAATTAACATTACTTCACTCTACTTACTGTCATTTAAATGTTTTGTTCGATGAAGCGCGACATAACACTATGGTATAATACGGAGAGGTTGGCTCCGCGAGCAACAAACCCTGTCCACCTTTCAGGCACCCGATTTAGTATCTGACGAGCTAAGATCTCAGTATCAAATACTGCAAACACACATGAACCTGTTCCAGTTAAATGTGGGCGAGCATACAGCATCACCCAAGACATTAGTTGTTCAATTTCATTACAATGATTTCTGACAACAGCCTCACAATCATTATAAAATGTGCCCAATAATAACTCTTGCATCTGACGACAGGGTGTATTTCTGGTAAGATAAGGGTCGTTAAAAATTTGATAAGTACTAGTACTAACACCAGGGTAAATCACTAAGTACCATTTTTTAGAAAGTACTATTGGAGTTAGACGCTCACCAATCCCCTCAGAAAAAGAAGATAAACCGTAAATAAACACTGGTACATCAGCACCAAGTTGCAACCCCAAAGCTGCTAGTTGTTCTACACTAAAATTTGTATGCCATAAATAATTAAGCGCCACTAAAACAGTCGCTGCATTCGATGAACCGCCACCTACGCCACCACCAATCGGTAATTGTTTGTCTATTTGTAAGGTGGCACCAGCGTTGTGAGATAATGCGCCATATGATTTTGCCTGATCCCGTAATAATTTTGCTGCGCGGATAATAAGATTGTTTTCGTCTTTGACACCAGGAAGAGATTTTAATAATGTAAGTTCACCACTATGATTATTCTCCACTAGGAGTGTATCCCCATAATCGAGAAATTGGAATAAAGTTTGCAGATTATGATAACCATCGGAGCGTCGACCAACAATATAAAGAAATAAATTTAACTTTCCCGGAGACGGCCATTTAGTGATCATGGTTATTCCTATTGATCTATTTTTAACTTAATCCGTTGCTTTCCTTGATACAGCTCAATGTGAGAAGGCATCGCTGGTTTATCGGGTGCTTTTCGATATCCTAAGTAAAAAATATGTAACTGAGTGCTTGATATACCAAAGCTTAATTCACGCAAATGAGACTCTGAATCGAGCCTAAAATCGGTAGAGGCCCCAGGTAGCCCCATAATCCACTGACTAAAATTTTTTAGTGAAACCATGATTCCAGTTAATTGAAATATTATATATTCTGCATATTTCTCGCTCACCACGCATTTCCTGTCCCTGGTATGAATATAGACAAATTGATCCTTTTGTTCTAATTGGAGCTCTGTCATACCTAATAGATTGCTCAACAGAAATTGATAGTGATGAGGAGATATTTGTTTCCAGTAAAAACGGGCAAATAATTTCTGATTATTAGAGTATAAGAGTAATGTACCATGCACTTGATACTGGGTAAGTGCTTTAACTAAATTCTGGTGATGGTTCCATTTTGGATTTGTATTAATTTCACTTACGGCTTCTGTTTTTAAGTAAGGGCCTTGGCTACAGGCTAGTAACAATATATACGAAAGATAAATCAATTTCTTAAACCGAGCATACGCCAATAATATTGACAACATTATCCAGTGAGATCCTTAAAAGAATCAGTTCAGTACGATTAATATGTTCACCATTGATATGAATTCAGTGCACTAACTTCATAAATAGATTAATACATGCACACTTTTCTTGCTTAATCGCTTGTTGCATAAACCACGTCAGCTCTATCAATAAATTCGGTGTTTTACTGATGGATCGTGATGATGTGCCTTAGTCTTAAAATACATTAGAGATGTATCATTAAGTTATCATAAAAGTTATCATAAGATATTTACACTGACTTCGTATCAATCCTAAAAAATTAGAAACTCTTATGCTATAGTTACTGAGGCATCAGATGTTATCCGTTTCATGCTTCAGTGCATCATATCGTGCGGCTCTCTGAAAAAAGAATTTCAATAACTACTTCAAATATATTAATAGATATATATTATGTCGTAAGGTATGAATCAGTTGATTGCCAATATTATCATCATGATGAGAGTTCTACTCTATTATAGAAATTAATAGAATATCGGATATATCCAGCACTAAATCAGGTAAATTCTCAGTGTACTTACAAGGCCTGATCTTAATTTAAAAATGACGAAGTAATGAGTAAGAAAACAAAATTTATATCATAAAAATGATTTTCTGCGCAAGATCTATCTCAAAAGAAAAATAGGGAATGATATTAAATTTTTGCTCTCTATGTTATAATCAATAACAACGTAAGTTTCTGCTATTTATTCGAGCATACTATCCTATTTCATCACATACTGCTTTGATCAAAAGACAAGACTGACTCATATAGTGTCTGGGAATCTTCTTTGCTATCTATTATGAAGATAAAATTTAGATACTTTCGGAGTAAAACGTCGCACATAACTGCTCTTAGTTAAGCCAGAGAGAATAATCAAGCAACGTACCATCATACATGTATCACAACTATATTTTAAGTAGTATATTAAACGATAAGCTAAATAGCTATTTTTTGCACCATATACAAGATACAATTCACAATTTTTGTATGAACAGATTATAGATATCAATACAGACCACTTACGAAAATAAATTTAAAATAAGAAATTACACTTATTCATTAGGCTAATGACAACCGCAGCTATTTACTTTAAAATAGTATCTTGATATAAAGTCAGAGAGTCATACTGGAAGCACATTGATATCATAATGATTATTTGTAGCAGTAACGCTTGAGTAGCTTGATCTTATATAAAATATATAATGCTTACCTCTTGCTTTTGAATAATAAATCATGAATGCCGCACAAATATATAAAATTAATTTATGAGGTCACTCATCTTTATATTCAATCTCAGATATATCTATCCAAATAGTCTCTAATCATAGAGAAAAGTATATCTAAAAGTTTAGATATAATCTTGATTTGAAGAAATGTTCAGAGTATATTATATTTTCAGTATAGAAAGGATTCTTAAAAAACTATGACCCCCTTGAAAACCAAGTATCATCATTTCCTAGCGCCATAGAAAAACTAACGATCCAGTTCTTGTACTTCTAAGAAGTGCGTCATGACTTATTATTGATAACGCGAAAATATCTCAAAATTACTCTATCACTTATAATAAGCACTACCTTAAATTAAGATCCTCACGCTCAATTAGTATACTATTTACGTTAAAAATTCTTTTATACTAATTAATACGTTATATAGCATAAAAGAACATTAGAAGAACAGATCTAATTTTTAGATACAAGGTCACTCAACGTTGTTTGTTTTGATATATATATTCTATGATTATCTTAATAAAAAAATCAGATTGATAGGGTATTATTATAAATATGAAGCTCTCCATAATATCTAAATTAGAATCGTTACAAGACCGCTATATAGAGCTTGAAATGATTTTAAGCGATTCTACTATAATTTCTGATCAGGAGCGTTTTCGTACACTATCCCGTGAATATTCACAGTTAATAAATATTAGTCAATATTTTCATAAATGGAAAAAAAACCAAGAAGAAATTAAAAATTCTCAAGACATGATGCTCGATCCTGAAATGCACGAAATAGCACAGGAGGAGTTACAAACATTACATAAAATTAATAACTATTTGGAGCAGCAGCTATATATTTTACTTTTACCTCAGGATGAGAATGATCAACGCAATTGTTACTTAGAGGTACGTGCCGGCACTGGCGGCAATGAAGCAGCAATATTTGCTGGTGATTTATTCCGCATGTACAGCCGTTATGCCGACTCTCAGTGTTGGACGGTTGAAATTATAAGCGCTCATGAAGGTGAAATTGGTGGTTATAAAGAAATAATCACTAAAGTAATTGGAAAAGGTGCTTATGGACGCCTTAAATTTGAATCGGGGGGGCATCGTGTACAACGTGTACCAGATACTGAATCTCAAGGTCGCATTCATACCTCATCATGTACCATAGCAGTAATGCCTGAACTTCCAGAAATTGAGCGTTCAGTCATTAATAACAATCAATTGAAAATTGACACTTTTCGTTCTTCTGGAGCCGGAGGACAGCATGTGAATACAACTGACTCAGCAATTCGCATTACCCATCTTCCGACCGGAATAGTGGTCGAATGTCAAGATGAGCGCTCTCAGCATAAAAATAAAGCAAAAGCTCTTTCGGTTCTCGCTTCACGCATATATAATGCAGAAAAAACTCGTTGCCAGCAGACTACAGCATCTACACGACGGAGCTTGCTAGGTAGTGGTGCTCGATCGGATCGTAATCGCACTTATAACTTTCCGCAAGGAAGAATTACTGACCATCGTATCCAATTAACGATATACTGTTTAGATGATGTGATGGCAGGAAAGCTAAATACCCTGATTGAACCGATCATGCAAGAACATCAAGCAGATCAATTAACCGCTCTTGCTTCTGAGAAAGACTAATGAAGATAAGTAACTGGATGAAGATAGCAATCCAGCGACTTGCGCGCAGTGAAAACCCAAAGCGAGATGCAGAAATTCTATTAGGGTTCGTAACAGGTAGATCTAGAAGCTGGTTGATTGGTTTTGATGATAGCGTTCTCTCACCTTGTATTCTTACAAAGCTTGAACAATTCCTAGTGCGACGCTCCTCCGGAGAACCAATCGCATACCTTACTAAAGAACGTGAATTTTGGTCTCTTCCATTACATATCACATCCGATGTAATGATCCCTCGCCAAGATAGTGAGATTTTAGTAGAAAAAGCATTAATTCACCTTCCGGTTAAAGGTTGCCACATATTAGATCTAGGAAGTGGTAGTGGGGCGATAGCATTAGCTATAGCCAGTGAACGTGCAAATTGTTCAGTATTAGGTATTGACTGCATGTCTTCTGCTGTGAGATTAGCTACGTACAATGCCAGTAAGTTAGGCTTAAAGAATACTGCTTTCATCTTGGGCAGGTGGTTCTCTACGGCAGGAGATCAGAAGTTTGCTATAATTGTGAGCAATCCACCTTATATGTGTGGTTCTGATCAGCATCTTCTGGAAGGAGATCTTCGCTTTGAACCAAAGCACGCACTAGTTTCTGGTGATAATGGGCTATCTGATATTAAATTAATTATAGCAGAATCAGGCAAGCATCTCATACCTGGCGGATGGCTTCTATTAGAGCACGGTTGGAAGCAAGCTAGCATAATTAGGAATATCATGAATAAAAACCAATTTCGTGAAATATCAACTTTTCAGGATTATAGTGGTAATGATCGTGTTACTTTAGGACGTTATCTTTAGAATAAAGATAACATCAAAATGGAATAAAAATTTAGAAATTACTCTTCTGTTGCTTTACCTTCTTTATTATGAGTGAAATGACTTAGTTGCATTCCTAGCTGCAAAGCTAAAGCAGAAGAGGTATAAATAGAAGAAACTGTACCAATGACAATACCAATTAACATAGTTAATGAAAAACCCCTCAACATAGTACCACCAAAAATAAATAAAACTAATACCATCATTAAGGTTATAATCGAGGTGATTATTGTTCGGCTAAATGTTTGTGTTATGGAAAGATTAGTAATATAATAAGAAGAAGAGTAAGAGCGTTTACGGCAGTTTTCACGAATACGATCAGAAACTACAATTTTATCATTTAAAGAATAACCTATTACTGATAGTAACGATGCAATAATAGTAAGATCTATCTCTATTTGAAATAGAGATAAAGCGCCAATAGTAAGAATTAGATCGTGCATTAAAGCCAGAACAGTGCCTGAAGCCAACCTCCATTCAAAACGGAATGTAATATATAAAAAAATCGCTATTAACGCTGAAAGTAAAGCTGCACCTCCTATTATGAGTAGTTCGCTATCTACACGAGGACCCACAAACTCAATACGCTTCACGATAACTTTTTCTTGAGTGAAACTCTGAATACTGTTGATAATTTGACTTCTTACAGCAGTATCATGATACTTTTCTTGTAAAGGTACGCGTATTATAAGATCATGACTGCTACCACAGTTTTGTACTTGTATTGCAGTAAAACCGTCTTGTTTAAATCTACTGCGAATACGATCTAAATTAGCTGGTTTGTCAAGAGAAACTTCAATAACCGTACCACCAGTAAAATCTAGGCCCCAATAAAAATCACGCGTACTAATCATTATTACTGCTAATATCAATAAGAATCCAGAAACAGAAAACGCTATCTTATTCCAAGACATAAATTGTATCACGTTTTCTCTATAATCCATATCTTTACTATAATTCTGTCCCAACATATCCCCCTCAAATGGATAATTTATGTATACGTTTTCCGCCATATATCAAATTAATTATCGCACGCGTGCCTACCAGTGAAGTGAACATAGAAGTAGCTATACCAATTCCAGTAGTAATTGCAAAGCCTTTTATTGAACCAGAACCAACTGCATATAAGATAATTACTTTAATTAGCATTGTTATATTAGCATCTAGAATACTTGAAAACGCTGCTTGGTAGCCTACGTCAATAGCCTTTTGTATAGATCTTTGATTACGCAATTCCTCTCTAATACGTTCGTTAATTAGTACATTAGCGTCTACAGCTACTACTAGGGTTAAAACAATACCAGCAATACCTGGCATGGTTAGAGTAGCGCCCGGTAGTACTGATATAATTGCCACCATGAGTATTAAATTAGCTAGAAGCGCACAAGTAGCTGCTAACCCGAAGATTTTATATCGCATAATCATAAAAACAATAGATGCGACAACACCGCACACACAGGCAGTAACACCTTGTTTAATATTTTGTAATGCCAAACTTGGACCAATAATGCGTTCTTCTATAATCTGAATTGGAGCACTTAAAGCACCAGCTCGTAGAAGTAACGTTAGCTGCCGCGCTTCTTGTGGATAAGAGATTCCGCTAATACAAAAAGAACTACCGAATGAGGACTGAATACGTGCTAAATTAATAATTTCATCATGCCTTTCTAAAGCAGAATGACTATTTATATCTCTTTTGCTGCGTTCTCTATATTCAGTAAAGATAGTCGCTATTGCTTTACCTATATGTTTCCTTGTAAAGCTAGACATGATATTACCACCTGAATTATCTAGTAAAATATTCACCTGTGGTTCATTATATTCATTGGTACTATAGGTGGAGTCTATAATATGATCTCCAGTTAAGATAGCTTTTTTATATACAACTACTGCTTGTCCATCACGTGTTTCTTTTAATTCCGAGTCATCAGGTATGACTCCGTTAGCATCACTCATAGTATTAACTAAACGAAATTCTAACATTGCCGTAGCACCAAGGATTTCTTTAGCGCGAGCAGTATCTTGAATACCTGGCAGCTCTACTATAATACGGTGCTCTCCTTGTCTCTGCACAAGAATATCTGCTAAACCTAACTGAGTAACGCGATTTCGCAAAATATGTATGTTTTGCTGTAGTGCATACTCGCGAGCAGTTTGTATGCGCTGGTCGCTTGCCCTGACTGTTAAGAGGTGACCGACATGTTTTTGAATAACCATGTCAGAATGACAAGAAACTAGATATTTAATAAAATTATCACAAGATACCGTATCACGAAAGCGTAATAAAACTTCGTATTGATTGCCCTTCAGCAGATTAATATAGGGCATACCTTGCATAGTGAGAGTTTGTCGCAGTTTGTCTAGGATATTATCTTGTAATTTGCTCATTATGGTATCCATGTCCACATCCACAAGAAAATGAACACCACCACGTAAATCTAGGCCGAGCTTCATTGGATTAGCAGATAGCATAGATAACCACTTGGGTATTGCTGGGGCAAGATTCAAAGCAACAATGTAATCTTTTCCAAGAAGCCTAGTAATTACTTCGTGCCCTTTCAACTGCAGATCAGTACTTATAAAACGTATTAAGATATCGTCAGAGCCCAAAATAACAGATTTACTTTCAATATTTTTTTGTTTTAAAGCGTTTTGGATCTTAGTTAGAATATTTTTGTTCATAATCTTTTTACGCGCGCTAGTAATTTGAATAGCTGGATCTTCCCCATATAGGTTTGGTAGCGCATATAATAGACCGATGAGCAATGTCAGAATTAGCATTAGATACTTCCATAACGGATAACGATTTAGCATGGAAGCTCCCTTAAGGAAAAATAATTACATGTTGTGATTATTGTTAATGTTAAGATAAAATATGGTTGCATGTTATGCGTGCCATATGATCATTAGAGGTTAGTCATATATATTATATTATATTTCTTTTTTTAGTAAAATTACTATATCTCAGGGTGTATCGAGTTTATAAAAACATTTCTTTGTACTACATTCTGTACTTTTACTCATGCTATTCCTCATTAAAGGCATAGCAGTCTTTCTCGGCATGATTTTCTGTAATTTCTATGGCCTGAGCAGCACAATTTAAATTATCAGATCTTATATATCGTAATTAGTCTAACATCTTGTTTCTAGAGGAAGACATGCCTACAGCATTGTACAAGTTATTGATTTATATCAAATGCATAACTTTTATTTGTATATCTTTAAGTATATCAACTGCGATTGAAGATCGAGTTTCTTAGTTTTTATTTATCACATCCTGTAATTCGACATCTAATTAAGTTCTCTATTCTCTTTTATTTAGACCCACTTGCTATTCTTCTTCTGTTCTGAATAACTATCTAATAATACCACTCGTCAGGCCTTTGATAATAATACTCAAATCATTTTTGATTGATCGTATACTATTTTAGTATCTTTAATAGTTATAATTTTTGGTAAGTATCTTTACGCTTGCTTCAAAATTCAGGATTACACTGAGTTTGCGTTAAATTTTATCATAGACTGCGAGTTTGCTAGTGCATGATTTAGTCTATGAGGCGGATGATTGTATACTCTCTAGATATCTTTATGTAAGATGTATGCGCTGCAAACCATAATCATTTATTCGAAAATCTAGCGAACACCTTAATTATGGTATGAAACGTAACTAGTCTTATCGTAAAAATGATTAATAAATTTTTTTAATTTGCCTTCTGAAATCGCCTGACGCATATTTAACATCAGGTTCTGATAATAATGCAAGTTATGGATTGTATTTAAGCGTGCACCTAAAATGTCATGACAACGATCTAAATGATACAAATAAGAACGACTGTAATGTTTACAGGTATAGCAAGTACATTCAGGGTCAAGTACTAATGTATCATTTTTATATTTGGCATTACGAATATTCACTACACCATTAGATACAAAAAGACATCCATTACGGGCGTGACGGGTAGGTACTACACAGTCAAACATATCCACACCACAAGATACACCCTGAACGACATCCTGAGGTTTACCAACACCCATTAGATAACGAGGCTTTTCCTGGGGCAATGCTGAGCAGGTATGTTCGAGAATATAATACATTTCCTTCTTGGGTTCCCCAACAGCTACACCACCTATAGCATACCCATCAAATCCAATATCCAATAAACCTTGCACTGATAGCTCTCGTAAATCTTCATACATACCTCCTTGAACAATACCGAATAATGCATTGGGGTTACCTAAAAAATTAAAATAATCTCGACTACGTTGTGCCCAGCGCAGTGACATTTCCATAGAATGTTTACTGTAATGCCAAGACGATGGATACGGAGTGCACTCATCAAAAATCATAGTAATATCAGCATTGAGTATATACTGTATTTTCATGGATGTCTCCGGATCAAGAAAGACAAAGTCACCATTAATTGGATTACGGAAGTGAACTCCTTTTTCAGTAATTGTATTGATTCTTCTCAAGCTAAAGACTTGAAACCCCCCCGAGTCAGTGAGAATTGGGCCTTTCCAGTGCATAAAATTATGTAAATCCCCATTCTTTTTTATAATTTCAAGCCCAGGGCGCAACCATAAATGAAACGCATTGCTAAGAATGATATGTGTACCTGTCTCTTGAAGATCTTCTGGCGTCACCCCTTTTATTGCTCCATAGGTTCCAACTGGCATAAATGCTGGCGTTTCTACTATACCATTTTGAAAAATTAATTGACCACGACGAGCATATCCATCAATAGTATCTAGCTTAAATTTCACTTTACCTCCAATCACATGCTACTTATGAACGAATGGCAATATACTTTTAATATATGCTATTAGTACTTGATGTGTATATTATCGCTTTTGTATTCCTAAAATAGAATGATTAATATTGCATATTCCAATCCCATGGATATATTCCATATATATAACGTTATTAGACGCTAGATGCGTACTTGAGTGCATCTATAGTGTGAAAATTTTTAGATTTTACACATCACAAACCTGTTCTGCTCAACTTATTAAGTGAAAGGATTAAATAAATAGTACCTTTTTAAGGTTTATGGCTTTGATTAAGCATTTTACTTAGTATTGTTGTGTTCTTTTTCTTACAGAAAATCATGTTATATCCAATGAACATACTATATCTGATATCATCGAATTATATTAGTTCTAATAATTAACCAATATAAATCACTTGAGAGTAATAACAATACTGAATATAATTAATATTAGAAAATCAGTATATGTTTTATAAATTGCACGTTCTGTTTTGATAAAAGAAGTATAATATTGAGCCTAAAATAATATTTTGCTTAGATGTTTAAAATTATGGTTTTTTAATGAAACACATGCCAAAACATAGAGATTTACCAGATATCACACTCTCACTGTTATTTATTTGTCTTATGAGTATTATGTGTTTATGGATACTAAAACCATTTATTATTAGTTTTACCTGGGGTAGTATGATAGTTATTACTACCTGGCCTCTGTTTCTAAAAATTCAACGTGTATTATGGAAGAAGAGATTACTAGCCGTTTTAGTGATGGCATTAACTTTGATTTTAGTATTTATCATCCCCATTATCCTGCTAATTAACAGTGTAATTAAAAATAGTAGTCTCCTTATGATTTGGTTAAATACTAGGCATTTTGAAAGCCCTCAATTGTATTGGTTAAACACCATTCCAATAATAGGGCAAAAATTTTACTTATATTATCATGATCTAGTTGATGCTAGTGGTAAAACACTACTTGCACAGCTACAACCATATGCTGGTCGTACAACTAGTTTTGTTTTAAGTCAAGCTAAGCATTTAGGTCGTTTTATGATACATTTAGGACTGATGTTAACTTCTAGTGTATGTCTCTACTGGTATGGTGATAAGATAGGGGAGAATATCCAATGTTTCGCTGTTACTGTTTCACCTAAGTATGGTCAGTCTGTGCTTGTACTAGGAATACAAGCGATAAGAGCTGTGTCTTGTGCGATAGTTATTACAGGATGCGCACAAGGGTTACTAGGTGGTATTGGTTTAAGTATATCAGGTGTTCCTTTCGCAACTATTCTAACCGTAGTAATGATTTTTTCATGCTTAGTTCAGCTAGGATCTCTAATTGTATTAATTCCGGCAATAATTTGGCTATACTGGACAGGTGATAATACTGGAGGAACAGTATTACTTATCTGGAGTGTTCTACTAAGCGCTTTAGAGACGGTCATGCGTTCATTTCTAATTAAAAAAGGAATAGATTTGCCTATAATATTAATCCTTGTCGGTATTATTGGGGGTTTACTTTCTTTTGGTATGATTGGGCTATTTATAGGTCCTGTAGTTTTATCAGTATCCTATCGATTTATCCTTTCTTGGATAAAAAAATATCCTATATTCTACGATAACGATAACATTCTGATCGATCAGAGTAAAATGAAAAAATAAAACCATTATCTAGTTACTTTTAGACGGTTTGCTTTTAGACGGTGTTTAACCCCGCAGACCTATCATAAATAGGTAATTAAGAAATCACTTAATCAGTAATTTACTCATGCTATTTATAAAAACAATTATTCAAGATATATGTGATCAATAGATTAATCACACTATAACGAGTAAAATGCAAGCCTAAATATTCTAATGGCATTATCTAAATCTGATATTGCTTTTATTTTTTAATATTATTAAGAGATACACCTCTAATATAATGTAGTAAAACGGTTGCTAGAGTAGCTATCAACCAGCTAAGTATAATGGCAGCTAACAAATCCCTTGGCCAGTGCATGCCTAACAAAAGTCGACTAGCCATGACAGCCACAGCCCAGCTGATTAGAATAAAGACAGAACAATAGCAATGACGTGACCAAAGAAGACCCGCCCCTAATAGTGCCCAGGTGGTAACAAATAGTGTATGCCCAGAAGGAAAAGAGAATTTACTTGCAGAAACCCAGTGATGTATTAAACAGGGCGGGATATTTATGTTATTAGACAGACCTTTATATAGTTTTTCTTGAAGCAGTTCTTCTTGGCACTCTGAATACTGTGGGTCACGATATGGACGTATTTGCATGGAGTAATTATCAGAAATCCATACGTCATAAGGACGAAGTGACTGAACTTGATTCTTTAATAGACTTTTTACACTCTGTCCAAAACATAAAACAGAAGTTAGAAATACTGATAGTAATAACATCGACTTCAAGCGAAATCTTAAGCAAAAGGAAAAATAACTGCAAAGAAAAATATTAGTTAAAATAATCCAAGGATATGTCGCAGATTCAGTAATCCAGAATACTAATTTAATGTTAGAACCCATATTGATGGGTTGCCATCGCCATCCAGATAGAACAACTGCTATCGGTACTAATAGTAACATCAACGTAGTTATAGTAATATATTTTAGAGTTTTTATCACAAAGACCTTATTATACATAGACTTACAAGATGTAATCTCATTTCGTGGAAATGATTAAAATTTGAAATTATATAAAGATTTCAATCTTAAATAGTTTTATATCATATAGTCTTTCTAGATAATGACATAATTTTATTTAAAATATAAAATTCATACATGATCGTATCATACCATTGTATTATACAGAATATACCAATCTACTTTATAAGTACATGCTGTAATTCTTGTTATTGGTCATAATATGATATAATAAACTGCAGTTGGCAGCGGATTAAACGCTATTATTATTTAATATCTTACCTAATAATTATAAAGATATATTAGATAACAGAGGGAATGAATATATTCAGATTTTCTAATATACTACATATCTATAGTATCTTTTAAGGTATTGATATATGCATAAAAATTAAATTTATCTATTTTCTTAGTTTGTAATCATGTATCAATCGATAGTTATGTCACGACATTATCAGAATAATTATTTTTATAATGTAGAATAATTTAATATAAATATATATAAATATACATATTGCTAATTAAAATCTTAAGAAACAACACAATTATGACAATTCTTATCATCAAAACCACAAGATAAGTAAAATTTACATTAATCACATTGATATATATCATATTTTTTATCAAAGATAAAAACATCATATTATATTTTATAAATTTATAAAAAACATAACAGCTGTATCTAATCAAGCTGTTAATGGTTCATAGATAAAGAGACCAAGCCAACATCTAAATATATGAATTATCGTTTATTATCTCTATACCACTATCAGAAGTGAGGTAATACTAAATCAGGTAATACTATATTAAGATAATGTATAAAAATAATCTTCTTATTCTTTGCATAAAAAGTAAGATAAGCTCATAGACTTACATTATAAATTTAATTATGCTTGACTTATTAACAAGATAAGGTAATTCATTTGATATCTAAAATATCCTGAAGATTAATAGTTGATGTAATATTTGATAGTTCTTTCTTATTGGAGGTGTATATCTTGACATATATTAACATAGAAATATGAGTTATTACTCATATAACAGTAATACCCATGTAGATCCACAGAAGATCTGTATTATCAAATATATATGATATTGATGCTGAATAAAACTAGTAATTTTAAAAACAGAACATGGTTTATTAATTATTGAGTATTGTTTATGATTAATACCTACACAATAAATCCGCGTAACATTAAGATTCGATAGGGATGTATATGCAACTTAGACAAGTGGCAGAAGCCAATCTCCCTACGCCTTTTGGAGATTTTCTTATAGTTGGTTTTGAAGAACTAACTACTAGAAGGGACCACATCGCTTTAGTATTTGGTGATATATCTAACACACAGTCTGTTCTAGCGCGTGTTCATTCAGAATGTCTGACGGGAGATTCGTTATTTAGTCTCCGGTGTGATTGTGGTTTTCAGCTAAAGGAAGCAATCAAGCAAATTGCTACACAAAAAAATGGCGTGTTACTTTACCACCGCCAGGAAGGGCGCAATATTGGGCTATTAAATAAAATACGGGCTTATACTCTTCAAGATAAAGGATACGATACAGTAGAAGCCAATCATCAATTAGGTTTTGCAGCTGATGAGCGTGATTTCACTATATGCGCAGATATGTTTAAACTATTAGGAGTGCATCATATTCGACTATTGACGAATAATCCTAATAAAGTTAACAAACTCACTGCGGCTGGCATAAAAGTCATTGAGCGCGTACCTTTAATTGTTGGACGAAATCCTAACAATACTCATTATTTAGATACTAAGGCTATCAAACTTGGACATCTTTTCTCGCGATAAACAGTTTTTCTTTACTTTATTAAGAGCAGGAGATAATGTTTGGATGTAAGTAACAAAAATGTATATACTTGATTAGATTTTTATGCTATTTACTACGCATCTTTATAGCAGCATCTAAGTACAAGCGTGATATGTTATTATCGAAGATGTTATTATTAGTAAATGGATATCAATAGAAATCGAAAACCCACAAAAATTAAGACAATATCCAATTCTTGGAGACTGTTAGTCTTTTCTGTAATATTCAACTATTACTATTCAATAGTATATCTAGTAGACGACTATTCTGTTTCATAGCTTATTTAGATCAAGATTCTTTCTAAACAAACCTTCCGTACTATATCATTGAGAATGATAAGATCTATCGATCTTTAACTATGCTTAATGTAACTGCACCTATTTAGGCATTTTATAAGAATAATTTTTATGCTGAATAACGCATGTACTAAACCTATCACTATTCAGATAGGACAAAACTTGATCAAGTTCTGTCTCTGATGTACATTCTGCCATAATACGAAATGTATTCTATAGAAATAACTATTAGCTTTAATTAGAGTATCTATCGTGTTCATCATTGTATAAAACTATACTAGTAAGAGGATTTAAACTAAACTTAATGTCAATTCCCAGCACAAAATTATTGTGAATCCATACCATATCATAAATAATCGTGATCAGGCGTTTTATTACCTATATAGTAATGAATATTAAATAACATAATGAAGCACCAGAACCAATGAGATAGGGTTGATATATTTTACGAAACACTATTTTATTTAAATAAGCTAGCAATCAGTGAACCATGCTACGCCTATGTTATGATGCATAACACAGGATGATTGGTGATAGTGATATCCTCAATACAAGATGTATGTGTGATAAGTAAGATCACTAACATATTATCTTGCTAAGATAATATGTTAGAAAACTATACAATAAGGTAGGCTTAGCTAATACTAAGCCCATAGGAATGGATGTTATATTTGAATACTTCTTGTTTATGAAACCATAAATTGTTTGGTGAATCATTCTACCATGATTAATCTTACTATAAATATGCATGTAATGATATATCATTAATCATGATTAATGATTAATGATTAATAGATCTGAATAATAATACAAAAAACGTGCAGTGCATTCCTAGCAGTACAAGCTTTTTAAGCTAAGGCATATAAAAAAACACTTGGACATCAAGCTTATCATATATATCTTGAATTTTCTTTCATTTCTATCCGTGCAAATCGCGCGATCTAGCTATACTTTCATAGTAGATACTTCCTATCTTCGTTTCTGTATTTTAAAAGAGACCAATATGTGATCTTTTCTTGTTAAGAGGTTACATCAAATCTCATGAGATGGGTCATTCTATCTTCATACAAATCTTATGAACATCATAATGGTAATCACCTATCTTTATACTTTAATGCTGAGCATTAGACTAGATTAACTTTTAGAAATATTTTTATGTCACTCATGTGGTCATACAGACGACTGCTATCTCCCTAATGTAATAAGACCTAATCCGATAGAAACATTAAGTTTGTATTGAGCAGACCATAAATAATACAATTATCTTAATATCAAGAAATCGCATACTTTGTGACTTATATTTATTCACAAATACGTAGTCGTCATATATTGGTATATTTACCAGATAAAATTATCTTGTAATAATACGATAACAGATAGCCCTGATTTCATCTTAAATGCAAAAGTATAACAATACTCTATTGATTATTCTTATAAAATAACAAATCATACTATATGTTCCTCGGATATTATTAATTAATTTAAGAGAAGATCAAAGTATCTTATACTTGCTTTAAATAAGATTGTATCAGATCTCAGAAACAGACAAGTAACTGCAATCATTATAGACTAAAAGAGATGCAGTAAAAGATATAGGAAAAGTATGAGATGCAATAAAACCAGGGAACATCCTGTAAATAAATATTTTATGAAAATAATCATAAAATATTTATTTACAGGTACTCTTATGATCATAGGATATGGTTTCTGGCTGGATTACAAAATTCAGTATCGTATCAACGGAAAGGTCTGGCGACTTCCGGCTGTAGTATATGGTCGCATCGTTACTCTGCAACCGAATATGCCGTACACTCAGAAAAATATGATCTCTCTACTAGAGGGAGCGCAGTATCGTAAGGTGATGAATTCCTTACATCTTGGGGAATTTACCGTAAAACAAAATAGTATTGAGATGATCCGTCGCCCTTTTGATTTTCCAAAAAGCCCGGAGGACGCAAGGCATATTTGCCTGACTTTTAATAACAATTACCTAAAAACAATACACGACCTTGACAATGGTCGTGATTTAGGTTGTTTTCGTCTTGATCCTCGTTTAATTACCTTTATAAACACTCCAAATGGAGAGCAACGTCTCTTTTTAGCACGATCTAATTTTCCGGATCTTTTAGTTCAAACGCTACTAATTACTGAAGATCGTCACTTCTACCACCATCCTGGCATTAGTTTACATGCTATTGCTCGAGCTTTTTTAGTTAATATTATTGCTGGACACGCAATACAGGGTGGCAGCACTTTAACTCAGCAGCTGGTTAAAAATCTATTTCTAACTAATCAACGCTCACTATTACGTAAAGCTACTGAAGCCTATATGGCTATAATTATGGACGCACGATACGATAAAGATCGCATTCTTGAATTATATTTAAATGAAGTCTATCTTGGTCAGATTGGAAACAACCAAATTCATGGGTTTCCTTTAGCAAGCCTTTATTATTTCGGTCGCCCTGTTGATGAACTCACTTTAGATCAACAAGCATTATTAGTTGCTATGGTAAAAGGTGCATCGCTTTATAATCCATGGCGTAATCCAGGTATAACATTAGAACGCCGTAATTTGCTATTACGACTGATACGCAAACAAAATATTATAGATTCAGTATGTTTTTTAAAATTAAACGCTCGACCTTTAGGGGTTAATCCTGAAGGTAATCTTATCACTACACAACCATCCTTTATGCAATTGGTTTATCATGAATTACAGGCTCACTTAGGTAACAAGATGCAAGATCTTTCTGGGGTTAAAATCTTCACTACCCTCGATCCATTATCACAAAATGCAGCTGAGGAGTCGGTAGAGGAAGGTATTGCACTCCTGAGAAAGGTAAAAAATCTTAATGATCTAGAAAGCGCAATGGTCGTAGTCGATCGCTTTACTGGAGAGATACGTGCGATGGTAGGTGGAAGTAATCCAAAGTTTCTAGGATACAATCGCGCGTTATATGCACGTCGATCAATTGGCTCTTTGGCAAAACCTGCTATTTATTTAACCGCATTTAGCAAACCAGAGTTGTATCGTCTCAATACTTGGATAGCTGATAACCCAATTCAGTTAAGACAGCTAAATGGCCAAATATGGAGACCAAGAAATAATTCTCGATTATTTAGTGGCCATGTTATGCTAATCGATGCACTGACTTACTCGATAAATATCCCTGCAGTTAATCTTGGTATGACATTAGGGCTAAATTCAATACTAGAGACATGGAGTCGGTTAGGTGTACCTAAAAATCAATTAAAACCTATACCCGCAATACTATTAGGTGCCTTAAATCTAACCCCAATCGAAGTTGCCCAAACATTTCAAACAATTGCAAGTGGCGGAAACCGCGGGCAATTATCAACGCTATGCTCAGTTCTTTCTGACAATGGCACAGTGCTTTATGAAAGATTGCCACAATCTATTCGTAGTGTCTCACCTCAGGCTGCATATCTGACGCTGTATGCTATGCAGCAAGTAGTTGATCATGGTACTGCGAGCACTCTCGGAGCCTTATATCCTGAAGCGCATTTAGCAGGAAAAACAGGGACGACTAATTATCTAGTAGATAGCTGGTTTTCGGGTATTGACGGAAAAGAGGTAACCATCACTTGGGTGGGTCGTGATAATAACCAGACAACCCAATTATATGGTGTAAGTGGAGCCATGAAGATTTACCAGCTCTACCTAAAGAAACATGCTCCATTCCCATTAACACTTGCTCTACCGGAAAATGTTGTGCTCATGCCAGTCAATTCTTTGGGTAAGTTTTCCTGTAAAAAAGATACCATCAGTCGATACCTTCCGATATGGACAACTATGAATTTATATGAACTCTGCCAGAGTAGCAATCAACCTCAAAAAAAACATAGACACAACCTCTCTGCGCGAATGCACAGCATCTTTAAGTACTTCATTGCTGCGATCAATAAATAATATTTATAAAATATATCGATATATTTTGTCTTATGTATTCTACAATGGAAACGTTATTTTTTGTCTTAGGGGGGTTCTATGCCAGGATAGAGCAATGATATTTGTATAGATATACAATAGTGATGGAATATCACTTACTGCAGTTTCTGATTATTTATAAGAATACTTTAAATGCTCTATTGATCAGTCAATAGTTTGATAAGGATTCAATGATTATGCAATATTTTTAAACAAATGAATTTTTATAAAATACATAGTAACTCTTCTCTACTTATGATAATTAAAATAATTATAAGAATTCACTAATAAGCATGTCCAATAGAATGTAAACAATAGACTCAGTTTTGAGTATCTAGTTAAATTTTTAATCAAGTTTTTACACTGATATGTTAATTGGATAAACAATAATCGTATTATCTTCTATGATGATCATCATTACTACTTTAGTATAGCTTTACTTGAAAAAATAGATAGCCTAAGGAATCTAGATGTTTTATAAAATGCATTTTAGACTGCAAAATCAGAAACCTGAAAATAAGTATATTAATCAGACCATCTACAGACATTATTAGTGCTTATAACTATGTACTTTTTCTAAAGCAATAATTATGCATTTCAAGCAAGAAAAATAATATTTTTCCTCTAAAGAATAAAACCCGATGCATTCATCGATGCGTTTTGCAAACTTGGTTTGATGCGATGGCTCAATTTTGACATGATTAGAACGCGGTGATCCCTGAAGCCTTAATTAATCACGCATTTCTTAGTAAGATTAGATCCTGAAATAGACATCATAATTATCATTATATATTGAATACTTCTGTTTTTGCTGAAGGTTAATCAATAATCTTTATGTGAGGCTATGTTCGAAAGATATCCCTTGACTCTGAAACTAGCTATATAGTCATCACTACTACGCCCTGCCCTGATAATTCTATTTATATGATGTGTATTATAAGAAATATCTATTGATTATTATTTTACTCAATTTAGCGTATTTGTTTTCTGGATTACTTAGCTTATTTTAAATATTTTCAGGTTCTAAATGCTATTCTGCTACTATTATCTTAGTGCTTCATTATAAATAGGGTCTGAATAATTTCTCATTGTGGTTGGTGCAATAACTCTAGTTTAGAATGAACCCTCATGCCAATGATTAATGCAAGTCCACACATTAGGTTCGTGATGTATTCTGATTACTGATGATCTAGTAGATAGCAGTAATGCCTGTGTCTCAATATCACAATAATCCGATTAATAATTTATATCTGATAATCTACTCTATAATGTTCTTTTATGTCACGCAGTATAATTTTGTTTTGTAATAAAGTATTATTAATAATTACAAAATTTTGACACTCTTGTTCAGGGGTGGGATTTGCGAGATATGGGAAATACTAATATAATCTCTCACCCTTGGGTAAAACGTAAACAAGTACTGTATATATTCTATGAGTAAGCATAACCTTACATTTGTTTTTTCTCTATATTAATTTCATACATTGTAGATGTGTTTGTAATACTCTCTATCGCACGATCAGCTAACTAGTATACTGTTTCTGCTAATCATTCTTTGTGTTTTCAAATTAAGTAATGGTAGTATCTACTAACCGTTGACTTTTAAAGCGACACTAGATGACTTTAGTACGACCTGCACAGTACAGTAGGTTTTTATGCTTTTCCAAGTCCTAGATCTAGCTTTATCTTATTGTTTAGAACAGAAAGAATATAAAGTATATTCTTTAAGTCTTTAATACAAACCCTATAGATTTCTCGAATTTACTGTATTTTGGTATATATGTTACAAATTAGTTCAGAGATGCTACGCATTAGCACTGTAGAGTGCTAATCTATTGATTAGAAAAATACAATAACTAACATATAACAATATCTAATATAATGCAGATATATTAGCAGTCTTTTGATGACTTATTGAAAAGATTTAACATTCTGCACTATGCTATATTAGGATGCGTTTTTCCATAAGTATTTTTTATAATTAGTAATTAATAAGCCGCATGTGTTACAGCATAGCATGATAAACCTATGTTAAGATCCTATACTTTTCATAAAAGTAGATCTATATGCCTAACAAGCTACTTATTAGAAAGATCTACTGAATCAGTGCATACTTGCCACTAAGAGTAATAAACGCGCTGTCTAAAATTGATTCATTTTCTTAGGTAAGGCAGTATAATCAAATATTTTCCCTGGATTACATGATCTTTTACATTATGTTGTACCGATTTTTATATACATAGCAGATGCCAATTATTCATTATCACTAGGTATTTTACCTTTACAGCTAGATTTGAATAGCGTTTTTTTATGTAAAATACTTCATCTATTGCGATCATTTTAATAACTAAAAGCTGTACATACTGTATTTAAGACCTCTTGGTGTTTGAACATAACGCAAACCATTAATATATCTGATCTCCACTAAAATTCCGTCAATAATCATTGATATCTGATGTGATAAATTAACAAAATATTCTTTGACCATGGTATAAAATTTTAAATAGTATAGTGTGCTAAAAGTTAAAGCAAATAATTCAAAGTCATTGTATTACCTATATATGGCTGATAGTACATGCAGAAGACAGCATATCACGCGAATAATAATAGATAATTCTGACATGAATAGTTAAAACTGATCTAATCAATTGCGTTACAGTATTGTAATATCTGTATATATGCATAGCTGTGGTATATATTGGTCAAACTGAATAAATTTAAGTTATGACAATACATAAGACAACACAACCTAATACATCTGTTTAGTAGGTTGACTCTACATGCGATTCCTCTGGTTTTTTTGAAACAAAAGATTGATAATCTTAATCATAAGTTTTTATTTATTATAAAAATTCTGATAGGCACCAACATAGAGGTTTTAGGAGAACTAAATACAAGTTTTTCTGTTCCTAAGGATTAGATAGAAACTGTTTCGGATCTACCTGAATAAATATCGATCAAAGTTACAAAAAATAATGTTATTAAAATTCTGAATATTTCACAAAAACTCTAAATGTTCTATATCACATAAAGTGAACTAATCTTATTGAAGAATCTTCTTATGATAAAATTACAGTATATGAATTTTCTAGGTTTACAAGATATGCATTTTGTCATACCCGTAGAGATCATTTTTATATAGTCTCTTATCTTACATAGGAGCCTATGCTATAAAACCATGACCTATGTTATCTAATAATTATAAATCGTTAATAAATTAATCAGTATCAAATTTATAGAAAACCCCAACCTATTGATCTTTATAACTAAAGATTTTTAGTGCTAAATACCGGTAGATATGTTGTACTAATGCCTAATTATATAGTATTTTTCTAGATTATATATTAGCGAAGCACATAAAGATTAGCATGAATTTTAGGACTCATTTAGTGATTACTATTCAGCGGTATTACGGAATATAGACACAGTCGAAAAATGTCAGGTGCTATTCTGTCAAATCTCTCTATGAGAGTCTATCACGGAAGCTACTAATGATTAATAATCATCGCCTCTTCTCAATACACTGAATTTGAATCATCTAAAAAGCTTTTCTATTGTAGCATATTAAAATACTGATTTTTTCATATCTTGTCATATCTTGCTAAGATAAAACTCTCTAAGCTATATTATTTATGTAATAAAATTACTTGTACGTATAATAATATATAAGCGTGCACTCAATTTATATCGGATTCTAATCGTATTGAGAAACATCCTATTGTTTATATCTAGACTCGACCACCCCTATAAGAGCATGTTTCCTAAGTAAAATTGATGTATATCAAAATTTTAGTACTCATATAACATCGTTTAAGGCTAAAATAGGACATGATTAATGCAAATCGCAATATGTACTGATTGTCTTTATATTTTTATATAAAATCGTAATCAATCTATTTGTTCAAGAGATTTTATATATTTATAAATCGCTATTTGAGAGCGAATCTTACGCCGTCTACCACGTTGTACATAACAATTACCTAAGTTTTTATCAATAAAACGAGCTTTAAGATTATCTTTTATGAGAATTTTTATAATATTTATTATCCGTTGTTTAAGAATAGGATTCAGTATAACCACCCCAACTTCTATGCGATCATCAATATTGCGTGTCATCCAATCCGCTGAAGACAGAAACACCTTTGTCTCCGCTCCATGACGAAAAATATAGACACGATCGTGCTCTAAATAACGATCAACAATACTGATCGCACGAATGTTTTCGCTGACTCCTGTTAGCTGTGGTATGAGACTGCACATGCCTCTAATTATCAGATTGATTTTTACACCACAACTAGAAGCAGTATACAAGCGATCTACTAATCCTTGATCAACCAGATTGTTAAGTTTTAATATGATTTCAGCAGAAAAACCTTGTTTTGCATGATAAATTTCATTATCGATTAATCGATAGAGCCTATGTCTTGCATTTTGTGGTGAGACTATAAGATGCTTAAAGTGCACTGGGCGATATGGATTAGCAATAAAATGAAATACTTGTCGTACTTCATTAGTAATACGTGCATCAGAAGTCAAGAGAGAGTAATCGGTATATAATCTTGCAGTTTTTTCATTAAAATTTCCAGTACCAATATGTGCATAACGGTTAATTTTTCCATTTTCAGATCTTGAGATTAAGAATAGTTTAGCGTGAATTTTAAAACCTGGCGCTGAGAAAATCACGTGAACTCCAGCTTCAGTTAACCGTTTAGCCCAATGAATATTAGCCTCTTCATCAAACCTAGCCTGTAACTCAACTACGACTGTAACTTTTTTACCATTATATGCTGCATGAATCATCGCATTGATAATACGTGAATCTTTAGCCACGCGATAAATATTAATTTTAATTTCCAGCACAACGGGGTCAAAAGATGCCTGATGGAGTAGCTCAAGCACGTGCTCAAATGTATGGTATGGGTAATACAAGAGAATATCGCCGGCGCGAATAGCATCAAATCCATTCAAAAAACGATCAAATCGGACATGTCGTAGTTGTACCAGAGGCTTATGAAACAAATGCGCCTTACCAACATTTGGAAAATTGATCAAATCTTTAAAGTTATGATAGCGCCCACCTGGTAAAATAGAGTCATACTTAGAGAGATTCAGTTTATTACGCAACATATTAATCATTACATCGGGCATATCACTCTGATAAACGAAGCACACTGGTTTAGCAGTTAAACGTTGCTTTAGACTCGATGACATTAACTCCAATAAACTAAATTCCATCTCGGTCACTAAGTCATACTCTGCATCACGTGTCATTTTCATAGCATAAGCATTGATTATATCATATTCGAATAATCCATAAAAAATGTCCTCTAAGCAATAACGCAGGATGTTATCTAATAAAATCATTGGTTTTTGACGACGAGGCAACTCTGGAGGTAAATGCACAAAACGTGGTACTTTATCAGATGGAATCTCAAGTAACGCATAGCTTATTTCTGCACCACATATAATTTCAACAGATAAATAAGTGTAATTATCCCTTAGGAATCTCATTAAGTCACTGTTATCATTAATTAAAATGGGAATTATATGTTGTCGCAATGTATTATGAAAATAATGTCTCAACCAAGTTTTTTGATTATCAGATAGCTGATACTCGTTAATTAAAAAAATCTTATTCCGTGCCATTTCCAGCAATAAATCATTATATAAAATGTTGACTTTCTGATCAAATACCAAAATCCGTTGTTGAATTTTTTTTAGTAAATCATATGGGGCACCTGCAAGCTTTTGCTCTTCGCTAATCAAAATACGGCGTTTTAAATCTGAAAATCTAACCTTATAAAACTCCTCTAAATTTCTAGAATAAATACCAAGAAAACGCATACGTTCAATCAGTGGATTAGTTTTATCAGCAGCTTCTTGTAATACTCTTTCATTAAAAGATAACCAACTTAATTCTTTTTTTATATATCGATAATCCTGATCCGTTATCACTCTATGCCTCTCTGTTAGGATGCAGGTGCTCGGTATGCTCCAGTGCTTATAAACTCACCACATGTTAGTCTTATTTAACGTATAATCTTAGCAGTATGGATTATGCTAGTTAGCAATTATTGCGTCAGTTTGTTACAATCTGTTCATTGAAATTGTAAATAGTATTTATCACAAAGAATAATCGTTTATAACTTAAGAACTGTGGATAATGACGATCCCTGATTATGTATCATTAAAAATGTGACGAATATTAATATATCAGTTTATTACTTTAATACTTATCTAATTTCTTTTTTAAAAGAATCTTCTTTGAATTGCTAGTAGCTATTTTTATTGCATAAATGTATCCAGATTTTTATTATCACACGAGGTATAATCAAAATCCTTAGATCTCTAAGTCTAAAACTTAGAGATCTAAGGATTTTGATTATCCTGTGAATATAGACGTATCTTATCTTTTATTAAGAATAGTGATCGAGGATAATTGGTGATCACAACAGGATGCAAGTATACAATAAATTATATTCTTATCCTTATTAGATGTAATATTATTAGATATAATCATTACAAATTATAAGTGCGTTCAGCTCCTTAAATAGCATTTATTGTATTACACAATGCACTATATATTGTATTATGTAATACATAAGTCTATATCGCTGTATAGCATGCTTTATATATAAAAGATTGTAATTGCCAAAACTAGTAAACTACTAGTAAAAAGAAAAGATCTGGATACTTACTATCTCATCTCGAATACTAGAATACAAAATCAATTTACTACTTCAGACTGGATTATCGTTAAAAATGCTGTCTATCTAAAACAGATTACTAAATACACAACAATATCGCTATAATGTAAAAATCCTTACAGATTTTATCATACTATTATATGTATTTCTAATAGTAAATTAAAAGCGTACAGTGCAAGATCACTCAGATTTATCGAGCTTATGTAGTATCACTAACAACAGGCTCTCTATTGCCTATTGCATCTCGCTATTACAAAAATACTATTTTTTAAGATGAAAAATTTAGTTATTAACTATACTTATATATAGGGTTGGTTGCACTAAAAATCTTTTATAGGATGGTTTTAATCGTGTAACCATGATCAGCTTGCATAAACTAATATATCGACAACACCCCATCCAATAGATATGCAATTCAGTATTTAGGACGCCTCAGCATCGTGTTTAATGATGCGCCTGCAAACTTTATAGAATATAATTAATCATAAGGTAATCTATGCTATCCACGGACTAACTAAGATAAATATAGGAAACTCTTGTATCTATTAAGGTTGTCCTAATATTTAGAAACATCTAAAATAACATAAATAGATATTTTAAAAATATTTATTTCTAGAGCTTTAAGACAACTCTCAGATCTAGGAGAAATACCGGTATGAGCGTTAAGGTTTCAAACCAGTAGACTGTGATCATGCAACAGAAGTCACTACCTCTCAGAATTAGGATGAGGCTCTTCAGGTTGCCTAACTGTAAGCCTATGTTAATGTTAAAGCTTGTTTTTTATTTGCCTGTATCAGTTTATCCAGCATCGCGACATTGTTAAGTGTCATAATACTGCCTAGTTGAATCCTTTTAAATCGCAACAGTAAAGTAGTGTCTACAGTAAAAATTTGACATTCTATTCGCAAGCCTAATGCTCGATACCAAACCAATGATATAGTTAGAAAACCACATGGTATGCTATCCGTATTATCCGTATTATATATAATATCCCACTATCAGTATATGCTATAGCCATGGTATCCTATGCATTTCAATGTTTAGAAAGATACTCGTTGCTACCTGAAAAAATCGCACTAAATGATGCATGCAAGACATATATATAATGCATACCTCAAACGATCTACTCTGTTTAACCCACTGAGATCTCACATCTCTACGTTAGAAAACATCTATTCTCCTATAATATACTCAGGAGCCACAGCGCACCGTCTTCATATAATGGTTAATTTTAAAAGAAAATTATAGCATTATAAGTGCTAAAATTTAAAATAAGTAGATCGTTAAATATTTTTATTGTAGTCTGGTATGTTTTACAATATAAGCGTGGTTAGCTAGAGATGAAACAATAGTGTATATTTATATTATATCTGTAGTTATTCTGCAGTAATTTTACGCGTTTCTCTAGAGCAAGCAAGATCAGAATATTGTTCTATATTTTTATTAAACCTACAAATGAATACCGATTCACAGAAAAGTCTAATGCCTACTTTTTCCAGTACTCTCTACCATTATATTACGTAGGTATCTATCAAAACCTATTCGATAAAACTGTACTTTTACGAAAAGATTAGACATATAGGCTAGAATCTGCATACAAATAGATTTGTATATGATCCTCAACAGCATCAGAATTATCTAGATTAACATTAGAGGCAAGGTTCTATTAGATCTGTATTTTTATACTGCTATATTTGAGTCTATCCAAAGTCCAGCAGAGCTGAATAACAGTTAAATAACGAGACATATCGTTCTAGAGTGCATATGTTTGAAAGATAGACCTAACATTAATCATAGCATTTGGTACTGATGTTTAAAATAGACCCCCCTGTAATTGGTAGTTCTGTGTTAATGTATAATCGTAACATACAAGAGAAACCCCTAGCGCCACCTTAAGCAACATCGTCAGATGTCTTATCATATTTCTCTTATATCGTTAAACGTTAAAAAATTATAAATAATTCCTTTAACGCCTATCTGCTCATATCTTGACTATATAAACCTACTTTCCTACTGAGGGTGTTAAGATACGAACTCATGGTATAACCAGATAATCTTGTGCCAAAGACACAGTACGATCAGATCAAAATGCATCTTGTTTATACTCATAGATAGTAAATTGGCAAATTATATTTCATTTTCTTAGTTGATTGAACAGGTATTACTAGCAATGGTATTTAACGATGATAAACATCTGGTATAGACCTTTAAAAGGCCACTAATAATCATAAAGAGAGATCAATCAAGCATTACACCTTGTCCTCCCTATAGAATAACATATAATAACATATTTTACACCCCAGAAAAATTTGTAGACTGGACGTTCTTAATAGACCTGTGATAATCATTAGATTTTTTACACAGGGATGATCAAGTTGATAGTGCACATTATTAGCATACGCACTCTGTAATTCCGTATGACCTATACATACATTCTAGCGTTATTGCATGACAATATTCTTGACAGATATTAAAGAGTACCATTCATTCTAGCTGAAATACCAAAATACAATGTATAAGCAGAGTGATAGCAATCAGTATCTCATTAATATTGAATATATATCAAAACATATTATAAGATAGCTGCTATGCGTAGGAAAGATCAGATTCTCCCGTCTGTGGTAATCAAATAGATGGTTCTGATAATAAATCTAAGTACCAGGCGCATAGTAGTATTCAATGCTCCAGATACTATTCAAAATAAGTAATCTACTGTCTTTCTTTATTAGGTTTTATAATTTCTAAAAAAGTAAAATTTTATTATACAGCAAGCGGATAATTATTGAAAAATTCTAGTAAATCAAGTTACTTGCCGTAAATTTATGGGTTAGGGGAATAACTTGTTATTACTTTTTAAAAACGTGATTGAATAGATAAAACATTAATATTAAATTATACCTACACAATTCATTATATTACTGAGGCATACTCTTGATTGCATTAAAATACATCTATCTTTTATATATTATGTTGAGTTTGTAATGAACCTACAGACTGATATGATGACTATTGGTATAAAATAAAAAAATAAAATAAAAACTAAAAAATCTACTTTTTTTATCAGATCTATTCTTATCCAAAATATACTAAGATCCCTTAAAAAGTTTTATAGTGATCATCGATTTTATCGAATATTTTAATTTATTTGAAGTCAAATATAGCAGTATTATTAATACTGCAGATGCGAAAAATAGCAGCTTTATTTATTATTTAATCACGTTTTTTTTAATACAAAAGATCATAGTGTATGTATCGATATTGACTAATGATAAGCTGCAATATCTTTTAACTCGTGTTGCCTTAATTAACGAAAATCATAATCATTGTTACATAAAATATCAAATATAGAGAAGTCAAAATCATGTTGCTATTTTTCAAAAAATTGATTAATTTTTGCTTTTAAGATATCAATAGCAATACGATTTTTTCCTCCGCGTGGTACGATAATATCGGCATACTGCTTACAGGGTTCTATAAATTGCAAAAACATAGGCCGTACTGTCTTCTGGTATTGATCCATAACAGAATCCATAGAGCGCCCTCTCTCATTTACATCGCGTCTCATGCGTCGCATCAGGCAAATATCGAGAGAAGTATCCACAAAAATAGAAAAATTCATTTCCTGACGTAATTTAGCGTTTGTTAGCAACAAAATACCTTCTAAAATAATGACCTTTTTTGGTTTTAAATGTAGTGTTTGTTTAGTGCGCGTATGCTCAACATAATTGTACACCGGCAAGTCAATTGCATATCCTGATTTCAGCATTTTTATATGTTGCAAAAGTAGACCATGATCCATAGCGTTTGGATGGTCATAATTAGTTTTTACTCTTTCAGACATGGTTAGATGTCCTTGGTCCCTGTAATAAGCGTCTTCAGGAATAACACCGATATTATCATCACCAAAACGATCTCGAACTTCATGATACAACGTACTAGCAATCAGACTTTTACCTGAAGCAGATGCGCCTGAGATACCTACAATAACACACTGATGGTGCGACGAATTGTCAGCCATATTTTAAGGACCTACCTGCCCTGCACTGAAGACAGCATAAAAGGCACTATGAATATTTATAGAGCATCCGATGTAGAAAATATCCATAAACTAGCCTAGGTGTAAAACCTAAGTGCAATTTGTCGCTATGATATACTACTAATAGTGTTAGTCTTTGATAGTTATATCGCTATTATCTAATAGCAGTTATACAGCAGAACTGGCAGAACTGATATAGACTATATAATGACATATATTCTAAGACTTTTATTGTGCTGATGTTAAATCTTCTATCCCATGTTAAATCTGCTATCCTAACATAGGAAAATTTTAGACAAAATAAAAACTTACTCATGATCGTCAGCTAATGCAAGTGCGTTATAGCACTTTGACATAATATAGCATTTAAAACATACTTGTGAGTTGGTAATAATTGGATGTACCGCTCCGAGTTATTTCTGATATGTGTTGTGATCAATGTAAGTCATAAAAGCATATACTTTCTATTGCACTTTCTATTGCACTTTCTATTGCATGCTACCGTTGTTAGTGAGAAATCTATTGAAGAACATTATGCATACTAACCCAATGAATAATCACTAGTAGAGTTTTACCCATCAGGGGGCTAAACAGTTTCTATCTTTTAGTAATACTAAATTAGTGTGCGTATTCGATCATCAGTAACTAATACAATTAGTTACTCGCAAAATGTCTCGTTCCTTTCTGCGATAATTCACACCGGTAAGATTGTAGATTTTAAATTAGCACCATTCTCTACCTCTGAAACTCCACATGTTTACTTTGCGGTATGCAAGACTTATCTAATTATTGTACCGCAACACCTACGACTAAACGTTTCTAGCTCTAGAAGATTAGTCGATAGGATAGCATTGAGCAGTGTACATATATTATGTCTATAATACCAATATTATGCAGTTGAAAAACACCACCTTTTTAAGGTATTCAATCACTTAATAAAATATCAAGTTCAAGTATGGTAGTTCACTACCATAACCATCCATGTGGTTTGAAAACAACCTTAAATCTATACTATTAGATCTATACTAAAAGTAAAGATATCCACGTAGCATATATCCACCATATATCTACTGTGTGCTACTATGCACACTACACTATGTACTGCTATATACTATGCTATAATAATAGTAGTATGTAGCAGTACATAGTGTTCTGGAGCTTAGTGTCAACAGTTCTTATGACATAATCCATATCATTAATCCAGCATAATATTGATTAACATGGGTTGTTCAAGTATCCTGAAAGCTTAGGTAAAAACTATATATAATGAAAGAACCATACAATCTTTCATACTAATTATTAGAAAAGAATTATCTTATACAAACTCTTCCATCCATTGCTACACTCCAATAAACTGTTCAGGCATAAAACTAAATATAAACAGTATTCTAATTATATTAGAATCTGTTGATAACGTACTCAGGCTTCTTACTAGAAGTAGTTGGGGTGATATTAAAACTTATTTTGCGCTACACAGACACAACGTGGATTTTACTGTAAAATAGACATTAATTTTCTTAAAAATGTCTTATGATTTTGTGGACGTCGCATCCATTGATCTCTAATAATTTAATTTGTCTTATGTAGTATTTGGATGCTTCTGTGAAATCTAGAGAATTCTAGAATAGATACTCTAGATATAATTTTTTTAATGTATGTATTTTTTGATTTATATAAAAAATAGAAACATTTATTACTCTAAAGTCAAATGTTTGGCTTTAATAAATTCATTTACTATTTGCATTAACGCATCAGAAGTCGGCTGGATTAGCGCTTGCTCTGCTAATCTCTTGGTATCTTCAAAATTTACACTGCGAATAATTTTTTTAATACGGGGAATAGAAGCGGCACTCATGCTAAATTCATCTAGCCCCATACCTAATAATAATAACGTTGCTCGTGGATCCCCTGCTAGTTCGCCACACATGCCCGTCCACTTACCTTCATTATGAGAAGCATCAATTACCTTTTTAATTAACATAAGAACAGAGGGGCAAATAGGATTATACAAATGAGATATAAGGTCATTACCACGATCTACCGCTAAAGTATACTGCGTTAAGTCGTTTGTTCCAATACTAAAGAAATCAACTTCTTTTGCTAAGTGATGAGAGATTATTGCAGCAGCAGGAGTTTCTACCATAATGCCAAGCTCAATCTTTGTGTCGAATTTTATTGACTCTTTACAAAGTTGAGCCTTGAGGATTTTAAGCTCTTTTTTTAAAAAACGTACTTCTTCAACAGAAATTATCATAGGAAACATGACGCGCAATTCACCAAAAATAGAAGCACGCAAAATAGCACGTAATTGCGCATGAAGAATATCAGTGCGGTCCATCGAAATACGAATAGCGCGCCAACCCAAAAAAGGATTTGTCTCTTTTGGTAGATTCATATATGGTAAATCTTTATCACCACCGATATCCATAGTACGTATTATTACACCAGGAGAACCAACAGATTCTACTACAGTTTTATAGGCCTGAAACTGTTCTTCCTCGCTAGGCAACGCATTGCGATCCATAAATAAGCATTCAGTACGGTATAATCCTACACCTTCTGCACCATAACGTTTTATTCCTGCAATATCATACACCGTGCCAATATTTGCAGAAACTTTTACTTGATGACCATCACGAGTAATCGCTGGCAGTTCTTTCAATTGTAATAATTCGTTTTTCTGGATATCATATTGATTTGCTAATTTTTTCAGCTCCTTAGTTTTCTCTGGCATTGGATTGATATATATTTGGTTGTTTATACCATCTAGAATCAAGAAATCGCCATCTTTAACGCGATGAGTAATATCTCCAGTGCCAACAATAGCTGGTAGCTCTAATGAACGTGCCATAATTGAAGTATGCGAAGTCTGCCCTCCAAGATCAGTAATAAAACCTAATATTTTTTTTAGGTTCATCTGAGCAATGTCCGAGGGTGTTAAATCTTTAGCAACGAGTATAACCTCTTCATTAATAGCGCTGAGATCAGTAATGTGCAACCCTAGAATATTTTTTAATAGACGCTGACCGATATCCCGCACGTCTGCAGCGCGTTCTCTAAGATAATCATCTTCAAGAGTTTCTAAGGCCTTTGCCTGAGTGTTAATAACAGTATATACAGCAAAATCAGCGGTAACTAGCTCGTCTGTAATAAAAGAAATAATTTCCTGTTCAAGCTCTTCATCTTCTAGCAGCATCGCATGTCCTTCAAAGATTTCTGATTTTCCTGATCCATGCACTGCATTAGCTTTAATTTTGATTGCTTCGAGTTGCTCGTAAGATTTTTGACGACCACAAATAAAGCGCTGAATTTCACTATTAATTTGATCAAATGGGATTTTTTTTCTATTGATAGCAATCTCTGTTTCTTTAAGGAGAAGAGCTTTGCCAAATGCTATCATTGGTGACGCTATAATACCTGAAATCATAACTCTACCTTAACTGTATAATAACTTTATAAAAGACTTTATATAACTTTATACAAAAAATTACTATATTAGTAACGCTTATTTTAGCAAGTCATACTTGTTTTAGAAAATACAGCAAAAAATAAATTCAAAAAAATACTTTAACAAAGTATTACTTTTATTAAGTAAGTACGTAGCAAATTTTTAAATGTTCATTTTATCTTTTCACTATTATATTTAAGATAGCAATGATCTGTTATTAGCCTTGTATTGTTCAATCCAATTTACTTATAGGGCCACTGGTCAGATCATGAAGGATCATTATGCGATTTTCTATGATTGTTGCACATTACATGATACGTTTATTATGCCATAAATTCTGCACTAATTCTGCACTATGGCAGTTTATTACATGTTGACATAATCTTTATTACATGTTGACATAAGCAATGGGATCCTGTCTATACTATCATTACGCAAAGACATACTATCATTACGTAAAGACGTAAAGACTAAATACAATCTAGCCACTAAATACATTGAATTGAGATTAGAATCTCATCCATGATTAATATATCTCGTGCAATATGGTAACCCCAGACCTCTTAGTCAAGGGATATTTATATCAGACTTAAGTCATGCCCCTAAAGTTCAAATGTATTATGAATACTTTGATCAATTTAAATCCTGCTTATTAAAAGTAAATTATAGATGTCTGACCTAGATCGACTAGGCATTAGATGATAACAATCATAGGACAGGACATGAAGAAGGTATTAATAAAATACTCTATTATAATAAAATTATAATAAATAATAAAAACAAAAAGTACTAAATCTTAGTGCAACTTTATATGAGTATCATACCGATAGATATCCGTCTAATTTTATCATAGAGAAACCATATTAATTTACAGAATATATATTCTATTATTTATTAATTTACAGAATATATATTCTATTATCTGCCTATTTATAAATTAACCAGAATTATGAACCAGTATTGAGAATATTGTTTCATTTTTTTATGATTTAAGTGTAATGCCGCCATCAATAGATATAATCCTAATAACAATGTAAAGAAAATTATACATCATATTTATACGTTAAAATACGTTAAAATAATATGCTATCCCTTACTTGTTTATGGTTTTTGTGATAATGTCCATAACTTATATCTTGGTCCTATGGTTTATTTTTTATTGCATGTAAATTACATTTTGTGTTCACTAAATGAGTTATATGAAGAAAAATGGAAATTTTGTAAATGTAAAACCAATGCATACATGTCTGAATGTTATTCACTAGTACTCTGAAAGCTATTAAAAATAAAGCTATTAAAAAGGTCTTTTTTGAGACTTATTAAAAAATCTCTTTGAGACTAATCGTCCTTCGTGTATATGCTTTTCTAAGTAAATTATATTTTATATTTTTTGTAAGCAAATCAGTGTATTGATAGATTATTTGTCATTCTAAAATTGACACTAGAATATTAATGGGGTATACCTAAGATTGGCCTGTCTCTAACTATACTATAGAGGTACGTCGTCTGTTAAAGCTACTCATTAAATTATGCTGGATAAAATTTGACGAACTGCGAATAAAGGAGCATAATTCAGATTCCTTCTTCAACTCTACGACATCCGTTTCAAATCATACATATAATAAATTATAATTAATAAGCATTATCCATATATAACTCATTGGTGGTGAACCTTTGCTCTAGAAGAGTCTAGAACCGAAAATAATATTCAACATATTCTTTATTTTACGAGTTCACTACCGGTGCAGTATTTAAATATATTAAATGGCAGACTTTGTTATGAATGATAGCATAGAAGACACCTCAAAAAAAAAGAATAGGATCGAAGTTTATAAGTGGCTAGGTGTAATGATATTAGTAGTGACTGCTATTATCGGCAATGCTCTATATCGTGATATGCTATTTCCAGTTCGCATACTTATCATTATATTGTTGATAACAGCAGCAACGATCCTTGCTTTGTTAACTGTGAAAGGTAAAGCAGCATTAAATTTTACATACCAAGCTCATTCTGAAATTCGTAAAATTATCTGGCCTACTCGTCAGGAAACGTTTCATACTACATTTATTGTTACTGCGGTAACTACTATAATGTCACTCATTTTATGGGGGCTGGACAGCATCCTAGTCCGCCTGGTATCCTTTATTACTGGCCTGAGGTTTTAAGATGTCGGAAGTTCCACAAAAACGTTGGTACGTCATACAGGCGTTTTCCGGTTTTGAAAGTCGCGTAGCTCAGTCGTTGCGCGAACATATTAAGTTGAATAATATGGAAGCATTATTTGGCGATATTATGGTGCCCACCGAAGAAGTAGTCGAGATCCGCCGCGGCCAGCGTCGAAAAAGTGAACGTAAGTTTTTTCCAGGATACGTATTGGTACAAATGATTATGCATGACGCTAGCTGGCATCTTGTGCGAAAAATACCACGAGTAATGGGGTTTATTGGTGGAACTTCTGATCATCCAGCACCAATTAGTCATAAAGAGGTGCATGCTATTTCAGCTCTCTTACAGAAAATTGGAGATAAACCACGTCCCAAAACATTATTTGAGCCCGGTGAAATTGTGCGTGTTAATGATGGCCCGTTTTCCGACTTTAATGGTGTTGTAGAGGAAGTTGATTACGAGAAGAGCCGCCTAAAAGTATCTGTCTCTATATTCGGCCGCGCAACACCGGTAGAATTGGATTTTGCTCAAGTAGAAAAGGGGTAAGAATTACAATAACCTATACACCCGATATACTCTTAATGCGCTATCTGCAACGCTTCAAGTTAAGATTATTATATTCTATATAATAAGTGAATCAACATTGCCAGAATCATGTAATTACTATAATATATAGTCTCTTGTTAGTCTTATATGGACCGTAATATACAGTATAGGTTCACTATAGGTTATAGTGTATATCTAATATAGAATATATATAGAGATATATATAGATCTATATATCTATATATATATGCATTTGTACACATCATATACATGTACTATTAATTATGTACTATTAATTTGTATACATCACATACATGTACTATTATACATATACTACTGTATACAGTACATCACTGCACATCATAATAACATTTACAGTTATACAGTACATTGTACTATATACAGTACACCAGTACATTGTTATAAGTGATAAGTAAGTTATAAGTTATATACGGTTATTTTGTAGTTGTATATATTTTGTAGTTGTATATATATACAAGTATATACAACAGAGCATGATATGTGCAATAGTACAATACATTATTAACATGAATTAACATTAGTACACAGAATGAACATTAGTACACATCATATAATCATATGATATATGATACATATCATATTATTAATAAAATAAAATTTATTTAATATATTATATATTAAATATATTATATATTAATTATATATTAATGTAAATGTATTATACAGTATGCAGTCAGTATGCAGTATGTCATTCAGTGTGCCATTAATCAGTAATCAGTATGTCATTAATGTATTAATACAACAGATGCATATCATCCTTGGACTAGCTATCCTATGTAGGAAGGGGCTAGCTATTAGGACGTTTACTGGCTTTAAGACAGTTGTCATTCTATTCGAGGCATTACAATGGCTAAGAAAGTACAAGCCTATATCAAGCTGCAGGTTGCGGCTGGTATGGCAAATCCGAGCCCTCCGGTAGGTCCGGCTCTCGGTCAGAAAGGAGTCAACATTATGGAATTCTGCAAATCATTTAATGCTAAAACAGAATCTATAGAAAAAGGGCTTCCGATTCCAGTTGTAATTACTGTTTACTCTGACCGTTCTTTTGTTTTTATTACTAAGACACCTCCTTCGGCGGTCTTGCTAAAGAAAGCAGCTGGTATAAAATCTGGATCTAGTCAAGCAAAAAAAGCTAAAGTCGGTACTTTATCACAAGTTCAAATACGTAATATCGCAGAAACGAAAGCAGCAGATATGACTGGGGCTAATATTGAAGCAATGACTCGTTCAATTTTAGGCACTGCTCGATCTATGGGGTTAGTGGTGGAGGAATAATACAATGACTAAGCTTACTAAACGTATGCGCATAATTCGTGAACGAATCCATTCGGCTCAATCATATGATATTAACCAAGCTCTTATTTTGATCAAAGAATTAGCCACTGCGCGGTTTACTGAGAGCGTTGATGTGGCGGTAAACTTAGGGATTGATGCAAGAAAATCTGACCAAAACATACGAGGATATGTTATACTTCCACATGGCACTGGTCGTTTTATGAGGGTAGCTGTATTTACCAATAGAGCTAATGCTGTAGCCGCTAAAGCTGCTGGCGCTGAATTCATTGGCATGGAGGATTTAGCAGAAAAAATCAAAAAAGGTGAAATGAACTTTGATGTCGTAATTGCATCCCCAGACGCAATGCATATTGTTAGCCAGGTAGGGCAAATCCTTGGACCACGTGGTCTCATGCCAAACCCAAAAATGGGTACTGTTACACCTAATATCGGAGAAGCAGTCAAAAACGCTAAAGCTGGTCACGTTTGTTACCGTAATGACAAAAATGGCATTATACATCTTACGATTGGTAAAGTAAGTTTTAACGCAGATCAGTTAATTGATAACTTAGAATCTTTTCTTGTTGCCATAAACAAATCCAAACCGCCTCAGGCAAAAGGCATTTTTATTAAAAAAATAAGTCTTTCTAGTACCATGGGGGCAAGTTTCACAATAGATCAAACAGGCTTAAAAGCCTGCATAGGCTAAGTTAATGTTTAGGCTCCATATATCTTAAATTATTCTTAAGCTTAAATTGTTAGGTTATATTTGCATGATATCTATCATAAAGATTTAATTTAATATTTAAAATTTAAAGGAAATATTTATTGTATCAATTATGATTTATTATTAATTAGGCACCCGACATGCGTAAATCTAAACGCGTCGACCACATCAACACCCCACTATATTCAAAGGAACATACAGTTACAAACAGCTTAATCTTATTGATAAAACTGTATTAGGATTTGTATCAAAATCAAAGGCGTCTCATTTAATTTAAATTAATAATTATAATTATAATTATATTTATACTGAACATTTCATACCGACATTTCCTACGTGATTGGTGATAGAAGCAAAAATAATTTTAACATATATTATGTATGACTTTAAATTCTGCTCGCCATAATACCTTGGTAGCCACGTGTTTCGGTGCGAATCACTCAGGTAAAATATAAGTTTTCGGGGTAATCCCGGTCATCACCCAGGAGAACATACTAATGCCTTTAAATCTTCAAGATAAAGAAGAAATTGTTTCTGAAGTGACTAAAATAGCGCAAAATGCATTATCTGCGGTAGTGGCAAATTCCCGTGGTGTGACTGTAGATAAAATAACTGAACTGCGAAAATTAGGTCGAGAAGCGGGGGTGCACATGCGTGTCATCCGTAATACTTTGTTATATCGTTCTATCATAGGAACTAAATTTGAGTGTCTTAAGAGTATGCTTGTTGGCCCAACTTTAATCGCATATTCCATGGATCACCCAGGTACTGCCGCTCGTCTATTTAAAGAATTCTCGAAAAAAAATATTCACTTTAAGATCAAAGCTGCAGCCTTTGAGGGGGGCATAATTAGCTCAGACCACATTGACCGACTAGCAACCTTACCAACTTATAATGAATCTATTCAACGGATTATGGGAACCATGCGAGAAGCGGCTGCCGGAAAATTAGTTCGCACTCTAGTTGCTATTCGTGACCAGAAAAAAGCAACTGCGATAGTGTAATAATAAATTTTCTTTATTACACTATCGCAGTTGCCTGTATTATAATAATACATTATTAAATTACTTTTGAATTTAGGAATATGAGATGTCAATCACTAAAGAGCAAATTATTGAAGGCATTGCAGCTTTATCTGTAATGGAAATTATTGATTTAATCTCTACTATGGAAAAAAAGTTTGGAGTATCAGCAGCTTCTTATGCTGTTGTAGGGCCGACTGATGAGGCTGAAGATGTAGAAGAAAAAACTGAATTTGATGTAATACTGAAATCCATGGGTAGCAATAAAATTGCTGTCATTAAAGCAGTTAGAAGCGCCACCGGATTAGGCCTAAAAGAAGCTAAAGATCTAGTGGAAGCCGCACCGACTACATTAAAAGAAGGCATTAGCAAAGCTGATTCAGAATCTTTGCAAAAAATACTAGAATCAGCAGGTGCGGTGGTAGAAATTAAATAAATACCAAATTAGATAAATACCATTTAGGTTATAGTAGATTATAGCATAACACAGTCTGGTCACTAGTTGCTCTTAAAGCATCAGGTCTTTTGATAGATCCAGTATAATGTTCACTATATTTTATATTTTCACTAAAAAACTAAATGTATAGCTTTTTCTGATTAATAGCTAAAAATTAGCATTTTACTGATAATTTATAAAATTATGCATAGATGGAAATACTTCAAGAGACCATCTACATATCCGAATCATTTCAACAGCATTAAAGAACTGTCCCCATGGACGGAGAGAAAGGTTCTATTTTTCAGCGAGCTGAGGAACCCTATGGTTTACTCCCATACCGAAAAAAAACGTATTCGTAAGGATTTTGGTAAGCGTCCACAAGTTTTGGACATTCCTTATCTCCTTTCTATCCAACTTAACTCGTTTCAGAAATTTATCGAGCACGATCCAAAGGGTCAATACGGTTTAGAGGCGGCGTTCCGTTCCGTATTCCCAATTCAAAGCTATAGCGCTCATGCTGAGCTGCAATATGTCAGTTACTGTTTAGGCGATCCTGTCTTTGATGTAAAAGAGTGTCAAATTCGTGGCATTACCTTCTTTGCTCCTCTGCGTGTAAGGTTGCGATTGGTCGTCTATGAACGAGAAGCACCAGCAGGTACTGTAAAAGACATAAAAGAACAAGAGGTATACATGGGTGAAATTCCACTCATGACTGCTAATGGCACTTTTATTATTAATGGTACAGAACGAGTAATCGTCTCTCAGTTGCATCGCAGCCCGGGTGTATTTTTTGATAGCGATAAAGGAAAGACGCACTCTTCGGGTAAAGTATTGTACAATGCACGTATTATCCCATATCGTGGTTCCTGGTTAGATTTTGAATTTGATCCAAGAGATAATTTATTTGTTCGGATTGATCGGCGTCGAAAACTTCCTGCAACTACTATTCTAAGAGCACTGAATTATACTTCCGAGCAGATCTTAGATTTGTTTTTTGAAAAAGTGGTATACCAAATTCATGATGGTAAACTACGGATGAACTTGATTCCGGAGCGATTACGTGGTGAAACAGCAACTTTTGATATCAAATCACATAATACTGTATACGTTGAAAAAGGACGCCGCATTACTGCACGGCATATTCGCCATCTAGAGAAAGACGGAATAACTGATATTCAAGTACCAATAGACTATATTAATAATAAAGTTATTGCAAAAGACTATGTAGATGAAGATACCGGTGAAATCCTCATTACGGCAAATACGGCCTTATCAATAGAGTTATTAACCAAACTAAAAGAATCCGGGCATGATACTATTGAAACTATTTTTACGAATGATTTAGATCATGGTCCATATATTTCTGAAGTCATGCGCATTGACTCAACAAGTGACCGTCTAAGCGCCTTACTGGAAATATATCGCATGATGCGCCCTGGTGAGCCTCCAACGCATGAAGCAGCAGAAACTTTATTTGAGAACCTCTTTTTTTCAGAAGAACGCTACGACCTATCTAAAGTAGGCCGCATGAAATTTAATCGTTCTCTCAATCGAGAGAATATAGAAGGTGCCGGGATCCTAAGTAAAGAGGACATCGTTCAGGTTATGCAAAAACTGATTGGGATCCGTAATGGCATCGGTGAAGTGGATGATATCGATCATCTTGGTAATCGTCGTGTTCGCTCTGTTGGGGAGATGGCTGAAAATCAATTTCGTGTAGGACTTATTCGTGTAGAACGAGCAGTAAAAGAACGCCTATCTTTAGGTGACCTTGACACGCTTATGCCTCAAGATATGATCAATGCAAAACCAATTTCTGCATCAGTTAAAGAATTTTTTGGATCTAGTCAATTATCTCAGTTTATGGATCAAACTAATCCTTTGTCTGAAATTACACATAAACGTCGTATTTCTGCCTTAGGACCAGGGGGGTTAACACGTGAGCGCGCAGGATTCGAAGTAAGAGATGTGCATCCAACTCATTATGGGCGTGTATGTCCCATTGAGACGCCAGAGGGACCTAATATTGGCCTGATCAACTCTTTATCTGTATATGCGCAAACAAATGAGTATGGTTTTCTCGAAACCCCATACCGACGAGTGCACAATGGAGTCGTGACAGATGAAATTAATTACCTCTCAGCTATTGAGGAAGGCAATTACGTTATTGCACAGGCTAATACAAACCTTAGCACATCAGGCCAAATCATTGATGATCTAGTGACTTGCCGTAATAATGGAGAATCTAGTTTATTTAGTTCTGATCAGATTAATTATATGGATGTCTCCACTCAACAAATTGTCTCCGTTGGTGCTTCATTAATACCCTTCCTAGAACACGATGACGCTAATCGCGCATTAATGGGGGCAAATATGCAGCGTCAAGCAGTACCTACCTTGCAAGCTGAAAAACCACTAGTAGGTACTGGTATGGAACGCGCTGTTGCTGTTGATTCCGGCGTAACTTCTGTAGCAAAACGTAGTGGTCTCGTTCAATATGTAGATGCTTCACGTATTGTTATTAAAGTGAATCACAACGCAATCTATTCAGGCGAAGCCGGCATAGATATCTATAATCTCACTAAATACACGCGCTCTAATCAGAACACCTGCATCAATCAGATACCATGTGTCAATCTTGGTGATATTATTGAACGTGGTGATGTTCTTGCTGATGGTCCTTCAACTGATTTGGGTGAATTGGCGCTTGGCCAAAACATGCGAGTAGCTTTTATGCCTTGGAACGGCTACAATTTTGAAGACTCCATCTTAATCTCTGAACGTGTACTACAAGATGATCGATTTACTAGCATCCATATTCAAGAGTTATCCTGTATATCACGTGACACAAAGCTAGGAGCGGAAGAGATCAGTGCTGATATTCCAAACGTAGGTGAAGCCGCTCTGTCCAAACTAGATGAATCTGGTATTGTATATATTGGTGCTGAAGTAATTGGAGGTGACATTTTAGTCGGAAAAGTGACACCAAAAGGTGAAACTCAGTTGACACCTGAAGAAAAACTGCTCCGTGCTATTTTTGGCGAAAAAGCATCTGACGTCAAAGATTCATCTCTTAGAGTGCCCAATGGTGTATCAGGTACTGTAATTGATGTTCAAATTTTTACACGTGATGGCATAGAAAAAGATGAACGCGCCCTAGATATTGAAGAGATGGAGGTAAGACATGTCAAGAAAGACCTCTCTGAAAAACTAAAAATCCTTGAAGCTAACTTATTTCATCGAATTCAATCTCTTCTTCTTGCTAATGGAGTAGCGGTAGAGAAACTTAATAGTCTTCCTCGTACCAGATGGTTAGAAATAAACCTATCTGATAAAGACAGCAACAACCAATTAGTAAATCTTACTGACCAGTACAATGAATTAAAGCATGAATTTGAGAAAAGACTTAATGAAAAACGCCGAAAAATCACACAAGGCGATGATTTAGCACCTGGAATATTAAAAATAGTTAAAGTATATTTAGCCGTCAAGCGTCAAATCCAACCTGGTGATAAAATGGCCGGTCGTCATGGAAACAAGGGTGTTATCTCAAAAATTAACCCAATTGAAGACATGCCTTACGATGAGAACGGTATTCCGGTAGATATCGTTTTGAACCCACTAGGCGTACCATCGCGTATGAATATTGGTCAGATTCTTGAAACTCATCTCGGTATGGCCGCCAAAGGTATTGGAGAAAAGATTAATAAACTTCTAGAAAAACAATCAGAGATCTCTAAATTACGTGAGTTTTTGCAGAAAGCCTACGATCTAGGTACTAATATACGCCAAAAAATTGACTTAAACAGTTTTACAGACAATGAGGTACTTTCTTTAGCAAAAAACTTACAAGATGGCATGCCAATCGCTACCCCAGTGTTTGATGGTGCGCAAGAGAGCGAAATCAAAGATTTGTTACAACTCGGTGGACTGCCGTCTTCCGGTCAGATTGCTTTGTTTGATGGTCGTACTGGTGAAAAATTTGAACGTAAAGTTACCGTAGGATACATGTATATGCTAAAACTCAACCACTTAGTCGATGATAAAATGCACGCACGCTCAACTGGCTCGTATAGTCTGGTAACGCAACAACCTTTAGGTGGTAAAGCGCAATTTGGTGGTCAGCGTTTTGGTGAGATGGAAGTGTGGGCGTTAGAAGCATACGGTGCAGCTTATACCTTGCAGGAGATGTTAACTGTAAAATCTGACGATGTAAATGGTCGTACAAAAATGTATCGCAATATTGTTGATGGTAACCATCAGATGGAGCCTGGTATGCCAGAATCATTCAACGTTCTCTTGCAGGAAATCCGATCTCTAGGTATTAACATTGATCTAGAAGACGAGTAATCAACTGGCATCTGCTGTACTCTTTACAGCGCAATCAGGGTTCTTAGAGTACCCCGAATAGTACTATCCTACCGGAGCTAATGTGTGAACGATTTAATGAAATTGCTAAAAACACAACATCATACCGAAGAATTTGATGCAATTAAAATTGCTCTGGCATCGCCAGATACGATTCGTTTATGGTCTTTTGGTGAAGTTAAAAAACCAGAAACTATCAACTATCGAACTTTTAAGCCTGAACGTGACGGACTTTTTTGTGCACGAATCTTTGGCCCTGTCAAAGACTATGAGTGCTTATGCGGTAAATATAAGCGTCTGAAACATCGCGGTGTGATCTGTGAGAAATGCGGTGTTGAGGTGACACAAACTAAAGTACGCCGTGAAAGAATGGGCCATATTGAGCTAGCCTCTCCTATCGCACACATCTGGTTCCTTAAATCACTCCCATCACGCATTGGTTTACTGTTAGATATGCCATTGCGTGACATCGAAAGGGTTTTGTATTTCGAGTCTTATATTGTTATTGAAAGTGGGATGACGAGTCTTGAGAAATACCAACTCCTTACTGAGGAACAATACCTTGATGCCTTAGAAGAATTTGGTGATGAATTTGAGGCAACAATAGGGGCGGCGGCTATTCAAACCCTCTTTAAAAATATCAACCTAGACAAAGAATGTGAACAGTTACATGTTGAGTTAAACGAATCCAACTCTGAGACTAAGCGCAAAAAACTAACTAAGCGCATAAAATTACTTGAAGCATTTATCCAATCTGGTAACAAACCAGAATGGATGGTCCTTGATGTTTTGCCAGTCTTACCACCTGATTTACGACCTCTTGTGCCATTAGATGGCGGTCGTTTTGCAACATCTGATCTCAATGACTTATATCGTCGTGTCATTAATCGCAATAACCGTTTGAAGCGCTTATTAGATCTGGCAGCGCCAGACATTATCGTACGTAATGAAAAGCGCATGCTACAAGAGGCAGTAGATGCTTTATTAGATAATGGCCGTCGAGGTCGTGCAATTACTGGTTCTAATAAACGACCTTTAAAATCTTTAGCGGATATGATAAAAGGCAAACAAGGTCGATTCCGTCAGAATCTGCTAGGTAAACGCGTTGACTATTCCGGTCGATCAGTCATTACTGTAGGGCCATGCCTGCATTTACATCAGTGTGGTCTACCGAAAAAAATGGCACTAGAGCTCTTTAAGCCATTTATTTATGGCACACTAGAACTTCGTGGTTTGGCAACAACCATTAAGGCAGCAAAAAAAATGGTTGAAAGAGAGGAATCAGTTGTCTGGGACATATTAGAAGAGGTTATCCGTGAACATCCAGTGCTACTCAATCGGGCCCCTACTCTACATCGTTTAGGCATCCAAGCGTTTGAGCCAGTGCTTATCGAAGGAAAAGCAATACAGTTACACCCATTGGTCTGTGCGGCATATAATGCTGACTTTGATGGTGATCAAATGGCCGTTCATGTTCCTCTGACTATGGAAGCTCAGCTAGAGGCACGTGTACTCATGATGTCTACTAATAATATCTTATCACCTGCAAACGGTGAACCCATTATTGTTCCATCTCAAGACGTAGTGCTAGGTTTGTATTACATGACTCGAGATTGCGTTAATGCCAAAGGAGAGGGCATGATATTAAGTAGCGCAAAAGAAGCTGAACGAATGTATCGCGCCGATCTCGCCTCACTGCATGCGCGCGTTAAAATTCGTATCACTGAATACGAAAAAAATGAAACAGAACAATGGATTTCTAAGACTAATATCACTAATACTACCATTGGTAGAGCTATTCTATGGATGATCGTGCCAAAAGGTTTACCTTTCTCGATAGTAAATCAGACACTAGGAAAACAAGCTATTTCTCAAATGTTAAATACTTGTTATCGTATCTTAGGATTAAAACCAACCGTGCTCTTTGCTGATCAAACCATGTATACTGGATTTACATATGCAGCACGTTCTGGTACATCTGTAGGTATTGATGATATGGTCATTCCTCAGAAAAAAATAGATATCATTCGTGAGGCAGAAACAGAAGTCACAGAGATACAAAAACAATTTCAGTCAGGTTTAGTAACAGTTGGAGAGCGATATAATAAAGTGATTGACATCTGGGCTTCAGCAAACGAACGCGTTGCTCAAGCTATGATGGAAAACCTATCTACAGAAGTTGTAGTGAATAGTGACGGTATTTCAGAACGTCAAGTTTCTTTTAACAATATTTTTATGATGGCTGACTCTGGTGCTAGAGGCTCTGCAGCACAAATTCGCCAACTAGCAGGCATGAGGGGGTTAATGGCAAAACCAGATGGATCTATTATTGAAACACCTATTACCGCAAATTTCCGTGAAGGATTAAATGTTCTTCAGTATTTTATTTCAACACATGGTGCTCGTAAGGGTCTAGCAGATACCGCGTTAAAAACCGCTAACTCAGGCTATTTAACCCGTAGACTAGTGGATGTGGCACAGGATTTAATCGTTACTGAAGATGACTGCGGAACACACGAAGGTATTTTAATGACACCTCTGATCGAAGGTGGTGATGTTAAAGATCCACTGAGAGAACGTGTTCTAGGTCGTGTAACATCAGAGGATGTCCTTAATCCAGGAACTCTTGCGATACTATTACCACGCAACACACTTCTGCATGAGCAAGAGTGCGATATATTAGAAGCACACTCAGTAGACAGCGTAAAAGTAAGATCAGTAGTCAGTTGTAAAACTGACTTTGGCGTATGCGCGCACTGCTATGGTCGAGATCTTGCACGGGGTCATATTATCAATAAAGGCGAAGCAATTGGAGTTATTGCTGCTCAGTCTATAGGAGAGCCAGGTACTCAGTTAACAATGCGTACCTTTCATATTGGTGGAGCGGCATCACGCGCAGCGGCAGAGTCTAGCATTCAGGTCCAAAATAAAGGGACATTAAAATTAATTAACGCTAAATCAGTTACTAATTCTGAAGGAAAGCTGGTCATTACCTCACGCAACACTGAACTAAAAGTCATCGATGACTTTGGACGTACAAAGGAAAGCTATAAAATTCCTTACGGGACTACTATGCTAAAAAGCACGCAAGAACAAGTTTCCGCCGGAGAAACTGTTGCTTATTGGGATCCACATACCATGCCTGTCATTACTGAAGTCAGCGGTTTTATCCGGTTTACCGACATCATTGATGGTCTAACTATAACTCGTCAGACTGATGACTTAACTGGCCTTTCTTCTCTCGTGGTTCTTGATAGTGCTGAAAGAACTACTGCTGGCAAGGATCTTCGCCCAGCCCTCAAAATATTAGATAACAATAATCACGACGTCATGAATCCAGGCTCCGAGATGCCTGTACAGTACTTCCTTCCAGGAAAATCCATCGTTCAACTAGAAGATGGCGCAAAAATTAGTGCTGGTGATACACTAGCCCGAGTTCCGCAAGAATCTGTCGGCACCAAAGATATTACTGGCGGTCTACCGCGCGTAGCTGATCTCTTTGAGGCCCGTCGCCCCAAAGAGCCAGCTATTTTAGCTGAAATTAGCGGTATTATTTCCTTTGGTAAAGAAACAAAAGGAAAGCGCAGACTGGTTATTACACCAATTAATGGTAATGACCCGTACGAAGAAATGATCCCAAAATGGAGACAACTGAATGTATTTGAAGGTGAACGCGTAGAGCGCGGGGATGTTGTCTCTGATGGTCCTGAATCACCGCATGATATTCTTCGCTTACGCGGTGTACATGCCGTCACTCGCTATATTACCAATGAAGTTCAAGAAGTATATCGCTTACAGGGTGTCAAGATTAATGATAAACATATCGAAGTTATCATTCGTCAAATGCTACGTAAGGTCACCATTCAAAACGTAGGAGATTCTGACTTTCTGACAGGAGAACAAGCTGAATTCTCTCGTGTAAGGATCGCTAACCGTAACTTAGCGGAAAATGGTAAGGTCAAGGCAACTTTTGTTCGTAATCTTCTGGGTATCACCAAAGCCTCTTTAGCAACTGAATCGTTTATTTCTGCAGCCTCTTTTCAAGAAACAACGCGCGTGCTCACTGAAGCAGCAGTTGCAGGTAAGCATGACAAACTGCGCGGCTTAAAAGAGAATGTTATTGTTGGTAGATTAATTCCGGCTGGTACTGGTTATTCATACCATAAAGATCGTATTCGCCAACATAAATCAAATGAAGCATCTACTTTACATAATATTACCGCTGATTCAGCTTCTGCTAGCTTAACAGAACTACTAAATTCTGGTTTTAATAAATTCAAATTAGACTCATGAGTGTTTTATTATTAATAACTATTTAGATAAACATAAGTGTAACTATCATGCACAATATCATTCGAATTGGTGTTGTTGGTTCAGACGGGCGAATGGGCAAGCAATTAATAGAGTCTATCATACGGACCCCGGGGGTTACCTTGGGCGCTGTAGTAGTACATAGCTCCTCATGCCTAATAGGGCACGATGCAGGAGAATTAGTTAATCACTCAGCATTAGGTATTTCCATTACTGATAGGCTTGATCAGGTCATTAATAATTTTGATGTTTTGATTGACTTTACAAGTCCAAAAGGAACCGTAAAATATCTATCATTTTGCAAAAAAAATTATAAAGCTATGGTAATTGGCACTACTGGATTAAATGCATCAGAGATAATGCTAATAAAACATGCTGCTCAGGAAATACCCATTGTATGCTCCTCTAACTTCAGTATCGGTGCTGCTTTAATGTTAAAACTAGTAGAAAAAATAGCACAAGTTATGGGGGAGTGCGCAGATATTGAAATAATTGAATCACATCATCGAAATAAAGTGGATTCACCATCTGGAACTGCGTTAGCTATGGGGGAGGCTATTGCTAAAGTCATGAAGTGGAATTTTAATCAACATGCGGTATATCCTGGGAATAGACTGACTGGACCACGCTCAGACAAAACCATTGGTTTCACCAGTATACGATGTGGCAATATCATCGGAGAACATAGGGCTCTATTTGCAGATATTGATGAACATATTGAAATCAGCCATAAAGCTTTAGATCGTGCTGTCTTTGCAAAGGGTGCGATTGCAGCAGCTGTATGGTTGAGGACGAAAACATCAGGTTTTTTTAAAATAATTGATGTATTAGGGTTACAGGATATATAATATTAAAAAAAATTATATATTCTGTATATCTGAATATCTTATATATCTTGTGTATCCAAAAATCGGCTTATCCTTATCTTAGTTTAGTGTTTTAAGAGATCAGGGCTCTTCATAAAACGAAAGAAGTCAGTTTCTGGGCTCAAGACTACGATATCCTGATGACTGCTAAAACTGCTTTTATAAGCACGTAAACTACGTAAAACAGCATAGAAATCAGGATCTTTACTAAATGCATCAGAGAAAAGCTTTGCGGATTCCGCGTCTCCCTCTCCCTTGGTGATAAGAGCCTGGCGACGTGCTTCTGCAAGAGTGTGCTCAACTGCATAGTCTGCTTGAGCCCTAACTATTGCCGCTTCCTCTGCACCCTGTGCACGTTGACTACGTGCAACCGATTCACGCTCAGCACGCATGCGTGCGTAGATAGCATCAGAGACCTCAGTCGGCAGATTAATCTGTTTTATTCGTACATCAATCACCTTAATGCCTAGTGCTTCCATACTGTTTTGATTAACAGGTAAAGCTATTAAATTCTTATTATCAGAGCGTAATACATTTGGATCGCTCTCTTGGCTTGAGCTACCAGTATTTAATGCATCACGCACGTCAGTGGTTAGCCTACCATGAGAATCAGTCACAATATCTTGAACATCTAAACGACCTATTTCAGAACGCAAACGATCACTAAATTTACGTTTGAGTAATACTTCAGCCTGAGAAATATCACCACCACCAGTAGCTAGATAATAACGACTAAAATCACTCACGCGCCATTTGATGTATGAATCAACAATTAAATCTTTCTGTTCTTTAGTAACAAATCGATCTGCTTGATTATCCATAGTTTGGATCCGGGCATCCAGTAACTTGATGGCTTCTAGACCTGGAATTTTAAAATGTATACCAGGCGTATATACTAACGGCTGATTCTCAGAATTACGTAAAACCTTACCGAATCGCATCATAATCCCACGCTCACCTTCTTAAATGATGAGTAGAAAAATAGCAAAAGTTATGAAGGGTGCGCAGATATTGAAATCATTAAATCGCATCATCGAAATAAAGTGGATTCACCATCTGGAACTGCGTTAGCTATGGGGGAGGCTATTGCTAAAGTCATGAAGTGGAATTTTAATCAACATGCGGTATATCCTGGGAATAGACTGACTGGACCACGCTCAGACAAAACCATTGGTTTCACCAGTATACGATGTGGCAATATCATCGGAGAACATAGGGCTCTATTTGCAGATATTGATGAACATATTGAAATCAGCCATAAAGCTTTAGATCGTGCTGTCTTTGCAAAGGGTGCGATTGCAGCAGCTGTATGGTTGAGGACGAAAAAAGCAGGGTTTTTTAAAAAACATGTATCAGGGTTACAGGATATATAATATTAAAAAATTATATATCCTGTATATCTGAATATCTTATATATCTTGTGTATCCAAAAATCGGCTTATCCTTATCTTAGTTTAGTGTTTTAAGAGATCAGGGCTCTTCATAAAACGAAAGAAGTCAGTTTCTGGGCTCAAGACTACGATATCCTGATGACTGCTAAAACTGCTTTTATAAGCACGTAAACTACGTAAAAAAGCATAGAAATCAGGATCTTTACTAAATGCATCAGAGAAAAGCTTTGCGGATTCCGCGTCTCCCTCTCCCTTGGTGATAAGAGTCTGGCGTCGTGCTTCTGCAAGAGAGTGCTCAACTGCATAGTCTGCTTGAGCCCTAACTATTGCCGCTTCCTCTGCACCCTGTGCACGTTGACTACGTGCAACCGATTCACGCTCAGCACGCATGCGTGCGTAGATAGCATCAGAGACCTCAGTCGGCAGATTAATCTGTTTTATTCGTACATCAATCACCTTAATGCCTAGTGCTTCCATACTGTTTTGATTAACAGGTAAAGCTATTAAATTCTTATTATCAGAGCGTAATACATTTGGATCGCTCTCTTGGCTTGAGCTACCAGTATTTAATGCATCACGCACGTCAGTGGTTAGCCTACCATGAGAATCAGTCACAATATCTTGAACATCTAAACGACCTATTTCAGAACGCAAACGATCACTAAATTTACGTTTGAGTAATACTTCAGCCTGAGAAATATCACCACCACCAGTAGCTAGATAATAACGACTAAAATCACTCACGCGCCATTTGATGTATGAATCAACAATTAAATCTTTCTGTTCTTTAGTAACAAATCGATCTGCTTGATTATCCATAGTTTGGATCCGGGCATCCAGTAACTTGATGGCTTCTAGACCTGGAATTTTAAAATGTATACCAGGCGTATATACTAACGGCTGATTCTCAGAATTACGTAAAACCTTACCGAATCGCATCATAATCCCACGCTCACCTTCTTGAACGATACAGATTGACATGCATATTATTGCTAGAACAACTAATACGAAGATAAATGACTTACGCATTGCGTTACACTCTCCCTGGGTTCGTAGTGTTAGTGCGTTTAGAATCTATTCGTCTTGCATTTATAATATCATTTGAGTTAAATGCAGTAACACTGCGATGAGCTTTTTCTTTTCTATGCCCATCTGTTAAAGGGATAATATTCTGTAGTTTTTTAGCATTGAATTGAGGCGTTCTATCAATCTTAGCGGTCTGACGTGCAACGGATTGTTCTATAGGTATCACTATTAGGTGATTAGTTTTATCATTAACTAAAACTTTTCTTGTGTGACCGAGAACATGCTCCATAGTTTCAATATACAAACGTTCACGAGTAATTTTTGGTGCTGCTTTATACTCAGGTAAAATGCGCGAAAAACTATCCACCTCACCCTGTGCTTCTAAAATAACACGCGTTTTATAGGCACGTGCTTGTTCTAGAATGCCTTGCGCATCACCACGCGCACGTGGTAATCGATCATTGGCATAAGCCTCAGCCTCACGCACTACTTGTTCTCGATTCTCACGGGCAGCTATTGCATCATCAAAAGCTGCTTTCACATCTTCTGGTGGCCGCGCCGCCTGAAGATTCACATCTAGTAAAGTAATACCCATATCATATAAGTTAATTGTTTCTTCTAGCTCATTCTGTGTTTTGCTACGCACTACTGTACGCCCTTCAGTGAGAATACGATCCATCGTTAAATGTCCAATAACACCACGCAACGCACTATCGGTGGCCTGTCTTAAGCTATCATCAGCACTATTAACAGAAAACAGGTAACGCTCTGGATTAGTGACGCGATATTGCACGTTCATTTCTACGCGAACAACGTTTTCATCAGCAGTCAGCATGGTTCCAGACGCTGATAATTCACGAACTGCCTCAACATTTACTGCTTGCACCTGATCAATAAAGGTTGGTTTCCAGTTTAAACCTGGGTACACTATATGACTAAATTTTCCAAATCTTGTAATAACACCTCTTTCAGCCTCCTTGATGGTATATAGACCGCTAAGACCCCAGATAAAGACTATAGCAATAATAAGAACATACATGAACCTATCATTAGTCCCAGTGACACGAGGAGATTCACCATGACTACTTCTTTTGGCACCACCTAGTCCAGTAATCTGATTCATGAGCTGATGAAACATATTATCCCAGTTAGTTGTTCTCTGATCGCATGCTTCTTTCTTGCCATTGTCTTTAGAGCTTTCACCCGTATGATGGCCACTGCCCCACGGGTTGTTATCCTGTCCATGATCTCCAGGGTTATTCCACGCCATATTTATGCTCCATTAATAATTGTATGTTGTTATCCGGACAGGCATGACATATTAGGACATTTACAAAAACAGTCGTTTTTATACAGATCATAAACCTGTGTCTGTTTTCATTGGTTTAACTACACCAGTCAATAATTATTACTCTTAGTTAATCATTATGACTCTTAATTGTATGTCATTTCTTAAAAAAACGCATATAGCAAGTTGAGAAAATCTTATGCTGTATCATCAGATTTTTATATGTAAGAGTCAGAATATAATATATATATTCTAATATACGATAATAATCGGGTATATCAACGACGTGTCTATTAAGACACGTCGTTGATATACCCTTATATGAACTAAATCAGTGATATACCAGTACTGCTTACTATATAGTATATGACTATATACTAATAAAATTCGTATGACTTATATTAAACTATCATCTTTAGAAATACTAATTGTTAATAAGAAATATTTTGCTCAATCAGTGAATTCCAGAAAATTCTTACAATATACAAATTATACCACCATCAATGGATACTATTTATGTAATGGTAACATTCCTGGAATAAGTATTGAATATGAATCAAGAGCAATGCTCTATCAAACAGTGCTTTTAAAATATATCTCATTGCTATAAAAAAACTGATTTTGGTTAGATTAGTTTATATATGTGACTATACATACTATATAATACTATGTATTACTGAATAAGTAAGTGCTTATTTAGGGCAGTTTCTCACTTTATCTATGTCACTCAAATCTCTGGTCCAGAGATTTGAGTTATTTAATTTTATCAAGAACCTCAAATCTTTTCAGACGTGTGTTCATCAAACTCAGCATTGTTCTGAGTCTGAAAAAAGCATTGTAGCGCTGTTATGAAGAGTCAAGACAACAGAGAAAATAATACCCTACTATTAAAATAGTAGTTTTTCACACTATCTGAGTCGTTAGATTATATCTCATAGTAAAACATGATTAAATAATTCAATCTTATCATACCACTTATGCTTTTGATAAATGAGTAAGATGAATAAAAATTCAAATGTATTCTAATTTAATACGTTGTAAAGTACATCCTATGATCATTTTTTCTTGTGTTATTCTAATGTTTACTGAAATTCTCTAAAGTTACACTACTAAAATGATACGCTATCTTAAAAAGATTAATCTTTCTTATCCTGGGTAAGACAGATCTGTAAGATTTTCTTATAAGCAGTATCAAGTTGGTCACTATCAAACCAGTATATATTGTCCCGCCAGTTACGAAGCCAGGTCATTTGTTTTTTTGCTAACTGTCGAGTTGCATAGATAGTTTGACACACCATAGTTTCGTAGTTGATTATACCAGATAAATAAGACCACATTTGTCGATATCCTACACATCGCATGGACGGCATGAAAGCATGCAGATCACCACGCTCAAACAACTGTCTTACCTCATATTCAAACCCTAACTTCAACATATTATGAACACGTTTTTCAATCCTTTGGTTGAGCAATGCCCGACTGATTGGTGAAACTGCAAATGCAGAAATATTATACGGTAAAGACTGCCCGGATCTTTTAGTTAAATCACTAAACCTTTGACCAGAAATTAAACACACCTCTAATGCACGCGACAATCTTTGAGTATCATTAATATGAATACATTGTGCCGAGATAGGATCGATACAATACAACTGATGACGCACAGCGTTCCAACCTTTTTGATATGCCATATCTTGGATGTGTTGGCGCACCTCTGGATTTGATGGAGGAAGAGGTGATAATCCATCTTTGAGAGCTTTGTAATAAAACATGCTCCCTCCAACTAATAGTGGAACCCGTCCGCTGTGAGTAATACGTTTCATTTCAATTAATGCATCTCGAGAAAACTCAGCTGCAGAATAAGTTTCGGATGGATCTCGAATGTTTAATAAACGGTGTGGGGAAAGCAGTAGCTCTTTTGTAGAAGGCTTATCGGTGCCAATATCCATACCTCTGTAAATTAATGCCGAATCTACACTAATCAGGTCTACTAACAATGCTTGATGTAACGCAAGAGCTAAATTAGTCTTACCTGACGCTGTTGGACCCATTAAAAAAATAGCCCGTGGATAGCTAGCATTTGGTGGTTTACTCATCTTGTAATACATACATCTCTTTTCAATCTATATCTGTTAAAAAATTAGTATGACGCTTATTCATTTATTGCACCAGATCTATCTTTGCCTCTTCCAGAAACAGAATGTTTTAGTCAAAAACTTTTCATTGTCAATGACTCTGTAGTAACTTCAAATTTTAGTGCTCAGTGATCTGTATTTTATCATTAAAATGCATCTTCGAATGGAACGTAAAATGTAAAAACACTATACTATTTGAGTGAAGTGATAATCAATAATTTATTTGATATAATCCATCTCTATACTGCGAATGTAATGCGTTGAGCTATTGTCACAATACATGGAATTTAAACTTTCATTTATCACAAACATCATGCTCAATAAGATTCTTTTGAAAGAGATTAGTCTATCAAGACTAGCATTAGTGATTGCGTACTACTTATGTTAATATTTATCCATTTTATAGCACCATTTGTCATTAAATGCATATTCATAACATGATAGAGAGTAGGGCTTTCCTTTTAGTAGGGTATTTTGTCCATATTCATATCGTCTTAGGTAAATGAGTTATAATAATTCTTAGGTAAATGAGTTATAATAATAAATACAGTATACTATTCTACTCTAATAGTTGATGTGATTCATTTTTACTATTCATCGTTTTAACAGAAGTAATCCATACTAACGGTCTTAGTTATAGCTGAGAATAGCGCCTAGTGGTTCTCCACTATATCATGGGGTATAACCCAGTCTAGTAATCATTTCTATCCGCTTATAAAGAAAGAGCATTGAGATACCTATCCCAAGAATACACTCTATTGTAGAATATCTAAGTCATGCTGGTGTTACGATTTAACTAGATTAGACAATATTAGCATTTTAATAATCTGCATTATTAATGCTAAAAACTTGTCATTTTAAACAAAATAATTTTAGGTATGTATTTACTGCGTAATAGTGATCAGTTGCTTCCTTCTCACCTTTTCTAACCTTTGAGTGCATATTATTGTCGTGCCTGTAAACTATAGCTCAGTTTATTGTAATGCATTTTTCATAAAAATAGCTCTCACAACACCCTTGAGGGCATATATATCTCCATCAAATCCCGGTTGTTCTTAGAAAGATATTATCTGCTGCAAGGAAAAGAAGTCTAAACTCAGCTGATAACTGAATAAATCTTTATGAAATGAAGCATGACTCGTAATGGTGCTTATGTATCGCACAAGGATATAATTAAGTATTACATCTATTCTAAATAAGATTTCTGATTCAAACAAATACGCAGGGCATTAATCGACATTATATTTCTACACTGCATTACAATTGCAAGAGAAGAATAGTAATTCATCATATTATATATTCAATTCAATTCAATACAATAAAACTATTGAGAAAAATCAGGCGTTAATTATAACTCTTAGTTTTTAAAGATTGTTATAGATTATATGGAGCATATTGGTGATAACTAGATGCAACCAGATACTACCTAATTAAGGTTACAATATAAATGCTTACACTTAAAATTACAAATCAAATTAGATATATCACCTATTGGAATAAATAGCATAATCATTGTCTCCCCTGAGGCACATCAGGGCAATATACACTATTGGACTCAATTTAACCGGGATCACACGTGTATTCTGTTGAAACGTTGTAATCCTAAAAAGGATAAATAATGATTTTATCTCCTACTGCTATATATAGCCATGAAGGTGAGCCTCTGATCTTGGGGAGTAGCACTGTCATGACATAATCTTTATAGAAGAAGCATTCTATATCCTGAGTATCAGGACCTAAGATCCCCCACATAGTTTGAGTAGTTTAGAACGGAATATGTCATGATTATCTGACAGTACGGATTACTCATTAAGTTGATTACCACATAATGATCATTATACTGTGTTTGTCTAGGACATACATAATCATATTAAAGATGCATTACTTATCTTATGAACCTACAGTGGTATTTTTGATATTATGCGTTTATAGAAGAAGCTTATGTTTATCTTATTTTCGTGTTGAACATAAATACTGCTTGTTACTTTAACTCAAGTAGTTGTATGAGCATACATACTAAGAGCAGATGTTGTTTGTTAGGTTGACTACGCTACGTCTGATAATTTCAACAGGGTATGAATGGTGCATACATACTAGACACTCGACCTCCTTGACTTAATTCATGACAGTGAGGCATAAAAATGTCGTACCTTATAAATTCTGATATTTGTATGTCTCACTGCTATTGTGGATGATGATTCTCACGTTTTCTTCGCAGACACGTATTGCGACGGATGAAATAAAAAATAATTATGGAGACCTTGATACAATGACTTGCTAAGTCTTTTTTGATACAAACGACTAGCAAGAAGTTTTTCCTCTGTGGTATTACTGATAAAACCAATTTCAATTAACAAAGAAGGAATATAAGGCGAACGAAGCACCCCAAAACTTGCATATGCCGGTTTAGTTTTATGCAAAGGACTTACATGTTTTAACTGACATAATACTTTAGTAGCTACCTCGTAACCTACTCGCTGCGAATAGATAAACTGAAGATCTAATAGAGCTTTCCTAACATACCGATCAGTATAATTGCTTTTGAGCATACCGTGGTTATTTTTTTGAAAAATTGTAAACTGACCATCCTTTTTTGCTAACCGATTGACTAGTTCACGATTAGCACGGCGATTAGATAGAACCCATGCTGAAGCGCCACAAGCTCTGCGATTACGCGCAGAATCTGCATGAATAGATATCAGTATATTAGCCTTTTTATTATGAGCTATCTTTGATCTCTCTGAGACAGAAATAAAGTGGTCACTATTACGAATCATTACTCCATAAAACATAGGATCAGAATTTAACCATGCTTGAAGTTGACGTGCAATGTCGATAGTTATGTTTTTTTCTTTTAAGCCATGTCTGCTAATTGCTCCAGGGTCTTGCCCACCATGCCCGGCATCAATCGCAACTATAATCTTATTTCTGACACCATGCGCATTAAACGCCGCGTTTCTCCGAGTGTACCTTCTGATCTGAGAGGTAAGATGTTGATGTTTTGAGACGCTGCCTGCAGATGAAGCGAGTGGTCCTTTTTTAAATTTACAAGAATCAGCAGGGCGGTGTGTACCGATCCGATGATGGCGGATCATAGTAAAAATAAGATTATAACGGGAACCACTATGATTAGTGACAGCTCGTATTTTTCCACAATCTGCTAATTGAAAAACTAAACGCATATTACGAGTATTGCTCATCCTCACTCGAATAAATTTTACAATACCATCAGAGCTACAATCTCGTGGTAGTCCATCGAGTATAGTACTATTATGAACATCTATAACTATACGATCAGGATGATGCAGAAAAAAGAAAACATATACCGGCTTTTTAGAAAAGCTCAGCGTAATATTTTCTGAATTTGGGCTATTAGCAGTATCAATCTCTAACAAGGTAGAAGCCTGAACAGAAAAAAAAAAGAATACTGGCATTAACAATAGCCAGCGTTTGATATATGGTATCATGCTAGAATTTTAAATGCATTATCCGCTATAAAATGCTTAAACTATCAAAAAACAAACAATACACCTAACTTTAAAAGACCATAAAATTATGAGATATCAAGTATATTTTTTCATTAGATATATAACAGCACACTGGAAACAATGTTTCATCGCTTAGATTTTCACTGCTTTGTTTTTCCAAAAGTTACAGAAAACGTATATTTTACTTCATTCAGTTTAGATCAGACCTGCTATATAGGTAATAATAACACTCCAAAAATTAAACAATTCAATAGGTTTTACTGTAATATAGGTTCGACTGATCATTTCTTGATTGTACTCCATAATCTATATCTCGTAAAAATAAGATATAAGATTACTCTTAATAAGTGAAAGAGGTTGAATAAATAGTAGCACCTTTATCCTGAAGAACTGCGCCTATATTCTGCACTGAACATAAAGAGTCTGAAGTATTATGATCAAGAGTAGAATATATGCACATATTTAGCAGACAATAAGCAAAGCTGAATAACAGAAGATGCTTTAAACATATCCATTAGTCATGAAATGAGTTATTAAATCACAACAAGCGACACAAATAGCTAATATTATCCCATTTAGTCATGCTATATCTATAACATTTTGCTAGTCTCTATATCTAGTATAGTAGCAGGTTACTATGTAACCATGCATATTTTTCCAAAATAGTATACCTATATTTTATATACCTACATTGAGCCACATCCGGATATTTTAGGTAAATAATAACTGTTATCAGTTATTCTCAATATACCTAGATATAACAGAAAGAGATATAACAGAAAGTTATATGCTTAATAATACACAGCCATAAGGTGTTCCTAGAAATTTTGACAAAACTATAAATATTCAGTAATAGAATATTTCATCACATATATCACATATATATAGTGCTAGTTGCAACACAATCAGATTAATAATCTATGCACAAGCGCAACACAATGCATGATATTAATATTACGTTAATATCACATCCAATGACCAATAGTATATTCATACTTTCTCTAAAAGAGAGTTTATGCACGTCTGTATGTTATACATACAACAAGTAACTATCTCTTCACTAAGACCGTAACGTGTATAGGTATATAAAACACAAATGCACAACTGTCCTGAATGAAAAATTAGCACGTGATACTTACAGATGACCTATGATCGCTAAAATAGCGATATTCAACGCCTTAATGATAAATATAAATAAATACTTACAATACAGTCAAACCGCATAGAATTATTACAGGATAAAAATGAACACTATAAATAAATGGCGCCCAAGTGCGCCACTCGTTAATTTATTTCACCGTGCAAAAATTATTGCTAAAATCAGACGCTTCTTCCACGATCGTAAAATAATAGAAGTAGAAACGCCAGCTATGAGTCAATCCGCAGTCACTGACGTAAATATTGCCTCATTTTCGACTTGCTTTTTTCAAGCTGAGGATTGGAAAAATAAAGATGGTGTTAACCTTTGGTTAATAACTAGCCCTGAGTATCATATGAAGCGTTTACTAGCAGCAGGCAGTGGCCCCATTTATCAGTTATGTCGTAGTTTTCGAAACCAAGAATGCGGGCGTTACCACAATCCAGAGTTTACAATATTAGAGTGGTATCGACCAAACTACGATATGTACGGTTTAATGGGTGAGGTAAACGAATTGTTACAGGCTATCTTAGACTGTGAGCCAGCAGAAAGTTACTCGTATCAGGAAGCATTTTTAAATTACTTAGATATTGATCCATTATCTGCCGATAATGATCAATTACGTATAGTAGCAAAAAAACTTGGCCTACAGAATCTCACTCAGCACGAAAAGAATCGAGACATAATTTTACAGCTTCTCTTTATCAACGGCATAGAAAATAAAATTAGTAACGAAAGACCTGTATTTATCTATAACTTCCCTGCTACTCAAGCTGCACTTGCGGTTATAAACACAGAAGATAATCGTGTTGCTGAACGTTTTGAAGTTTATTTTAAAGGAATTGAGCTTGCAAATGGATTTTGTGAACTTACAGATGCCAATGAACAACGTCAGCGCTTTGAACGAGATAATGATGCACGCGATTTTGCAGGTTTATCAAAACAACCTATTGACACCTATTTGCTTGATGCGTTAATCCAGGGACTACCAGAAAGCTCTGGCGTTGCGTTAGGTATTGATCGTTTGGTTATGCTGGCTCTCAAGGCAGATACGCTGAGCGACGTTATTGCCTTTTCAGTAGATCGTTGTTAATTATTGCATAATAACTAATATAAGGGTATTAAAAGTCTATGCTCCAACCATTATAAGGTCACTTTGTTGTAAGATCAATATCTTACAAGCAGTGCTCTTAATTGCATATATCAATCTTTTAATGCTATACTTTCGATCTTACCAAAAATTTTTATGACAACTATCTCTGACGTCTATTAGATGCAGATGCAAGCACATCCATTCGCACCTGAAATGCTGGGCATGGTATATCTAGACCACTTGCCTGCAAACCAAGCAATACTAGCTGGTGAAGATCATGACGTAATGGCATTCGATCTTCCATTTCAGCGGCGTGTACACGTAATTCAAATAACTGTATACCTTGTTTAACATCTACTATAAAAGCTTCTGGAGGGGGATTGTTTAAGACAAAACGACAGTGCTTTGCAGCATCAAGCAAAATTTTTGTCACCTGAGCACTATTAGCAGTTAACGATACGGGAATATTTAGTACTACACGCGTGACAGAATCTGATAGGGACCAGTTAATCAACTGTTCAGTAATAAATGACCTATTAGGTACAATTATCTCTTTTCGATCCCAATCAGTTATTGTTGTAGCACGGGTATTAATACGTGTAATGGTGCCAGTTAGATCACGAATAGTTACAGTATCACCTATACGAATTGGCTTTTCAAATAAAATAATCAATCCAGAAATAAAATTAGCAAAGATTTCCTGTAAACCAAAACCTAATCCCAAGCTTAAACCAGCAACTAACCACTGTAATTTAGACCAATCTATACCAATTAAGGAAAAAGCTGTTAAACTACCAAGTAGTATAATTAAATATTTAGTAGAAGTAATAATAGCATAACCCGTACCAGGTGTAAGACTAAGGTGCTGTAGTAGAGCCAGCTCCAATAAAGCCGGCATATTCCTCACTAATTGAGTTGTGACAATTAAAACTAAAATGGCATTCATTACTGATCCAAGCGTCATTATCTGTATAGTATCAATTCCCTTAATGGTAGTGCTCACATCCCAAAGACGTATATTTGCTAAAAAACTAAAAGCAGCATGAATTTCTGACCACAAGGCAATTATAGAAACTGAGGCAATCAATGTCAGAAGAGAGCGCACTAACTGCAAGGATTGTGCACTAATAGCATCTAAATTAATAGCTGGTTCTTCTATTTCTATATTATCAGTAATTTGCTGATAAGATGTGAGTTTTTCTCCAGTGCGAATGCGTTGCGACAGGATTTCTGCACGTCGAGTGCGCGCTCGATCAAAAGCAATGCGACGTCTCTGAATTAGCATCCATCGACGAATAACATGATAAACTACTAAACAAATAAAACCGATCGCTAATGAAGTTTCAAGCCTAGCTAGTAAGGCTTGCGATGTTTCTAGATAACCAATACAAGCAGCTAAAGATGCCAGTCCCGGGATAGTAATCATTATATTCCATAGGATTTTATTGATCATATTAGAATAGTTTTCTTGATTACCAAAATATAAAGAAATACCGGCACGTTTCAAACTTCCTGTCACTAAGCTTAGTACCCCACAAATAAGAATAAAACACAAGCGACCAAGAGTAGGGTAAAATTTACGATCTGAAAGAGTAGAAAAGGCTATGGACATCATAAGTAATGGTACTACCACTCCGGTGCATAATCTATAAAAACGCATAGCAAGAGCTACTCGATGTTTTGGCCAGCGAAAATGCACAATAAATAGGCCTTTTTGACAGGCAAAGACGTTACAAATCATAAAGCCCCATAATAGGGGCACGCTAGCACTGACACCATCACCAATGGCCACTGCAATTGAGTAAGGCCAGGCATGCTGAAGGCCATATCCTAAAGCTACCCATAAAACTGGTAATGGCATTGCAACAAGAATAGACCAAAAAACAGTTCGTATAGTTAAATTAAACTGGTCTTGTGTAACTTTTCCAACTTTACTAGCGGATTTATTAAGAAAAGCACGAAAATGACGACGAGAGCTAACAGTAAAAACACCGAATATGATAGCTAAGAACAGTGGAAGAAGTGTATCACGACTGGTCACCATCATTACTATTGCTCTGCTCAATTGACCCAATGTATCTAATGATAAAAACCGCTGCAAATCCTTTAGTAATTCTACTGGATAGGTGGCGTGCAGCGCGCCAACATCAGCCGTCCAAAATAGATAACGGTGAGTGGCATCCTTCACTTCATGTAATGCATCCACTAATTGACTGTTACTGACATTTAATTTAGTTAATTCGAGGGTTAGAGTATCGCAACCAGATAATAATGAGGTTAACAGTTTATACTGGATTTTCAGCTGTTCTGTAAGAATATGCTCTTCTTCATTAGTGAGAGAAGGATTTTTATCCTGTCTGACTAAAGCGTTCTGTTCCAGTAAATTGACATAATATAAGCGCTTTGCGCGTAGTTCAGCCATTTCGCTATCTAATTGCTGTGGCTTTGGAATCTTCGGAAGGCGTGCAATTAATGCACGAAGGGCCTCACCTAGAGCATTTGAAACTCCAAGCCACTGAGATTGTTCGCAAATAGTGCTTAATGCCTGACGAATTTGCATTGTCTGGGTGATAGCGGTTCTCTGTTGAGAAGCTACTATATCCATGCGAAGAGCTTGCTGTGTTAGTTCTAACGATAGTTGACGGTTACTATGAAATTGCTCAGCGATGTTATTTGGTATTTCTCCATGTACCCCTACTAACCGCTCATTAATCGCTAAAGTACGCTCTACTGAACGCTGCTGCTGAGCATGTAATTGATTACGTAATTCTTGTAATCTTTGAGTTAGTGCGGCAGCTTTACGTTGATGCATTTCGGCTTGAATATGCGCAAGCTCTTGTCGATTGCTTGCCGACAACTGCTCTAATATAAGTTCGTCCAATCTCGCCTTACGCGCAGAAAGCTCTGCCTGGTATTGCGTTTGTTGTGACTGTTCTATAACACTACCTGAAGATGATGATATACCTACTTGACGAGATACATTATGCAAAAGGCGACGCGCTTCAGCTTGTTTAGCTGGTAGATAGGATAGAGAATCGCTAATATCCTGAACACGATTATTCTCTAGTTGAGCCTGACGGGTTTCTTCCGCGATATCTTTACTAATTTTTTGAATCTCTTGTTCAAGCTCAGCAACACTCATGTTAGCTAACAATGATTTTGAATACAGTGTCTTTTGATCTATGTGGTGACGATACTCATGAGACTTCCCAGGAAAATTATCAATACTCCGTTGATAATCCTGAGCACGATGTATAGATTTCTGATATTCTTTCAGCCAATATAAAGATTTAGAGAGTATCGAATGATTACTTGTTGCTTGATAAGTTTTATTTTTTGAAGCTTCGGGCTCCTCGTATTCGTGAGTTACTTTTAATGTATCGTGTGCGTTAGATACATAAACCGGCTGAAAAAAAAACCCGCCTATAGTAATAGCAAATAAGTATAACATGGCTATCTCGTAATCAGTTGATGATAACCACCTGTAGTTTAGCCTAGCTACCGTATGATAGCAATCGGATCACCAAGACGAATGTGGTTTTCTGCTGCAAGATTTTGATTTAGGATTACGGTATTAGGAGAGAATAAATTAATGACTGTTGAACCAAGCTTAAATCTACCCATCTCTTCCCCTTGAGTTAAAGAAACAAAATCTTCTTCTGCGTGATGTGCAGGCCAGTTCCAGCACCTTATAATACCTTCACGTGGTGGCGTAATAGTGCCTAACCAAGCAGTTTCAATACTGCCGACGATAGCGGCACCAATTAAAATTTGTGCCATAGATCCAAAATTAGTATCAAAGCGACAAATTACACGCTCATTACGTGCAAAAATATTAGGAATATGTCGTGCTATAAACGGGGTAACTGCATAAAGATCGCCAGGTATATACATCATTTCACGTAAAATAGCATTACATGGCATATGAACACGATGATAGTCTCTTGGAGATAAGTAGGTAGTAATAAAGCTACCATGCTTATATAAATCAGTCATAGCGTAATTTCCAGCTAATAGTGATAAGAGAGAATACGAATGCCCTTTTGCTTGAAAAATCTGATCACCCTGAATAGCTCCTATTTGACTAATTGTTCCGTTAACAGGAGAAAGCAACAATTCTGGCTTATTTTCAATAGGATAAAGATCATCACGCAGAGAACGCGTAAAAAAATCATTAAACGTGTGGTAACTAGCCGTATCAACCGTCTTAGATTCTTGCATATCTACTTTATAATACCAAATAAAAGTATCAATTGCAGCCTTAGTAATCCATCGAATATGCTTGCTAGCTCCCCAACCAAGCAGTGAAGTGATAACTGTTTTAGGAAAAGCATGATGCAGGGCAAGCTTTATGCAATCTAGCATATACACCTCATGAATTCAAAAAACTGAAAATTTAATAGATTAGATGCAATCAGATTGTTATGTATAAACTATACTGTGATGATCGTATCAAGTATAGCCTAAACACTCTGTAATGATCCGTATATAGTGTATATTCTGTCTATGCATGGATTACATATCTAATATAAAAGGCTCTTAGAGAGAAAAGATAAGGATCTTATCTAATACTATAGCCTATACGTTAAAATCAAAACATGCTATATTGTTCGATTAACTGCTTAGGTGTTCTACTTCTATTTTGTATGATTGCGTGTCACGTAAAGAAGATAGTCAAGAAACTCGATATATCTTAGCTATGCTTCCAAGCGTTGCAATCGTATTATAATCAACTGTACTATAGCACAGGGAAAACTTTAAATATTTCATCATAATATGCATAGCAAAAATAAACTCTATCAATCCCATGCTACAGTTCATACACAGTATCGTTGTATATAAATTGAAAGATGAAAATCTTTATTTATATTATCGCTTTTAAAGAACAATGCCAAGCAAGGTTTTCTATCTTACGCAAGACCTTCAATCTCTCTTCCAGCGCAAACTGAGTAAAAATCGCTCTTATGTAATAAGTGTAAATCATTAATTAACTTACTGTATGCCAATAACTATAGATGACAATTCCTTTTATCATATAATATTAAGCATACTCATGCTTATATACAATTAAGCATACTCATGCTTATATACAATATAATACCGACATATACTCTGTTCTGCCAGTCATTATGATATCTCTGTAATTACATTCCATTAATATTCAAGAGAATGACAAAAATAAAATTAAAACCTTGTAACCTTAGGAATATGAAAAATGTACTTAATAGTGTATCTGAAAAAGCGTCATCGAAAAACTTGACATCGATAAGTTTTAACACCATTTTGAAAAGAAGTTTCAGCGTCAATTATCAATCTACAATAACCATTAGGATTTCAATAACGCATGAAGCAGTATAAAATAATATCAATAGATAAATTGGTCTCGCATACTAGCTCTGTCTCTAGAGTTATACATCATTAACCAAAGATGTTAACGTTATATATTTTGGTTGAATCAAACATTACTGCCCATACTAAGCAAATAAGAGTTATATCCAGGCTTGAATCGTTATTCTTGAATCATAAACTATAATCTTATATTCAATTATTTAGTAATATCAGTTAAAAAAGTTTACTTTATCTTATTTTTGTTATTATTTTGTTATCATTCTTCAATTAAATTAATGACATATGATTAACTATCAAAATGATAAGTCTATTCTTATCATCGCAAAAGTATTGCTTAACTAACAATATAATCACCTGAGACTCTCTGGTCGTTTAAAATAACCAGTTATTCATGTAATATGTTGATATTCATAGATAACATGTATGATTTATTACTTATTCTACCCTGCATGCAATCATCCTGTGCATATATTTTACAGTATACAGCAGTCAGTGTACTGATAATCTTATCATTTCTGTAATGAGATTATCAAAAAATAAAATATACAATGTATTTTCACGTCATAATATACGTAGATTTGCTAACTACCTAAAATCTACATATTGATATAGTTATGGATAAGCTATGAGCAAAATATACTCAGATAATTCTTTCACAATCGGTCATACGCCACTAATTCGGCTAAATCGTATTGGTAATAAACGGATTTTTGTAAAAGTGGAATCACGTAACCCCAGTTTTAGTGTTAAATGTCGCATTGGTGCCAGTATGATTTGGGACGCAGAGCAGCGCGGTGTTCTTAAAAAAAATATTCAATTAGTCGAACCAACCAGCGGAAATACTGGTATTGCTTTAGCATATGTAGCAGCAGCACGAGGATATTGTTTAACGTTAACAATGCCAAATACAATGAGCATAGAGCGTCAAAAACTACTAAAAGCATTAGGAGCTCGCGTAGTGCTCACTGAAGGTTCACAGGGTATGAAAGGAGCCATTAAAAAATCAGAAGAAATTGTCGCTACTAATCCGGAAAAGTATCTTTTACTACAACAATTTAATAACCCGGCAAACCCCGCGATTCACGAACGAACCACTGGACCAGAAATTTGGGAAGATTGTGATGGAAATGTGGATGTATTTATCGCTGGCGTTGGTACTGGCGGAACCCTGACTGGGGTCAGTCGCTATCTTAAAGGGACCAAAGGACTCAAAAGTCTAATTTCTATTGCAGTAGAACCAAGTGACTCCGCCGTAATTTCTCAAGTGTTAAGCGGTCAGGCAATTACTCCAGGTCCACATAAAATTCAAGGTATTGGTGCCGGCTTTATTCCAGATAATCTTGATATTACTCTTATAGACCGCGTCATAGTTATTACAAATGAAGAAGCGATTTCCACTGCGCGTCTTTTAATGATACAAGAAGGTATCCTAGCTGGAATCTCTTCTGGAGCCGCCTTAGCTGCTGCAATAAAACTACAAAAGGAGGAGGCATTCATAGAAAAAAATATCGTCGTAATTCTCCCCTCGTCCGGGGAGCGTTACCTATCTACTGATTTATTTGCTGATATCTAACTTCTGAATATAACATAAGATTCATCGAGTGTACAACAAACTGTCTTAACAAACTGTCCTTTGAATCTCTTCTTCCAATAAGTATACGTGATGTGCTGATCTTCATTAAGATACGCACTTCTCATTTTTATTACACTTTAAAAGTGTGTATATGCTACATGCATATGCTATAGTAAATGCACTAATATTAAGTTAGAATGTTATCTAGATGATCACAAGACTTCTTGTGGTCCTATAGTAGGAATAATTTTTTCAAAAATTTTAGCAATCCATTATTTTGCAATATTAATTAAACTGATAATTTATATACGATACCATCGGATATCCTGTTAATCTAATATCAATCTGTTTTTAGATGGCGCATTTTGCATGATATTTTATAAAAATACTGTTGATGTCTTGGTGTTTAGTGAAAATTTTTAATTATTTCGCAGATACCGTGAACGAAGAATACAAGAATAGCTCTAGTCATTGTGTCTCAATATTGCGTCATAATGTGCAATAGCGCAAATTGTTCATGGTGCTGATACCCAGATTCGGACTGGGGACCTCACCCTTACCAAGGGTGTGCTCTACCAACTGAGCTATATCAGCATAGTTGGAGCGGAAAACGGGAATCGAACCCGTATCATCAGCTTGGAAGGCTGAGGTAATCGCCATTATACGATATCCGCTACTTTAGAAGTTTGTATCTATCTAGAAGATATTTCTAGTATGTATTATATCACTGCGTGTGATGTTGTATTGATAGCATAGTGCTTGTCAGAGTTATATGCTAAAGCGATGGTGGTGGGAGAAGGATTCGAACCTTCGAAGTCAATGACGACAGATTTACAGTCTGCTCCCTTTGGCCACTCGGGAATCCCACCCATACTCTTTTAATGGTGCCGGCTACCGGAATCGAACTGGTGACCTACTGATTACAAGTCAGTCGCTCTACCAACTGAGCTAAACCGGCATTGAGTAACTAAGATAACTACAGTCACTAAGGTCACTGTAGTCACTGAAGTAACTACTAGTTTAAAAAGACTGATACAGATATGCAACAAAAATTTACATATTTATTGAAAATAGGCCATTAATGCAATTAATAAATCATATGAATCGCATTTGGTCAAGAAAAATTTCATGTCGAATAATCGCTTTAATCCAGTGTACTGAAAATACAACGATATCTCTAGTTAGTATTCAGTGACATATGCTAATCCTAGCATATAAGCTAAAACATCGTATTTAATGGCTCCTGCGTGATTAGCTGCTATCAATCCTACATTACGTATAATTTTTACCGGTAAGCACTGATTACTAAAAATATAGTATAATAAGTCAATCCCATTTTGCATTAGACGATTATCTTTTTGACGCTGATATTGATAGCGTTGTAAAACATTTATTGAACACCACTGATCCGACTGATGATGAGCCTCGTTGAGGATTGCAAGTAAAGCAGATACATCACGATAGCCTAAATTAACACCTTGCCCTGTAAAGGGATGAACCGTATGTGCTGCATCACCAACTAATACTAATCCTGGTAATACGTAATTCATAGCATGACTGCGACTTAACACGAATGAACCAGACATTGTTGGAGTGATTTGTCCAACGCGATCTGAAAAATTCAGTTGGATCTCACGTTGTAGTTGTAACATAGTCATTGACTGTAATTTTTGAATATAAGTATGTTTTCCGTACCACACTAGCGACGCCCAATATCCAAAGAGCGGTAAAAAAGCGCGGGGACCTTCGGGAGTTAATTGCTGCCAAGTGATGTCCCCCGGATGATCAGAACAGCGCACACTGATAAGCATACAAGATTGTGCGTATCGCCAACCCTGAATTCTAATATTAGCTAATTTTCTCACTTGTGAGTTTGATCCATCTGCACCTACCACAAGACGCGCCTGCAAGACCTTACCATTATCTAAAAAAATCTGCCAAATTCCATTAATTCTTCGTAAATTTTTTAAGCGCGTATTATACAGTAACGGCACATTCTGATTGTGCAAACGTTTCGATAAGGCATATTTTAATACATGATTTTCAACCATATAACCTAGTTCAGTTAAACCTAAAGATCTAGCATCCAGTATTACTCGGGCCATAGGGTGTTCCCAAATCTCCTGTACACGATACGGCACGCAACGCATCATTAGAACCTGGGGCCACACTTTTAACTTCTGGAGCAAACTGACTGAAGCAGCACTAATAGCCGAGATTCTAAGATCTGGATAAGATAAGGGGTTAAAATTAGGCACATCTTCCTGCTCAATTACCACAACATCAAAACCATATTGTGCTAAACCACTTGCTAATGCTGCCCCTGTCAATCCCCCACCAACTATTACAACCTCAATTATATGTTGCATCGATAGCGCAATCCGTTTGTTTAGGTACTTTCAGTCATCATAAAACTACGCCTAACAAAATTGATTATTTTTATTGAAATATGATAGACCTCGAATTATGTATTTATACAATATCAGTAATTATATATTGATATATAATATCAATAATAGAGTAGATTCACTGCACAATGATATACAATCTGCTAAAATACTCTGTTAGCAACCATAAAAGTAATAAATGTACAATAAAAATAACTTCCTTGACAAGAGTGTTATTTTATGATCTAAAGTGATCAGTATTTATATAAAATAAATGCACAAGATTTATAAAAGAGTTGATATTGATCAGATGATCTGTGAAATCATAAATATCTCCTAACTGTTAAATTAGTTACATGAAAACATCTGGATATGAAAATAATACAACATGACATCCAGTCAACTAATATGAAATAAAAGCTAATATCTTAGATGTGCAAGAACATGCATGCAGTTATAATGCTTGCATAATTGCATGAATCATGATTTCTGCTTGCATGCTCGTAAATATAGTTAAACCAAGTCAGGATAAAGATAGTGACTTATGTTAAGGTTCTTGTCAGGTGCTTGCTGATACAGTTTTAGTTGGTGACATAATAAAAAGCTAACTCGTCGAACATCACCTATATTTTTACTGACAAACATCAAAAATTTTATTTTTTCTAAATTAATCAACATTGTTGATAAAGATAAACTGACTTAACGATTATCTTATCTGAAATTACCAAATACGATGCATAAGTAAATCATCAAGTAAATCATGACAGTACTCAGTACATCGTTATAAAGAAACCTTCATGTATAGAATCATTCTATTACAATATTGTATAAAGTCTCTAAGATAGAGCTATATCCTAATTCCTAAGCAATTTCTAGACACCTATTAACTATCATGTAACTTATAACACACCCCTCCATAAATAGAGAGAAAATGAATAGTAAATTTATTGTCATTGAAGGTTTAGAAGGGGCAGGAAAAACGACATCATCCCTTGTGGTGGCTAACATACTACGTGAACATGGTATTCATGATGTCATCTATACGCGTGAACCAGGTAGTACGCCACTATCAGAGAAGTTGCGTGAGCTAATCAAAAACGATACATATAACGAAGAGAAGATAACGTATTATGCTGAATTATTCGTAGTATTTGCAGCACGTGTTCAATTAGTAGAGCACGTCATAAAGCCAGCATTAGCTCGGGGCACATGGGTCATAGGAGATCGTCATGAGCTATCCTCACGGGCCTACCAAGGAGGAGGTCGTGAGATTAGTCATGATTTTATCTGTAGTTTAAAGGAAGAGGCTCTTGGTAATTTTAACCCAGATCTTACGTTGTATTTAGATGTCCCTCCTGAAATCAGCTTACAACGGGTAAAAAAACGCGGCCCATTAGACCGAATTGAAAAAGAATCATTACATTTTTTTACTAAAATTCGTAATCAATATCTTGCCTTAGCTGCATCTGATAAACAGATTCGTACTATTGATGCGAGTCGTTCACAGGCACAAGTAGCACTTGATATAGAAAACATTATTCATCAGTGGTTACAAGAGATACCTTAAGTCTATACACTATCTGATGTTAGATAACATTTAGAATAGGTAAATTGGTTAGATGTATCAGAATATTCAAGTATGTAATGTATTGACACATATGTATATTCTTTTAGAAAAGGCAATGAAAATATCAATTAATCATCTTTTAACAATCAATTGTTAAATTATCACCTGATATAATCAGGATGATCATCGCGTACCTGTATAGCATTTTCTTTCAGTTATGTATTTTTTTATGTTATATATCATAATATGAGACCATCAAGCGTTTGTTTTGCACAATTTACTTTGAGCAAAGATAAGAATGTGATGTGATGTGATGCAATACTAATAGAAATTTCCTCAACTATCTTAGGTAATGGCATTACTTACATATAAAACGTACAGATATGTATATAGTTTTAAACAAGTAATTGATACCAATGAAGTCATACAGAGAATCTACGTATTGCTACGGAAGTTACGTATTGCATGGCGTACAATAACGTATGAAATAATTTCCAAAAGTACATCTGTAATAAAAGTTAGTACATAAAGTATGTTACTTAAGTAGACTAATTACTGACATAGCATCATATATATCCTTTATATATCTTTTATATTCCTCTCTCTAGAGGCGTCAGTCCATCGTAAACAAAATGTACTTTTAGGTTAAATCTAAAGTTTTTACTATTGTAGAGTATCAGACATTATGCATTGTGCAGCACAGGGTCTTACATCATATGAGTCATCTTAAATTAATAGTTGGGCTTGCAAATCCTGGCGAGAAATATGCTAAAACTCGGCATAATGCTGGAGCATGGTATATCTATCAGCTAGCTAAACGCCATAATCAAATTTTAAAAGAAAAAAAAAATTTTTTGGTTATACGGCGCGCTGCAGGATAGGTAATAAAGAAATCTGGTTATTGATTCCTACAACTTCCATGAATTATAGCGGAAAAGCAGTGATTGCTCTTTCGGTATATTACAATATTACTGTAAGCAATATACTAATAGTACACGACGAATTATACTTTCCCCCTGGTATTGCAAAATTTAAACAAAATGGTAATCACGGAGGGCATAACGGTCTAAAAAATATTATCCAAAGCCTAGGTAATAATACACAGTTTCATCGTTTACGTATTGGCGTTGGGTGCCCAGACGATCGCAATAAATTGGTAGAATTTGTTTTGGGTGTGCCAAAAATAAAAGAAAAACAACTTATTGACAGAGCAATTAATGAAGCCATTTCTTGCACCGAGACTTGGTTGATAGAAAATCGCATAAAAGCAATCAACCGTTTACATAGTTTTAAAGCAACGTAATCTTTACTGTTATGATAGTAATCAATGGATAGGGATTCTAAGTGTTAGTGTATAATAGATAGTAATAGATTACTGATCTATTACTATCACTTTATATTCACAATTAGTCTATTATTTTATATTTTAGTGATTCTAAAAGAGAAAAATTGGATGAATATTATCTCATAATGCGGTTGCCATTTAGATATTCCATAGCTATATGCTATAAGCATTAATCTTATTTACTTACATGAGAGATCACTTCGAGAGATCACTTCTGTCAGCATGTAGCGCTTTAAGAGTCTGTATTATATGAAGCAGGTGCCTTATATATTTAATACAAGGTTGAATAGATAAGTAGCTACACTTTAAAAAAATATCAAGATTGTCTATCTTTGCTACTAATATGAGTTAGTAAATATTAGTGATCTTTATCATAATAAAGGTGCAGAAATTCGGCCCCTAGCGAGCAACTTTACTCAATCAGGTTTAGTGTTTTTAGTAGTATACAGAATATATACAACTTATTCTAATAGAATAACGATATGTTAATTTATAATTTTTTGAAAATCCAGTGATATTCTCATTGAATATTATTCAAACAGAAAAATGACATCATGCCAAACATATTCTGTGTAAATCCTATGTTTCTCTTTATGACAAGTATTTATATCCATGGAACATTACACACAGTATTTTAAAATATGAAATTCTAGTAAACTTTTGGATTCCATCTAAAGGTTAAAGAGAACGACTAGTGATATTAAAAGGTAATAAGTGGCAACATCACTTATCATATAATCTTTATCTGTTCTTTACCTATACATACAACGATGATATCAGAAGGATGATAGCTATAGATTTTATAGTTATAAAAATATATCACTTTATCTGAAGTAAAGACTATATATTTACGCAGTTCATAGTAAGAGACTTATCTTAAATCTAATTTCTCAAGAAAAAAAATTGGCTTTACTCTTGTGGCTGAGAGGATAGCAGCAACCTTACCGACATTTTAAAATTAAAATAAGCTCTACAATCTAAAATAACTCTATATATTAAGGAATATCCTCCTGATATCTATAATCTGTTAATTTTAAATAAATTGTAAAAGATCTAATCATATGCATGATACGATAGTATATCGCGACTATATCAGGTTATCGTGTGATGTATACGTCTCAACGAATTGTATCAGTACGAGATTAACCTAAAACCCTATTCATTTTTTTAAGATTCTGCTTGTGTCTAAGGATATAACACTCCCAGTGATCATAAGACTGTGATATTTTCCCATTCTATTATGATGCCTTGTACTCTAAAAACAGACTCATCAGGATCAGATGAAATCACTATCACTTATAGCAGAAATTTTCATCTCAGATCTCTTAAAAGAGACCTGTTATGCTTAGAGGGATTGCTAAGTATTTTTAACCATATTCATTCTGTTGCTTATATGATATATAATACTTAGTATGATTAGGGGTTAGTACATACAAGATCTAAGAAGAATGATACTAATAATATTAGTACTATGCACACCTAAAATCGCTATCATGATAAATCTTCCCCATCGTAAGAAGATTATTAAACATTACTTAGAAGCTCTATTGGCATTGAGTAACTCAATTTTATGATCCTGTTCTAGTGGGGGACCATGGCCATTTACCGTATATAGCATTATTATTCTTCTAAGTACACTAGTTGCTTTAGTGAAAAAAATCCTAATTAGCCTTTAAAATAATCATTTTTCGTGTAAAGTTTTTACACTTATGACGCCTGTCATGGCTTTACTATCCCGTTTTGTAATATCTAGATTATTAAGTGATACCGGATGGATTTTGGTATAGCGATCTATTCTTTATATACAGAGTATAGTAAAGATATAACTAGTCGCTGTATAATATATATTATTATATATACCGCTATATATAGTATCAAATCAAAGTTTTATGCACTGCTTGATAAACCATAGTATGGTGTTCATATCCTATATTTTAACAATATAAATCTGATTACTTGAGGGGCGTTGTTAAAATGCCACACAATGTTTATAAAACATAAAAGTTTAATAAAACTATGGTTATTGTAGTTTTAGTTGTAAATATAAGCCTACTAGCTTCATCAAAAGATCTGGATTATACTACGTGAGTAACCCAAAATTTAGCTTTTTGATAACCGTCAAAAATGAATGTTTTCTATCTTTTTACTTACTCTGCTGATTGACTCAAAAATATTAATCGCATTTACAGTTTACATACAGTAAAATGACTCAAAAAGTAAAGCATCATAGAGTAAAAATCAGTGCATAAAATTTTTGATAACTCATTTTTTAATAACTCATTAAAAGAGTTAATCCTCAAGAATTACCATAGCACAAGCATATTGCCTTTCATCAGAAAATGTGACATGAATGCGTGTTACACATAAAGTCTGCGCTATGATTTTTGCATGTTTTAAAAGGCACAAATAAGGCCTGCCAAGACTATCATGGCAGGTTTCTACTTGATTGAATGCTAAACCACCTCTCATACCAATACCAAATGCCTTAACGGTAGCTTCCTTGACTGCAAACCGTTTAGCAAGAAAAAGTTCTGGCTTGAGATTTTTTTTATATTGACTGAATTCAGCATCACTTAGTATGCGCTCTGCGAATCGATCGCCTACCTTTCTGATTGTCGAAGCTATTCGAATAATTTCTACGATGTCAATTCCTACACCACAAACAGACATTATGAAGTAACGCCAAATAGCTGCTTCATATCGTATTTGATCTTATATAGCTGATGTACATATCACCACCTATTGTATTTATTAAGATTTTACACCTACAAAAAAACAATATATCTGTTCTCATTTGTCTATCCAATATTTAGATTCAATGCAATCATATAATCTCTTCTAGCGATCATTAGCGAAACCAGGTAAAACTCAAATCTCTATGCGAGAACTAGTTAGATTTTTTAATTATTTTATGTTATCACAATAACTGGCATGACATAAAAAATGATTTTTTATCACTTTTTATGTCTGAATGTAATACGTAATGACTAATTATATGCATAATATGTTGAGTTAGAGATAATATGGAATATATTCCAAAAGAGTAGCATTGCCAAGTATATGCAAAATTATTTAAATTTTTGCATATACTGACTGCTCAACAGAATATGCATATGCGCATGACCAACAGGCTCTACTCACTCTCTTATATTGCTGTTTCCAGTAAAGTTATTCTACTAATAATCATCGTAATTTTACCACTCTCGATGAGTATTTGATAATCATTCATTATTATCAGAGCATCCGCTCTTTTCTCATTGTTGATCTAGTTGAATCCAGTCGATCTTTAATAAATATGAAAATTGTACTAAAAATTATCATCATAATTATCATTATAAAATATACGCATACTGGCTCTAAAAGTTTATATAAATATATAAAGTTAAAATATATTTTTTCATCTTAATCCTAATCTAGTATTCAATCATAAATCCTGTCTAAACATATTCTAGTACTAGACAACTATTAAGGTTTATTGAAATGAAAGGGTTTTCTAAAAAAATAATTATACAATCCTTATAATTATTATTCTTAATGCAGTCAGTTTTTCCTCTCTAGCTCTCTATATTAAACCATAAATTAATAGCTAGTCTCTCTATTATATAGAACTATCTTGATAGCGCTCTAGCTTTACCGAAACAGCTATCACTCATAAAAAATCCAATAAAATGATTATCTTATATTGCACACTGCGTTAATGTGTATATCACGATGGACTCTACTGTTTGAGTAGAGTTACAAATTACTATAGTATGTACTCAGTACAGATATACATAACTGATTTATTAAAATTTATAGTGCATAATGTAATCCAAAATCTAAAGCCATTACAATGAACTTCTTAATCATTTACTAAGCAGCGATTTAATAAATATCTATTGATTAGATCAATAATATTGATTTATGTAAAAAACCGTTTATGACTTAATAGTCAATATTTAATTATTATTAATATATTGATCTTAAACCATTTGGCCGTGTTTTAAATCGACGATGTAACCACATATATTGATGTGGAGCTCGCATGATTTCACGTTCAATAATTTGATTAATATATCTAGCCGCCTGCATTTTGTTTTCTATTGGATAGTCTTTAAGCTCTTCATGTATGAGTAACTGATAACCACTTCGATCATTTTTTCGCACTAATACCACCGGCATGAGTATTGGTTTTGCTAAGCGTGTAAGCACCCAGGTACCACTAGTTGTGGCTACCTCAGGAACAGCAAACCACTGCACAAAAACACTACCATTTGGACCATAATCTTGATCTGGAGCAAACCAAACAGCGTCACCGGCTTTTAGTATATGCACTATACCGCGTAAATTGCGTCGATCTATCATTGCTTTATTAGAGCGCATTCTACCTCTGGTTTGAACCCATTCGATCACTTTATTATTATGTGGACGATAAATAGCTGTCATAGGATGACATAAACCCATAGTTCGACCACCCATTTCAAGTGACATAAAATGCACACCAATCATAAGAATTCCGCGGCCAGTTTTTTGTGCGGCCTTTAAATGATTAAGACCTTCAACGCTAAACCAATGCTTAATGCGTCGATCAGACCAGAACCAAGCCATACCTGTTTCTAATAACCCCATGCCTAGGGATTCAAAGTTACTATTGATAAGGTGCTCTAACTCATCTTTAGGCATATCCGGAAAGCAGAGTTCCAAATTACGACGTACAATATACATACGACGATGCATGAAACGCATAGATAGACGGCCCATCCAGGTACCTAAGCGATATAATAGAGGATATGGAAGCCGAACTAGAAGAAACAAGATACTAATGCCAAACCAAGTTAGCCAATAACGAGGACGTATTAAGTCTCTATGAAAATGTGATACCTGATGCATATATACTCATATACATATTAGTTGGTTAACTCTAGAGCTTTTAAAAAACTAGTGCAGTGTTTGCTGAATAAGCATATATCAAATATATTATGCCTTATATGCGATATAATTATATTCGAAAGATAAAATTCTTGCGATATCTTTTATATATATAACCTTTATATCTGGCTGTGCCTGGCATATGATTCTGTCTGATAGAAGAGTTCTTGTTTCAAGATCTGAAAAAATCCCTGATCTAGTTATTTTCAAGGAATAAAAATAAGTAATATTATGTAAATAATACGTAATTATGTAAATATTACGTATATGATATTTATCAAATAATTTCTGCTAGCTATACATACCGCATAGCAATTCGCTATTATTACTATCTAATTATTACCATCTATATGCAGGAACTATTTTACAGAATAAACACTGGCCTAAATATATTAAGCATACCAAAATGTAAGATGTCTATCCTATACATGCTACTAAAAAATATTCATAATACTCTTAATAATTTTAATGATCTTGCGCTAAATTAGATCAGCTGCTTTAAATCTAGAGAAATTTTATTTATACACTGAATCTGATATGCTGCTACAGCAAACAGTATAGTTATTATGTTAACTCCGTTAACTAACCAGACATTAGTACTAATACAATGAAACAAGGACCCAGTATTTATTGTTGATACAAAATTGACGTCCCACTCGATCTCTATTTATCATGATAAGTCTCATAGTAATACTATTTTATATATAGTCTTTTCTCTACGCTTTACAGAAATTATGTACTACAGAAATTATGTACTGCCTAAATATAACATTATAGTACACTATGTCTTGAATATTAGGTAAGATATGTAACGAGTTTCTTTTATCTGCTGCGCTTCTATGAAAAAGTACACCTTTTTGCATCAAAAAGATAAAAGATATTTTCAAACTAAAGCGGCTCATTTTAATAATGCAGCATATATCACATTCCTCTTAACTCACGTCATATAAATCTCTTACTATATCTATCAGTTGTTATAATGTTATAGATAAATTGTTTTAATAGATGCAATGTTATAGATAAATTGTTTGAATAGATGAAATCTATTTATATATAAAAATATATTTCTTTATTATATAGTAGCGATATTACGCGTATTTCACACTATTAGCTATTAATCAGTTGTTTTTCCAGTAGTATCACTCCAATTTATCATAGATCGCAATAGAACAACGAATGAATAGATCTCTGTAAAAGATCTCTATAACATTTTACATATGATAATTTTATGAAATCCTTTTTGATTATGAGTTATAAGAATCTTTCTCCCTGATATTTTATCATGAATAAACCTATTGGTAACCATTCAGGTACGCGAGTGTTTTGAACTGTTTAAAAAAATAAAAATAGCAAACATTACAGGCATGTAATGTTTACTGAGAATCCCAAAATTGTAGGTTATTTTAGCTGTGGCGTCACACATGTCACACATATAGGATTAGCATAGCTTGATCATTGTTATGATAAAAGTATAAACTAATTGCAGTGCATAGCATTGTCACAGCCCAAAATATATCTTACAATTTATTATACAATATAGATGTTTAGATAACAAACCACAATATCTATATTCTAAATATATGAATAGATTTGGACTAAAGAATCACACACCCTTATTCAGATTAAGTAATAGTTGCAATTCTTCATGTGTGTAGTACCTACAGTCTTACACGTGCTAACTGTAAATAAAACCTTTTGTATATCACGATAGATCCTAAAAGGATGTTGTCATTTTATAAAAAGATTGTCTACATCATAGACATTGCTAATTACCGATCTATATCTCTCATAGAACTAAACAAGACGCAATAAATAAAAAGCATAATTATATTATATGGAATGTTAAAGGTACTTGGAGTGTGTGGATCTAACTTTTATTAATAGTTTTGTAATGTTTTTGATCAATCCATTGAACTCAACTATATTGTACACTACGATACTCTCATATAGAAGTCCTTGACTCTAACAAGACTGAAAAAGAATAAGATATTCAATTAATATTTATACACACATCCCTCTATCACCCCTGATGCAGAAAATACATAAACATGGTCTATGTTGTAATAGACCATAGCATGTATCGTGAATATTAGCAAGTTAGTATGCTGTTTTCGTCATTGTAGATGTACTTAATACAATTGCTTATCTAGGTAAATATAATGATATTTGATCTCAAGAAATATTTTTGCTATTTTTAAAATATAGAATTATTCAAATAAAATACATAAATAGACTGTACTACGATCAAAAATCGTCTAATTACTATTAGTCTAATCACTATTAATACTACATAGTTGAACAATTAGTATTTTCACAATATTTCTAAAAATTCATTGAATCTATATTTATTAGAAAAAATAATTTCTCGTATTCAGTCAGCATGAATCTACCTCAATAGATAATATTATTATAGTGACAAAAGTTCTCAACAGAAGCATTATCTATGTCTGCACAGGGTAAGCTAAATAGATTCTTACATATATAAGAGTCTCACTACCACCTTGCTGTCAGGTTAAAGATTTTGTTTAATGCCTTTATTATAGCAACATTTAAAATCACCTGATTAACGTCGTAAATGGTTAAAGAATCCTCCAAGCTCTATTGATCACTCTTGTTGTGACATCGCAATAGATGCCGTGAGCTCTTAAAAAAAATTACAGTAAATCTTTTGATTTCTTTTATTAACAGATGCAATGCTCAATGAGCAGTGTAGTACCTTAAGCATCTTTTTCTAAAAATATCATCATATTAACTCATCTCAGTTGAACTAATATATGTTTTGTGTATTTTCTTGATTGCGTACTGTGATATATCTAACCGCAGAAATATACTATAAAAATTCTAGACGAAAACAAGATACTTGATAATCATGTCTACCAATCGAAGTATGCTATACAGTGAAAATTCACTAACTATTTACTAGAACACTATTAATACTTTTTTAAGGCTATTATGATAGGAGTAACAGAAGATGTTCACATTACAATTCTGATGCTGATCATGCTATTATTATTAATTTTTGATCTTTATATAAAGAATTTGACTATGCGATAAGTTGAAAATATTGTGTATTGCTATGATTGAGAATTAAGATGATGTTAGTGATTTGTGCGAGAGCTCTAACGTTGCTATTTAAAAACAATTCACCTGATTAGCCTAGCGATTAATTGCTATTAAATCCTATCTCATTATCGTCAAATACGACTAATACATGATGATATAATTACAGTCCTAACATCATACCATAAATGTTATTAACCAATCAGGTCACATACCTTAGAATTTTCATGAACGAAGTCGCTGCGATATTTTCAGGAACTGCTCATATTATTAATATATATACTATTGAGGTTCTAATGGCCAATAGTGATATTACAGGCTATGATAGTTCATAAATTGATTTTTTACTAAAAATGATGTCTGTTACCTATCATCTATCTAACATTGATTTTATTCGTCCCCTGTATCTCATAAGAGCGCACTATATTCTGGATTGGCAGTATTGCGACTAGAGACATGATCATCTATGATCACTGCAGTTATTAGGTGCAAGCGCATATTACTGTTTCGCAGTCCTGCTGTTCAAGTAGATCTATTTAGTACACATCATCACTTCCATGAATATCTACATCAGAAAATACCTAACTCAGTCTCTTATGATTTTAGAATCAAAAATGGATACATAACTTCATACAACCTTTAGAAAATCTAGAAAATCTAAAAGAATGCGTGATAGCGTGATGAATTTATCCATTAGTTAAATCAAAACTCACAAGTCTACTCTAAAAATAGACGTCCTGGTAAAATTAATAATATTAACGTTAGATAATATAAATTTATTAGTAAGCGAGCGCAAATACTCACAGTCAGTTACATTTGTATATAAGTAAAACCATCGAATATCTATGCAAAATACGACCTCACTAGTTATATATGTATATGCGTTATTGGCTGATGATCAGGATTTCTAGTCTCAAAAGTAAGATGCTTAAGCGCAATAAAAATAAACATAATTAATCGTATACCCACTCATCTCTATGCTCTTCCGATAATGAGCTGCTTCCATCACTCTGAAAAACATCATAAAAATACAAATGCGTATAAAGCGCATAGAACACACTGCAAAAAATCTTTTATATCCGCTGGCTATATTAATAGTAGTAGTTGTTATTTTTATATGACTCTGTCAAGACATTCAATAAATTTTAAGTATGCATGCTCTTTAATCAACTATCAGTACACAGTCTGTGTAGTAGATCACAGTATAATATAGAGCAAACGCAGAAGTAATATAATTTAGTGTTTTATGAAAACTATATCCTCTTACCAAAAACGTAACTAGATAATATCGAGATCCCCCGATAAATGATATTAACCGTCTATTCTATATTAGTTTGAAAGTGTATTCGTAAAATATTTATATTTCAATACCTACCTTAATTTTTAATTTACATCCATAATAAAACAGATTAGCAAACTAATACCTCCTACAGAGGATGAAGAGCTTCAAGAAGAACTCAAGATAATCTACAAGATAATCTATAACAATTAAAATCTTAAGAGATGCTCTTAATTTTTATCTGACTTACTATTGCAGCGCCAAATCTTTAACATTACAATTATATGCTTGCATAAACTCTGATTGAACTATCTGCAGACTCATAAACTTCAAATTGTAAAAACCTATTAATTGTGAATCTAGTAACGACTAATATTTTGATCTCATCTTGTAGATCCAAAGAAAATTTTTTATTATAATACAAAACCAATCAACTATTGAGCATTAGTCATGATTATCATTACAAAATCTGCCCAAGAACATTTTTCTAAACTGCTATCAACACAGCCTCATGGTACTCAAATTCGCGTATTTGTACTTAATCCAGGTACCTCTGCTGCTGAGTGTGGTGTAGCCTACTGTGCTGGGGATGAGGTCAGCACGCATGATATCGAGTTAAAATTTGATAAATTATCAGCATTTATTGATAATGCAAGCGCTCCTTATCTGCAAGATGCTGAAATTGACTATATTATAAATCCAATGGGTTCTCAACTCACACTAAAAGCACCTTATGCTAGAATGGGAAAAATTAGCGATGACGCATCACTTTTTGATCGTGTAAAGTGGGTTCTGCAAGCACAAATAAATCCACAGCTAGCAAGACATGGCGGAGCAGTGTCTATAGTTGATATTACCAGTGAAGGATATGTTATCCTAAAATTTAGCGGAGGTTGCAATGGTTGTGCAATGGTTAATGTAACTATCAAGGATGGCATTGAAAAAGAGCTATTAGCTCAATTTTCAGAACTAAAAGGTGTAAAAGATCTAACTGAACATCAGTATGGCGATCATTCCTTCTATTAATAACATGAAGTAAGATGACAGCGTCTTAGCAGATATTTTATTTGAACTAACAGTGTCTTATAATATAGCTATATGATTTTAATATAGCAGCACGATACAAATCAGCGCTCAAACCCGTATTTTATTAGATAATGTGATAGATGGTATCATTAAAATGCTTTAGTATATATTAAATATATATGTACCTTATAAGGTATCAAGATACATATTGATAATCTATCATAAGAATGTATATAATTAAAAGTTTATAACTTAATTGAAGTTACAATGTTTATCAATCAGTGATAAGATTACAATGATAATTGTTAAGCTATGTATAAAAAATTTCATTTGTTTTTTTATTGTATATCCATTGAACACTTATTTTCAGGAATAGAAAGTCATTCCATACGAATAAAATCAATATGTTGTAGTTTGTCTTTAAATGGATGACGCTGTATAGCGTGCACTTTTACTGGAATTTCTGTACCATCTATGATAATGGTTAGAATTTCCTTATAAAAATGAATCTTTGACTGAATATTCATAATCAAGTCTTGATTTAGCATGATAGGCCAAGGAGTTATTTTCCTACCGTAAATAATTGCAGGTAATTTATCCGCTCTACGTAAACGACGACTTGAACCCGTACCATATGTCTTACGGCTTTCAGCATGAATGATAAACATATAAATTCTCTTTAAGTTGGATAGGTCTTGTGTTGAATAGGTCTTGTACGGGAATCTTATAATATAAGTTGTTATTATACAGGTTTTGTAGTCCGATAGAGAATCATCACTCTGTATTAATTTGATCAGAAATACACATGTTATAAAAAATATCTATGTTATCACATATCTATCTGATCTCTATTGCAGAGATTTAGTATATAGTATACCTTGATCGATACATCCATAATAGTCGAAGTCTTTATATCTTACTGTGTCTTACTGTGTATATTATCGCACCATCCGATCAGATTTGGCTATTTAGTATTTAGGATGTGCAACTTAAATGTATACACTAGTATACATTTTATTAATAAGCGTTAATTATTTATTTAAAATAGCGCATATACCATATAGAATCTGAAAATATGATTTTTCTCATTATCATATAAAATACAACCATATCAGATCAACAGTATCTGACTACTGCTACGATACAGATCTACACATTATTAGTAGAATTTGATTGACTTTGATATAGGTGTAATAACACCAATGCAATACATGTAATAGTATTACAGGATTTTAATCCTACAATCCTCCGAACATCTATAAACTTAGTATACTACATGATCTACCATGATCTGCTCTAAAAGTCACATCTTACTTAATAAGCTTAAAATGATGCCCGAACTTGGAATCGAACCAAGGACACGGGGATTTTCAGTCCCCTGCTCTACCGACTGAGCTATCCGGGCTGTATTATTTATTACACCGTAAACACCTGTGACTGTCAACGATTTTATTATTGAGTATACTCATATAAGTTTGATCTGCAATATAACTAGATTACCACCCGATTAATGATACGATCGTTTCTGTATTCTCAAATCTTACAAAGATTGTCATAGATGTATAATCTTAGTACTAAAAATTTATAACATCTTTTATCATCCATCGCTTTTATTATCCATCTAAATACAGCAGGTGGGCCACTTGATCACTGACCGTCTTGTTATTATTATCGCGATATGCAGTTGTTTCATACAAATCTTAACATATGTATGAGTAAAAAATAGTTGTATCAGTCAAAAACAATCTGAGATATAGCTGAGTCATAATTTTATGTATATATCACCATAAGATATCTATCTGATTCTAGCAACATACTAAACCTAGAAACTCTAATGCTGATTGCATCTCTAAGATCTGTTAAGATAATCTCCGTATTTCATGGCAGATACAAGGGAACATAGGAGTTTGTATTACTGTTAGTGGATAACTATATCTACTAAATATACTGCGAGCAACTTATTTGACTGAATCCAATTCTATTGGACATGAACTGTATATGTATTTTTATTAAGTATTATCAGTTTTTATTGAAAACTAAGGTATGTTTTAGACATAGAATACATCATTTTATGTGTGATCAACGTTTTTATGAGCAACAAAAAATAGAATTTAGAAGAGTTATCAAAATATAGGTATTTAATAAAAGATTCAAATATATATGGGCTTATGATAGATGTATTACCACTGAAATATATAAAAATATAAAGTATTAACTCAGTCGCATTAGAGAGATATCACGAAAAATCACTAAGATTATATTATAATCGTATAATGTTCCTAATCCTGCATATATACAATATACGATGATTTTCGATACCTATCCTTTCCTTATTATACATAAAATGTATATTTTTCTACTTTCGATATATATAGTATATGCCGCAGTATTTTCTTATATCAATAAGTTCTTGTATCAATAAGCATGAAGTTCTTGTATCAATAAGCATAAAAGTGAACATAAAAGAATGATACGCTAGTATTTATTAGGATCTTGTTCTATAAAATCATACGTATTACCTGCCTAATAAGTATGAGGAAATATTTGCTAGAATATACTATACTAGTATCTAGTATATCGCACTAATCTATACTATATAATTGATATTAATAGCTAAAATAACTGATTGAATTTTCATTAAAGTCATAGTGGTGCCCGGAGCGGGACTTGAACCCGCATAGCTATGCGCCGAGGGATTTTAAGTCCCTTGTGTATACCAATTTCACCATCCGGGCTAAGTGTAAGATGGAGGCGCATCTCGGAGTCGAACCGAGGTGGACGGATTTGCAGTCCGTAGCATGACCACTCTGCCAACGCGCCTTATGATCGATTGTTACAATATAACCCTTTAATGATTATGTTGTTATTATTGATCATAATAACAGTTTTTTTATTTTTATTTTTAGTTTTAGGTAAAGCTTCCATGCACTCAATAGCTATGCATTTCAATATTCGCGATTAGTAATTGGAAGCTAGATATTTTTTCTAATGAACTATATAAAATAGTAATAATGATAATATATAGACATATAAGACTAATACATAACATTGTACTAGTATGTGAACACGAGTCAATTAAATTTTTCTTAATTATTGTACTACTATTCTTCTAGGGCAGCTATGTTCATTTCTTTTTCAGCCAATAATGTCGTGATACATAGAAATATTGCAACATAGACCAAAATGTTAAAGCCGCTGCAATATATAATGTTGTAATACCTACTATTTTTACGATATTATTTGGATGCCAAAGTAATGCGAATAACGCAAGCATCTGTATAGTGGTTTTAGCCTTGCCAGTCCATGACACTGCTACACTATTACGCTTTCCTATTACCGACATCCATTCACGCAAAGCAGAAATAATAATTTCACGAGCAATCATAATTGATACCGGCAATGTAATCCACCAAGAATGAAAGCATTCTACGATTAATATAAATGCTGTAACAACCATGATTTTATCTGCTACTGGATCCAGAAAGGCACCTAATTGTGTTGTCTGTTGCCATCGTCGCGCAAGAAAACCATCAAACCAGTCAGTGACTGCTGCACAGACAAAGATTAACGCACACATCAAAGAGCTGCATTGAGATGGTAAGTAAAAAACTAACACAAAAAATGGTATTAATACTATACGCAACAGAGTGATTAAGGTTGGAATATTTAGTGGCATAATTATGCTAATTGGCTCTGTCAAGTCAATTATCTAGAGGTATTATCTTGAAAAAATATCAATCGTATTATAAGGAAAATACGATTTTTGATGCCTGCATTACTAGGAAGTGCTTTTAAGCATGTTCATCATAGTTGAGCCTAAATCGATTTATATTACATATATACATCACTGCTCTCTTTGAAAAAGATTTATAAAATCAATTCTTGCTTTTATCTTATTTTGGGATTCCCGATAGACCTAATGTATCGTCATGACATACTAGTTACTGATGTTGTACTAGTTCTGCTAGCTGTACTAATATACATAACATCTTACAATATACGATCTTAACTTGTGTTTTTAATTTATTCCGTTGATTGTAATACTCCATAATTGTACAATTATTCGATGCTTTATAAGCATACTAAACTATATGCGCACTAGGCAGTAGATAGACTTTTGGGTAGTATTATTTTCTTTGCTTGTATCTGTATTCATAATTTCTCTCATCATGAGCAATAATTCCGAAATCGAGCAGTCTTATTGTGAACGGATTAGTTTTTAAAAAATCTATTTTTTAGTTTCTACTAAAAAATTACAACCTATCTCAAAATGACTTTTATTATGACCTGTGCGAACAGAATCTAATGATAGAATATTTTATATGTTCTTTGTTCACTCTTTGTGGGTTGGATGAGTTGTTTTTTTAATGATTCGTAAATCGTACTATCGATAAGATTGTGAAGTGATATTCATCACATAATGATTTACATGTATTGCGTATTAAATGTAATATATACACAGCAACTATTTATGCACTATTATTATACATATAATACATCTATATTGCTCATACAGTAGATTACTGCTAGTGCTATAACCTGTGATGATTTTATACACGATTAATGAAGATAAAGCAGAATTCTACAACGGTATATAAGAAGCTTATTCTGTGCATCAGATAACTCTATGAGTTACATCTAATTCTGGCTAGTTGCTTTAAAGATTTCTTTGAGTCGTTGCATATCTATTGATAACCTACATTAAAAATCTATCACTACCTTGTATCTAATAACGTCAGAATAATGATAATGATAAGAGGTAAAGTGCAATACATATCACCTTATGGATCATACTGCCCGATAGAATCCTGAATAGTGTTAGAGTAATGGATATTGATCAATATCATCAGAAGTAATGATAACCATCGAAAGCCTTTTATAAAACACCAAAAATATATCAAGTATCATATACTGAAACTTAAATCGCACAAATTTCCACTACATCATTTTATATTAGAGATAAGATGAGCTCCTCTAAATATAAAAACCTGAATGAAATTACGTAGACAAAAAATTATTAAAACACAAAACTAAAACTTGCTTTGTTTTTCTTAACTAAAAAGGTCCATACTGAACAAATTTTACCATTTCAAAAGACTCAACATAAGAGATCTAAGACACTGCTTAGTAACTAGTAATAGTAAAAACTAAGATAAATAATTTTCTAAACATTAAACACAGAGATACTGTCCATTGTAATACATGTTCTAATATCTCTGTTGCACCAGAGATATCTTTAAACTCAAAGTCGGGATTATACTTGATGGCCTTTTATGAAAGATTCAGATTACTAACCCAATTTATTTATTGTAGATAACTGAAATAACTGTAGAGGTTAGCAATAATCATTAAAAATATATCAGTATATATTCTTACAGTATAACTGTAGATTATGATATCTATTTCTATAACTTGTTAGAATCGTCTTCTAACAATTAGATTTTTTAGTGATTATTAAATCCATGGGTACCAAAAAAGAAGCTAGCAACCTAGTTGTATTATGCATTCAGCCCCCTCAAATAATATCAAATAAAGACTTTGAAAATTCTGTATTTGATGCACATAACTCACTCTATTGCCAGAGTGTCACTAGCACAGTGGCATGTTATAGACACTAGCTTCTCTGATCATTATTGTTACAGGCAAGATTTAGCATCAAATAAATTACTGCTATTATTTTTACCTCTCTAAATTCTTCAATAGTCTTAATACAGAATCAACTAATATATAACCTATCATTATTCTAATGTATGTGATTCGAAAGTTTCCAATATTCATTGGATATAATTATATGATATTGGTGATGGTGTTACTGTCAATGTCTGCGTTATAAGTATTATCCTTTCATGTAAAAACGCATTACTCTTACCATATCAACGATCTACTATATAGTAGTATAAATATATTACCATAGATAATATAGGTATCTCTATAAATATAGTTTATTAATAGTATGTCATTCAATATGAAAATAGATGTCCAACAACTTACTCTAGCGTATGGTATGGCAAAAATTCATTAACGTTATTAGAATAATAACGGACTACAACTCACGGTATAGTGAATTATACGAGATAAATTTTAGATTTATAAATACATGCCAGTCTGTAATCACATATATCTCGTATTGTGTCACTGTTATTTTTATCAAAAGTTAGCCAATCTTTAAAAAAGATAGCATCACGAAGCATTATTGATTAATATTTTATATAGTAAGATAACTCTATCGTTACCTTTTGATATAATTAATTATTATATATGCGCTAAAAAGAAAACTAATAACAGATTTTTATTTATTAAGAACATGTTTCTATACTCTCTATCAATATATCGCAATATATTGATAGAGAGTAATTCTCTTACTCTTCTTGTTTGACATCAATATAGCTAAAACATATCGGGTATAGTATACAATCTGTCTTACTTATTTTAAAAAATCCTCAAGAGAGTTTTAATAAAAATTAAATTTTAAGCTATTTAGCAAAAACTTAATGTAGTATATCTTTACAATATGTATCCTCATATCAGGTCACTGTTAAGATGTAATGCCCGATGAACAACAGGGGCTTGAGCTTATAAATACTATTACTGAATAATCGTTAACCAAATTAGAGCATTGAATGCCCCTAAAATCTATCATAAGTAGCATCAGGTCTTAAACTGTACACTTAATATTGCTCTTACTTTTAGTAATATAAATCTCTAATAGAGAATCCTAAAACTGATATAAATACCATTTAATCCAGCGAAGTAGAAGATTGCTCTTAATGCGATATCAGAACATATAAATTATATACGTACTATCAATCTTCTAAATCATATATTTTCGAATCTTTATTAAGATGGTCTCGCTGAGTCTAGTCCGGTCTAGACTCTATTGTAGACCGCATAAATTAAAAAAACTTCATATGATCGCATCATGGTTGGATACATTCATAATGTTTCAGCATCTCTTTGTTGATTGCTATCTTGTATAATACTGATAATTCTTTTAAAATTCGCATCTACCGGCTCTTCATGATTCATTAACCAACTAAATAAGTCAGGATCATCTCTCTCTAACAAGTGCGAAAAAAGTTGCTTATCTCTCTTTTTTAGAGAATCAAAGTTATATTTAAAAAACGGTATTATTAAAAGATCAAGCTCTCGCATGCCTCGACGACATGCCCAGTAAATACGTGATTTGTTTATACTATCAATATTAATTTCTGTTTTATGCTTATTCATTGTTGTTAATCTATTTATTATTACTAAAGTGTAATGCGTGTTCTTCTTTTGTGTCATATAACTTAAATGTATTATTAATTTACTCTGACTGTTTTTGTATGCAGCCTTTCAAACATATAAGTCTTGAGTGACCAAGAACAGTTAATAGTACTTGTTGATCTATTATGGTCTACAATTATAATCCTCACTATATTCAAAACCTCAAAACCTTTGCAGTATAAAGGTTATGCTTATACTATAAATACAGTAGAATATGTTCATATTGTATATCAAAATAGCATTTACAACATAAAATAAAAAGTGACCCTGTATGTTACAGTAACATTATTCCGCACCCGCTTATCTTGTTACTACATTTCGTCCCCGAACAAATAACTACGATGTGTAAGATATAAAAACCTAATCCTAGAAACATACATCGCTACTCTCACGGAGATAATATATGGAAATGGATACATGGAGTCCAGAAGCCAAACGAGTTCACGAAGCGTTACTAACCTGTGGTCTTGAGAATCCGCTTCAATCACCTCGACAAGCAATAAATAATAGCAAACGAAAGCAGATCATCGCTCAACATATAGCATCCGTCATGCAACTTTTAGATCTAAACCTAGAAGATGCTAGTCTTTCACAAACACCACAGCGTATTGCTAAAATGTATGTTGATGAGATCTTTTCTGGTTTAAATTATGCGAATTTCCCTCAAATTACTTTAGTTAACAATATAGTAAAAGCTGATGAAATAGTAATCGTGCGCAACATTAACCTAACTAGCATCTGCGAGCATCATTTTGTTATCATTGATGGTAGGGCTACAGTTGCATATATCCCACAAGATAAGGTCATTGGTTTATCAAAAATTAATCGTGTAGTGCAGTTTTTTTCACGTCGCCCTCAGGTGCAAGAAAGACTAATTCAACAAATTTTTATAGCATTGCAAATACTGCTTGATACTTGTAATGTAGCAGTCTCTATTGAGGCTACTCACTATTGCGTTAAGGGGCGTGGTATTCGTGATATCACTAGTGCTACTATAACCACCTCTCTAGGTGGACTTTTTAAGTCCAGTGATAATACTCGACAGGAGTTTTTAAAATCAGTATATGATCATTGATCAATCTACTGTAATGATTAAAAGCATATATTAAGGATTGCTCAGTTTATATCGATTAACATCTGTATCGCACGCTATAGTAGCAAATAATTTAACAACAGTCCTAGGTTTATCTGAGTAGCGATACTCATATTAGTAGCGACACTAATGACGGATGCTATCAATCTTATAATTTTATTAGTTATATTTTAGCCAAACAGGCAAAGAATATCTATCATATTAGATGATAGATATATCACATCATATCAATTATTATTGCTACTCCTGTTGCGCGCTCAACAATAATAAATACGAATGGTTATGCATAAAATAACCATTAATAATATTCATTCAACTTCTCTTACAAGAAGAACCTCATATATTACTAGTTAGTTTTATTACTGAACAGTACAATTGATTCTAAAATAATTCAAAAATTGCTTTATATGGATTCTTGCGTTACGCTCTGAAAATCTATAGTGGCAATTTAACTAATTTAACTACTGTTTTTAACTACTGTTATAAAAGCAATACACTCTCAATAGTATTAAATATGCTTTATTTAATACTATTGAGATGATACGCATCATTATGTAAAAAATAATATTTGATTAACATATAAATATGTTGATGATTTGTAATTGAAAAATAAGTGATGACTTCAAAAAGAAAAATACTGATTTTTAGTGTATTTATTCAAGATAAACTATCACCTACGACTGTTATATACCTTATTATTAATCTGTATTCTACTTACAAAATATTAATTTTTTGACGATAGATGCTACGACGGGGTCTACCTTATAGCTCACCGATAGATACCCCGATAGATATAAATAACATACTGCATATGCTTCATGAATAAAATCAGCATAGATATCTAAGTATATTTGTGTCTAGTATTACTCTATAACAGAAAAAGCAGTTGTAACATGGTTTACGCCGTGAACTCTACGCGCAATTTCCACTGCAGTGATGGCTTCTGTATGAGTTACTGTACCTAAAAGAAAAACTTCACTATTTTCAGTATGAACTTTAATATGTGAAGATTTGACCTGATTATTATAGAGCAACTGCGATAGAACTTTAGTAGTGATCCACATATCCGATGACATAGTATGTGAGTCCACCTGATGAGTTAAGCGGATTTCGTTATATACTTCATGTATGCCATGAATGGATATAGCAATGTTTTGCGCACGTTGTGATAGGGTAATATCTGGTGCTTGACCTGTAAGTAGTACTCTACCCTGATAAACAGTAGCAATTATATGAGAAAACCTCTGAATTTGCTTGTCTTGATGTAAATCATGCATTACACGAAATTCTAAAGTCGCGTCATCAATCTGAGTACCAAAAGTCCTCGGATCAGTAATCGCTTTAGTTGCTACGGCAGCGCTGACAATGATACCAGCCATACAGCCTGGTATCATTGCTATTATTACAATAAGCACACATCTAGATAATATCTGCACTTAAGCTCCTTGATATATTATATCTGGTATCATAATGTGTTCTATCTATAAGATGAGACAGATAACCTCAGCACATGTAATCATATCTTTAACTCTTAATTGATCATTTTTTAGGTTTGCGCGACAACATGCTGAAAATTTAAAAAATTACAGTATTACCTGAGTACAATGTTGAAGAATAATGATATTACATATCAATGCATTTTTAAAACTTCAGTCACATCATGAAACATGACTATACGATAAAATATATTCTTTTAATCCTATTACATAGACTTCATACATAGAAACCGCTCCTGAAGTTTTGTGAGGAGGGATAGTATTAAAACTAACTAGACTATCTATAGATAATTATAGATGTAATAAAATATCAGATATGATCTGATTACTGTTTTTATATTATTTGCTAATAACTTATTAACAGATAGATGTTTTATTAAATGTTCAGCACAAATAATGAATATTACAAATACTGATTCACACCGGGACAATCCTATTATTATTTCAATCTAGTTTTCTATCTTCCAAGATACTGATACAATACCGATTCATTATTCTACGTTTTGATATTAAGACGCCGGCCTTAGTAAAATATACCTATACTAAAAATAATCCTATACTCAATCAGTGTAATCTACATCTCTGCATCATTCAACAGTATCAGTATATTTATGATATCATCATATGTTTATATACAACATCACCAAACCATAGGATCTGTTGCATTATATCATAGGCATAATAGCCATGATAAGATTCATTCATTTAATTAATGTTATCTTAATGGAGCGCTGAATTATATTTATTCGCAATGTATTTTATACAAAACCGTATGATCATATCATTAGCCAACATACATTATAGCTCACTAATGCAAATAGAAATTTATATAAGTTAAACATAAACAATACTATAATAATCCATCTGAAACTTATATAAGCATGATAAGTGATCTTCGGTGAATCTACTATTAGTATAGCATATGACACATCATATGCTTAGTATTTACACAGTAAATAAATTATAAGTGCGCTATATGTTTTAGGTATGAAAAATTAACATCATGTTTCCTTTGAACAACAGCCCTCACAAGAGATCGAGAATATAATTCTAGAGTCATAGATATATTCTATATAGCAATAGAATTCTATTAAAGCTTAACTATTAATGCTCGCACTAAAAATTTTATAACCATAATACCAATTTTCTCTTATAAAAAGATCAGCTATTCTATAAGAATTAGCTATATTGAGGTAATTCACTCAAACAGATAATCAATTGACAATATAGAAAATATTATTATTGAGATTAAACAAAAACATAGAAGACTCTTAAATTTCTGAAAATCATAATATATGCAGCATTAGCCTTCGTAACAGTGATGGCGATGGTAGTCCATTTAGTCTGATATATTATGCTGTATTATATATAGCATTGAGATAATATAATATAATATAAGTAGACTGCTGGAAACACCACCGGATAATCTATAAGCATGCATATAGTTATGTTAAAATAAACAAACTAATACATTTTATATTTTATATTTTATATTATATTTATAGCCTCCAATATCATACCGATAAAGAGTTGATATTTTACTAGGTTTAATCTATATAGACTGATTTACTCTTAATACTCTTAACTAGTACCTACAGCTCCACTCAAGCTATGTAGATGACACAATACAAGACACATCTCGGGCATTCAATTGCATGGTCATTTATAAAATAGCACGAAGCAGTTGATCTATATGTATACTCCGTAGGCGACGAATACATCTACGTACTGGTTTTGGGTAATCAGAGATGCTTTCTAAATCCTGAAAGTTTTGTATCAAAATAGTATGTTTTCGGATCACATTTAATTCATCGAAACGCTGTTGCGCCAGTTGTTGTAGTGGGTCATGCACCAAAATAGCATTTTCTAAATCTAGACGCCACGAGCGTGGGTTAAGATTGTTTCCTGTAAGCATCATCCATTCATTATCGACCCACAACCCCTTCAGGTGGTAACTGTTTTGACCGTGCATCCATACACGGACTATTAACTGTCCTGTATTAATATAATTTTGTAATCGGCTAAGAAAAGAGCGTAAATTAATTTCATATAAGTAAGGTAAGGAGCCAATCATAGTAAAGGGCTGATCCTCTGGAATATAGAAATCATTTGCGGTTTTATCGCCAACAATGATCTCTACAGTCTTTCCTTGTTGTAATAAAAATAGGATATTTTTGACCAAAATACGTGGCAAGTTAAAATAAGGAGTGCAAATCATTAAAGCATACTGCGTAGATAACATGAAGTGATAAATTGTCTTGTTAAGAAGACTATGTTTTCCTAAGCCTAAAAGAGGAGTAATAGCAAGAGATTCATGCTCTTCATGGGCCTGAAATTGATAATTGCATCGACGCAAGGCCCGACGAAACTTTCGAGTATAATATTTGATATCAGAGCGGGCGGAAGGATCTTGTTGATCTATTCTATTAACAGCTTTATCTTGCAATAGACTTTTTTTAATCCATTGAAGCATCGTATCCGCTAATTCCCGATTATTCAGGCATTGATAGCGATCGTAACGATAAGTATCTTTCTGATGCAAATAAGTGTTATTAAAGCTCGCACCAGTATACAAAACAGTGTCATCAATAATCGATCCCTTCAGATGCAGTACACCCCATGCTTCTCTAGTATTGACAGGAACCCCATAAACAGGAACGGAATCATTTGGGTTCTTAGTAGCCATCAAGTAATACCAATCAGCATTAGTCATGCCTAACGCCGTACCAATGCGACGACGTTGCGCACGGTGCCAGTCCACTAATACACAAATATCTAAATGGGGTTTCTGTTTTTTAGCTGCATAGAGTGCGGAAAAGACTGCTTGTCCGCCTTCATCATTCTCTAAATATAGCGCAATAATATAGATCCTATACGTAGCAGAAGAAATTTTCTCTAATAAGAGATATCGAAAGTCCAGTGGTGAAAATAATGTGCTAAAACCAGCCACTGATTGTGGAATTTTAGGCAGTTGCATCAGGTATTGTTGGTGCCTATTACATTGAGATTTGAACGACATTACAGCGAGCTTCTTTCTTAGTGAAACAATGAATAAAAATAGGAAAACTGATGTACCCAATTATAAATAATCTTTTGTCATATACAGTAAAATCCATTAAAATAATAAAACTATAACGCTATTCTATATTAGAATAGATATTGCCTTATTGCGTCAATATATAGCTCTAGTATCTAGAGGGTATTGTGTATACCTTAACATGAATCACCTACTCTAAATAAGATAATATATGTGATCAGAGAATCATCTATCAAAATTTTACTAAAAATAACTATGTATCTTTTGGTAAAAATTAACTAAAAATTGTTGTTTTCCATATACGATCGTTATCTGTTATGCATTATATGCTATAAAAGATATAACCTATAATATAGAGGGTACTGTTCTATGATGTTGTGAATCTACAAAACACATTCTATATTATGCACTAAGATTAATAACCTATTGTGATATCTACTGTCATCCAATTTTAACAGATGAGAAAAATGCGCGCCACTACGGTCCAATGAAGTACACATAAAATGTTATGGTACAAAAAGACTCTAGCATAAACAGAAATCTTATAGCGTAAATTAGGTCTGCTCATAGTAGATATATTTTAGCATATATCACATTACCGTTGAATTTATCATGTATACCTGGAGGTCTATTCTTCATATATCATATATGATGATGTCACAAATAACAGAGTGAGTATATTGATCTCAATGCTCTTATATTGTTTAATAATGCAAAAAATTAAAAAAGTAAACTCTGCAGTACATAAAGCAGCAAATAGCAGGCGCTCTTTTTCTAAGCAGAAAAAGCATTCAGACAGGTATGTATAGATGGACATTGCATATACATGTTCAAAAGAATAGATATATGCTCTAACAGAGAGCTAGCGTGTTTGATCTTTAATTCAAGTTATATATACTAATATCTATAATTGTTATGATCCAAACAAAATATGCCTGAACTCTTTCCTGATCTGTTAGTTTTTTATTTAAAGACGATAGCCAATTTAATTTAACAATACGCTGCCAACGCTATGCGTTAAATCATAATAAGATATTCTATAGTTCACTCCATAATATGAGATTATACGATAATATATTATATAATTACAGACAGCGCACTAAGCCATTACCTATCGTTATATAGTAAAGCCTGAAAATGCTCTGCTAAACAGATGATCCTTTTGAAGAAATATTAAAAATACCGTCACCTCAGTGCATGAAATACATCATGCTTTATTATAAAATTTCTCTATAGCGGGAGGTCAATTTTGATCCCGGATGTATCGCAAGCCCTTTCCTGGTTAGAGTCTCATCCTGATTCAATAAGAGGCATAAAACGAGGTATTGAACGAGAAACTTTACGTGTAAAACCTGATGGGTTACTCGCTACTACTCGACACCCGATGTGTTTTGGATCACCCCTGACTCATCAATGGATTACCACAGATTTTGCGGAAGCGCTGCTGGAATTAATTACGCCAGTTGATGATGATATTGATCACCTACTAGAATTTTTAGGTGACCTGCATCGTCATGTATCTAGACAGTTAGGAAAAGAACTTATGTGGCCAATGAGCATGCCATGCAAGATGCATCCAAACCAAAAAATACAACTCGCGCAATATGGATCGTCATATATTGGTCAAATGAAAACACATTATCGTCAAGGATTAAAAAATCGCTATGGCGCCTCCATGCAAATTATTGCAGGGGTGCATTATAATTTTTCACTACCGTTATCTTTTTGGAAATCATGGGCGGGCGTATGTGACGCAGAAAACGGAAAAGAGATAATTTCTGCAGGTTATTTACAAATGATCCGCAACTATTATCGTCTTGGTTGGGTCATACCGTATCTTTTTGGTGCATCACCAGCCATTTGTTCTTCTTTTATGCAAGGTCAAGCTAGCGCACTACCATTGGAGTACAGTGAAAACGGAATGTTTTTCTTACCCCATGCCACCTCACTACGCCTAAGTAACATGGGTTATCTGAATAGATCTCCAAGCGACTTAGACATTACCTTTAATAATTTTGAAGATTATATCATTAGTTTAAAAAAAGCGATGCAAACTCCATCAAAAGAATTTGCAGCAATGGGAGTAAAGGATAAAAATGGAAATTGGATTCAATTAAATACTAACATTCTGCAGATTGAAAATGAACTGTATATACCTATACGGCCTAAGAGGGTTACGCGATGTCGTGAAGCTCAATCTGATGCATTACAACGCAGGGGGATTGAATATGTAGAAGTCCGTTCATTGGATGTTAACCCATTTTCACCTATTGGTGTTTCATCTGAACAGATACGCTTTTTGGATATGTTTCTGATTTGGTGTGCAATTGCTGATGCTCCTAAGATAGATAGTATAGGGCTACTCAGTATACGTAAAAACTGGGATGTAATTATTACTGAAGGCCGTAAATATGGACAAACTGTACATATCGATTGCCGAACTACTCAGTATCCAGTCTCTAAAGTAGGAAAAAGTCTCTTGTATGATTTAAAGCGCATAGCAAAAATACTAGACAGTCTTAATACAAATCCTAAATACCAAAAAGTCTGTCAAGATCTACAAAAATTTTTTGAAGACCCTGATTTAACTTATTCTGGTCGTTTGTTACCAATGTTGAAATCTAATGGCGTGAGCAATACTGGTCTTGCTTTAGCCTGGCAATATAAAGACAAGTTAAGTCATGAGTCGCTAAAAGTACTAGAAAGTCATCATTTTATTAACGAAGCAAGACGATCTAGGATCAGCCAAAAAGAGCTTGAAGCTGCTGACGCACAGTCACAGAAATTCGGCGCTACTGATACTATATATCATTGGTAATATGTCCACATTAATATTTGATTTCGCTATCTATTTAATAGATATTTATCTTAAGACTAATTGCATCCTATCTGTAAATATTACACATAGATGCGGTGCCTTGATAACAAGAGTTGATTTTCTCTAATACTGATAATTTTTTGCTAAAGCAATAGGAACAACGGGCAGAAAAACCACTATGGTAATAACATGTCGCACTAAAAAACCAAAATTTATACTGTTTTCTCTGATTGAAAATTGCGATGTCATATGTTTTTAATATGCATCAATTTAAGCGTAGCTGCCCTTTCCTGTCTGATGGTACTATATAATAGTACAAATCTAAAAGTTATAAAAACATTCTGTTAGAAGTTATTAATTGCATTTAGATAAATACTTAGGCCAGAAAGCCAGATATCTCTATAATTTAGTGTTTAGAGATACAAAATAGTACCTTATTTATTAGAGCACCTAATAAGGTTTTAGCTTATAGAAAGGATTGAGATTATAGCATCTATACATATAGTATCAATAGTGCATTCCTATAGACCTTATGGGTCATGAAAGTCAATCTATCCCCAAGGATGCATTAGGTTAGGAATGGGGATCTAAGCATGTGTCGTATCATCAGTTAGCTTAAAATACCAAAAAATGTTACAGAATACTTCTAATGTAGTAGAAAAACGATTTTTTAAAAAAGAAAAAGAGGATTGTGGAAACACATTGAAGCATCTGTTGCGTATTGTGTAATCTAACTGGAATATAGATATACAGTGATTTTTAACTATAAATAATTTTATATATTTTTTATATATTAATGTATTCTAATATGATTAGTGACGGCATCATTATATTGGTATCTCTCTATACTATATTAGAGATCATAACCTCAATTGGCGGGAACCGTGTTAGCTGTATGCAGCACATGTGTTATCTGTTGCGGCTGCTTCCTTCCGAACCTGACCGAGTTGGCAGATTCACATTGCAGATGACTAACAAGGTTCCCATAGTAGATTACTAATTTTATGATACATGATATTATCCATTATTCCTGTGTATAATACAAGTATTATATTAGCACATAATGCATCATTGGTAATGATCATATCATTATTTAATTCTCTCATGAGATCTATAAGTACATTAAATCGCTTAATAAATATATACATAGCTATATTATATAGAGTATATACACTAAGATCATCAGTACATTTAGTCTTCAGGTATAAATTGTCAAGTGATTTCTAACCATCAAAAAAAGCAGAAAACACATTGACCTGCTCAAGGGGATATTACTATAGCATTATGCATGCCTTGTTTTCGTATATTAATCACACCTAAGATCAATGCTAAGCGCGGGAGAGCATACCATAATTCATTATGGTATGCTCTCCCGCGCTTAGCATTGATCTAGAATACAATTCTATTAGGCTTACTTTGTGTATGCAGACCCAACCTTTATGTTCAGTGCTCTATGACTGAGCTAGTAATAAATAAAAATTTTAAGCTTCAAGATCCAAAACTGCATAATGCAATCAATGATTGAGCTCTGGGAAAGAGAAGATCATTATACTTAATCTTGCTAGTATTGTTTAGTCAAATCAAGGCAATGCTTCTAATAATCTTGGTTGACATGCAAATCGTAGTCGGCACACAGCAATAGCGCTCTCTCGAGGTCCCAGTTGATTAGTTAATAGAATATTACGTAATAGTTCTTTTTCAAACGTATTACATGTTTAGAGATCGATAGTGTAAGATTTATCTTAATAGAATCTGCTATCATATAAGGATAATAACATCATGCGATAAGATGCCTAGAGTGTGATTTATTATGTAACATTTAACTTATTAGTAATCATACAAAATTAAAGTAGATGCGAATATGCTTATACAATAAGAAAATCATACTATGTATAAAAATTTATAGTATTACTATTAGTAGATATACATATAAGTTAAGCACTCATAGAGTGTAATAATACTAATTATATTTGCTGCATACTATAACACAATTTTAATAAGGGATCACTCTGCCAGGGAGCATTACGTGACTCTATTTCATATAAGATATAATTAACCTTTAAAATTTCTAGCAAATTCCAGAAAAATAACATTTTAAATCAAAAAGAGGGATTTTGAAATCAGGCCCACAAATAGGTTTTCCAAAAAGAAATAACTAGCACGACAGGTAATGCTAATATAGTATATTTACACTAGTATCAAATTAATTGTATTGATAATTGTATTGATAGTATATTGTAATACATCTTTGTCTCTACTAGAGCTCTATTCATTATGTGATATATACAATATATTTTTCTGATGCTATGTATTGGATAATGATGAGTAATCCATGTTGCGGGGTTGAATTGAAGTAAAGATAAAATATAACCCTGATTTATCACGAAGCTATAAGTATAAAATTAACAACTCCAATAAAGATTAATTCCGTCTCCCACGCAAATACATCACACCGCACAGTATGATAACAATTATTATTCCTACTCCGATTATCTTTTTCCTAAACTTTAATTATGATCATCCATCATATCTAATATTTTAAATGTTCAGCCTTGATCTTGCTTTATTGTATATAATATATTTTTTATATTATATAAGAATTTTTGAATTTTTCTATGCGATATCACTAATTGTAATTAATGTTCGGCTATTATTAGTCTTATAAAGCTCCATGATTTAAAATAACATTTTTAAGATAAATTTTTACCACCTATGCATTATAAGAAAATATTTACGATAAAAGATTTGATTAAAATTTTCAGTTAATTTTGTCTAAAATAGATGAATTTTTATTTACATCAGTAGCTTGCACTAAATCTCTATTTCTGCTTGATCAGTGAAAGCTGTTGTAATTCGTTCACACAAAATATATAATCTTCTGATTAGAATCTACAATGTCTTCTAATCCATTATATTGATCTGGACACATCTAATGATTTATTTATTGTTGAAGTTATAAAAAATCTAAACACAAACCCCAGAATCTCTATATATTAACGACTAGTGTATACGCATAGCACGATACAATGCTCTATCATCACAAATATTACCTAAAGATTACCTAAAGTTATTCGAGCCTTAATGGTACTACATTGTTATCTTCGATAATCTCTAAAATATCAATAACTGTACTCCGATCAATGCTAATTATTTGGCATTTTTAGATTATATTGGACATGCTGTCCCTGTGTATCGCAAACAGAGATAAGAGCCATTTAAAGCTATAAGATCGTAGAGCCCTAGCATTCTCCATAATTTTTAGATCATATTTGTTGTAAAATTATCCTATTATTATTTTTTTAGTAAGTAATCCTATCAGGATTTCACTTTACGTTAAGTGCAAGCTAATAAAATACAAACATGCAAGACGCATACTCCAAAATTATCCAACTGAATAAAGAATCTGCAAAATACTAAAACTAATAAGTGGCAATATAAAGCTTTCTGCGTCCTGTAAAGTAATGCAAGGTTATTACTTGATCATCGTAAACTCCAATAATCATAGGAAGAAAAATATTCCAACAATAACGGAAAGCATAATAAGACATTTTAAAACCTATCCTTGATCTCAAGGTTATTACGTAAGTTTTAGAAAAAATTGATATAATGCTTGCATATCATGATATTTGATCTAACACTAAAAGTCAGTATGCTACTGTTAAAAAATAAGTGGAAAATCCTTTTGAAGTGATACTACGTGCCTTTATAACCTCAGGCTTCAGCTGTATCATACTATGCCCATAAAGTTTTTAATCTATTATTGTCTGACATACAGCATAGAAGCTGTAACGAAAGATATAGAATTAATACCGCTATCAATATTTATATACATAGCGCAATGCGCTAAACTTATATCAAATGATAATCTATAGTTACCACTATACTAAAAATAGCCTAAACAGGTCTCATTTAGGTCTTAGAGGTATGCTCTATATATAAGTGTCCGTTCTATAAATTATTGATAGATTTTGTCTTATAGCGCTATATGCTGTAGTAAAAATATATTTTTATGCTGTGGAAGCTAAAAGAATCTTTCTCACGCACAAACTCTAGAAATTCTGATAACTGTATACCATAGATATTTTGAATATTAGTTGCTTCTAGTTAGAAGATATTCTTCTAATTTCTATCACTATCATGCAATATCTGTACATGAAAACATCGATCGCTGTTGGCTCTGGCACTAACTCTTTCAGCTGCGTATTAATACAGATTACCACTACTATGAAGATAGTACGATGTGATCGTTAATTACGGTAAAGCTAATAGAGCAGTATACATTCACAATGTATAAAAATTATTACTACTTGTATACCTTTCTATCAGAACTCTCGCTATGCATATAGTAACTCTACAATAGTTCTTATGCTCTGTATGATGACACATATCACATCTCGATAGATATAAATCTTATACTAAAAACGCTTGGATACATATAAACTATTAGATGGCACAATTTAAGAAACTCAAACTAGTATTTTATTGGATAGTATAATGACCCTGCTAGGGACTTCCTTCTTACAGGTTCCTGTTTTTATAACAAACTCAAAATGAATCTGTAAACAGGATGATTAATTTGATTGCAACTTTTTATACCACCATGAGCTGGTTACTAGTTTTCGGTTATTGGTTTTTAATAGCTGGAATTACTTGTCGCATTTTAATTAAACGCCGATCAGTACCCTCTGCAATGACCTGGTTACTAATTATTTATGTTTTACCTCTTCTAGGAATTATTGCCTACCTCACTCTAGGAGAATTACATTTAGGTAAATGCCGTGCTCAACGAGCGCGTAGAGTGTGGCCTTGTATGGCTATCTGGTTCAAAAACTTACAATCTATCCAAAACCCTTACCCTACACAGAACAGTGAGATTGCTCAACCACTATTTCATCTTTGTGCAAATCGACAGGGAATTTCCGGAATCAAAGGAAACCAATTGGAGCTTCTGACTAGCAGTTATCATACATTACGCGCATTGATTCGGGATGTAGAAAAAGCATCCCATAACATTGAAATGGTTTTTTATATCTGGAAACCTGGTGGACAAGCTGATGAACTTGCAGAAGCACTAATCTCCTCTGCACGACGCGGGGTGTACTGCCGTCTTTTACTTGATTCTGCTGGTAGTGTAGAATTTTTTCGAACAGTTTGGCCAAATCGAATGCGTAATGCTGGAATAGATGTAGTAGAAGCATTACCAGTTAGCCTACTCCGAATTTTTTTTAGACGTATGGATTTACGGCAGCATAGAAAAATGGTTCTGATTGATAATCATATCGCTTATACTGGTAGTATGAATCTAGTGGACCCGCGCTTTTTTAAACAAAACACAAAAATTGGTCAATGGATAGATTTAATGGCACGTATGGAAGGTCCGATCGCAACTACCATGGGAGCTATTTATTCGAGTGATTGGGAAATTGAAACTGGGCAGCGCATTTTACCAGTAAAACCAGATAAGAAGGTTATGTTTCTTGAAAAAAAGAATGACCGTACTATTTTAGTGATTGCATCAGGCCCAGGCTTTCCAGAAAATATTATTCATCAAGCGATATTAACTGTGGTTTTTTCAGCACGCAAAAAATTAATAATTACCACTCCCTACCTGATTCCAAGCGATGATCTATTACACGCTATCTGTATCGCTTCTTATCGTGGTGTAGATGTTAGTATTGTTATTCCACGTCATAATGATTCATTACTAGTCCGTTGGGCTAGTAGAGCATTTTTTAGCGAATTACTTGAAGCTGGAGTAAAAATCTATCAATTTGAAGGTGGACTTTTGCACAGCAAAAGCATTCTTGTTGATGAGCAGCTTAGTCTCATTGGCACGGTCAATCTTGATATGCGAAGTTTATGGCTTAACTTTGAAATCAGCTTGGTCATTGATAATCATCAATTTGGAAGTGATCTGGCGCGTGTTCAAGAGAATTATATTGCTAAATCGCGCTTAATAGATATGAACTGTTGGGTTCAGCGCTCCTATTGGAAACGTATTTTAGAGCGATTATTCTACTTCTTTAGTCCGCTACTATAAATGGACGCTACTATAAATGGATAATTATAGTAGCATAAAATGCTATCGTTATCAGGGGTTATAAAGCAATCCTCTGTTAGTATTACTAATACCGATAAAGGAATATATTGTAGATGCGGCCGCTATCTACTGATCGTTTAGTATGGCTGTTACTCACTGATAGCGTTACCTCTTACGATTAGGCAGTAAGATATTTTGGCTTTTCTAAGTGCAGTAGATTGTTGCAAAAACTAAATTTACTAATACAAATCAATAAATAGTATAATTTTAAGATAAATCGTATAATTTTAGAAAAATTCAGCATCAAAAATGCTACTTTATATATTATGAATGGTAATAAGTGGTTATTACCATGACTAGTATATCAAAGCTCTAAACTAAATCAGTATCTATAGCTAATATGTCATGTATTCACATTATCATATACTTATTGTTAGAATTTTTTACCTTAATAAGAGTTATCTGCATAACTACTTGACTCTAATACACAATTATAATTAACAAGACCTATGTGTAAATATGTAAATTTTTTAAGAATATTATGTTTTCAAGAATTCGCATCAGTTAAAAAATACTTATGAGAACTAATCTTGTATAGGTTTTGGGATATGCAATATGCATGTATCATTGGTTATCAGTTTATCCTTAACTACCTTTACTAATATAATGACTGAATAATACATTTAGCAAGATGCTCAAAAATAGAGGTCCATGTGATGATCAATCACTATAAAAAACCATCTGATTCTACACTGCATATTAGAAATATATAGATAATTTCTGTAGTTTTGACCTTATCAAATTTTTTCTCTAGTGTATATATTCAAAATATATCAAAATATCGATGTTTTATATTATAAATATCAGTGTATTATGTATAAGGTAATTGCAATCTTCATGTAATGATTACATCATATGTTACTAAATGAATTAAATACCTAATTGTACCTAAAAGCTCTAACCTAATAATTAATAGATACAGCACATTTACTTAAAAAGGAATATCATCTTCAAAATCCACTATTGATTCAGTATTAGGTAAGCTATTCTCTAGCTGAGCAGGCTTTTGTGGAGAACGAGATAGTTGCGCTTCTTTACTTGATGAATGATTTCCCTGTATACGCCCACCAAGCATCTGCATAGTACCACCTACATTCACTACTACTTCTGTAGTATACCTCTCGATTCCAGATTGATCAGTCCATTTGCGTGTCTGAAGAGATCCTTCAATATATATTTGGGAGCCTTTACGCAAGTATTCACAGGCTACTTCAGCAAGTTTTCCAAACAGAACCACGCGGTGCCATTCAGTTTTTTCTTTTGTTTCTCCAGTCTGCTTGTCACGCCAACTTTCAGACGTAGCCAAAGCTATGTTAGTAACAGCACTACCATTAGGTATATATCGTATTTCCGGATCCCGACCCAAATTGCCAACTAAAATTACTTTATTCACACCTCTGCTAGCCATACTATCGCCTCCAAGAACTAATAATCCTGATAACTAATCTGGTTATTGCGCATAACCTTGAAATGTTTTAACCTATATTCCATACTACTGCACTAATAACACCAACCAAAGCTTTATCATTAGTACACACATTGTGTATACTACGTATATTACTACATATTCTATATCAGATCTAATTCCTAGATGCAGTACGCAGTCGTCGTATACAGTAAGAAAGGATAATTTATTACTGTATACAGATTATATATCTTAAAACCTACAGAATACCAACACTGATCGGTTCTATACTCAACTAATTCAACCTGGCCATAAGAAGTGATAGACTTTGTTCCTTAGGAACTAAATAAATAGTAAATTTCGTTCATGCATTAATTAACTCGATATTTCTATTTAGTCAGAAATATTTATTACTATATCGCTCTTACACTACAATGCTTAAAATACAACTTTGAAGCTATTAATTTTTCAATAACTGAATGTGTGTAGAAAAATTATTTTTAATATATTAACCACTAGAGAATTAATAAATTCAATAAATGATAGTAGAATCTTCTGTAAATATTTTTACATCTGTGATGTATCATATATTGATATGTCAATGCGAGCTGAATTTCTTATAAAAATCTGTTGAATAACATAATTTCGAATAAGATGTATTACTGATAGTATATATAAAATACTTTCAGCTCAAGAAAAGATTTTTCAGAAACATCGGATGCTCTACCTCTAGAGCTAGAATACTAGATCACCTATGTCAAACTGAATAATTTAGCTTCACATTCTAAATCAATACCTCACAACATTCTAAATCAATAGGTGTATGTATAGATCGGTCTTTATAATATCTTTGTAATAAATGCTACAGGTATTTGTAAGAGAGCACTTGATAGAATTAACAGTTACAATGTGTAGCGACCGCGGGCTGACCACAGAGTCATTATCGCTGGATCCAGAAATCCCATAAGCTAACTTTTCAGGAAAATTTGAAAATTTGTAGTATTGTATATATCTAACATTAGATATTATTATAATTTGACGATCAAAACTACGTAATGCACCCAGGGGCCAGTCACTATACTAGTAATATGTGAGAATTGCTGAGATAGTACTCTTCTTACACTATCTAATTTTTATCTAATTTTAAAATTTTAGGAGTTTTCGGTTAGCTCGTTTTCGATCGTTCTCTTTTAGGTAACGCTTACGAATGCGTACTGACTGAGGAGTTACTTCAACTAATTCGTCGTCATCAATAAACTCTAGAGCTTGCTCTAGAGACATTTTTATAGCTGGTACTAAAGTAGGTGCTTCATCAGTACCAGAAGCTCGCATATTAGTTAGTTTTTTTCCTGTCAAGCAGTTTACCGTCAGATCATTTACACGCGAGTGTAATCCTATAATTTGTCCTTCATATACTTCAGCACCATGCCCAATAAATAATTTCCCCCTGTCCTGAAGAGTGAACAGCGCAAAAGCAACTGCTTTTCCTTGGCCGTTAGAGATTAAAACACCATTTTGACGCTGTCCAATTGTGCCTGGACGAATCTTATCATAGTGACTAAAAGTGGCATATAGTAACCCTGTACCACCAGTTAGCGTCATAAACTCAGTGCGAAAGCCGATTAAACCACGCGACGGGATCAGATAGTCAAGACGCACACGACCTTTACCATCAGGGGCCATATCTTTTATGTCTCCTTTACGCTCACCAAGCACTTTCATTATACCACCTTGGTGCTGCGCTTCAATATCTACAGTGACATTCTCGAAAGGTTCTTGCATATGCCCATTAATTTGTTGATAGATTACTTTAGGTCGCGATACAGATAGCTCAAAACCTTCTCGCCGCATAGTTTCAATAAGCACAGATAAGTGTAACTCACCTCTCCCCGATACTCGAAATGCATCAGTGTCTTCGGTTTCTTCCACCTGCAACGCAACATTATGCACTAACTCTTTATTCAAACGATTTAAAATTTGACGTGACGTTAGAAACTTACCTTCTTTACCACAAAAAGGAGATGTATTAACGTTAAAATACATAGTTACGGTAGGCTTATCAACGTTAAGCGCTGGTAGCGCCGCTATATTTTGTGGATCACAGAGAGTGTCAGAAATATTAAGCTCCCCTAATCCAGTGATCGCGATAATATCACCTGCTTCAGATGTGCTAGTTTCTATGCGTTCTAAACCTAAATGAGTTAGGACTTTGCTAACTTTTCCGTTACGTATCTTTCCATGTCTATTAATAATGCAAATATTCTGATTTGGCTTGACTACCCCGCGAGTAATACGACCGATACCAATCACACCAACATAATAATTGTAATCCAACTGAGAAATTTGCATCTGAAATGGTGCGTTTACCTGAACTTTTGGTGCGGGAACATATTTAATGATTGCCTCATATAAAGGAGTCAGGTCATCTGCCATATCATGATAATCTAGCGCTGCAGTACCGTTCAAAGCAGAAGCATAGATAACTGGAAAATCAAGTTGCTCATCATGTGCATCTAAATTGACAAATAGATCAAATACTTGATCGACAACCCAGTCTGGACGGGCGCCGAAACGATCAATTTTATTAATTATTACGATAGGTTTAAGGCCATTCTCAAAAGCTTTTTGAGTTACAAAACGTGTTTGTGGCATAGGACCATCTATTGCGTCAACCACTAAAAGAACTGAGTCAACCATTGACATCACACGTTCAACTTCACCTCCAAAATCAGAATGCCCAGGGGTATCAACAATATTAATGCGATACCCATTCCATTGAATAGCAGTATTTTTAGCAAGGATAGTAATCCCGCGCTCTTTTTCTAAAGCATTAGAGTCCATGATACGCTCAGCAGGCTCTGTTCGTGAATCCAGAGTTCCAGACTGTAGCAGTAACTTATCAACCAAAGTGGTTTTACCATGGTCGACATGAGCAATAATGGCAATATTACGCAAATTTTCGATCACAAATTATCCTCGAGCATAAGTAAGTATAGAACTAACATATACTTAGATCCATGCAGTAATACAAATAGTTTACACCATATAATCTTAGTTAATCAATTTTACTTCTTTATAGATACTAACTTTCTATTAAAGATACATGAAGATAATGTCACTTCTGATTCTTGTACTATACAAAAATTGTAATAGTCAATTATATGATTATATAATAAATTTATTAAATGATATAGTATGTCAAGAATGCCCCTAGCCTGTGATAACTCTTTGCACAACCGATCTACGGCTAAATACATTATAGCTTTGCATCATGCGATCAAAATTATATTATGTCATAATATGAATCATAGAGAATATCAATTTATGTTTTAACTATTTAATAATCTTTATAAATGAGTAAGAGAGGTTAGAATCAATAAATCATTATGTATGACACGCAAGTCTGTACTAACAATGAATCGCATCAATCAACCATTACTAAGATGCAAGTTATGATTATCAGTAATCAGTGGTATCGTACCGTACTACATAAAGAACTAATAATCTCAAAGACTCTAGTAATGTTAGGCAGAACTAAGGATATAACATTACATACTTCTCATAAACACAATAGACGTAATGAAAGATAGGTCTGTGTCAACCTATAATTGTGTTATTGCACTGTATAAAAACATATCGAAACATACAGATATGTTTTACTCTAGTAAAAGAAAAAGAATCATTGCCAGAATACAAGTCTTATAATGCGAGAGAATTGTGCCACCAACAGTGTGTGTCCAAGATATTTGTTATTAAAGCTGGATCAGCACGGGATAAGAGAACACAATATAACAATTATTATATTGTGTTCTAGATCAAATTATAAGTTATGCCTACGTAAAATGATAAGTTATGCCTACGTAATATATGATTCATATATTTTATACTGAATTCTCATATAAGATAACCTGCATGATGAATCCTTCTTTTATATATGTACCAATCAAGCCTGATTATAACCATATCCTAAGACAACCCGCTATTCGTAGGCTTGCAGTAAAATAGTAGGGATACTAAACATAAAGTACAAAGCCATGATTGAGGGTAATTTTTAAAAAATATCTACAGATACATTCTGTTACAAGGTTTATAAGGTATCCACTTAAAATGCATATAATAACACGAGCATGTACAGAACACAAAATCGCAATTTTACATTGCTATAACAATGACCAAGTCTAGGAGGTATTAAACATGTCAGCTGAATATGTTCTGTCAATGATTAATGATAATCAAGTGAAATTTGTTGATCTACGTTTTACTGATACCAAGGGCCAAGAGCAACACATGACCATCCCTGCTCACCAGGTAAATCATAATTTTTTAAAAGAAGGTAAAATGTTTGACGGCTCTTCCATTCATGGTTGGAAAGATATCCATAAATCCGATATGCTTTTAATGCCAGATTCTATCACTGCCGTCCTTGACCCTTTCTTTGCAGATGCAACGCTTCTTCTGCGTTGTGATGTTTTGGAACCGGATACTATGATAGGATATGCTCGCGATCCGCGCTCTATCGCTAAACGAGCAGAAGAGTTTTTACGAAGATCTGGTATTGCAGATAATGTATTTTTTGGGCCAGAACCAGAGTTTTTTATGTTTGACGATATTCGTTTTGGGCATAGCACCTCTGGATCACATGTTTTTATCGATGATATTGAAGCTCATTGGAATACTGGTAAAGAATATCAAGGTGGTAATAAAGGTCACCGTCCAAAACTTAAAGGGGGATACTTACCGGTCCCTCCAGTTGATTCTTCACATGATATTCGATCTAAAATGTGTTTGATGATGGAAAATATGGGTATCGTTGTTGAAGCGCACCATCATGAAGTAGCTACTGCAGGTCAAAATGAAATTGCTACTCGTTGCAATACTATAATAAAAAAAGCTGATGAAATGCAGATTTATAAGTATGTAGTGCATAATGTTGCTCATACTTATGGAAAAACCGCTACTTTTATGCCTAAGCCAATATACGGTGATAATGGATCCGGCATGCACTGCCATATCTCCTTATCTAAAGAAGATACAAATTTGTTTTCGGGTAATAGATATAGTCAATTATCTGAACTTGCTTTGTTTTATATAGGAGGTATAATTCAACACGCAAAAGCGCTGAATGCATTAGCTAATCCTACTACAAACTCATATAAACGCCTAGTGCCAGGATATGAAGCACCAGTCATACTTGCTTATTCTTCTCGTAACCGTTCAGCCGCTATCCGAATTCCAATGGTTTCGAATCCAAGAAAATGTCGTATTGAGGTTCGTTTTCCTGACCCTTCGGCTAACCCATATCTCTGTTTTTCTGCGATGCTTATGGCTGGCTTAGATGGCATTATCAATAAGATCCACCCAGGTGAAGCAAGAGATAAAAACCTATACCAGTTATCACCTCTAGAAGAGACCTCCATGCCCAAAGTTGCAATCTCCTTCGATGAAGCTTTATCTGCCTTGGATCAAGACCGTGCTTTCTTAACCCGGGGTGATGTATTTACTGACGATGCAATCGACGCATATATTGCATTACATCAAGAGGATATAGAACGTCTTCGACGGACTCCCCATCCTATTGAATTTGAACTATATTACAGTGTGTAGCGTTATGCATGAAATATACCTTTATTTTGCTGTGTTACTTAATTAAAATATCCAAACAGTACTATGATAAGAGCTAGAGCGCATTGAGAGACATGCTCTAGCTCTCATACTAATTAAAGTAGGGAGTAAGAATATATATTGCGTGGTATCTAAATCGTAAAAAACTTAGCACACTGCTGTAAAGATTTTAATTGTAGAGCAGGAAAAACCAATTAATTACTACTGTAGATGTACTATTACTATTGACAGTCTAGCGTCAAACAATTGTATAAGATTCTGATTGAGCCTCCTGATGAGACTGCATTACTGGCAGAAACCAGTGCTCTGCTGCCGCTATTATGGCTTGAATATCTGTAGTGCATAAATTAGGTAATAATCGTTTCAAGCTGAGATCGTTTTTTTCCCCGTTAACATGATAAGATCCATGCCAGCGCTCTAACAATTTTTTATATGCCTTTTTCTGCGTTCTATCATCATAACAGATAATACCCAAATTTTTATCAAAACAGGCCTTTAACCACGCACCTCCAGAGTATGTTACTAATAAAGGGTTAGATATACCTAGGCAATACCCATTCATATAGTGTTCTAAATACTGTTGTGCGTTATCTGCTGATATTGGCAAAAAACGCCAAATACTATTTTGAAGTCCTAACATAAGGCTAATGCCTTTACTGCCTGTTGCACAATATATTAAATGTTCTAACCAGAGCCTTAATCCATCGTGAACATTAAGAACAGCAGGGCGCCAGCGTAATAACCCATTGCTCTGAACTTGATTAAGAGAACCAGTCAATATCATATCTCTAATATTTAACAATATTTCTTTATTTTGTGTAGACGAGTGATGTTCTACAATCTGTTCAGCAAGATTACTTAATACGATTTTTCTATCCTGCCAGCATAGCTCCCCCCAGACTCCGTGTGGTAGAATACCTGCAGATCTATACTGTTTATACAGTAATTCTCCGCCTCTTTTATTTATAAGTTCCTGTAATAAATCTTGATCAAGCTTATAACGAGTTAGTCCGTCTAGAGCAAATGGTTCTACATCCAATAGTAGAGTTTGCTCTACTTCAAAGCTAATGCCAAGCCCGTACTTAAAGAAATAACGTACTGGGTGTCGCCAAAATCGTAGAAACTGATTTAAATTAACACTTTTTTCATGTTTTTGAAGTAATGTATTTACAAAAGGTGAAGCAAAAACACCCTGTTTACGAACAGTAGGCGACCATTCTGGAGTAATATCCAGAGACTTAGCTTTTGATCGAAAATGGTTCAGGGTTAAAATAGATGTAAAAGCATGCACGTTCTCAAGATGTTGAACTAGAGATCGAGAACTACTGTCAACGTTTTTGTCTCTATCTGTAGCCAGGCAAAAACTTTGACTAATATATTGTGTTAATTCATTTACAATAATAGATGGATAACGTGTGATATTATCTTGGATTGATTGGGAGATATAACTAATATAAAATTTTTTTTGGGCTGCATTAAAAGCTTCTAAAAATAGGTAACTTTCATTATAGAAATCACCATCCTGCTTCATCTTTTGATGAATTAAGTTAAAACTTAATGGCACCTGAACACGTGGAAACACACCTTCATTCATTCCTAATAAACATACTACTTTTACTGGTACAAACATCATTGGCATTAAAGTGCAAAAATTTACATATCCAGGTACGTAGTAATCTCTTAAATGTCTCTCTTCGATATAAAATGATAAATCTTCTCTAAGAAGAGATAATGATACATTATCTCTATAAGATACTTGAATACCATGATATAGCATGTTATGCCAACGCTCCTCAATTAGTGCCAACTCTGTTTCGTTATCTGAGTTTCTTGTAAAAAAATCATCTAGAATCAGACGACATATTGGCGTCCAGCTTTTTAAGTCATGCGGCTGACGTATACGTTCTCTCCATTTATTTAGAGTAAGTATAAACTCAGATAGATGCCCTGTTAATTCTGCGCTTAACCCGTTAGATTCATTAAAAGGTAATATTCCTCTCCACTCACCCGACGCACTATCCATTGCATAACCTAACAACATACGATTTAAGCCAAAACACCAAGTATTCTGAGTAGTCATAGGCAGGTCAAGGTCTCTTATATTATTCTCATCTAATCCCCATCTTATCCCAGATTCTGCTATCCAACGATGTAATACAATTAGTCCTTCCTCGTTGATAGAAAAACGGCTAGCAACTACAGGAACCTCCAAAACAGACCAAACCTCTTCCGCAATAAAACGACTATCTAATAGATTTAGTAATGCGATAAAAGTTGTAATAGATAAATTTTTCTTGGCCATACAACTATTAGAGATAGAATATGGTATATTTTGATTAGATGGCGCAGTACTAAAAACAGCCTGAATAAATGGTGTATAAATATCAATATCTACAGCTGCAACAATAATCTCATGCGGAGAAAGCGCTGGATCCTCCGCCATCATAGCTAGCAACTGATCGTGTAACACCTCAATTTCACTGCATATGCTATGACATAAATGAATCTCTATTGAGCGATCGTTTACCGCTAAAACGCGCTTTTCTAAGCTATTATCCCAGTTTCTTGCACTGAGACCAATTATTGAGTGATCCTCTAATTCTAATATATCTTTCTGCACTGTGCATAGAAGGTTACTTGGTAAAACATCAACAAACGCACATACTTCTTTTGGTGTATTCTGTGCTAAAAGAGATATACTCTCTCTCTCTGATTGCCCCCACGAGTCTAGGAGTGGATTGCATAGCTGTTGTTTTTCGCCCCCTGTTCGAAATAATTTAGCAACATCGTCAGAATCACGGAATTGTGAGATCCAACGGTCTTCCTTATAGTGATGACGATGACGACTTAATAGTTGCGTTAAAAAAGAGTGGCTCTGGATATTCCCCCAATAATACTTACATGGATTAGTAAAAAGGATGTGTATATCCATGTGTTTTTCTAAAACCTGAAGATAATAGTTAGGTAACGTTGACAAACCAAAAACGAATACACGCTCTGGCAGAGTTGGTAAATTCTTATTAGTATTTTTTAGGGTAAACAGAAGACGTTCAGAAATAGCAGAGAAACTCCATACCGGTTCTCCTAAATATTTAGTATATTCTACTAATGCTAGCCACAGTGGTCCTTGCCATAATTCAGCATCACCACACTTTTCCTCTACGCGCCCTTCTTCCCATTTATGAATCAAATGTGGACAGTACAAAAGGTACTGCTCAAAAACATTTGCTATATATTCGGTTAGTTGGAATAGCTTATAATTATTGCTATCATCGCACAGGTAATCATGAAGCATGCTAAACTCATTCTTTAGACGCAACTTTGGAAGTAGAACTCTAAGTTTCCAACGCATACTTGATTTACTAAATATTCTTTTTTTAGAATAATGCGGTAGACCTAGCGCTAAAATCTCCCAGATAAAGTCAGCAGATGACATAAAGTTAATATTAGCAGTTACTCCAAACTCTGCAGCAAAAGAAAATTTTAACCATTGCACCATATGAGGACTATTGACCAGCATCACTTCAGGAGATAATGGATAATAGAGGGGGTTGTTTTTTATCTCCTGACAAACTAACATTGTAAGCATTTTCAATTGATTAGAATGGTAAACAGTAATCATTCATGTGCACCCTATGGATCATACGAGGTTATTTTATCAATTTTTAAGCATGATTTACCTAATCGCATAGAAAAAGATTATTAAAGAGCGTGATACAGAAACATAATCGTTGTGTAATCAGCGTTATTATAGTATAATAAATCATTATATTTATAATTAGCGGGAATAGCTCAGTTGGTAGAGCACGACCTTGCCAAGGTCGGGGTCGCGAGTTCAAGTCTCGTTTCCCGCTCCAAATAAAGTACGTTTCAGGCGTATAAATTTTAGCCTTTAAAAACTCTTCAACCTAATATATAGCACTATCACGTAAAGTATTACCAGTGATACAGGTAATATTCATATATTTTGTATATAGGCTTAATCTTAAAATCAGTTAATAAAATTTTTTATTACAGAACATATAGAAAATATACAGAATTAGTGCTATATATGGTTTACCCATACTTCTATCACTGTGTATATTTTCTAAGTAAAACAGCAGAATAAGAGATAGCTCTTTCATTCAGTGCTTTTTTTCTACATTGAATTCAGGAATCCATAATTACATCGGTAGGAGAAAATATACAACTTTCAGACACATGTGGTAAATCAACAGGAAGAACAGTACAGACCTATCGAGTGGATATTTGAATTTGCAATGGTCATACATAGTCTGGAAGAATCGCTGTAAAAGATGTAACATCCTCTAATGTTTTTGAGAGATATTATGCAATATCTTTGAGTCCTTAATATTATAGTTTATCACTAGTTTATAACTATAAATTCATGTTAATAAGCTAGGTTCGCTATAGTATTCAAAAATGATGAATTATACTTTTAATAATGCAGATAGTTGTGATATATAACATATAAGATTTGGAAGCACATACATATAATTATGATTGTTCTAGCTCTGATAAAGAGAACCTAACAAATGTAAAAGCATCTGACTATATAGGTGTAATCCTGCATTAGGGCAATGATCCGTTATCTATATCTACATCAGGAAAACACAGAGGATAGTCGGTAACAATACCTAACGTAATTATAAAGAATATTAAATACACATAAATATTATGTGATATCTTAAATACTCAAAACACTTACCACCTTTTAACTTTTAAAGGGTATGCGCAAAACTATCACGTAATAATATTCGCCGCGTGGATAAATTTTTATAGATTCAGCTAATATTTTTTAATAAAAGCTAGAATCAGATCATAATCAGTTATTTTTGCTGTTTTATAACGGATAGTCCACAACACATCCACAAAATAAAAGATCATGAACTATATAACTACAGTGCAGTGTCCTATTTGTAGTACAAAAATAACGTGGCATAAATTCAGTAAATGGCGTCCATTTTGCAGTAAACGCTGCCAGTTAATTGATTTAGGAGAATGGTTAAATGAAGAAAGAAGACTGAGCGAATCACTAACCATAGATGTAAATCTAAAATATGATTAGAAGGATTTTCTTTATTACATGTGCATGTTTTTTATAGTTTTTTAATTTCTAGTTGTATTATGATGGGGTGTATTGTCATTGATGAGTACATGCCTATTTTCTCTAAAATTTCGCAGAAAAATCTAATGTAAATACTTGTATAAAATATAAAAACCTAACTTAAATGCTTATATATAAGTAACGATATATACAAGTGACAATTTAGTATAAACTCTCTACATCTATATAAACTCTCTACATAATATGTATAATATATATTATAGAGAGTTGATACTTTTTACATAAACAAACATAAAAAATATCAGGTTTAATGCCCTAATCTGTATTCCAAGTAAAGTTCTTTTTTTATGAAAAAATGAGTTTTATGCAGAATCTCAATCTCATAAGAATACTTTACTACCCAGTTCAATCTCTCTAAGCTAAAATCACATATGAAACTGTATTAGATGATGCACCGTAGAGATAGCTTAACAGCAAAATCTTAGTGCGTTCTAAAAGTTCAGAATGACATGGCTTTAAGAGCACTTGAAGGACATAATTACTATTATGTAGTCATACAAGAACTATGTTTAGTAAAATCATGATACTGCCCGTAGGGCAGTATCTCAGATACTATTGCAGTTTGAGCCTCAAATTGCGGTGATCTATATAATAATATAGATATTTTATTTTTCTTATTTGTATATTATGTGCTATATAGCACATAATATACAAATCATTCTATATTAACTTTAGATTCAGACATTACCTTAATCTTTGCAATTAGATTGGATTTATGGCGTGCGGCCTTATTTTTATGAATTAAACCTTTAGCAGCCTGACGATCTACAAGTGGCTGCATAACACTAAATGCATTGAGTGCGATTTTCTGATCACCAGTAGCAATCGCTGCATGTACTTTTTTAATAAAAGTACGTATCATAGATCGACGACTTGCATTATGCTTACGACATCTTTCAGATGTTATAATTCGTTTCTTAGATGATTGAATATTAGCCAAAATTCTACTCCTAAACTAAAATAGTAACTAAACAGTGTTTCTAATATTTAAAGGCTAACACTTTAGAGTATTATCTTTACTCTAATCATTGTCAATAAGTTTTGTAAGACAAAAATCAACAAATATCATCCGGATAAATATAATTAGATATTTTAGAAAATACATCATTATGCATAAATCTATATTCAACAGACCGATAGCACAGATAGTATAGATAGACAGTTATAGACCTAAATCATTTAACTTATGTTACGATACTCATGGTAATATACTCACAAGCTAAGAAAATTTTTTAACTATTTTAATTAGTAGTATTTTTTCTTTATTATATGCCCATATTGTTATGACAATAAGTTATAAACTGTCGTACTTGCTGTACGAAACATCTAATATCTTATAACTAGAATAACTAGAACCATGTAGTCTTCACATAGTTAACATTTATAATGTTATAAAAAGGTAAATGTTAGTTGTGATTGTTGCACCCAGACCAATATCTACTCTAATCCTAGAGCTTACAATCTTCTAAAATAATTATAGGCAATTATGAAACAAGATTCCTTATAAGCATCACATTTTATATTTTTTAAAAATAAATGTAATATATTTTAACTTCATTCAGCATACAGAAGCACCATATGACTATAAAACATCTGTTATCTTCGATTGTACATCAGCCGCTTAAAAAAATACAAAAGAGCAATATAACATAAAAAACATATCATACAGAACTTGCATTAATTACTACACCCCCAGGTGATATTAACATTAGTTAATATTTATGTATTAATACAACTGACAAAGATGAAATAGAGAATCTTAATGATTGACTATAAAACTACCTTGAATTTGCCAATAACAAATTTTCCAATGAGAGGTCATTTAGCAAAAAACGAACGGCATATCCTAAAACGTTGGTGTGATGATAAGCTATACAATATAATTCGAGCAGCAAAAATAGGACAAAAAACCTTTTTGCTACACGACGGGCCTCCTTATGCTAATGGTAATATTCATATTGGTCATGCAGTAAATAAAATTTTAAAGGATATTATTTTAAAATCAAAAAGCCTATCGGGCTACAACGCACCTTATATTCCTGGTTGGGACTGTCATGGTCTACCAATTGAGCATCAAGTTGAGAAGCTATTTGGTAAACCTGGTGACAACATTAGCCAGGCGAAATTTCGAATAGCTTGCAGAAAATACGCTAATAAACAAATAAATGCACAAAAAGCTGATTTTATTCGGCTTGGCGTCTTAGGGGACTGGGATAATCCTTATCAGACCATGAATTTTCAAACGGAAGCTAATATTATCCGCACACTGAGAAAAATGATTGAAAATGGTCATGTATATAAAGGTATTAAACCGGTGCAATGGTGTTTAGATTGTCGATCCGCTATGGCAGATGCTGAAATTGAATACCTAGATAAAAGGTCTCCGTCTATAACTGTTATATTTAATGCTGTAGATAAAAAAGCGGTACAGATAAAATTCACTTCTACTTACGTTCAGGGTCCGATTTCTCTAGTAATATGGACCACAACACCATGGACTTTGCCTGCAAACCGTGCTATTGCAGTAAACCCAGAATTTAGCTATCAGCTCATCCAAATCATGGATAGGGCGCTTATACTTGCCACGGATATGATCGATGCGGTCATGGCTCGTATTGGAGTAACTCAGTGGACTATACTAGGCACCTTGCAAGGCAATTTTCTAGAAATGATGGAATTTCAGCACCCATTCCTAGATCATGTCTCTCCTGTCATTCTTAGTAAACATGTTGCATTAGACACTGGTACTGGTTCAGTACATATTGCCCCTGACCATGGGTTAGAAGACTATGCCGTAAGTCAAAAATATTCTATTCAAACCATTAATCCAATAGGACCAGATGGTTGCTACCTACCCGGTATTTGGTCAAAACTAGATGGTATACATGTTTTTCAAGCCAACGATATAATCCTTAAAGCACTAGATGAAAGAAGTGCCTTACTACATACAGAAGCTATTAACCATAGTTATCCACACTGTTGGCGCCATAGAACTCCAATTATTTTTCGCGCGACTCCACAATGGTTTATTAGTATGGATCAGAAAGGATTACGTGCGCAGTCTTTACAGAACATTCAATCAGTATATTGGACACCAAGTTGGGGCCAGACAAGAATTCATCACATGCTATCTGATCGTCCAGACTGGTGTATCTCCCGTCAGAGAACTTGGGGTGTACCTATACCACTCTTTGTGCATAAAGAGACGAATAAACTGCACCCTAACTCACTGGAGATAATGGAAAAAGTTGCTAAACACGTAGAGAAGAGCGGTATTCAAGCTTGGTGGGATTTAAGAAACTGCGAGGTGCTCGATGTTGATGCAGAGCATTATATCAAAATATCTGATACGTTAGATGTTTGGTTTGACTCAGGGTCAACTATCCATTCAGTTATTGATCAATATCCTGAGTATGACGGTCATACGCCAGATATATATCTAGAGGGTTCAGACCAGCACCGTGGATGGTTTATGTCTTCTTTATTGATATCTACAGCTCTAAAAGGGGCGGCACCATATCGACGAGTGATAACCCATGGATTTACCGTAGATGGCCAAGGTCGAAAAATGTCAAAATCTGAGGGTAATTCTGTAAGACCGCTAGATATTATTAATACACTTGGCGCGGATATTCTGCGTCTTTGGACGGCATCAACTAATTATGCAGGAGAAATTGCCTTTTCCAATCAAATTTTACAAGGGTCTTCCGACAGCTATCGTCGGATTCGTAATACCGCGCGTTTTCTACTGGCTAACCTCACAGGATTTTCCCCAATAAAGGACACGGTAAACCAGGAAAAGATGTTAATCTTAGATCAGTGGGCAGTAGGTCGTGCCTTAGCAGCGCAAAATGCTATTATTGCCTCATATGAGGCATATCAATTTCATGAAGTAGTGCAACGTATCGTACACTTTTGCTCTGTTGAAATGGGAGCTTTCTATCTAGATGTCATAAAGGATCGTCAATATACCACTAAATCTGATAGCATAGCTCGACGAAGTTGCCAAACAGCATTATGGTATATTTCTGAAGCTTTAGTGCGTTGGATAGCACCTATTCTATCCTTTACTGCAGACGAAATATGGCAGCACTTACCTGGTGAGCGGAAAAAATATGTCTTTACTGAAGAATGGTTTGATAATTTATTCACTTTGTCTGATCACGCGATAATGAATAATATATATTGGGAGCAAATCCTGAAAGTACGTGGTACAGTGAATAAGATTATAGAACAAGCTCGTATTGATAAACTTATAAAAAATTCACTAGAAGTGAACATAATACTCTATGCAGATCCAGAGTTATCAGATAAATTGCTCTGTCTACACGAAGAATTGCGTTTTATCTTACTTACATCTCAAGCGGTAGTCTTAGATATAAATCATGCACCGCTTAATGCTCACCAGAGTACGCTATTAAAGGGTCTTAAGATCGTACTACAGAAATCAAGCAATAAAAAATGTTCAAGATGCTGGCATCACACAGATGATATTGGTCAACATACAATATATACTGATATTTGCAAGCGTTGCATCACCAATATCATAGGTGATGGTGAAAGGCGTAGATTTGCGTGATAAATTTTAATTTGTACTTCCATAAGTTGCGCTGGATATCGGTGGCACTTGCTATAGTGATAATAGATTTAAGTAGCAAAGAATGGATTATTCATCATATGCTGCTGCATCAGTCCGTATCAATCATACCTTGCTTAAACCTGTACCACACCCAAAATCTTGGTGCAGCATTTAGCTTTTTGTCTAGTCAGAGCGGCTGGCAACGCTGGTTGTTATCTGGTGTAACTAGCATTTTAGTAATCATCTTATTAGTAAAAATACATTTTAACTATACTAATGATAAGATAAATAATTTTTTCTATACTTTAATCGTAGGCGGTGCATTGGGTAATCTCTATGATCGAATGTGCCGTGGCTTTGTCATTGATTTTATTGACTTTCATATTAATACGTGGCATTTTGCAACATTTAATATTGCAGATAGTGCAATATGTATGGGCTCTGTACTCATTATACTAAGTAAAATAATAAAGCATTACAAATAGAATCATTCACGATGATGTCACAAGCAGTCTCGTTTAAGTATCCTTGATACTCGATTCTTTAATTCTGTTAAAAACATCTTTTAAAAAAAGTCTGAAACTTGCAGTTTTAAGATAAAATTCAAATCGATCTTACAAAATTTTTCAAATATGATATTAAAGGTTATCTCGATATAAAACCTGCAAGATCACCGGCTTCTTGGTAAGCAAGATATAGGATTATATCTATAATGAGAGTTTATAAATAACCTAATAACCTACCTCTCAAGCAGAATATACAGTGAAGACTGAATATCAAAAATATTAATATGTATGATATATTACGAGATAAGGGTGTGATTTTTCAAAGATCAGATAAGCAATGCGCGCTCTTTGTAGAGAATAACAAGCATAACCCATAATGTTATGCTTCTCGAATACGCTTATATTCTTAATAGAAGCATCGAAGATATATCTACCTATACACTGTATACGACAAACTAAGAATATATCAATTAACTCTGATGTGCTAATTATGGCATCAATATTTAGACTAAAATAATTGTCTTAAAAAGACTGTACGTGTTAGTGACAGGTATCTTAATTTTTAATACAAAGGGAAAAATTAACAATTGTGCTAATATACTAACATAAAAAATTCCTAGAGTCTGATGAGTACTGCAACAACAATTAGAGAAAAATCTAATAAAAGTCACTTTAGCATGGTAAAATGTCTTTCCAAAAAACCTATCATCACCCTATTCCTCTTCCTAGGTATTAGGCAAGTATACCCCTGATTAATGTTAAGCAATATAATCTGATCGTTATTGGAGGTCAGTGATGAAAATCTTGTTAGCTAATCCACGCGGTTTCTGTGCCGGTGTTGATCGAGCAATTAGTATTGTTGAACGTATCTTAGACGTATATAGTGCACCAATTTACGTGCGTCATGAAATAGTACATAATCGCTATGTTGTAAATCACTTTCAAAATCGAGGAGTTGTTTTTATTGAAGAGATAGATCAGATTCCAGATAGATCTATTGTCATCTTTTCTGCTCATGGTGTCTCTAAATTAGTCTCTAGTAAAACAATAGAACGAGATCTTTTAATGGTATATGATGCTACCTGTCCATTAGTAAAAAAGGTTCACCTAGAGGTATCGCGCGCTAGTCAGCAAGGTATAGAAGCTATTTTGATTGGCCATGCAGGTCACCCAGAGGTAGAAGGCACCATGGGGCAATACACAAACCCACGTGGTGGCATATATTTAGTTAGGACACAAAATGATGTATTTAATCTAAAAGTAAAAAATGAAGATAATCTGAGATTTATGATGCAGACTACTCTATCGGTTGATGATAGTCAGAAAATTATACATGCCTTATATTCTCGTTTTCCTAAGATTATCGGATCACGTAAAAATGATATCTGTTATGCGACAACCAATCGACAAAAAGCAGTTAAAGATCTTGCGCGTCACGCCGATCTGATATTGGTAGTTGGTTCAAAAAATTCCTCTAATTCTAACCGTTTAGTAGAAATTTCTAAGAAATTAGGATGTCCAACATATTTAATTGACTCTGAGAAGGATATTAAGGACGAATGGCTACAAAGTATCAATTGTGTTGGTGTCACTGCTGGAGCATCCGCGCCAGATGTTCTTGTGACACAGATCGTTAAAAAACTTATGGAGCTCGGCGCCACCCACAGCTTAGAGCTGCATGGGCGTAAAGAGAATATAATATTTAAGATGCCCAAAGAGTTGCAACACAAAAACTAAAACTTCATTCGATCGAAACTTACGCTGACATACGATCCAGATATACACATAAATTATTTTCAGTGTTTCAAAATCTATGGCTCATTATAAAAAACGTAACGGTCATACTCTGTCAATAATACAGACGCTTTCTTCTTCTTAAGAAGCATCCTAATGAGCGCTTATTATCTCCATAGCGCTTAAAAAACTAACAAGTAACTTATAGCCATTTTTTTCGTTTAAAATAAGCATACGGAGCTAGACCTGCTAAGATCATTAAAAGTATTGCTGATGGATACCCTAAGCCCCATTGCAGCTCTGGCATAAACGAAAAATTCATCCCATAGCTAGATGCTACTAGAGTTGGTGGTAAAAACACTACTGATACTACCGAAAAAATTTTAATGATACGACTCTGTTCAATGTTAATAAAACCCATTGCGGCCTGCATTAAAAAATTTACCTTCTGAAAAAGCGATTCGGTATGAGGTAATAACGATTCAACATCACGCAGAATTTCACGCGCCTGCTCTAACTGATTACCAGGTAACCGAGTTTTGCGTACTAAGAAATTTAATGCTCTCTGAGTATCCATTAAGCAAAGGCGTACTTTCCAACCTATATCCTCTTGACCTGCCAAAGCTAAGAGAGCATGATCAAACTCATCTCCCTGCTGACCTTTCATAATCACTCTACTAAATTCTTCTAGATTACTAGAGATATTTTCTATTTCATCAGCTAATTGTTCAATTTTTGTTTCAAACAAATCCAGCAAAAGCTCATAGGCATTACCATCAATTAACACTTGATTGCGTGCTCGCATACGATACAAGCGAAAAGCCGGCAGCTCTCGTTCACGTAAGGTATACAGACGACCCCCCCGAATAGTAAAAGCTACCGTTGAGTTTCCCGCGTGATCATCTATGTCTTCGTATAGAAAAAAGGAATGGATATGCAAACCATCCTTATCTTCGAAAAAGCGCGCTGAAGCCTCTATATCTTCCAATTCTGGACTAGTAGCTAAAACTTGACCTAATACGCTACGTACGCGAGCACGTTGTGTTTCTTCTGGTCCAACGAGATCTACCCAAATTGACTCACTAAGATTGTCGCTAGTATTAGGATCCTCTAACACCAGTCGACGTAGACGACTGTTCTCTAGTTTAAATGCATTCAACATAGCTGTCTTCTCAAGTTAAGGTAGTGCATTAGGTAAATAGCTTAACACAGCTTGATGCAGTAAATCAGAATGTATCATATATAACCTTATGCTATTCAAAGCCTGTTCTAAGTATCCATCATGAAATCATGATATCGAAACACGTAATAGATTTTATGCCATCCCGTGCATGTTAACTAGAATCACTGCACTTTCTAGCTCTACCATCAATCCAGAGAACAGGTCTCTATGAGTTATGTAACTTATCAAAAACCCGAATCAGATCTCAGTGTGAGTTCACAATATTAGCTAAATTATTAGCTTACTATAGTTACACATTATCAATAGTCTTTATTTAATGCATATTTATACATAAAATGTATACCCTATTGATATATCTATATATTTATATCTTTTCTGATCCTGATGAATGAAATGGTGAATCTAGTATCAATACACTAATGAATCGTGTTTCTTGCTTAGAGATCTTAACAATAATATAACAATACCTCATGATCATTGCGCATACCGCTCTCGTCTTCTTAAATATCATTCATGCATATCTCATTCATCATGCACACTGATTCACTTTTATGCTACGCAAAAGCCGCTCAAAGAAAACTATTTCTTGATCTTTTAGTATCATAGCGAACACTAGAGGTAAAGATTTAATGACGTTGTGTTAACAACCTCAGATCAATTGAACACCTAAAGTATACCTTTGATCTGTATTATATTTATTATTTATTATAGCATCTAATATCTCTTAAATATGTCGTCTATTCATGTTAATGCTCATAACTGTATCGGTTGTCTGAATCTATTACTTACTCTGAAAAAATTATGGTTTTTATACAGTATATATACACTCATATGAAACACTGTAGTTATTAAATTTATCCAGGTAGCGCCTTGATCATATATAACATCAGAAAGCCTGGTCTTAATAGAACCATGTATGTTATACATATCATTCATGTTTTTTAATTTTAAAAAAACATTACAGCTATCTATGCAGATCTAGAAAGACTTATCTGATATAATATTTAAAATATTACTCAATTTAGACTAGATTATATTATAATCATTACACACTTCTGATTCACTGACCTGGAGATAAGCGAATAGTACAGCGCAGATTACTACTAACGCCATATATAATATGGTATATACACTAAAAATGTTTTGTAAGATGTCTATCTTATCACGTCACGCAGAATGACCTGATAGCATTACTAATACCACACAATACGATTAACTGTTCTAAATTGTAATTAAATCTTAAACATTACAACCTATTAGTCTGAATTAATATATTATGATCTTGTGCTCATTCCTCAAACACAGAAGTTTTGTTATAGTTTATATTTGAGCTTATTATTTATGAAGCTATGTAACAACATACTTGTAAGTTTTTTAGTACATTGTAGACTTTAGTGAATTGCAGTACCAACTTCTTCTATATTATGGCAAAGTAATAAATCACCTGAATAACTTGGCAAGAGATTACCCGAAAGAGCTAACGTATGCTCATTGCTTATTTTAAATGATAACGAGGCCTAAAAAAATGAAAAAAACAGCTATCGCAATTGCAGTGGCATTGGCTAGTTTTGCTACAGTAGCGCGAGCCACTCCTAAAGATAACACTTGGTATAGTGGTGTTAAATTGGGCTGGTCTCATTACGATGATACCGGTTATTATAATAGTAATTATAAAAAAAATGATGGCCCTAGCCATCGGAGCCAATTAGGTTCTGGTGTATTTTTTGGTTATCAAGCCAATCCGTATCTGAGTTTTGATTTGGGATATGACTGGTTGGGTCGCATGCCACATAAGGGTACGACCGTTCATGGTTCCTTTAAGGCACAAGGAGTCCAACTGGCAGCAAAAATTAACTATCCAATTTCTGATAATCTTAACGCATATACTCGTTTAGGTAGTATGATTTGGCATGCAGATACAGTTCAGACTAATGTGACGCATACTAGGCTGAACGCTAAGGATACCGGTGTATCACCGCTAATAGCATTAGGGATGGAATATGCTATTAATAAAAATTGGTCTACACGGTTAGATTACCAATGGATAGATAATATTGGAAATACTAGTACTATTGGTACACGTCCTGACAATAGTTTAATTAATATAGGTATTGCTTATCATTTTGGACAGGATAAAGAAGGAAGTCTTGTGCCTTTATCACCTGCTGCCCCAGAGAATAATCATTTTACTTTGAAATCTGATGTCTTATTTGGATTTAACCAGGCTAATCTTAATGTAGATGGTCAGAAGATCTTAGATCAACTATATACTCAGGTTAGCAATCTAGATACCAAAGACGCTTCCATAGTAGTAGTAGGTTATAGTGATCGCATTGGGTCAAAACAATATAATCAAAAACTATCTGAAAAGCGAACTCAAGCAGTCGTAGACTATTTAGTAGAAAAAGGTATACCTATGGATCAGATTTCTTCACATGGTGAAGGAAGTGCTAACCCCGTTTCTACGAATACTTGCGACGAGGTCCATAACCGACAAGAGTTGATTGTTTGTTTGGCACCAGACCGACGTGTAGAGATTGAAGTTAAAGATATTCAAGATATTGAAAAGCAATAATTTAATCAAGCAACATACTTATATATACCCCTGCATTAGGGGTATATATAAATAGTCTACGCAAAATTATATCATTACATGATACCGTATTACTGAAAGGTGCACTATGCATGCAAGCCATTACAAATGAATGACTCACTGATGTTACATTGTAAATAATCGTAAAAATTTTTCTTCGAAAAATGTGTATATAGCCTACAATGTACAGCATACACATCGTGTGTATTAGCACAATACTTGATCTAAAAATTAACGTATGGCTAGGAATCTTCGTGTGTCTATATTGTATAATAAATGATAGTTGAGGTGTTTCTAAACCACAGAAGGTGATGATGTGATGAGATAAGTATTTATGAGATCGTATGCTTGGTCTGTACCTTAGCAACTGCTCACAACATATGATTATAACATAACATAAATATAAGATACATACTGAGTATGTTTACATTAAAAATGATAAAAAAAGGTAGTATGATATATGCATCATATCCGAGATATTTTTAAAAAGTAAAATGTAGTTACGTTATCGTTATAAGTCTCCTCATAATAAGTATTAGGACAACATAAGTCTTAGGATCACATATAACATTCAGTAAACAATATACGATTATTGTCCATACAACTAATAATATATTATTTTATGCGTATTATTCATATGAATTAGCGTTATATGGTAGAATTGCTCTAAAGAAAAATTTTTATTTCTTCCAGAATTAGTGATTACCTTATGAAAAGAACATTTATTCTCATACGATATCACTATTCTATCATCATGCAAAGCTCATGCAAACAACTAAAATAGTATAATTGATTATTAATTATTCTCAATACAATCTATGAGAATGCTCTATAGAGAGCACCTGATTGCTGTGATCTATTTATTATAATGTAATTCATTCTATCTATATAGACTTTGAAAGTAAGGAGTTAACACAATATCCTGATATTAGTATTATACTGTTAACGATACAAAATGCTCTCTCTAAAATAAACGCAGTACGTTATTTGGAGGTAAAAATGAAAGCTTTAACGGACAACGCGCAGGATCTGAATAACTGTATAACACTTACTATTGACAAAGTAGTGGTTGAAAAAGCAGTGAAAAAAAAACTAGTCACAATAGCAAAAAAATTACAAATAGATGGTTTTCGTCCAGGCAAGGCTCCATTATATATTATAAAGCAACGTTATGGTCACTCTGTTAGACAAGATGTGATTGACGAATTAATGCAAAGTTACTTTATGGATATAATGATAAAAAATCAACTTAATCCGTATGGCAGTCCAATGTACATCATTCTTGAGAATGATGATGATAAAGATGTCACCTTCTCTGTTAAATTTAATGTATATCCAACTATTGAGATACAGGGGGTTAAAAACATAAAAATTGAAAAACCGGTTATAACAATTACTCAATCTGATGTTGATGCAATGATACAGGTGCTTCGTCAACAGAAAGCTATCTGGAAGGAGACTAATACCGCTGTTAGAACAAAAGATCGCGTCACAATTGACTTTAGTAGCTCAAAAAAAAATAATGCATCACCACACCTTCAGGAATCAAATCTTGTATTGATTATCGGCGATGGTCAGATGATTTCTGCTTTTGAAGAAGGTATCATTGGACATAAAGCAGGCGAGCACTTTACAAGTGAAGTTAGTTTTCCACAGAATTACAACAATCGCGAGTTACAGGGTCAAACGATAGAATTTGAGATTCTACTAAAGAAAGTAGAAGTATCTACTCTTCCAGAGATCACCACAGAGTTTATTAAACAATTCGGTGTGAAAGAGGGTTCTCTTGAGGCACTACGTAAAGAAGTCCGTCAAAACATGCAACGTGAACTAAAAAACGCTGTACGTCGTTTTATTAAATCACAGGTTCTTACTGGGTTAGTGCAAGAAAACCACGTAGATATTCCCGATGCGCTAGTACATAGCAAAGCGGCTCTTTGGAAAAACCAAACAGAACATAGTGTTAATAATAACATCCAAAAAAATTTGAATAATACTCATATAATGCCTGTTAAAGAGATCAAGCATCATATACTAGCAAGTCTGCTTTTTAATCAGGTTATCCATACCTATAACATTACAGCTAATAAAGATCGTGTTAGAGTATTAATAGAAGAAATAGCCTCTGCTTATGAAAATTCAAAAACCGTCATAGCTCAGTATCAGGCTAATACCGAATTAATGCAAAACATATGCAATGCTGATCTAGAAGATCAAGCCGTGGAAGCTATCCTAGATAGAGCACAAGTCATTGAAAAACACACAACCTTCCAGGAGTTTATGTATCTACCCATTACAAACTAAAGCTCACCCTTCTAGCTAATAACCTATTTATATCGCACATGACACAAATAGTGCCTATATTCTATAAAAATTTTAAAGAGCGTAATATAGAGCAATATTTAAAAAAATTTTTTTGACCATCCAAGTTTAGAACTCAGTATACTAAAATAGTTATAATTTTTAGGATGAATCAAGTTAAGAAAATAATTGCTACGACGAATCAGAATATTTTTATTATTTTGCACAGGCATAGCTATTTGTCCGTCAAAACTAATTTTTAGGTCAGTACATATATATGAAAAACGCAAACGAATACTACTATTGTTATTAATTACCAGTGGGCGCGCTGACAATGTATGCGGAAACATTGGTACAAGAGCTATAGCATCTAGTGATGGTGTCAGAATAGGCCCCCCGGCAGAGAGCGCATAAGCCGTAGATCCTGTAGGTGTAGAGATGATAAGACCATCGGAACGCTCTGAAAAAGCAAACACGTCATCTATATATACTTCAAATTCAATCATGTGCGCTACTGTACCGGGGTGAAGTACTACTTCATTCATAGCGGTGCCAATATAAGGTGATCCTAATTGACTGAATACATGAGCTTCCAGTAAAAAACGTCTTTCAATTTCATAATGTCCTTCTAAAACTTCTGAGAGCTGTTTTTGCAAATGATCTGGGTCAAGGTCAGTAAGAAATCCAAGCTTTCCGCGATTTATCCCTATCACTTTAATGTCATATTGTGCTAAATCACGCGCGGCACCTAACATGCTACCGTCACCACCTACTACTATTGCAAGGTCAGCAGCACAACCAATCTCTGATAACGTACCTGTTACCATTCCTTCCAATATATTTAACTTATTTGCAATCTGATGCTCAATAATAACCTGATAACCTGCATCTCGTAACCAATGATAGAGTATATTATAAGTACCAAGCATAGCGGGATAACGCGGATATCCGACAATGCCAACGCAATTAAAGGGCGGATTCATTTTATTTATATTCCTCGAAGTAAATGTCTCTAATACTGGCACTTCTCTTGAAAGTGCGATGCAAACCCCCCATAATAAACGAAGCAGCGCAATGAATATGCACAAACGCGGAGAAATTCATGAGTAGTCAAGAACATAACATGCCTAATATACCAGTCTCAGAGACCATTGAGACTGAAGAAATAGAAACAAAGATCAAAGATAAGGCTACAGAAGTAATAGATGAGCGTGATAAACGTCTTACTGAATTAGAGGCACAGTTAGCTGAATCTAAAAGTAGTACGCGTGATATTCAGCTTCGTGCTCAAGCTGAAATTGAAAATATTCGACGCCGAACGAAATTAGATATAGAAAAAACACATAAGTTTGCTCTAGAAAGATTTATCAGCGAACTATTGCCTGTGATTGACAATCTTGAAAGAGCACTAGAAATAGCAGATAAAGCTAATCCTGAACTAATCGTCATGATTGAAGGTATTGAACTAACAATGAAGTCCCTACTAAATGTAGTTAAAAAATTTGGGGTAGAAGTCATTAGCGCAACTAATGTACTATTTAACCCAGAAGTGCACCAAGCTATGACCATAGTAGACTCTACAGACGTAGAACCAAATCATGTGATCATGGTAATGCAAAAGGGTTACACACTGAACAGTCGTCTTCTGCGTCCTGCCATGGTAGCCGTTTCTAAGAGAGAAAACCATCCGTCCTGATTAGTACTCAGACAATAGAGGTTGCATAATATAGATAATTTATAAAAACAGTAGCTGCATTTCATAGCTACTGTTTTTATAAAATGCATAACTTATATACTCTAAAGTAATGACTTTATGCACATATTAACTTATCACCCCGCAGTAATATTATTACAATAATAAGCTATAGATATTAAAAATAGAACCATTATTATAGTAGTAGTTCTGGAAACCAATTAATAGTCATTTTTCCTATGTCATTCAGCCATTGATTCGCCTTAGAGAAATGAGAACAACCAAAAAATCCGCGATGTGCAGATAATGGAGAAGGATGTGATGCCATCAGTATATAATGACGTTTATCATTGATTAAGCTAACTCTTTTTTGAGCATCAGAGCCCCACAACAGAAAGATGATGTTCTCACAGTATTCATTGATAACTGAAATGACTCTATTAGTAAAAACCTCCCAACCAAAATGCATATGCGAGCGGGGCTTTCCAGATTCTACAGTTAAAATAGTATTCAATAATAACACTCCCTGACGTGCCCAGCTCTTTAGAAAACCGTGGGATGGCACTCGAAATCCTGGAATATCAGTAAGTAATTCTTTATATATGTTACGAAGAGACGGAGGAATCGCAATATGAGGTGGTACAGAAAAAGCTAACCCATGTGCTTGATGAGGTCCATGATAGGGATCCTGACCTAGAATAACTATTTTTACCTCCCATAATTCTGTTAAAGAAAAAGCATTAAACACAGAATAAGTGGGGGGATAAATAATCTTACCAGCGGATCGCTCACGAGATATCATATCTATAATATTTTTAAAATAGAGTTTTTCTTTTTCACTGGACAAAATATCACGCCAGGTTATTTTAGACATCATTTTTGTTACTCTTTCATTTCTATATACAGATATTATTTATCAGAACATATATTATGAATGTATTGCGCTATTATTCATAATAGAAGATTATTATTGTGATAATGCTCCATAGCATAACCGGACAATCTATAGAAACCTCATCTTTATATGTCGTGTCATAATAAAGATCACCGCAGCTCTTCGAGCAGAACAGCGGTAAATGCTTAAATTTATGCATTTTCATAAAATATACTAAAGGCATAATTCATACATGATCTAATCAATATAATTTATATATGCGTGGATGCATTTATAACACATTAAAATAGTATATATTTTCCTTAAAATTATATGAATCTAAAGATTATTTAATCTATGTTTAAAACTGATGATAAGATAAGTAACTACAAAAACAATTAATTTATTTTTCTCTTCTGTACTTAAGAAAATATGTCTTTTTCCATTATTGTATAATATAGTGCAATATAATGGACTCATGTATAGCACAAAGTAGAATAATCTTTCTATTTAGAAGATTATCTGCCCTTAGACATCACTTAAATAACACTTATTCAAGAAATTGTATTCTTTCAAGGGACTCGACAATTTGTATGAGTAATCTTTTATTAATCATTTTTACTTGATGCAAAGGTTTTTAAATTTTACAAAGATTACGGCTAGTAAATAAATAAGGTTGATCTTTTTCTGCATATTATTTACTATGTAAAGTGTAATACTTTGAGTTAATAATTTAACATTTATCATAAGTTAATCATTCTATTAATGCTAATAATCAATATCAATAGATATTATTGATAACTAATCCCATTTAATATATCTAATAATCGATCAATATGACGCGTCTCTTGTGTTTTTCAAGCACCGACTTTTAGTCATTACAGACTAATGCTATTCCCGGGTTTTACAATAAAATTTAACACCATATACAGAACGCTATGATTCTGAATTAGTGAGTTATGCTATTTTTAGATAGTGTCTTTCGTACATACATGCAGCATAGACAAGTAATTAATGCATATCAAATCTTTTTAGATATGTAAAGAATAAGATATGATATTCATCTAGCAAAAGTCATAATTGTGATACTGTATAGGCCTATACACGACGTATTACTCTCCAGATACCTGCATTCTGGATAGCAATACAGATCCACACTGAATGTTACTTCGTTTTTCGATATCATTACCCATGGAGATTATATTTCGCCACATGTCTTTTAGGTTTCCAGCGATAGTGATTTTACTGACTGGGTATTGCACAATACCGTTTTCTATCCAAAATCCTGATGCACCACGTGAATAATCTCCGGTCATCTCGTTCACGCCTTGACCCATCAATTGATTAACCAAAAGGCCTGTGCCCATTTTTTCTAACATATCATTAAAATTTATTTTATGACCAAGAAAAACCCAATTATAGATACCATCTGAGTGTCCAGTGCTTTGTAATCCTAATCTACGTGCCGAATAACTGCTGAGAAGCCAGCTTTGCAATACGCCATCCTTAACAATCTCACATCGCTTAGTTCTGACACCTTCGCTATCGAATGGCGATGAACCTAGTCCTTTTAATAAGTGCGGATGTTCTTCGATACTAAGCCACTCAGGTAAAATTTGTTGACCCATACTGTTTAATAAAAACGTAGATTTACGATAGATTTGTCTACCGCTAATGGCTATGGCTAATGACGAAAAAAGACCTGTAGCAACTTCTGACGAAAAGATCACGGGTGATTTTATTGTAGATAGTCTCCGCGGGGCTAAACGTGACAATGTGCGCAGAGCGCACTCCTTACCGATATCTTCTGGTAGTTTCAGATCTTCTATCTCTCGGCTAACAGTGTATGCACAATCCTGTTCCATACTGCCATTCTGTTCTGCGATAACATAACTAGCTAATGAATACCAGCTACTGCAATAACTCTGAACCATGTCGTGCGTGTTACCAAAAACTTTAATGCCAATTCGACTGTCAAAATGGCCGCCCTCGGTGTTAATGATGCGTTGATCTAATTGTAGCGCCGCCATTTCTGCCCGAGATGCTAAATTGATGAAATGATCTGTATCGAGTGCTGTAGGGTGGTATAAGTCTAAATCGGGGCTATTAAAAGCCAATAACTCACGATCTGCTAAACCACGATATAGATCTTGCGAAGTATACTGTGCTATATTGAAAGCGGAGCGCACAGCCTGTTGGATGGCCTCTGGATGCAAGTCTGTGGAGGAAACTGTGCCCATACAATGGTTATGATAAATCGTTACATAAAATGCAGAATCATTATTAAATGTAATATTTTCTATAGATCCATAATTAGTCCTAATACTTATCCCGCTCATTTTTAGGAGCGTAACCTCCATTCCGTCATAATTAGGTTGAGCCAACTGAAGTGTGTTTCTTACTATTTTTTCCAGAATATATCGCTGCTCAGCAATGTTATCTTTTTCTGTCATATGGAGTACTTCTTTCATTGACTCTACTATATAATATAAAAGAGTGATATTTAGTATCGTTACACGTAATTTAAAACAGACTGTACTGCCCTAGTATACATATACATACAATTTATTATACCTATAACAAGATGGCCCATATTAGATGTAATCTAATGCAAATACAATGCACATGCATTAATACTCATGTATATCAGTCATAGTTGTGTTTATAACATATCTTAAGCTATTACAGAATCCTGCAGAAAATTTTATATTCTCTATTGAAAAGATGAATCTCAATAACCAATCTGTATTATGCCAAAATCACTACGTATATTTCTTGACATCTGGCAGGTCTCTGTCGCGAATAAGACATGTTCACAGTCCAGTCTTATCTCTTTTGGGATATCGAACAAATTAAGTATATCAAGTTTATAGCATTAATTATTGTTCATCTATGAATCGGTAATTTCTTATGTATTATCTTTTTATGTTATACCTAATCCATATATTATAGCTTTCGATATATCTCTATATGTCATAGACAAATATATCATAGACAGTCTCAATTAAAACTTAGCAGATGATAATTTTACAATATACTCTATAATCATAGTAATATGTCACTTAGTAACAAAATAGATATTGACAATTGATAAAATATTTATTGTCTGATCAAAAACATATATTGACTGCATTCACAAAAATAAAAAACATAGATCTTGGTATTGATAATTGTGTAGCGCATCTAATGATCAATAAATAACGAACATTTTTATAAGCGTATAATTATACTAATATATCAACATTATTATCGGGCGAACCAGCCAATACCTTCTGTCATCATAACATTTTTACGTAATATGATATTTTGTTTATTTATGATCCATATAAAACCACAACAATTAGTATTATCGCGATCATCGGGGGTAATTTGATCTGCTTGAGTATGAATCCATTCATTTATTGATTTATATACAGTCCTTACTTAATGGGGCTAAATAAGCATCCAACCCATTTATTCGTTGTAAAAATCGTCATTACATGATAAAGCAGGTTATCTATCAAGATTTTTCGACCTCTAACTAGCACAATGAGTTTACTGCAATCCATAAAAGTAAAAATACTACAGAGTGACTAAGATGGTTCTAAAAAACGATCTATTGATTTTATCTTAATTCAAACTGAGCAAAAAGTACAATAATGGTCCATAGGATACTGGCGAATAGTCAGTCCGTAACAACTCTGTTTTTAGCAGTAAAATTCTATTCAACCTATAATTAATAGAGTTAATCATCATTCTAATTAATTATCGTGACATGCATCTCCAGATGGAAACAATAATATGAGCTATCATTAAATATACGAATGATATTTCGTAAACATCCGTAGTCTGAGCTAAAATATATTAGATAATATCTACAGATTATTTTTAGTAACACTAATATTAAACATTGAATTAATTTAAAAAAATCTAAGATCTAAGACTAGACAATTCTGGCTATAGATAAAATCTGTGGATACTCTTACGTCAAAGCATTTAATTAGTGCAATATCATTTTAAATACAGTGTAATGTAATTTTACATCCAATCGCTATCGAAGCATCCTATTAAGGACAAATGATATATGATAAATATCATTTGTATTTTTTCTAATTTTCTGACCTCTACACCATCCCTAAAAACTCACAACAATTTATTTTCTTCAGTTAACGTCCAGTGTAAAGTTCTGTTTATCTTTTAGTAAAGGTCGTGAAGTACCATCCTGATCAACTGCAACGTATATAAATGTTGCTTCGGTGACACAGTAATACTGACCAATGGGTTCTGATGAGACTTTCTTGATCCATAATTCCACTTGAACAGTGATAGAACTTTTACCAGTTTTTATGCAGTTTGAGTAACACGTCACAACATCACCTACTGTGACTGGCATTAAAAAAATCATGCCATCAACACGAACGGTAACTACACGTCCTCCTGCTATTTCTTTGGCTAAAATTGCACCCCCCATGTCCATTTGTGACATAAGCCATCCACCAAAAATATCCCCATTAGCATTAGTATCTGCTGGCATAGCAAGGGTTTGTAAAACGATTTTACCTAATGGTTGTCTTAAATCTTTACTCATGAAATACTCTTAATTAGTTTGGTAGTAATATTATGAGTAGCGTACATATAAATTTAGCAAAAGATTCACATAAAGTATATCTAGTATACTACTAATGATTTTCTTTAGAAACAATACGAAATATATATATCCCGCTCAGTAGTGTAAAAACCAATGTTAACCCACTTAACCCAAAAACCTTAAAATTTATCCAGGCATCTTGGGATAAATAAAATATCCCATAGATATTACCTACACTACAACATAAGAAGAATAGTGCCCATGCAAGATTTAAACGACGCCAAATAACTTCTGGTAGTTGAATATTTGTACTTAGCATTTTTTGCATTAATGATTGCGGCATACAAAAGTGACTAAATAATAACGCGATAGAAAAAATACCGTCAATAATTGTGACTTTCCACTTGATGAAATCAGGGTTATGCAAAGTAATAGTTAGACCACCTAAAATAGCAACTAAAAAAAAAGTTAGTAGTGACATTTTATCTAATGTGCGATACAACAACCACTTTAAAAATAACACAACCGCTGAAACACCGATTAATGCGCTAGATGCGATAAAAATATTATATATCTTATAAATTATAAAAAAAACCAGTAGTGGTAAGAAATCAAGACATTGCTTCATAACAGTTATCCAGATCATAGCCCCAATCAATAATCATTGCTACAGATTCATTTTATGACTTTAATAGCATGTATAAACGCGATAAATAAATAATAAGTATAGAAGAAAAAAAATTACTCAATATATCTAAAAAGACTATAGCTAAATCTGGAGGTAGTATAACAAGTTTTGAAGCTATTAAAAGAACTAGAAGTTTTGCAAGAATCCAAAAACTAACAACCGGTGCTATTAGCCTAATGTGACTCCAACCGAGTTGACCACTAGTATATATTGCACTTACAAGCCCAACCCTCTCCGTAGTTATAATCATTGGTGCTAAAGCTAGAGTAATAGATAGAAGCACTCCTGGTACCACTAAAGACATAAATCCAATTTGTATACTAAGCATCATCAAAAAAGTAAGAGATAATAGACGTAAAAGATTTGGACATGATGAGCCTAATGCATGTAACGCAGTAACCGGTTTGCCAGATGAAGCAATTGAAATTAAGCTTAGCATCCCACCTAGCAATAGCGCATGACCGATCAAAGAAGAAAGAGTCCCAGCTGCTGAGAGCTGTAACAGCACCTTCTGCTGATCCGGTGACATATTTTGTACTATCTCTATCACACCTCTTGTAGCGCCTGACAATGCTTCTTCACCAAGAAGCTGGACCTCCTCAATAGATGGCATAAAAACTTTACTAATAACTGCCATCACACATGATGTAAAAAATACTATTAATACAATATTGACTAACTGATGTCGCAAAAAATTTCCCGTGTCACGGTATAGAGCGCTTGCCGTGATTAACATGTATACTCCTTAAAAGAGTTTTTAAAAAACCTGATTCTCATCATACATTGTATAATAAGCTCTCCTTACTAAAACTTCTGCAAGATGTTTGTATTCCTAGAAAAATCAATCTGTCTTATCTCAGGAGGTTTGTCTAGAGAACTTAAACTACCTACATAACTAATAGCGGCTAACGAGCTTAAGAAGCTATTGATTTAACAAATCTTTATCATACACAATTTATCCGATAAGTTAACTACAGTTGCTCTGTGATAGATGATTATATTTAAAATACTTGCACAGCTTCTTATACCCATTTATATATCTGGCTTCTCTCACGCCTTCTGGCATCTTTAATGCATCAGATTGTATCATCAGACATGAATTACAATAGACTATGCTATTGTAATGGAAGTGTTACCACCTTAATCCAATATCTTTGATATTATCAGAGCTTATTTACGTCAGTAAATCACTAATCAATTAATACTCTATCTACAGCGGTTCATCCTTAAAATACGAATAAAATTATTAATTTGCCAGAAAATATTTTATCTAAAAAATAAGTCATACCCTTTTATAATCAAACAACGCCACCAACTAGCATTAATATGTCTCAATAACTTCAATATATTAAAATTACAAATATTAACAGAGCACAATAATCTCAAGTGTTGAGATTACTTTATTTTTAACTCAGATAGAAAAATATATAGCATATCCCTGATAAAAATAAAATATATAACATATTCCTGATAAAAATAGAACAACACTCATATTTTATCAAAAACTAATATAAAATGACATTATTGTTTAATCCAGTGATTTTTGCCAGGATGTATTCTAATTCATATTAATTCGTGCTGTGATTAGCCAGAGAATATTTAGTGCAAAATTATATTTAATTTGATTCTATTAGCAAATTTGACTATGAAATATCGTAAGATATGACAAGATTATCATCTTGGTATTATACGCCTCTTATTTTCAGCTATAATAAATGCTAATACTTTTTAATACCTTAGTGTTCGTTCAGTGCGATATACTAATCTAGTAATATACCGCTATACCTAAGTAACAATTAAAATAATGTTGCTTTTGTGGCATCGTGTTGGCGCAATAATTAGGAATTTATCATGAGCAATGAGATGATCCACATAGTACCTGTAGTGGCATTGATTGGGCGACCTAATGTAGGAAAATCTACCCTTTTTAACCGTTTAACGCGCAGAAGAGATGCTCTGGTAGCAAATTTTCCTGGAGTTACTAGGGATCGTCAATATGGTCATTCTTATATCTCAGGACATGCTTTTATTTGCATTGACACAAGTGGTATTGATGATAGGCAAAAAGATCTATCAGTTCACATGCTGCAACAATCAAGAATAGCAATTACAGAAGCTAATATAATACTTTTTTTAGTTGATGCTCGTGCCGGGCTGATGCCAGAAGATATGATTATTGCTCAGTATTTACGTTTGAGCCAAAAATCAACTCTTATTGTTGCTAACAAGGTATCAGGTCTTAACGTACCATCTGCAATAGCAGAATTCTGGTCACTTGGGTTTGGAGATGTATATCCTATTGATGCTTCTCATGGAACAGGTATTACAAATCTTATAGAGTTAGCGCTTGTACCTCTTATGGATGGCATTGACCAAACGTCAAAAGATGGACAATATAACAGGATAATAAAAACAAACTTAATTAATTCACCTAATTTTAAAGATTACAAAACTAATAACTATAGATATTTTTCAGCTGCACAAGAAACATCTAGTCATTCAAATCCTATGCAGCTGCCCATTAAAATAGCAATTGTTGGTAGACCTAATGTAGGTAAATCAACACTCACTAATGCTCTTTTAGGTGAAAAACGAGTGATTGTTTGGAATCTTCCAGGCACTACACGTGATAGCGTCTATATCCCAATGACGCATAAAAACCGTCACTATATCTTAATTGATACGGCCGGAGTACGTCAACGCAGAAAATTAACGGAAGCCATAGAAAAATTTTCCGTTATTAAAACACTTCAGGCAATTGAAAATGCCAACGTAGTTCTCCTGGTGCTGAATGCACAGGAGGGCGTATCAGATCAAGACCTTTCAATTCTTAGGTTTATTATTGAGAGTGGACGATCTGTAATCATTACAATCAATAAGTGGGATGTTCTGTCAGACTCCGTTCGTCATGAAATAAAAAATATGATAGATTATCGCATGGGCTTTATTGACTATGCAAGAATTCACTTTGTTTCCGCTATGAATGGAAGTGGAATCTCACATCTATTCAACTCCATTACTGAAGCTTATGACTGTGCAACACGGCGAATCCATACATCTATGCTCACTCGTATTATGCATCAGGCAACTAAAGAAAACCAACCACCATTAGTGACTACCCGGCGCTCTAAGCTAAAGTATGCTCATATTGGTGGATATAATCCTCCTGTTGTGGTGATACACGGCAATCAAGTTAAAAACCTACCAACGTCTTATAAACGGTACTTAATCAACTATTTCAGACGCTCTTTAAATATCAAGGGATCACCTATTCGTATTCAATTTAAAGAAGCAAAAAATCCATATTCAGAAAAATCAAAATCTTTCTTTTATCGTAAGTATCAAAAAAATAAAAAATAAAACCCCTAAAAATCATATCTTTTTGCATTAAGGAGGCCATACACATCATTATATGATACAATTTATTTATCTATTTTTAAAGATTTTGGTATACAGTGTAAAACTCGAAAGATTTGCTATCTTTAAATTGATATTAGAAACATTTACCTTAAGTACACTTTTAATCATATTTCTCATGGGAATTACAGATTACAAAAGCAATGTATATCCAGGTAAGCAGGGGATCGCCTTTATGCTAAGACCAAGACATATAATCAAGTTATGATACTTTATTTAAAGTTCTACGCTCTTTGAAAATTTAATAAAATAAAGTACATAGTGATATTGTATATATGATAACTTATTTTGTGCATTGTATACAGGATGTAACCTGAACATTGAAAAGATATCAAGCTATGCGAGTGCAATCTACTCTAAGGATAATGACAAAATAGTAACCCTAAACTTATCTCCATAATTAAATACATAATACTGTAATACATAAACAAACTAGAGAAATGCTATAACATTTAAAATAAAAACCTCAAAATAGTCTATTTGCTAACAATTACTCTCAGATATCATTAATCATTCTAAGAATACCTAGCATTATATATATCCAAAGTTAGAGACCCAATCTTGGTTTAATGTAAATAGTATATAATTTATTATATACGATTTTTTATTTTACATTAAAATTTTCAAAATTAGATATGATATAATAGAAATGATTTTCAAGAACTGTTTTTCTACAAATAAAAATCAAAATAGTTAATTTTAGACATATACTGCTATTTAATTTAAAATATTTCATGCATAAACCTTTATCTTGTATACAATACAAGAGATAATGCTCTCCTCCAGAGAGAACATATCAGTTAATTACACAATCAGATGCCTAATGATGTTTGAGTCTTTACATACCCGTAAGGTTTTCTATTAATAAAATATTATATAGTGAATGTTTCTATATGCCTGCTAAAGCATATAGATACATCAGTACATCATCACAAGGTTTCTAATTTTATGCTCCTTCTGAGTAACTTTTCAAAGAATTACATTCACGGAAGATGAGTGTTCTCTAATATTCACTTTCATCAAAACAGTATGATTTGATTTTCGCTCCCTATTATTGTAAGAAAGTGGTATATCACAAAGAGAATGTTGCAGTAGCGCTCATGTTAACGAATGTGAATTATATCAATACCTGTAAGACGACCTGGATTAACAAAGGCTTGTATAATGTTAAAAACTCCTTTTTTACCTCAACCGCTACTGCCTGCAGAAAAACTTCCACTGACTGTAATATCATTAGAGCAGTGGGCTGTGATAAATGTTATTGGTGATGAACGTATAAACTATCTACAAAGTCAGTTGACACTAGATGTGGCCTCTGTTCGTCCAGATCAGCATCGCTATGCCGCTCACTGCAGTCCGCATGGAAAAACATGGAGTAATCTGTGTTTATTCCACCGAGGTGCTCAATTAACATACATCGTACATCGTAGCTTACTGAATCAACAATTAAATCAGTTAAAAAAATATGCAATATTTTCTAAAATCATATTAGTTGCAGATGAACAATCTATACTATTAGGTATAGCTGGTATACAAGCTAAGAGCGCATTAGATGGTTTTTTTGATACCCTACCCAATATTTTATCACCGGTTATGCAGCAAGATCAGAGCACGCTTCTATGGTTTGAAAAACCAACAGAGCGATTTATCTTGGTAACTACAATAGAAAAAGCAGATATATTCATTAAACATGCTAAGGATAAAGTGCGCTTCAATAACAGTCTACAATGGTTGGCTCTAGATATTGAAGCAGGTGTACCGATTATTGATAATAATACAAGTGGTCAATTTATTCCTCAAGCTCTGAATCTACACGCATTAAATGCTATCAGTTTTAACAAAGGATGCTATATAGGACAGGAAGTGGTGGCACGCACTAAATTTCGTAATTCTAATCAACGCGCGTTATATTGGCTATCGGGAACCTCTAGTAAGATTTTAGCATCTAATGATAAATTAGAAGTAAAAATCGGTAATCATTGGAGATGCTCGGGTAGCGTGCTTGCTGCATGCCAGATCGACCAAAACATAGTCTGGGTGCAAGCAGTATTAAATAAAAACCTTACAGATACTACTCTATTTCGTGCGTATGGCGATCAGGAGAGTCAATTCAAAATCAATAAGCTACCTTATAATATTTAAAATTCATAAGTTTTCGGTTTGCTAAAAAACGAAAGGTGAGTCTGAATTTGATTTGCAATGTCATTTATTAATTTAAAATAAAAAGTCTGCATCTGATAGATGTAGCACATCATAAGCATGTCTGATTTATTTGACTGTATTGAGATACAATGTTAATTGAATACTGATTATAAAATATTTACAAAATATAACCTACTATGTAAATATTGAGAAAAATACTTTACTGAAGATAGCATGTAAACCGACTGAAGCTAAACCCATCCCAAGGTAAAAATTTTTTACTTAATTCTAAGTAATATGCTATGAAAGTCTCTTTGATTGTACATATCCCCCACTCATTAATATAACATAAATTTAAATATTATTAGAAATATAGATTACACCATCGGTATGGTGGTAGATTCGCTATCTCTTAATGATAAAATATAAAAATTCTTCTGATGAATAAATAACCCTACGTGATTCTCTTGAACAACCTACCGCTACAATTAATATAGCGCGTTGCAGCAGCAGGGTAGTCTTCTATTGTTTTTGTTTTATTGTGTGAATCAAGAAACTTAGACACAGGTACTCTAGGCATCCAATTAGCACTCCTTTACTGCTCAATACTTGTTATAGCATTAGAAACAATACGTACATTTAAAAAACCACACTGTTCTATCCAAATCTCAATCGCCTTATTTGATGGAATAAAATACACATGCGCATCTGGGAAAAATGTTTCTTAGGTACTAGAACGCTGAAAACATCGCCTTCTATGACTAATCTGTCTAGGACTAAGCCCCTGCCTTTTACTAACCGTGATTTCAATTGCAATAAGTGATCTAACGGAGAACAACCATGATAAAGCACACGCATAGAAAACGCTGTATTACATGCCGTAAGAGGAGGCAACTATTCTATACCCAGAGGGATGACATGCGCTCTTTTCGTTACCTAGTGACTTTTCTACTACTTCGAACTGATATAGAAAAAGAGGTACTGGATTAAGCTTTACCACTAAATTGGCACCATGCCCAAGCATGCGTCACATATCATAACCACTGGTGCAACCTACATCTAGCGCAACGACGTCCAGAAAGAGGAGAAAACACAAGGAAAACTCTATCCAGTTCAAATCTGATCGCCATTCACTATTAATGTAAACCTTCTATAATTTAAAAGAACCTTTACACCATGGTATAACATGTTGTAATCACCATGCAATTCCTGAACGCTGACGTTCTGTTAGTGTCTCTGTGTCCGCTACAACACCATGTAATCAATCTAAGGATTCTTGCGTTAAACTAGGCAACTGTTGTATCGAACGTTACCAATACTTGAAAAGGATTATAGAGTAATGCATGCTGCCAGGAAGCCATAAGCGCAGGTAAGGTTCTTAACCAGTTCCTTAGAGGGGTCTTAGAGAGATATAATCAAAACATTATGAAAATCCATCACGAGGAAAATCTGATTTAAATTTACTAAAGAAGAAAAATTAAAGCACTGAAAGCAGAGCGTATAGTGTTTACAACCAGCATTCTGTAGCTGTTGAATATGAGTGGAGGGATGCTTAGTTAACATGACCTTATCCAACACACAAGGTTTTTGATAAATTTCTACATTGCTGTAACCACTCATGCGCTTCAAATCAAGGTGCATGTCTAATAAGAGCTCATCAAAATTTATATCAGAAAAACTCAACCACTCAGATTAAGACTAATGCACCATATGGATTCAGCCCATGCCATATAGTATTTAGTAAGTTTTGGCGTTCTGCTATCTGAAAAACTGTAGATAAAATTTAAAACCACTAATGAAGCATTATACATTGGCATGTTCTGAGCATCATCTTTGCGTACTTCAATATCAGTTTCAGTAGCACAGAGAACCTGAATGTCAATACGGAAGTGCTCAATCATACTTGCCAAGTTATCTACAGCAATAATGTTATAGCCTTTTCTACGAATGTCCTTCTGAATTTCGATAGTAACTGTACCTAGGGAACACCCCCAGGTTATACATCTGAGTGTAATTTTTTAACACAACGCCTAGCTAAAATTCCAATCATTGATATGAAATTATGCTTCTGGTACAGAACGTTTAATCATATCAGAAAATACTTCAGACACTTGATCATTGCATGTCTAATGATCCAGCTCTAGAATAGGTTTGGATAAAAAAGTATCGTGTGTATGTTGATCAATCATTCTAAAGTAGAGTCTCTTTATAGCTTAAAGATATCAATTTCTCTTAGGATCGTGATATTTCATATAGTTATTAATACCCATATTTTTAATATAAAAGCATACAATGCTAATAAAAAAATTAAGTTTTACGTTAAGACTTGTTGAGCATATTCAGTAACAGTAATTATATTAATTTTAGTCTTTTTAAAAAAAATCATATATAATGCACATTATACAATATATGTTAAAATACGCCCAGAAAAGCAGGACAACTGGCTTGATTTTGACATAATTATCTTAAATCTTTATTCTCATGTTATATGAAAACAAGATAATTAGAGATGTTTGTAAAAATTCAATGATATTGAGCGCTGCATCAGCCCACTCTATGATAGTAAAATTATGATGATCTATAATATAAACTATACTGGTGACATCAGTTCTGTTAGGCACTCAAGAGTGAGAATAAAAAAGCCAGTTTTATCTACAGATAATATGTACTATATATTTGTTGTTCACATTTATTAATCGCATATTTTTCTGAACTTACTAGATGACTAAACAAAGACTCCTGGTGCGGATAAGAAAATTTTTGTCCTGCCATATTAAACACACAACGTTAGGTCTGTATTAATCAAGCTCAAAAGGATAGTATATATATACTGAAGTAATATATACTGAAGAATATATACGTGTAACACGTATGACATAAAACGTACAAACTGATCTTAGTATATCATAAAAAGGGAGTGAGTTAATATCAAATTATCTTTCTTTATATAATCAAAGGCTGTGTTTTTGCTAAACAAGTCAGTTATCTGCATACCCAACCAGCTGATTCGATTTTATTTTTTCAGTAAAGACTTTACATATCCTCTTGCAATAAGCATATTGATGATCATACATCATACTTTTAAAAAATGAACAGAACAGTTTATGTATCCATCTGAATAGATAAATGATAAAACGTCCATAATAATAAGGTCGTCTGAATCTAATACTTATATGCATTCTTGAAACCGATCTTTTTTATAACGCAATAGTTTAAATACCTGACTGTCATCTAATTGCAAACCACCCATGTTAACTATTTTTTGTACTCCACTCTCTTGAGTTCTGAGAAAAAGATTTATTTTTCTCTCATGTGCTAGTGTAGTTGGTAAGGTGCTTATATTCTTGGCGCGTAATCCTTGTACGCGACAATAATACCGCCTGATTTCAGGATCGTCTGGGTATAGTTCATGCGAAAACATTAGATTTGATAAAGTATATTCATGCGAGCTACATATTAATGTGTCATCTGGTAATCGATTAAGATTGCTTACAGACTCAAACATTTGCTGTGAGGTCCCTTCAAAGATTTTTCCGCACCCTGCAGAGAATAACGTATCGCCACAAAATAAGTAAGGATAGCAAAAATAAGACACATGCCCTAAAGTATGACCCGGTGTGCTAATCACTCTAAAATTCATGTCTAGAATATTAATTCTATCTCCATTCTTAACAAGCATGTTAGACCCATGCTGGTGAGTCTCAAAGGGCCCAAATACAACCAGATTAGGATAAATAGTTAATAGTCTTAAGACACCACCCACATGATCATAGTGGTGATGTGTCAATAGGATAGCTTGAGGCTGCCAATGTTTTTTTGTCATTAATTCCACCACAGGCGTAGCATCACCTGGGTCAACAATAAGACATTGATCTGCATCGTTATTTAAAATCCAGATATAATTATCCCGGAAAGCCATAACGCTTGTTAAAATTATATTTTGTGATTCCATACTACACCATAAAAAATTATCCCATATGAATTTTCATATCTAAAATCCATGTAAATAAATACATCCAATAAATCTTTTAAAGACTGAGCATATCTTCACTGAGCAATGATGTAGGTGTAGATATTGATTATTTATATTTAAATTTTATATTAATATTATTGCTATCACCTACCTGATAAAAATCAGTGACCGCAGTGTGACTAATAGTCATGATAATAGACATTATTATGATTTCTTAATCTTAATTATTATCATAATCATGAAATACTCAAAAATTATCATAGATATAACAAGAGTTATAGTTCATGGAGTTATACTGCGTATAGTAACCCTGCATACTAAGACAGTTTATATTATAAAGATATACACTGTCTTGTAATCAATGACCTTTATCACTTCATCAGCTCTAACTTTTACAAAAAATCAAGCCCAATTTAATCAAAATTATTTTTTTAAAATCATAGTATCTCAGAATTTATAATCACATAAATTCTGTTAGTCTACAAAACCAGCCTATGACTAATAAAGTAGAATGTAAATTCTACTTTATTCTTACTATAAGCTCTGTATTTTAGTTCAGTATCATCTAACCTGGAATGTCTCTCCATGCATTGTCAATAAAATTCACCTTTTATCTGAAAATAACGTATTATCTTAACGCTAGCGTTTGATAGAATGAATTATTATATATAATATAATATCTTTACAATATGCTAGGTATATTATGCGCATATGCATGATTAATACCACTATCTATAGTAAACCACTCTATAGAATATTTATATAATATCATTATCCATGCTAATATCTAATGCAGAGGATCTAGATTGCAGTTGATAGCCAAAATCATATAAGGTTGGATTTCCTGCTGCAGTTCTAGCCATTTCGTCACAGCGCTCATTATCTATATGACCAATGTGCCCTTTTACCCATTTCCAGGTCATATGATGCTGAGTTATTGCCTTTTCCAAGCGCTGCCAAAGGTCAATATTTTTTACTTTATGGTTGTCGACAGTTTTCCATCCCCGTTTTTTCCAATTACATATCCAAAGAGTAATACCTTGTTTTACATATTGACTATCCGTGCTAAGCATGACGATACAAGGTTTAGTTAATGCCTCTAATCCTGCTATTGCTGCCATAATTTCCATGCGATTATTGGTTGTTAGATAAAAACCACCACTAAAGGTTTTTTCATGCCTTCCATAACGTATGATCGCACAATAACCCCCCTGACCTGGATTGCCCAAGCATGAACCATCAGTAAAAACTTCTACCTTTTTAAGCATTGCCGGAAGACTCCGTTATAGTATAATGCAAGGCCTAACATAAATAAGCCTAATACAGAGAATAGATTCCATGCGTCAAATTATACTTGATACTGAAACTACTGGTATGAATATCATTGGTCCCCCTCATGATGGGCATCGCATTGTTGAGATTGGAGCCGTAGAAATAATTAACCGACGCCTAACCGGAAACAACTTTCATGTTTATATAAAACCAGATCGTTTAGTAGAGCCAGAAGCATTTCGTATACATGGGATTTCTGATGATTTTCTACAGGATAAACCAACTTTTGCACAGATTGCTGATAATTTTTTAACTTATATTAAAGGTGGGGAGCTAGTGATCCATAACGCTTCATTTGATATTGGTTTTATTGATTATGAGTTTTCTCGATTGCAGCGAGAGATCCCGAAGACTGAAACCTTCTGTAAAATCACAGATAGCTTATCCATAGCTCGCAAGTTATTTCCTGGCAAGCGAAATAATCTAAATGCGCTCTGTACACGTTATGCGATAGACAATAGCAAACGTACACTACATGGTGCGTTGCTTGACGCAGAGATTTTAGCAGAAGTGTTTTTGATGATGACCGGGGGTCAGACAGCGCTACCTTTATCCATACAAGAAGCATGTCATTCAAGAAAAAATAGTAAGCATAATCCTAAAGAGCCTCTTCGTTCTATTAAGCTTTGCGTAATTCATGCGACTCCGGATGAAGTAATCGCTCATACAGAGCGCCTAAATTTAGTAAAAGAAAAAGGTGGAATCTGTCTGTGGAATCTTAATTCCATTATAAAAAAATGATAACATATCGCTATTTGTCTATATAAAATTATTGACGAATATTCTAATCCATTTTATTATGATACATAGAAGATTTAATCGATGTGTTAAATAACACGGAGCGGTAGTTCAGTTGGTTAGAATACCTGCCTGTCACGCAGGGGGTCGCGGGTTCGAGTCCCGTCCGTTCCGCCATTGTTAAGAACCAGCCATCCATAAAGCATTGCTATCTGTAATAACCATCTATTTTAGCTCAGGATGATCAAATTAGCTTAGGATTATAAAATTTCACATCAGAGCCTGACCGTATCTAAAACCGTATCTAAAAGAGATACGGGCAGGCTCTGATGTGAAATTTTATAAAAATATAAAGGCAAGTCTAAGGCTCAACACTGTATAGATCAACGATTGCGTCTTGAGAAAAATACATAAGATACTTCTGAAAATTTTAATTTTTGTTTTACATTACAGATATATCTTATCTGTACAATGATAACAACCCCTAGTCTAGCAGACAGTTATTATAATATATACAATAAAATCTTTTCTTTGAGTGAAAGAGAGAATATCTTATTAATCAGAAGCTACCTCCCTTAGGTTGTTCTGTTTTTAATAAAGAGACAAATCAAAAATTAAATTTTTCAATAAAACTGAAATAAAAATAATTATTTTTAAACTTTAGGTATTATATTAACAATAAGTTTAGCAAAGACTTCGCTATGCACCTGAAAGTGCACTACGTGTTCACCAATTGTGCGCAATACACCATGTGGTAAACGAACTTCACTTTTTACAACTTCTACGCCGGCTCTTGTGACAACTTCAGCGATATCACGAATACCAACAGATCCAAACAATTTACCTTCGCTACCTGCTTTAGACATGAGTGTCACTATTTTTAATTCATTAATTTTCTTAGCGCGTTGATGAGCTATAGAAAGAATCCTGGTAACCTTTGCTTCTAATTCTACACGCTGAGTTTTAAAAAATTCAATATTTTTTTTTGTGGCAGGTACAGCCTTGGTATGTGGAATTAAGAAGTTACGAGCATATCCCGATTTAACATTGACCTGCTCCCCAAAACTACCTAAATTCACTATTTGATCGAGTAAAATCACTTGCATAACCTATAGCCTCTTCCAAGTACTGAATAAATAGTTATGTTATTTACTGATGGTGATCAGTATATGGCAGTAAGGACAAATAACGAGCTCGTTTTACTGCGCGAGCTAGCTGACGTTGATATTTTGCACGTGTACCAGTGATTCGACTTGGTACAAGCTTACCACTTTCTGTAATATAATTTTTTAACACAGCAATATCCTTATAATCAATCTCTTTTATCCCTTCGGCAGTGAAACGGCAGAACTTACGACGACGAAAATAACGTGCCATATAGCTAGTCTCCAGACTCTATGAGTTCAATCTTTTTAGCATGTAATACAATTTTATACAATCCATGACGCCCTTTATGAGAGCAAAGAAAGCCCTGAACATTCAACAATACACCCATTATTATGCATTGGGTTATATTTTTTTGGATCTGACCACTAATAACTATTGGCAGCCAGCACCAAACTCGCCGACTACAATCAGCTTCTATATGTCTTGAACGATGTTCAAGCACAAATTGACAATGCGGTACCCCTGAAGGACTAACTGATCTCCTGGGTTCCTTGTACACAGTTCCAGACAAAATCACCAAATTATCTGTACCTACCATGATTACCCTTCAGTATGCCTGATTTCTATATCATGAGCTATTTCATTGGCGCTATCGTTGCGGTTCTCTCGGCGGTCATCTTTAATTCTAACCATTTGAGATGCTTCAGTAACTGCTTTTTTCATACGTATAACCATGGCTCGAATAATAAAATCATTAAATCTAAATTGACTCTCTAACTGATCAACAACTTCTTGTGTCACTTCTATGTTCATTAAAACATAATGAGCTTTTTGTAATTTATAGATTGGGTAAGCCAGCTGACGACGCCCCCAATCTTCTAATCGATGCACAGTGCCTTTAACTGCGTTAATAAGATTAGAGTATCTCTCAATCATGCCGGGTACTTGTTCACTTTGATCAGGATGCACCATGAAAACAATTTCATAATGACGCATAAAATAGCTCCTTATATAGATTTTTCAGCCTCGCAAGGTCGACTGCGACCTCAATAGAGAAACAAGGAACAGGGTTAGCAACATTACGAGTATAGAATATAGTCTAATTAATCTGTAAATTATGTATCTATCTTTACATGCATCTCTTTGTACTAGATACATCTCATAAGTATTAGTTTGTCGCTAATAATAAAATTATTTTCACTACTTGCCTGTAAGTTGATTAAAAAGACTGATAATTGTAGCATATCACAAGTTATGAATAATAAGCTTCAACCTTTAATCTATATTTTTAATAACTACAATTAACTTGTATTCATTGTAGTTATTCTCTACACACAGGAATCTATACGATATGTGATATGCATAAAATATGAATGTAAAAGCCCACTAACGAGCAATTACGAAAAAATCAATTCCTTATGTATATAATAAAATAGACTGGGATGATTCTTTAACAACATACTTGCTTTTTACCTCGCTGTTGCTTTTTTATTTATTTTAAATAACCTAAGTTTTATCAATCGCCGTTTTATCAATCGCCTATGTTATTCTGCATTTTTTATTCATGTTATCAGCCATAACCTATCAGATAAGCAACTACTATTTCGACGAATATCGCAGCAAATACAGTCAGTATATACAATTATATATGTCCTTCTTAGGCACTTAGCAATAGAAACGTAAATGATTAACAGAATATACTTCTCTAAATAATCTTGCACATTGTTCAAGGGCAACAAAAAGAACATATTAACGCATAAAAATCTTTAAAACCATGTGAAAAACACCATATGGTGCATATTGGGCTGAATGATATGATCTATTAAAAAAATTTAACATAGTTAAAAATATAGTTAAACGTAAGACTTTAAGACTTATCTAATATACTTGAATAGCATGCTCACTTGAATAGCATACTTACATTTGTAATTGCTATACTTACTTGGTTACTCTACAGTATAATAGCTTGTAAGGCTAGTTGTAAGACTATGGTAATGTATAAAAATATTCCAGTACCCTTCTTACAGACATTCCATCGTTAAATCTAAACAGTAAAATATACTGTATATTATTTTATCGAATCGTGCTTTAAAAAAGCTATCTCCTATGATATCTTATGTGCTTGTAAAAACCCATTAAATCTATTTAATCATGCTACAAGATAACCCACTATTAGTACAGCTAAAAAACACATTCCAATCAAAACTTAGGTATGTAGAGGGTGTAGTAAAAGGCACTTCAAAAGGTTTTGGCTTTTTAGAGGTCAAGCCACAAAAAAGTTACTTTATTCCGCCACCATATATGAAAAAAGTTATGCATGGCGACCGCATCATAGCGAGCATTAAGAACGAAAAAGATCGTCTTATTGCTTATCCAGAAAAACTGATACAACCTTTTCTTAAACGTTTTATTGGACGAATAGAGAAAAAAAATAACTACCTATTTATTATACCGGAGTGCTTCCTGCTAAAGCAAGCGATCCAGTGTAAACCAAATATACATTTTATGAAACATACTTTCCAGGAAGGTGATTGGACAGTAGCAGAGATGCTACATCATCCACTCACAGGAAGCCACAATTTTTTCGCTGAGATTATTGAATTCATAACCAATGAAAAAAACAACCTAGCTCCATGGTGGGTTACTCTAGCGCGTCATAATCTTGAGCGTGAATCGCCTAATATAGAATCCCCAACAGAAATGCTAGATGAAGCTCTAGAGCGTCTAGATCTTACCAAAATGCCTTTTATCACTATCGATAGCGCCAACACTGAGGATATCGATGATGCATTATACATAGAAGATATCGGACGGGGTAATCTCAAACTTATTGTTGCTATTGCTGATCCAACCGCTTATGTATCTGTTGGTAGCGCAATCGACGCAGCAGCTTCTGAGAGATCATTTACCAACTACCTACCTGGTTTGAATATTGCAATGCTACCGCGCCACTTATCACATGATGTCTGTTCTTTACGCCCAAACAAGAGACGACCAGTTCTAGCTTGCCGAGTTACGATTTCTCCTGATGGGGAACCTAATAACGATGTTCAGTTCTTTGCTGCTTGGATTACCTCCCAAGCTCAACTGATCTATAACAATGTTTCTGATTGGTTAGAGAATCCTCAACAAAGCAACTGGCAACCAAAAAATGCGATTATTTCTAAACAAATAAGTCTACTAAATCGACTGCGTCTAGCACGTAACCAATGGCGAAAAGAACATGCGCTTTTATTTCCGGATCGTCCAGACTTTCGTTTTTTATTAGACAAAACAGGTGGCGTTATAGATATTGTTGCTGAGCATAGACGTATTGCAAACCGTATTATTGAAGAATCAATGATCCTTGTAAATATTTGTGCCGCTAACTTGCTACGTGATACATTTGGTTTTGGTATATATAATGTTCATCTTGGATTTGATCCAACCCATAGAGAGCAAGCAGCCAGAGTACTAGCTAGTTATGGTATAAACGCTCATCCAGTAGAAATAGCTACATTAAACGGATTTCGTGTACTACGCCGACAACTAGATACTCAACCAAACCAGTTTCTTCATACTCGTATTAGACGCTTCCAGCTGTTATCTGAAATTAAGACTACCCCCGGTCCCCACTTTGGCCTAGGACTAGATGTTTATGCCACCTGGACATCTCCTATTCGAAAATATGGAGATATGGTCAACCATCGCTTACTCAAGGCTATTATTAAAGGTGAAAATGGCGTTCGCCCTAGCACCTCTCTCACAACAAAAATGTCTGAGCGTCGCCGGCAAAATCGTATGGCCGAGAGAGACATAAGTGATTTACTTTACTCACGTTTTTTACAAAAATCAGCTGGTAGCACTAAAAGATTCACTGCTGAAGTGATTGATGTATTAAAAGGTGGTATACGTATTCGCTTGCGAGATAACGGTGCAGTGGCCTTCATTCCTTCTTCATTTCTTTCAGAAGAACATGATGGACTGATTTTCAGTCATATTCATGGCCATGTAAAAAATAACAGTATAACACTTTACCGCGTAACCGATATTATAGAGGTTGTGATTGTAGCAGTAAGAATAAACACTCGTAACATTATTGCACGTCCAGCGCCAAAACATCCATGATTAATACTCATCAAGAAGCGTAGTATATCTATACTGATAATTGGTATTTTGATACAAAAGGCTGTGCATTAGCATCAATCGCTGTGTTTTCTCAAAGAGAAGATTAGATAAAAATAAGGTCTCTGTAGGTATTATGTAAATTTTTACAGTTAACCTCAATTATAAACCATCTTAATAATATTAAGACCTTGATCTTTTTGGAAACTCTTAAGGATTACAGACTAGTGCTTGGTTTTTTAACCAGACATGTGTTCTGAATTCTTCTATAAACGCAAATCTATCTGCAAGAATTTTCCTAAATAATATGGAATGATAATATACCTAATGTATAACGCACCTTGTACGACTTAAAGAACTCAGAAACGATTAATTAGATCGTTGCATCATACACCTAAACTCTCTATCATTATTAATGATATATCTATTATACAATATAATACATCTAATATTCTAAAGCATTCCGATAATATGAATTGTTATATCTCATGGATCGCTGTCTCTTTGTATTACAATATCGATACTATTAGTGTTTTAGCTTTCTAACTGGGCTAGTTTTGCAACAGAGACATATATAGTGTCTATTATTTTTAATAGTATTACGAGTTTATAACACTAGTTTAATAACATGCTTATCCCATTCTAAAAATAAGAGCTGTTAATTATCAGCATCATTATAGATCAGGCTTCGTTATATCTGTATAGTAAACAAGCTCAATTAGAGTCATCACAAAGAATAGTTTTTTATTGATGATGCTATGACAAAAATATTGTATATCAAGCTATCATACTAGAAAAATATTCTATAATGGAATGATTACACTAAAATGCGCTTAAAATCTTTATACAGATCTTAGGACTTAGCCTGATTAGGAGGTTTATATTATACAATATAAAAGTTTTCTAGGCGCGCACTACTTCTGCGTAGCGCATATCTACTAACTCTTACCTAGACTGATATATAGATATTCTATACATATTCTTTTGGTAATAGAGGGCAACCTGTTATGAATGCTAATAATATATGGTGTGAAACGCTTTACTCTGGAATAGGACAGCACTTTTCTATTAATAAAACCCTCTATCATGAGAAAACTAATTATCAAGATTTAATGATTTTTAAAAACATGACCCTAGGTCGTGTTATGGTGCTCAATGGTATAGTACAAACTACTGAATATGATGAATTTGTATATCATGAAATGATGTCGCATGTCCCTTTGCTTGCTCATGCTGCACCACGTAATGTATTAATTATCGGCGGTGGGGATGGAGCTATACTACGTGAAGTCAGCCGCTATAAAAATATCAAACAAATTACAATGGTTGAAATAGATCACAGTGTGGTAGAAGTATGCAAACAGTATTTGCCGAAGCATAATGCTGGTGCTTATAAGGATTGTCGGTTAAAACTTATCATTGATGATGGGGCTCATTTTCTTCAAACAAGCAATGAAAAATTTGATATCATTATCTCTGATTCTACCGATCCGATTGGACCAGGAAAAAACCTCTATACCACTGATTTTTATCAAGGATGTCGCAATAACTTAAATGATGGTGGTATTTTTGTGGCACAAAATGGTGTCTGTTTTTTACAACACAAGACTGCAATTGAGAGTTATAAAAAACTTAAAAATTATTTTAGTGATGTTAGCTTCTATCAGGCTACTATCCCAACCTATTATGGCGGTATCATGATTTTTTCTTGGGCAAGCAATCACTCTGCACTACGTCAGATCAAGATGCATACCTTAATAAATCGATATACAAAATCAGGTATCCATTGTCGATATTATAATCCGGCAATCCATTTTAATAGCTTTGCTCTTCCACAATATTTATTAAATATGCTTTAATACTAGTTAGTATTTTAAGGAAAATAACTTGCAAAAGTTAAAACTACATGGCTTTAATAACCTAACAAAAAGTCTAAGTTTTTGTATCTATGATATTTGTTATGCCAATACCAAAGCAGAACGTGACGGGTATATTGCATATATTGATGAGCAATACAATGCTAATCGATTAACTGAAATTCTTAGTAAAACCTGCTCAATTATTGGTGCTAGCATACTAAGTATTGCGCGTCAGGATTATGAACCACAAGGCGCTAGTGTTACTATGTTGGTAAGCGAGGAATTGATTGACCCACGTGATATTGATACATCTGAGCACCCCGGTCCCCTGCCAAGCTCGCTAATTGCACATCTTGATACAAGTCATATATGTGTTCATACTTATCCGGAAAGTCATCCGGCAGGAGGTTTATGTACTTTTCGTGCTGATATTGAAGTATCTACTTGCGGGGTCATTTCACCATTAAAGGCCTTAAATTACTTAATTCACAAACTTGAATCTGATATTGTTACTATAGATTATCGGGTTCGTGGTTTTACTCGTGATATAAATGGAATCAAGCACTTTATGGATCATGAAATTAACTCAATACAAAATTTCATGTCAGAAGACATGAAAGCCATGCATGATATGATGGATGTAAATGTTTATCAAGAAAATATATTTCATACTAAGATGCTTTTAAAAAAATTTGATCTTAGGCATTATCTTTTTAATTCTAAACTAGAAGACTTAGGCGCGCAAGAGCATAAACGGATTACTAATCTACTATGGAAAGAGATGAGAGAAATCTATTATGGTCAGAATATTCCATCTATTAGCTAAAGTGTCAGCGATTCTTCATAATACATTTTGTGTTACTTTCTAACAAGAAGACCTATCAAGGTTATACACTCATTCACTAATTTAAATCAAAACACGCTCTTGTATTGCAACACTCATCATTACAATATTTTATTATAAAATGTATTATTTTTTTGTGCTGATATTATATATAATAATATTTATTCATCAATATTCATCAATCTATAGTAATAATCAGTGGTTAAATGACTCATTGATAATTTATAAAACCAGTATATAAAATATTATATACTGGCTTTACTTTTAATAAGTTATTACCTAAGAGTATCTCCGTTAGTTAACTTTCATTGGAAGATTATCAGAAGATTCTATTAATAGTTATTTTACTACATACCACTAAATTCACAATTATTGTATCATTGAACTATGAGTCATAAATAATAGGTATGAATGTATTCATATCTCAAGTACTAAGATGTATGTCTCATGTATATCATGATCCTAACCTGCTTACTAAAATCATCCTGTCTTATCTAAGACTAGAAGAATAAAATTCTCATTTTATTCTTGATATCTGGGATCGTTTAGTGTTGAATATTAATTCATGTAGAAATACAACTATCATATCTACGTATATACCAGTAAAAGATGAGAAGATAATTTTAATAGTGATAGTATGTTAGATACTCACGATAGTTATCTTTGTAATTTTAATATTTTCGCCTTATTACGATTCTAGTTTGATTCAGAACACCATAAAAATAGAGATGAAAATCCAGCTTCTTACTCACACCTATCTTGAGTATTAAAAATCATTTAACTAGCCTGAACCGCATAAAACCTAAAAAATCATATGAATAATAACTACAGTCATTCATAGCACTATCTCAGCATTGCTTTTAGCAATCACATAGGCATCAAATAGTGCGCGCTTTCTTAAGCGCTCTACAAAACTGATTATTCTGTCAAAGTTTTTTTGAATACACTGAATATATTAAGAACAGTTCTTTAAATGCAATCCATTTCGAGCTAATTTTTTAAAAAAAAGAGTGGATTGATATATTCTTAGTCTATCTCAATCTTTTAAAATTTAGTATATATTCTATATTAGTATTGATATTCGATTAACACGCGGACACGCCAGATATAATCTCTAAAAATGCTATTACATAAAAGATTTAATGCAAGATTTTGGTTGTATTTTAGAACAGCGTACGATGCAAAAATATAAAATTATAAATTGTATTAAAATAGAATTATCGTAAGATCATTTATCTATTATGATAGACATATCATGTATAGAAATTGATAGTAAGATACTATATAAAGCCAATAAAATAAAATCCAATATTTTTCTATTTTCTTATCTAATAATTAGATTAGCATGTTTTTTATTTTAGGAATGTAAAATTATTAAAATTGTTCTCTCTCTAAAGGTCGTAAGTACTAATATCTATTATGATTGCTAATAATAGGTGATATCTAAATAACTAGATTACTAATGTTTGCAGATATATATAAAAATACGTTTGTATTTATAGTACTGTCATTATAAAGCATAGTAACTATACAATAGTACATGAACTACTCTAATCATGGCTATGTTGAATAGATAAGCAAAAAAACTTAAAATAATCTAGATCAATTAGTGTTTGTTAGATATTTCTTGACCCCTGATACATGCACTGCCTAGATATGGCATAACTCTTAATTATTATCGTCTTAATATTGTATTGTAAATAAAATTTAGTGGAACTATTTTTTGAAAAATCACCGCTTAACTACACACACAAGCTATAGAAAGCAACCCTTGTTGTTTGTTTTTAGAGTTACCTCTTCTATAGCTCGAGAGGCAATATCTGTACGGCAAAATTTATCTTTCCAAAAAATCATATCCGCTATTTGATAAGCATGATGCCTGGCTACAGAAATATTTTCCCCTAATGACGTTACGCATAACACACGACCCCCATCGGTAACTATAGCACCATCCTGAAATGCAGTACCAGCATGAAAAACTTTGCAACCTAAAGTCTCTGAGCGGGGCAGACCATTGATCCTATAACCTTTAACGTATTCTCCAGGATAACCGCCAGAAGCAAGAACCACTCCAACTGATGGACGAGAATCCCAAATCGCATATCTCTGGTCTAGTTCTCTATTTATTGCCGCAAGACACAAGTCTAGTAAATCAGATTTTAAACGTAGCATGATAGGCTGGCTTTCTGGATCACCTAAACGACAGTTAAACTCAATAACTTTGATCTGATGATCCCGATCAATCATTAAACCGGCATATAAAAATCCTGTATAAGGCGTGCCTTCCGACATCATGCCATGTATAGTAGGACGGATGATCTCGGTCATAATGCGCTGATGCATTGCATCCGTCACCTCTGGTACTGGAGAATACGCCCCCATTCCACCAGTGTTTAGGCCAGTATTGTTATTACCTACTCGCTTATAATCTTGAGTAGTGGCCATTGGTAAAATATTTTTACCGTCTACCATGACAATAAAACTGACTTCTTCACCTTCAAGAAATTCCTCTACTAAGATACAGTTTCCCGCTGGGCCAAATGCGTTCTTACATAGAATGTTCTTTATTGCTGCTTCTGCATTGTTTAATGTATTAGCAATAATCACTCCTTTACCAGAAGCTAATCCATTAACTTTAATTACAATAGGTACCCCTCTTTCACGCACATACTGCAGCGCCGGCGAAACCTCAGTAAAATAATTATATGCAGCTGTTGGAATACCATGACGAACCAAAAAGTTCTTAGAAAATACTTTTGACCCCTCTAATAAAGCTGCTTCCTGCGTAGGGCCAAAGATTTTGAGACCGGACCTAGAAAATATATCTACTATACCGAGCAATAAAGGTGCTTCAGGACCAACAATTGTGAGGTCAATCTCTTCCGTAATCGCAAAAGATAATAATTGTTTCAGATTAGTAGACTGAATAGGTATATTGTGTAGCATAGGTTCTAATAAAGTTCCGGCATTACCTGGTGCAACAAATATTTTAGTTACTAATTTGGATTGCGATATTTTCCATGCCAATGCGTGCTCACGCGCACCACTACCGATTACTAAAATTTTCATCTTTAACTCGTTCTGTCTCTACAGCACTGTAGAGTAAATTCAATATTTTAATCGCTGAAAATAATTTTTTTTCAGAGAAACTTGACGGGGTAAAAGATTTTTATTCCTATCTGCTGGATATGCGCTTTTAATAATAACACCATTAAACATATATCTGTGCTTTTTTAAACTTTAGATTGCAGATAATAAAATAAGATACATCTCAACATAAGTTAAATTGCTAAATATTATAACAATATCCAATTAATAGTGTTATTAATAACGGTTTTTACTCATAATTACTCTATAGTTAGAAATTTCTTGATACAATAGCTGAGATTACAATTTATAGTGTATGTATCTAATTTACGAGAGCAATTAAAATGTCATGTGTAATGTTCATAAAATGCTTCTGAATCACACCATAAAATCGATACTAGATATATATTTTCTACTCTATGTTGATATTGTTTTCATATCAAAGCCTGCAAAATATTGGTTACTCATGCAGTGCGTTTTTCGTAAAAATGACCTTATATTTGAAAAATAAAATGGCCATTTTACATGAAACTTATATTTAATAATTAAAATTAAATATAAGTATATAAAAATCGACTATAGACTTCTGCTTACTTTATAAGTAAGCATGGATAATGATAACAATTATCAAAATATCATTTTATTATCAATTCTTAATACTATCACTAATTCAAATAGTGATAATTAATGACGAAAATTACGCATATCAGTAAATATCATAGCCATACCATATGCATCAGCTGCAGCTATGATTTTATTGTCATTGACAGAACCCCCTGGCTGAATCACACAATGTACGCCTTGAGCAGCAGCAATATCAATGCTATCACGAAACGGAAAAAAAGCATCAGATGCTATAACCGATCCTGCTATTTTGAAACCTGCTTCTGCAGCCTTCATTGCAGCAATTTTTACTGAATAAACACGGCTCGTCTGACCAGATCCGATACCGATGGTCCTATTATTACGCCCATAGACAATGGCATTAGACTTAACAAACTTTACTACCTTCCAGCAAAACAGTGCATCACTTAACTCCTGCTGGGTAGCCATGCGCTGACTAACAGTACGTAATTGGTGCTTATTAATTAATTCAACATCACGGTCTTGAACTAACAAACCACCCTGTACACTTTTAAAATCTAAAGCTGTTTTTTGAGCATGCCATTGCCCACATATTAGAACACGAAGGTTTGTTTTAATGGCGGTGATTTTTAAAGCATCAGCGTTCGCAAATGGAGCAATGATAACTTCTACAAATTGTCGATTAATAATTTCCCGCGCAGTGATGGCGTCCAGAGTACGATTGAAAGCAATAACCCCCCCAAAAGCAGAATTTGGATCAGTTTTATAAGCGTGTATATAGGCATCAGCAATGGTATCACCTAATGCCACACCACAAGGATTAGCATGTTTGACAATGACACAAGCTGGTTGCTCGAAGGATTTGACACATTCCAGAGCAGAATCAGCATCACTGACATTGTTATAGGAAAGCGCTTTGCCCTGTACTTGTTGCGCAGTAGCTACTGACGGGTCTGTGTTTATGTTTTTTACATAAAAAGCTGATAATTGATGACTATTCTCGCCATAACGCATATCCTGTTTTTTGATAAAACTTAAATTCAAAATATTTGGAAAGCGATCAGGTGGTTGTACAATCTTGTTATTACATTGTGCTGCGAGTCTTTTAAAAAAATCAGCAATTTTACTATCATACTCTGCAGTATACTCAAATGCTTTTATTGCTAAACGAAATCGAGTATCCTTCGTAAGTGAGTTATTATGTATCTCTAATTCTCTGAGAATATCTCTATATTCGCTGCTTTCTATTACAATGGCTACATCTTTATGATTTTTAGCAGCAGACCGTACCATCGCTACACCACCGACATCAATGTTTTCAATGGCAGAGTCTAGTGTACTACCGTTAGATGTCACTTGAGAAAATGGATATAGATTCACAACAACCATATCAATAGGTAAGATGCCCGATGATATCATTAGACTATTATCTTGATCACGACGACCTAGGATGCCACCATGTACTTTAGGATGAAGTGTTTTGAGACGCCCACCCATCATTTCTGGTACTCCAGTATAATCGGATACTTCAGTAACAGATAAACCAGAACCAGATAAGAAACGAGCAGTACCTCCAGTAGAAAATATCTCAATACCTCTCTGCAATAACGCTTTAGCAAATTCAAGAATGCCAACTTTATCAGACACACTAAGCAATGCTCGACGTATAGGGCGATACTGTGTCATATCACTTACGTTCCTTATAATGAAGTATATATATTTCAGATATTATCATGATATAATGAATATTATAATAATAAGCCATTTCTTATTATGAAGAATAGTTATGTCTCTATATGCGGCCTATTACAACTCTACAGACATAGCTCAATTTAAACCAAAATCAGATGTGTGCGTTATATCCTCATTATAATGTAATTAAAAGATTTTATCTTTACCATTCAGATAACAACAAGGTAAGTAAAATATCGAAGAGCACATAATAGCCCAAACTCTAGCATCAATGCTAGAAAATCTTCAGGTGTTAAGATCACTCCATTAATTATGTGTTTTATTGTAAAATACACCTACTGTCATTTGATATTTATATAGATACGCCTATACTGCATGTTACTAATGTTAACTATACTTTTTCTCCAAGAGGATTATATAGAGATATCATTTCTATAATTATAGCAGATTGCTATCTGGCTACTAGCAACCTAATCATTGAAGAATAGTGTATTCAGTTCAGCACAATAAACTATTGATTACTACTTGTACCGTTAAACTTAGGTTGAGCTCAATATGATAAATATGATCTGCATTTTAAAAATAACTTGAATCTCAATATATTTCATAAGATAAAAACGTTATTTACAAAATCAGTATAACTATATAGTCTTTACATTTATCCAAATAAATAGATCATGTATAATCTATAATCAGATAATAACTAAATAGGATGTGTAGTTTCTGTACTATATAAGATATATCTATTTATACAGAATATAATCAGTACATCTAATTGAATCTTTCAAATACACTCAGTCACAATGAATTATTGGACAAAAATTGTCACTGTTCAAAGATAATCTTCTTAGAATAGTTAAAAGTATTAACTTACCATCTAATTAAAGGTTATATTGAGATCAACTATTTATTTGTGAGATTACCACTATCAGTATTACGGATTCAGGATTTGGAATGATTCATCTAATACAAATTTAGTTGATGATATTTGAGGTTTTATCTAAAATACACAGATCGTTACGATGAAAATCCTCACTCCTTTTACTAAAAGCGTTATAGTGTAATACACTATCTTTATAACTTATAAGGAATGGATAACGAATGATGAATCCAGGAGCTAAATAGGAATTCAAGCTATTATTTTATCTATATCAAGGCTACTCTATATTTTAATGATATGAGGAGAACTATTAATAATACTTTAACCTATCTATTAATAAAGATTTATAATAATCTTAGATGTTCAGAATTGTCATAAACATTTTCGGGAATGATTGCACTACAAACTGATATCTATTCATATATATTATAACAAGATTCCCCTTACTATCAAGGTTTGTTTTATAACAACAGGAATAGCGCAGCACGGTACTATAAAACTCTATATTTTTAAAAACCCCAACTATTATCTTTATGTTTATACTGATCACATGCGGTTATAAGAAACCTATATAGTTAGTATGTTGTTTGATTTAATACTTTTTATCTATTTCATAAGATAGATAAAATATAGATCGCATGCCTATGATACACTATATAAATCGGTAATTTATAAGAAAATATTATCTAACATCTCAATATACTATTATTAGAGTATATTGTTTACTTAACAAGAATCTTTTGTATGTCGATAAACTCATATGTTCTGCTAGAGAAAATTAGCAACATAATATTAGAAAAAAAATTGTCTTGACAAAATAGTGTCAGCGCTTTTGTTACTGAACTACTTCCGTTAATCAATCGCTAATAATGCACGTTAAAATTTTTTAAAATACTTAGGTACATGTCAGTAAACTTCTATAAACCCCCTGGATTTACAGCTGCAAGAAAAATTTTAAGCTACACAAAACTATTGTTAACACCAAAAAACTAACATATAAAAGCTGAAACAATAATCCTAAATATCTTCCGAATAAAGTAGACTCTTACGACTCTTAAAGACTTTTAAAAAACAACAAAACATTACTTAATTAAACGAAGACCTATTTTACTGCTCTATGCGTAATCAAAATACGATGAAGGTGCCATAAAAACTATTCCTTAGATATTTATAAAAATTCCATTACCTATGGATCCAATACTAAATAATTTTTCAATAAAGCTAGAGATAGATGTTATGACAAACATGTGTTATCTTTCAGTCATGCAATGTATGGTATGTGTATGATGCTTTTCTAATATTCTAAAATCATGCACGCTTCTGCCCGTCCAGAAGTAATACAGCATAGTTTGTCTTAGCAGTAACACATAAAGCTCGTATGAATCATAGAGCAATTCGATTGTACCATGTAAGAGCAAGTATCACATTGAGACTGAGCAAGGCTACGCATATACTTGTATATAGGAACTTCAATCTGCATATGCAGGGCTACTCTATAAGTTTGTAACAAACTCCTTTAGACATTCAAGCTATCATAACATGCAGTAACTAATATTTTTATTTAAAAAATTTTAACTATAAATCTGTACAGATATTATGGAATAATTTGTATTAAGCGATGCTTGTCATGAGCATTGCAAATCAAACATCCATCTACAAGATTCTATTAAAATTCAGCAAGATACTTTAACTAATGATAAGACACTTTATATGATTCTTAAAAAGCGCTCAATGCTCAGAGATATGCTAATGTGATAATACATTACCTTCACAGTAAAACTGTTATAGCAATATGACTATAGAGTTCAATTTCTTGACTTAAATAGGTTGCGAAAGAGACATGCGATTTCATAGAAAAATATTAATAATTTATGATAATTATCATTATTCATTAGTATAATTATTACTATACATCTTAAGATGCTTGTATTTATTTTGATAAAATCATCGGAGAGCATGTTTCATTGCGTATCACAAATATCCGAGTATTAGCAGATATAATAAATTTTTGTAGAGTAAATTTTATAAACACTCATAAGGCGTTAGTTAAAATTGAAAATTAGCTAATTTTACGAATTTTCCTCAATCGATTTTCTTGCATTTCAACCTCAGTATTCAATTCATCTAACTTTTTTAGCATTACATCACGGCAATCATTAGCTAGTTTTCGCACAGATTGGTTAGTATAGTAACGTGTATCAATTGGGGTAAGCATTTCAACGATCGACAAACCATTACTAAGTCTATTCAGCTTAATTTTCTGATGAGTATTGGATACTACTATTGGAATAATGGGTACACCGGCCTCTATAGCAGCATAAAATGCACCTATTTTAAAAGGCAGCAGACCACGACCATAGCTACGCGTGCCTTCTGGAAAAATCCAAAAAGAAATTTTCTTTGTTTTACACTGAGAAACTAAGTCGACTATGGTATTATATGCTTTAGTGCCATTTCTTCTATCAATTAAAAAATTACCGCTAAGCCAATAGAGAAGACCAAAGAACGGTATCCATAGCAGGCTAGTTTTACCAACTGTCACAGTAGTTGACTGCAACATATTAGCTGCAGTAATCATATCAAAGTTGTTTTGATGATTACATATATAAATTGCATTCGGATAATGTTCAGCCCCTTTTGGTTTGCGTAATTGAACCTGAAGACCAAATATTGGAGCAAGTCTGCCAAATAAACGACTAAAAATAGCTACATGACGTGGATCTCTTGGCTTAAGTAAGCAATATATACAACCAAAAAAACACACAAATATCGAATATATTATCACTATAACAGTACGTAATACAGCAAGCATCTGATCTTATCCTTTCATTCTAAGATAATAACTCCATTTTTTTAACATAAAAAGATTGCTTGCTTATGCTTTTAGAGCAGTAATAGTTTTTACATCGATATCCCTACCGATGAAACAAGCAATATTAATTAAATAATACAACTTATATATTTTCTTTATTATAAAATCTATATTTTTGTAAAAATTATATAGTCATATGCCTAATGCATATCAATATTTTTATAAGTATAGATTGTGTATTGAAAGAAGATATACTCTTATTGTAGAATATATTTCGCCTGAATCTTAACAGGCGCGATCGCTATTTTTTTGTATTCAGCGCGTTGTAAACCATTCAGGAACTTTTGACTATTACAGATTTCATACGCGTAGTAATACTACTTTTAGTAGTATTACTCACAAAGATATCTGTATCGAAATAACAGGATATCATTAATAAAATGACATACCTATTATCTCTAAAAATCGTTAGTCTTTCAAAATCTAATAATCTAATAATTGTATAGCTTATCTGGTTGTAACAGTATTAACTGTAGACATATCAACCCCATAGCACTTAACTATGCGGAGAAAATAAAAATATATATCAACACAATATTAACATATAACAATATTAATATATAAATAAGATGTCACATCAGAAAATATGGGCGACTAAATATTGTCTTGTTATTCAATTATAAGACAAAGTTAGTGTGATATTAAAATATCCAATACAAACCGGAGACCTCGGTAGTTCTTAAAATGAGATTAAACATACTACAGCTGATTGTCTATGAGAGAAAAAATTAAGAAATTTCAGTCTGTGAAATAAAAGTAGTTTCAGTGAAGGACGGATTTGTTTATCTATTGGCACAGATAAGAGATTGATTAAGTAATAAGAATTTTATACAGGTAAAGACTATCTGCGTATATCCATGACCAAAGCACCTAAGAAATAATTACAAGTCTATTTGATAACTGATCGGTCGATTTCGTGCATTGCCTGCATTGCCAATACATACATTACAGTGTCTTAAAATAGTTATCAAACGTGCACAATATTACGTACCATCTATGGTTCTTGCGAGCTTATATCAATAATTCTTACCAGTTTTTAGTGTTTTGCATTAAACCTACCTACTATATAGATCTAGCTTGCTCATGATTAGTGTGGCGTTGGTACCTCCAAAGCCAAAACTATTAGACATAACCGTATTCAATTCCCGCTCTGAATATGCAGTAACAATATTAAAACCCCTAGCTTCTGGGTCTAGTATATCAATATTAATGCTTGGTGCTATAAAACTATGTTCCATCATTAATAATGCATAAATCGCCTCTTGTACTCCTGCTGCGCCTAGTGAATGACCAGTCATTGACTTTGTAGCTGAGATTGCTGGCTGATACTCAGAGAATACGGTACGAATAGCACCTAGCTCCTTTAAATCACCAATTAATGTTGAGGTCCCGTGAGTATTCAGGTAGTCAATAGGCTTATGAACGTCTTTCATTGCCATTCGCATGCAACGCATTGCGCCTTCTCCGGATGGAGCTACCATATCCATGCCATCAGACGTTGCTCCATAACCTACGATCTCAGCATAGATATGTGCATTTCGAATGATAGCATGATTTAATTCTTCAACCACTACCATACCTCCACCACCAGCAATAACAAAACCATCACGACCTACATCATAAGTACGTGATGCTTTTTCTGGTATATGATTGTATTTAGTTGATAATGCTCCCATAGCATCAAATTCGCAAGACATTTCCCAGCATAACTCTTCTCCGCCACCTGCAAACACAATATCTTGTTTGCCTAACTGAATCTGCTCAACAGCATGACCGATACAATGTGCAGATGTAGCACAAGCAGAACTTATAGAATAATTAACACCATAAATTTTAAATGGGGTTGCTAGGCATGCTGAAACACCTGAAGCCATTGCCTTTGTCACCATATATGGACCCACCCCTCTTAGACCTTTAGCCCGCATACCGTCAACACTCGCAACTTGATAAAATGGAGAACCTCCACCGGATCCAGCTACTAGCCCAACACGTGCATTGTTCTGATATTGTTCTTTAGTTAGACCAGAATCTTGAATGGCTTCCTGCATAGAGATAAAAGCATATATAGATGCGTCACTCATAAAACGTAGTGTCTTTCGCTCAATGCGTGATGCAATGTCGTTTTTAGATAATTTTATATTCCCCCACACATGACTACGCATACCGGAATTTTTTAATTCTTGTGAGAAAGTAATCCCGGAGTGCCCTGCACGTAAGGATGCTAAAACTTCGTATTGGTTGTTACCAATACTAGAAACAACTCCAAGACCAGTAATCACAGCCCGCTTCATTCTATACCTCTCTCACTTTCTTCTGTTCGAGTTCAAGTGACGCTTGATTTTACCTCTGTGCACTGCAAAAACCAATAAGATTTTTAATTCTACATGTAATATTCTTATATTTCTCTCATCAGTACATTAAAGTATAATGGTTATAAAACCAATATATATTTAAGCAGGCTTACTTGCTAATCAAAGGATTTTTATCCTATAATTTAACCGATTTTCTCTTTCAACTTATATTGAGAAAGTTCATTGTTTATAACGCTGTTCATGATTCGCCATAATTTCATACCCAGAAAGACATCATGGTCATACTAAAACATATGAATCGTTTATACGAAAAAATCATAATTTCGTATGTATAACAAATCGATGTAATCGATCTTGAAAGTTTTTAGAGATCCCTTTTCTGAGACAATATCTACATTGTAGCATTGCATAAATGTCTACATTGTATCATTGCATAATTGTATAATTGTATATTATTACATAGTAATAATAATTCTAACTATCACTTATCACTTATCACTTATCACTATATAACTTATCACTATATAACTAATAACTTATAACTGATCATATAGTTATACAGTGATTCAATAGTTGTACAGTTATTCAACCTCACTAGTATTATGAACGAACTTCTATATCATTACTTTTAACTAAATTGAATATCATCTATAACAAAAAGTACTAGTTACGCCTTGTGTAGTATACCAACGATTTTTATATCTAATTATTAAATTATATACCAGTATTTCTCTGTATCTCCTATATTCTGTATCTCTGATATTTTAACGCCTCTCGCTAATCTGAAACCGTTATAATTTTAAAAACACAAGATACGCATAATACATACAGGATATACAATTTTATCTTTATGATGATGGATGACACATCCCAGACTGTTATATCTCTTATAATCGAGATAGCAAAAGATATATAGAAATAGATCTATAATGATAGTGACCTAATATCAGTTATTCCATGAATAAATATACCTAATAAGCCCAGAATCTTCATTTATAATCGCACCACTATAATCGCACAACTGCTCGAATCGTGTAACTACATAGTATAGTCATAGTTTTGTAAAATGATTATTATCTAAAAATGCTATAAGTATTCTATACGTGATATTCTATAACTTATAAGCGTATCTGCTGAAATAACCATGGTGTGTAATGTTATGCGTTATATAGATGATAATATACTTTATATACTGTTATTTTATGTAAGATGTTAAATCTTACTTATTTTATAGATAAGTATCTATTGACCTGTTTGATAAACATTGAGCATGAATTGCGAAGTACATTGTATAGATTTACAGATCTATACTTTAGGTTAATTCTAGATATAGAATCTAATTTTTAATTGGTAATCAAAATAGAAATCTTTTGTAATTCATTGTGATTACTCAAAAACACCCTACGATAACTAACTTAACTTAAATATATACGCTATAGGTTCAATACTAAATGTTATACTCAGGACCGTAATATGCTTTTAACATTAAAGACTTATTTTGGCAATCAGCACAAATACATTTAACTCACATCGCAATCATTAGTCAAGATTCATTATAGCTTTTTCTTGTATTGCTTAAAGTCATCAGAAAATATTAGATTCTTGTACGAAGAGTATCAGTACACTTCTTAGTGTACACTACGTATCGGTGTTTTTATGAAATTAAATATAGGTTAAGAAAATTTCCTGCATTAGCAATATAATATAAGTGGTTTTATGAACCTAATATGAACCTAAAAGACGGTCGTATCATCAGAATAACTATATATTTTTAATATAAAATAGATATTTCTAGTTGTGATGTACGTTTCTCTTCTCAATGCGGTATGTTTAAAAAATCAATATACTTTACTGATGAAATCTTCACTAAAAAAACTCGTTTCAATATTATTGTTACAATATATTGTAATATATTCATTAACGAATTTCATCAAGAGCGGTATATGTTACTGTAACATGCTATATTAAATTGCTCGTTTAATATTATTATTATCATAACTATCATCTGATGTTCATAATATATCTAAAATTTAATCAGACTAGATGTAGACTAGAGTTAGTTATTAATCAGGCTATAATCAAGCAAAATTTCAAATAATAATATATTTTGCACTTACTGAGCAATACACGACTGATTGTGTCCTCGATACCTGTAAAATCACTATGATATTAGTCATGATCAAAGCATTGATACACAAGCATGTCGTAATACATTTTAATGGTTTTTGCATATACTCTTAAAAATAAACATAGAATATTGTTTATAACCACTTATTAGTAATCTATAAAAGCGGAATAATTAGTGACAAATACCTATAAACTTGTCATACTGCTCCCCGAAGCTGACTAAGCAGTCGCCGCCTGAGTAACCTGTGTTCATAAGCATGGTACATTCAGGGGGAGGAAAGTCCGGGCTCCATAGGGTACGGGTGCCAGGTAATACCTGGGGGGCGTAAGTCAACGACTAGTGCAACAGAAAATAAACCGCCGATAACCTAATTAATTAGGTTAGGTAAGGGTGAAATGGTGCGGTAAGAGCGCACCACGCAGCTGGTAACAGAAAGTGGTATGGTAAACTCCACCCTGGAGAAAGGCCAAATAGGAGCTCATTAGGTGCGACCCGCACAGAGCTCGGGTGGGCTGCTTGAGCGAGTAAGTGATTACTAGCCTAGATGAATGACTGTTCACGACAGAACCCGGCTTATCGGTCAGCTTCCTGATTGAATACAGATCTACTCTCTTCAGGTCTACTTTCTTTTCATAAATATACATAATATAAAAGAAAAGAAAATACATATGAGTAAAAATGATCGTATAACTACAACATCACGACCAGTACTCGTTGACGATCAGTATAGATTTAAAACTATCATAATCCACTATCATATTAATATAGTGTCATTAGTGTAGTGGATAAACATCCATGAGCTTTAATTGTTAAAATTTTTATGTTTTTCAAATTCAAGAAATTGATCATTTTTTGGAGAGCATCCTAATAAACCTGTAAAACATTACAATCAGCGCATGCAAAGGCATGAAAAATAAAATTCAATGAAGTAATGAAGGCAATAATGAAGGCAATGAAGTAGGAAATGAAGTAAATGCAAGTAGGAAATGAAGTAAATGAAGTACATGAAGCAAGAGCAGCATAAAGAAGTAAAAGAAGTAAAAATAGACATTGAGTCTAGACATTTACGTATTATTACTTAGTGCGTATTGTTTAGTGAGTGTTCTTCTAAATAGTGAGTATTGTTCTAAATACGGCAAAAAATACTTTTAATTATTAGGACAGCGTATGTACTCCATAACTAAAAAACCAAAAAACTACACTTAAATCTTATATTCTTATCTCACAGAGATAATACCAGTATTAGATTTTAATTCATGTAATGAATACTACGATACTATTTTAATTCCATAACCTGTATATACAGTATCATGATCTCAACTCAAAATAAAGTAAAGCATTGCGTCTTAATACTGTTAGGGACGGAAGATGTAAACATAGGCACAGTCTTTTAATTGCCAACGTGTCCATGTTATTCCTATGTAACATGTAAGATCCTAAGAATGATAACTGAAACATTCAGTGTAATTATCATTCTATTCCAGTAATTAAATTAACCGTAACACCAAAATTACGCAGTAAATTTTAGATCAATAGTCAGTCTATTGGAGTCTATTTGTATTATATCGGTATCTGATATACTATAGAATTATCTGATATATTTTTAATTGAGGCCAGAATGATTATTCAACCACGTATTCGGGGATTTATATGTGTTACAGCCCACCCTGAAGGTTGCAAGTCTAATGTAGAGCAACAAGTAAAATATGTCCTTTCTAGAGAAAAGATAAAATCTGGATCTAAACGAGCATTAATTATTGGTGCTTCAACGGGATATGGATTAGCAGCTCGAATCTCTTCCGCTTTTGCTTGCTCAGCAAGCACAATAGGGGTCTTTTTAGAGCGCCAAGGTACACAAAATAAACCAGGAAGCGCTGGTTGGTATAACACTTCTGCTTTTGAAGAATTAGCAAATAAAGAGGGTTTATACTCAAAAAATATCAATGGTGATGCATATTCAGATCTTATTAAAAAGAAAACTATTGAGCTCATCAAAAAAGATTTAGGACAGGTAGATCTAGTAGTGTACAGCCTAGCTAGTTCGCGTTGCACACACCCAAAAACTGGTAAAGTTTATTACTCCACGCTCAAACCGATAGGTAAAACATTAAGAACACGAGGGTTAAACACTGACACAGAAACTATTGTTGACATTTCGTTAGATCCTGCATCACAGAAAGAAATTGATAGCACCATAGTTGTTATGGGTGGAGAAAATTGGCAAATGTGGATTAATGCACTACTAGAAGAAGGTGCACTAGCAAAAGGCGCTAAAACTGTCGCATTTACTTATTTAGGTGAACAAATCACACACGATATCTACTGGAATGGATCAATCGGTGAAGCTAAAAAGGATCTCGATCGATACAGCATAAAAATTCGTGAGAAACTGGTAGCACATGGTAACGGTGATGCGCGCGTCGCAGTACTCAGGGCAGTAGTAACTCAAGCCAGTTCTGCCATTCCAGTAATGCCTCTTTATTTATCTCTACTCTTCAGATTAGCTAAGGAAGAAGGTACACATGAAGGTTGTATCGAACAGATATATGGATTATATAAAGATAGTTTATATAATAATGCACCTATTCTAGACACCATGGGACGCTTACGAGCAGATTACGCAGAGATACATCCTGATATTCAGGAAAAAATTATTAAACTCTGGTTTGCGGTGAACAATCAAAACCTGCACACTATAACTGACCTAGTTGGATATAAAAATGAATTTATGCGCCTCTTTGGCTTTAATTGCAAAAACATAAATTATCAAGAAATTGTTAATCCAGTTGTAAACATTAAACATCTTATTCAGATGTAGTTGACTAGACAAATAAAAGAGTTACAATTACTACAAGATTATTAAGTATCTAGATTGGCTGGTAGAATTGATGATATTATAGTAAACAATTGGATGTCATAAATTAGATATCATCAAGGCATTTGAATACTCTATCTTCTCGTTAAAAATGTGATTTTCACTGCTTATTTTAGGCAGTATAAATTTTTTAAAATTACTAATTGAAGCTATTTGAGATTATGCTATGACGAGGGATTCTACGCAATCCAAAACTATAACGCACTAATAAGTGTTATTATTCTTCTTATCCTGTGATAACAGGATCATGCAGTACGCTTTTACAAGATTATTTCATAATTTTATGCACATTAATCATCGCTAAAATTAATTGTCAATTTCCTAGAATTGATGATGCATCGCTCACTAGCGTACATAAAGCTCTTACGCTATTCTTTTTGCATTAACTAGAGCATTACATGACTATTGAACGTACTTTATCGATCGTAAAACCACATGCAGTAGCAAAAAACATTATTGGTGAAATTTTTTATCGATTAGAACGTGCTAAGCTTATCATTATTGGTAGTAAAATGATAAGATTAACTCCACTACAAGCTAGAAAGTTTTATGCAGAGCACCAAGGTAAAATGTTCTTTCAGGATCTTATTCAATGCATGACTTTAGGCCCATCTATGGTTTCTGTTCTTGAAGGAGAAAACGCGATTTATTCTTACCGTGAGCTAATGGGTGCAACAAACCCAATGCATGCTCTTTCTGGTACTATACGAGCAGATTATGCAGATAGCCTAACCGAGAATGTGATCCACGGTTCTGATTCCTCTGAATCTGCAGAACGAGAGATCGATTTTTTCTTTAATTTGAACGAGATCTTTCCACGAGCATTTCGCTCATGACATGGTCATGGTAAAAGTAAAAGTCTTTGTAATCTTGCAATGCAAAACCGTGCTGCCATATACTACTCCTAAAAATTATCTCTAAAACATGAGGTGTAATTTCTTGAGCGTAACGCATTATAACACATGTTATAATGCGTAGATTAGTTCTATTGAACTTTTTGGCTAACTCATATTAACTAAAGCTTTTTGGTACGCTCTAACATAATCTTCTATCCAAAATTTTTTTCTTAGAGCAATACAAAGCTAAGGTACTAGAATTTTTCCAGATAACTACCGATAATGTAAATGTATCGCGTATCTCTTAAGTTCTAAGATCAAACCAAACTGTTTCTAGATTATTGTGCTGTCTTCGCTATTCTATAAAATATTACAACACTGGAACCAAGCTATACTAGAAAGATAGTTAAAATCATGCATCAACCAATCTTAGGTTATTTTAAAATCTCATATAACCCTGGATCAATAATCAATAAGAATCTCCATAATAGCGGAAGAGCTTATCAATGATGTATTCTGCTGTCTCATGTGGTCCGAGAGCCAACTGGTTAATATAAGGTCAAATACTATTTATGCAGGCGTTAATGGTCAATCCATTATCTAGATCACCCACACAACTAACACAAAAAAATAAAAGAATAAATCTATTGGATTTAAATCGTCAGCAGATGCGTCAATTTTTTGTTAGTCTCAGTGCACCACCATTTTATACTGAACAAGTTATGAGATGGATGTATCGATACTACTGTTCTGATTTTTCTCAAATGACAGATATTAAAAAATTATTTCGCACTAAACTACAAACTATCGCTGAAATCCGTGCACCCGAGATAGTAAAAGAGCAAAAATCATCGGATGGTACGATAAAGTGGGCTATGCAGGTCGATCATCAGAACATTGAAACAGTATATATTCCTGAAAAAGATCGCGCCACACTATGTATATCTTCACAAGTTGGATGCACACTAGCATGCACATTCTGCGCAACAGCACAGCAAGGCTTTAACCGAAACTTACTAGTATCTGAAATTATTGGTCAAGTATGGCGCGCAGCACAAAGACTCAGTGTTACTACCAGTACTAATCAGCGTCCATTTACTAATGTAGTTATGATGGGTATGGGGGAACCGCTTCTAAATCTTACTAATGTAATATCAGCAATTGAACTGATGTTAGATGATTTTGGTTTCTGTTTGTCTAAAAGACGGGTGACTATCTCAACTTCAGGCATAACCCCAGCAATAGACAAACTGTGTCATAAATTGGATGTTGCGCTAGCAGTTTCTTTGCACGCAGCAGATAATAAACTCCGCGATCAAATTATGCCCATTAATAAAGAATATAATATTGAGAATTTACTTATATCGGTACAACGTTATATTAGTCAATCTAAAGCTAACCAAGGGAGGGTAACTATTGAATATGTCATGCTAAATCAAATCAATGACAGAATAGATCATGCGCACAAATTGGCCAACCTTCTTAAAGATATTCCATGTAAAATTAATTTAATTCCCTGGAATCCTTTTTCCGGCTCATCCTATAATCGCAGTTCAAATAGCTGCATTGATCGTTTTTCTAAGGTTTTAATGGCATATGGCTTTACTACTATTGTTCGTAAAACGCGCGGTGAAGACATTAATGCAGCCTGTGGGCAATTAACTGGAAATGTTTTTAACCGCACTAAACGTATCTTATAAAATAGTATAAAATTTTATAACATTATATGATCAACACTAATATTGATCTTTTAAAACAAAGACTTACCTTACGGTAAGCTTAGAAGATATCGATATATCTCTCTAGTATTGCTAAGAAAATAGGCCTAAAGTGAGGCCTAAAGTGAAAATTTGATATGTAGATGCTACTTTAGCGAGTCATTTTTAAAAAGGCGGTAGCTCAAAGACTGTAGAAGGATATTCAGATGCAATTCAGCACTATATTAGAGAGACAAGACAGGTAAAAACAAGTATGCTTGTTCAATCTAAATTATTCCTGTTTCAACCCAGTGTGAAGATTTTCTCCGATAGTGTTATGTGGCAATAAGATAAATAGTAAAATTATCTATAGGACAGCGTCACCATTACTATTACATAGAACGTATATCACCCTAACTTGAGCATAAACTCAGTGCATACTAGAATAGACGAGCAGTTATCAAAAGAAAAAGCTTAAAAAAGACTTAGTGGCACCTTATTCTGTAGACAGAAAATATAATTTTTCTGACATAGTCAGTGACTGTGCAAACACCTCACAAGATAAGTCACCAGCGCAGCACCTACTTCTAACAATATGTAGATACTTGTAAACGCTAGAGCATATCTGTGACATAAAGGATAAAATATATGATACTACAAGGTATAGTATATAGTCTCATACAAATAATATATGCTCACTCTAACCGGAGGAGCCCAGTCAATCTAAAAAGAAGCACAGAACATCCTTTATTACTTACTCGTGAGATCTATAGTAATGCCTATCATCTGTTTTTGTAAAAAAATAACACATCGCATGTTCTGCGTGATGCGTAAACTAACGAAATTTTTTCATTATCAATATAATAGCAGCATTTTTCGCGCATGAATACTGACAACACTCAAAATATATACAAAGTTACTTCAGCAGGGGAACGCCTACGTAGTGCCCGTGAAAACCTAGGTTTTACGCAACAATATGTTGCTAAACGTCTTTGCTTAAAAATATCTGTAATTCGAGATATTGAAGATGATAACGTACCTGCCTCGCTAGCATTAACTTTTCTTCGGGGTTATATTAGATCATATGCTCGCCTGGTTCGAATCCCTGGAGAAGAGCTAATATCTATAATAGATCAGAGGCCTGCAATAAAAGAATTGCACGTTTCAATAATGAAAAGTTACTCTTTAGATAAGCATAAGAAGCAAAGAGAGAGGTTATTAATAATATGTATATGGTTAGCGGTATTCTGTTTTTCAGTGATAATTATTGTATGCTTCTGGCAAAACAACACCGCTACTCAAGATAATACCTCTTTCATAAATAGTCAGCACACAGAAAACTCAATGGATAATCATTAATTTTTAGAAACATACAGATTCATCTTGATTAGATTAACGTGACCACTAATTGTAATCTCTATTATAGGTATAGGTTCTACAAACCTTACTGTCTTTGAAAGACATTAAAAACCTGACCTATATGTCATATAGCTCCATACTAAAAATTAAAAAATTCATAATTGGTTTTTTACATCCTGTATAACCAGTCTCTTTCTTTAAGTTTAGCTTATCAGCGGTGGTGATCGTTCTAAATCAGTGATAATACTGCTAGTAAATATGCCTCGATTTGTATCAGTGATAGATAAAATCAAACCACTCCCGATCAATATCTATTATAAATATATGAATATATATACTTACTACCTAACGATATATATAGCTATTAAAACGAATTTTAAAATTTTAGAATTTCAGTAAACCATACTCTGTCTTTATTTAATTTTCAGCATCCGTCCATTAAAGACGCTAAACCTCTCTAGTCATTATTGGCATCGAAGTTATTAAGCAATATCAACTATATGAGATAAGGTTTCTGTCTAATGGTGATCACATTAAAACAGATCTTTCTCAAGTGAGAAGTAACTACGGAGGAACCATGTCTCATGTCCAACAAATTACACGTCGTAAGTCAACACGTATTTATGTTGGCACAGTCCCTGTGGGTGACAATGCCCCCATTACTATTCAATCTATGACAAATACCTGTACAACGGATATTGCAGAAACTGTTAGTCAGATTAAAGCTCTAGAGCGTATCGGTGTCGATATTGTGAGAATCTCAGTACCTACCATAGAGTCTGCAGAGGCTATTCGTTCAATCAAAAAACAAGTCAATGTACCAATAGTAGCAGATATTCATTTTGACTATCGGATTGCTTTAAAAGTTGCTGAATATGGTGTAGATTGCCTTCGTATTAATCCAGGTAATATTGGCAATAAATCACGTATTCGTTCTGTTGTTGAATGCGCGCGATATCATGATATTCCTATCAGAATCGGAATAAACAGTGGGTCATTAGAAAAAGATCTACAACAAAAGTATAAAGAACCAACGCCGAAAGCATTATTAGACTCTGCTTTGCGTCAGATTGATTATTTAGATAAGTTAAACTTTAATACATTTAAAGTTAGTGTAAAAGCATCTGATATTTTTATCGCTATGGAGTCATATCGTCTCTTAGCGCAACAAATTGAGCAACCGCTACATATAGGTATCACAGAGTCTGGTGGCGCACGGGCTGGAGCAGTAAAGTCAGCAATTGCTGTTGGATCGCTTTTATTAGAAGGTATTGGTGATACACTACGTATTTCTCTAGCAGCTAACCCGCTAGAGGAAGTTAAAGTTGGCTTTGATATCCTAAAGTCTTTACATATTCGATCACGAGGTATTAATTTTATTGCATGTCCAACTTGTTCACGCCAAGAATTTGACGTAATTAGCGTAGTAAATACCCTAGAAGAGCGCTTATCAGACATTTTAACACCAATGAATGTTGCTATTATAGGATGCATGGTGAATGGCCCTGGTGAAGCTAAACTGGCAGATATAGCAGTATCTGGTAGAAAAAAAAGCAGCAGTCTCTATGAGGATGGCATTCAATTACGTGAGCGTCTAGATAATCAGATTATTATTGATCAACTTGAGGCATACATTCGACGTAAATCGTGTACAATCAGTGCTACCCGTCGAATTGATATAAAAACTATCATAAATCGCTAAAATTAAAACGTTTTTTGTTTTTAAGAGTAATAATTAAAAGTAAATGGTCAAAATAGGAACCATATATATGGTAGATCTTAGTTAGATAAACTGATTTTATTTAAGTTTTTTCATTTTAAGAGAATACATGTAGTGACGAAAACAATACAAGCTATTCGTGGCATGAATGATGTGCTACCAGGTGACATCTCTCTCTATCAGTATGTAGAAAAAGTTCTTAAAAAGGTACTTTTAAACTACGGTTTTAGTGAAATTCGCACTCCAATTATCGAATATACGCCTTTGTTTAAACGCGCTATTGGTGAAGATACTGATATTATTAATAAAGAAATGTACAACTTTAATGATCGTCATAGTAACAGCATAACCCTGCGCCCAGAGGGGACCGCCGGCTGTGTACGTGCAGGTATTGAACATGGCCTTCTGCATAATCAAGAACAACGTCTATGGTATATGGGACCCATGTTCCGCTATGAACGTCCACAAAAAGGCCGATATAGACAATTTTACCAAATTGGCTCTGAGGTATTTGGACTCAAAGGCCCAAATATTGATGCAGAACTGATTCTCATGACTGCTCGGTGCTGGCGATTACTGGGTATAGCTAATCATGTTCACTTGGAACTAAACTCTATAGGTTCAATAGAAGCGCGAAAAAAATATCATCATGCACTAGTTAATATACTTGAAAAGCATATTTCAATACTAGATCACGACTCTAAACGCCGTATGCATTCTAATCCAATGCGATTATTGGACAGTAAAAACCCTTCTATAAAAGCATTATTTGACAATGCACCACCGCTTGGGGATTATCTAGATAATAAATCACGAGAACACTTTACTGAGCTGTGTCGCTTACTAGATCTTTCTGGTGTTTCTTATCGTATCAATCAGCGTCTTGTGCGTGGCTTGGACTACTATAATAACACGGTGTTTGAGTGGATTACCAATAGCCTTGGTGCTCAAGGCGCAGTATGCTCAGGAGGACGATATGATCATTTGGTCAAACTCTTGGGTGGAGGTGATATTCCTGCAGTTGGTTGCGCTATTGGACTAGAACGCCTGGTATTGCTTGTTCGTTTAGTTTCTCCCCTATTAGAACACCAACAAAATGTTGATATCTACCTGATCTATTTGGGTCAAGGTACAGAAAATGCTATGCTCCTTTTTTCTGAGTATCTCCGAAATAAACTACCGGAATTTAAAATAATGACTAATTTTGGTGGCGGCAGTTTTAGCACACAATTTACTAGAGCAAACAAATTAGGTGCGCGTATTGCTTTAGCGTTAGGTGAAGATGAAATCAAACATCATCAATGTATAATTAAAGACTTATATAATGGCATTCAAAAAACAGTATCTCAATGTCATGCAGCTGACACGCTGCGGGTGATATTAACTGATACCTCAAAACAGCAAAATTCACTTTAGGCTCAATAAAGTGTACCAAGAGTCCGCTGGTTCAGTTGATTTAACATAAACTACAGTTTTTATGAAATTCTTGGTTAAGTCCTGTTAGCTCACCTTCCTAAAAACGTATATCTTGCAAGATGCGCCAATCTATACCTAGAAAAACATTTACGCATTGTTATGTCTTGGGTGTTTCATAAAGAACGTGTCAACATTACTAAAGTAAGCAACTTATCTATTTTATAGATAACGGTATATTGATGTAAATAAGAAGCTATATATTCAGACAATTATAGCGCGTGTATAGAAGACAATTCTATACACGTATACTATAGAATCAGCGTATTATAAATCTAATAGAGATACCATCAGCGTTCACTCAAAAAATATTACCCACAAAAAATTCTTATAATCTGAATATTTCTGAGATAGATGCATATACTTATATTGGATATACATATCTCTTAATCTATATCCTGATGTATAAGATCACAATCTTCTGCATATCTTGTGTAATATGACCTAGTGTTATCTGAAGTATGATGTTTGCTTATACAAAAACTCTCATCAATCACGCCGATATATATTACGTGCTATGCAATTACCTTCATCTTTGTACTTAGTTACTTACACATAGCACTTACAGTTTAAAACCCTATGTCATCTTACAATGTTATTACTATACAGATGAAATAATTTCATAAACTAAGAGCGTTGATTAAACACAGAAGATGTTAATATACTGTATAATGACATTATATTGTTTCTACTGTTATTAACAATAGTGCTTTCATTAGCGGTCTCCAATTTCTGCAAGAAGCACACAAAATATAATGTCTACAGGTATCTGGTTAGTAATATGAATTAACAGTCGGAAACAGCTAATGGGTTGGACTAACGCGTCTTTTCTATAACACACACAGGAGCTTTTCTACTAAAGCATTTAGTAACAAGGAATTAAGATTTTACCAATTCCTTATTGCAAGTATATAAAATACTCTTGATATATGTTATATTGAAATTTTAATTGTTAAACTATCCTGCCGTAATCAAAACACATAAGCATATAATCACGACCATAACGGGGTTGTTATGTAAATATAATTTCAGTGTAATAACAGTATATATAAAAAAATGCATATAGAATTTGATACATCAATTTCTATACCAGATAAAACAGATGGTATCATCAGTAGATAGAGGGCCATACCTTGATATATATATCGATATATATATAATTTTCTATACATATCAAGAGCATTATGTGTTAATAACGCATCACAATTCTCATTATCTATGATAATTCTACATAGAATTATCATAGATAATGCATATAAAACACTTAGTAAGTTTATAAAAAATCACTAGCAAAATTGCTAGAGTCTCTTTTAATAATCATATATTATATAATATATTACTAGAGCATATTATAGATTGCATTCTATAACTCTAACTATAATAATATAAATGGTTGTATCTTCTCGATACATCAGGAGTTGTGAGTAAATTGAGGACAAACCTAATAGAAGCAACTCAAATATAGATAATCAACATACTACCTCATTCTTGAAAGGAAGCACAAAAATACCGCCGACCTGTGAAGATATCTAAAATCAGAGTTATCATCTTACATATTAAGACTTGAATTATATGTAGTGTTTTAATTGCCTAATTATAGATCACGCTAAAATCTTTACAGTGTAAAGATTACACCACTAAAGGAAATTGATATGTTTTGGGTATTACCTGCTCTAGTTTAGCATTAATAATATATAATACATAACATTATCGGTCCGGTAGGACCGATAATGTTATGTCAGTCAAAAGTGAAATATCAGTGATTAGGTGATAAAAATTTTACTTATGCTAGCCCTATCTCTGTAGTCCTATCTCTACTTGATAGAGAAAATATCAAAAAATGTATATGGATAAAAATTTTATTTTTACGCCATATCAAAACAGACAATACCACCGACCGATCATATATTTATAGCCGCACGTATATTATAAAGAGGAAAGATGAATGGCTGTACAAAAAAATAAACCTACTCGTTCTAAACGAGGTATGCGTCGTTCTCATGATGCCTTAGCTAAGCCTACACTTTCCGTAGATAAAGCATCTAATGAAACTCATCGTCGCCATCATGTCACTGCCGATGGTTATTACTGCGGAAAAAAGTTTATCTTTAATGAGTGCTAAGTTTTGGGATATCTTAAAAAATTTAACCTGAACGATAGATGCTAAGGGTAAAGATTGTGACTCCAGCATGATATTACCCGTATCAATAAAATCCCTGGTATCTAATCTAGATTAGAGTATTCTTTTAGTAGATAATCCCAGATGAGTCCCATGATTACTGTTTAATACAGGCTCTATGTTACGAAACGCCTATACATTATGCCTAATCAATTAGGCGTTCAGAGAAATGCTTATCCTATATAGCTTACTCCAACGTATAATCATCGCTCTATGCGACTCACGTGCGAAAAGAGTCAAAAGGGAACATCATACGCATGTTTAAGTACTGGCGATACTAGCACAACGATTAGGTTAGCAAGATTGTTTATTAAAACCTTTGCACACTATTGATCAATCGATAATCACGACTATTTTCTACCCCAACGCAAAGGAAACTACAGTTCCAGATATAGAACATACGATTAATTTAGAGATTACTGTTCTAGTACAATACTACATCATGGTTCCATTAGTAACACAAGAAACTATAGCTATTAAGAGTCCTCGCATAGGGTTAATCTATATTGGCACAATATAAAATAAAAGATTAAGATCTACTCAGGATTTTTTATCTATACGAAAAACTAAAAATCTATAGAAAGCATTCTATGAGGTATACAAACTACTCATCTCCTTACTGGTAAAATAGATGTGCGAATTTATAATAATTTTGCAGAAAACGTTATGGTAAAGCTATAGCTAGTGCTGCTAGGAGAGGGTGTCTCTACTGAAATGAACAAGACTGCATATAGGACACAGAAATACTATTGTCAACGCTTACTTGACAGAGTAGACAATAAATATTTCGTGATACAATTCAAACATACTAATCCTGATTATGAGAATAACGCCTGCTTGTTAGACTTTTAGAACAAAATAATTTAACACTATGTTTCCACAAATTACAATACATTAATCTCAGCTATTCAGCAGAATACCAGGCTGTTTAGAAGAAAACCTTTTTAAAAAAGATGCTCTAGACATCTACAAGCTATCTCATTACCAAAGAGTGACTAAAGTACATGTATACAAAGATTATCGGCACAGGTAGCTATCTACCCAAGCAGATACGAACGAATGCCGATCTGGAAAAAATGGTAGATACATCAGACGAATGGATTAGATCTCGTACTGGTATCTGTGAGAGACGTATTGCACACCGCAAAGAAAATGTAGCAACAATGGGTTTTCAGGCAGCACTTAACGCTTTAGAAATGTCTGGTATTAACAAAACTGATATTAATCTAATTATCGTGGCCACTACATCTTCTAGTCATGCTTTTCCAAGTTCGGCGTGCATGATTCAAAAGATGCTAGAAATTAATGATGCAGCATCTTTTGATCTCTCTGCGGCTTGTTCTGGTTTTACCTATGCACTAAGTGTGGCAGATCAGTATATTAAAAATCGTTCTATAAAATATGCATTAGTAATTGGCTCTGACATTCTATCTCGTATGTTAGATCCTCACGATCGTGGAACACTAATTTTATTTGGAGATGGCGCTGGTGCGGTAGTTTTAGGTCCAAGCAAAGAACAAGGGATTATTTCCACACATCTTCATGCAGATGGACAATATGGCTCTTTATTAACTTTACCGCACCAGGACCGCGAGAAGCTACAGCATCCTTCTTATATTAATATGGCTGGACATGAGGTTTTTAAAATAGCTGTAAATAAACTAGCACATATCGTTGAAGAAACCCTAGCAGTAAACAATCTTGTTTGTGCCGATATTGACTGGCTGGTTCCACATCAAGCGAACCTGCGCATTATTAGCGCCACTGCTCGAAAGTTAGGGTTAGATATGGCTAAAATTATTATTACTCTTTACCGTCATGGTAATACTTCTGCAGCCTCTGTCCCTTCCGCACTTGATGCAGCAGTACGTGATAATCGTATTCAACGCGGTCAATTACTGCTTCTTGAAGCCTTTGGTAGTGGATTTACTTGGGGGTCAGCTTTAGTTCGTTTCTAGTTATTACAACAGTAATTAATAGGAAAAATCATGAGATTTGCAATGCTTTTCCCAGGCCAGGGAGCGCAAAAAATAGGTATGTTAACTAATTTAGCTACAGCGTATAATAGAGTTGAGCAAACTTTTGCAGAAGCTTCGGATGTTCTTGCATACGATTTGTGGAAATTGGTACAAAAAGGTCCGACGCAATTATTAAATCAAACTTGGAGAACTCAAGCAGCCATATTAGCGGCATCTGTATCTATTTTTCGTATTTGGCAAGACAAAAGCACAGATATGCCAACAATACTAGCAGGGCATAGCTTAGGTGAATACAGTGCTTTAGTTTGTGCAGGAGCTCTTTCATTTACTGAAGCCATTAAACTAGTAGATCTACGTGGAAAATTCATGCAAGAAGCTGTACCCTGAAAATTCAGGTGCCATGCAAGTAATTATCGGTCTAGAGGCTACAGCAATAGCTAGAGCTTGTCGAGAGTCTGCGCATGATCAGATTGTATCCTTAGTGAATTATAATTCGCCTCATCAAGTAGTTATTGCTGGTCATAAAGCTGCCGTAGAACGTGCAGGGATCGCCTGTAAGCTTGCGGGGGCAAAAATTATACTAACACTGCCAGTAAGCGTACCATCGCACTGTTCCCTGATGAAATCCGCAGCAGAGAAACTTGCGATTATACTTGACCAAATACATTTCCAGACACCAATGTATCGAGTAGTAAATAATGTTGACGTTATGATTAAAACCTCCCCAAACGCAATAAAAAAAGCTTTAATCCGTCAATTATACAACCCGGTACGCTGGACGGAAAGTATAGAGTTTATTGCGAAACAAGACCTTACTTTATTGTTAGAGATCGGTCCAGGAAAAACTCTCAGCGGCCTAACAAAGCGCATCATACCAACTTTGAAATCAATATCAGTCAATGACCAAGATAGCCTCATCGCAGCGTTACAAAAGTCACGAGGAAAATAATATGAATTTCGAAGGCAAGATTGCAATGGTTACTGGTGCCAGTCGAGGCATTGGACGTGCTATTACAGAAACACTAGCTGCTCATGGTGCTAAAGTTCTTGGGACTGCAACCAGTCAGTATGGTGCAGATACCATTAGCAACTACTTAGGTGATCACGGTAAAGGTTTACTATTGAATGTAAAGATTGCATCTTCTATTGAGAATGTTTTAGAAAAAATTCGCAGTGATTTTGGTGAAGTTGATATATTAGTCAATAACGCAGGAATTATACGCGACAATTTAATCATGCGAATGAAAGATGATGAATGGTATGATGTTTTAAACACCAATCTCACCTCTATATTTCGCTTATCAAAAGCAGTCATGAGAGCCATGATTAAGAAACGCACAGGACGCATTATTACTATTGGTTCTATAGTTGGCACCATGGGTAATATCGGTCAAGCAAATTATGCAGCGGCAAAATCAGGAATCATTGGATTTAGTAAATCCCTAGCTAGAGAAATAGCCTCTCGTGGTGTGACAGTTAATGTTGTGTCTCCAGGTTTTATTGATACTGAAATGACACGCTCTTTAAGTGAGAAAAAGCGGGCGGATCTGATGTCACAAGTTCCTGTGGGTCGTCTTGGACTGGCAGAGGAAATTGCTCATGCCGTTGCATTTTTAGCGTCTGACGAAGCCGCGTATATTACTGGAGAGACACTACACGTTAATGGTGGAATGTTGATGATCTAACCGTGCAATCATGATAATGTATCATTATTATACATAATATATATAAAATGATTTCGTAACTTACTGAAATTTAGTTGCATCTTTTTGAGCATTTTATACACTACAACAACCATCGCGCAAGCGAGTTGTGATAGGAAATAACACTATATGAGCACTATAGAAGAACGCGTTAAAAAAATTATTAGCGAGCAGCTCGGAGTTAAACAGGAGGAAGTTATTAACGTTGCCTCTTTTGTAGAAGATTTAGGTGCAGATTCTCTAGATACTGTAGAACTAGTAATGGCTCTAGAAGAAGAATTTGATACTGAGATCCCAGATGAGGCAGCTGAAAAAATTACTACTGTTCAGGCTGCGATTGATTATATTAACTCTCGCTAGTAATTTGTATACCTACTAGATATACCTTTCAGGCGATTAAGTTATCATCGCCTGAGTTTCAACCCTAGTACATCATTTATACATTATCACGACGACGTGATATATACTTGCCATCGTTAGCATTACCAAAACGACGCTCACTTTTGCGCTCAGTAGTATAGCGATTACCTCCTTTATCAGAAGGCGTGCTTAATCCGATACACGAAGAAACAGTACCAGAGCTACGCTCATGGATACGATCCTTATTACGACTTATATAACGCGGTTGTATATCACCAATGAGTTTTATATTCATTGGTTTATTAAGAATATGTGTTCTAGCGATATTCTGAAGAATTGTATGTGAGATATCTTTTGGTAGCTCAATAGTTGAATATGTACTAAATAGTTTAATATGACCAATCTCACGACTGCTAATATTACCTTCATTCACCATTGCACCAACAATATGACGCACTTCTATGCCGTTATCACGACCTAAGTCAATACGATATAATCGTATATTACTATTTTCTTTACGAAAACGACTGGAGTGTTCTAAAGAACGCACACCACGATCTAAACGATCAACGCGCCGTTCATTAATGTCTCGATGCTCTCGACGCATACGCTGTTGCGGTGGATCCACAGGAACAATAAGTGGTCGTTCACCTTGCGCCATTTTTAATAGTGCTGCAGCCAAGGTTTCTATGTCTCTTGTATCTTTAGGTTGTATTTTAAATAGCAAAGCTCGATATTCTTCTAGATCACCATCGGCTAGTTGTTTTTTTACTTTTTCGGAAAAGCTAGCTAAACGACGCTGAGATAAGATTTGCGTATTTGGGAGCTCAACTTCAGGAATATGCAACTTCATATTACGTTCAATATTACGTAACAAGCGACGCTCACGAGACTCTACAAAGAGAAGAGCTCGTCCTCTACGACCTGCACGACCGGTGCGCCCAATACGATGCACATAAGACTCTACATCCATTGGAATGTCATAGTTAATTACAAAGCTAATACGTTCAACATCTAAACCACGTGCGGCAACATCAGTGGCAATTAAAATATCTAAGCGACCGTCTTTTAAGCGTTCCAGTGTTTGCTCACGTAGCGCTTGATTCATATCACCATTTAGCGCAGCACTATTATAGCCACTGCGTTCAAGCGCTTCAGAAACTTCTAATGTTGCATTTTTAGTACGTACAAAAATAATTACAGCATCAAAATCTTCAGCTTCTAAAAAACGGGTCAGCGCATCTGTTTTTCGACCATAGACAGGCCAATAGCTCTGATGAATATCTGGCCTTGTGGTAATATTCGATTGAATACGTATTTCTTGTGGATTTTTCATAAAACGTTTAGTAATACGGCGAATCGCTTCTGGCATTGTAGCAGAAAACAATGCAGTCTGATGAGTATCTGGAATCTGAGACATAATCGTTTCTACATCTTCAATAAAACCCATGCGAAGCATTTCATCAGCCTCATCTAATACTAATCCACGCAAATGAGATAGACTTAATGTGCCACGTTTCAGATGGTCTAGTAAACGACCTGGTGTGCCGACTACAACTTGCGGACCCTGACGAAGGGCGCGTAACTGAATGTCATAACGTTGCCCCCCATAAAGCGCTACGGTATGAACACCTCTCATATTTTTAGAGAATGCCGCTATAGCTTCGGAGACTTGCATGGCTAGCTCACGAGTAGGTGCCAATACTAAGATTTGAGGAACTTTTATAGTTGAATTAATGTTATGTATTAGTGGTAATGCAAATGCTGCAGTTTTCCCACTACCAGTCTGCGCCATACCTAGTACATCTCTTCCGGCTAAGAGATGAGGAATACATTCAGCTTGAATAGGAGATGGTTTAATATAACCCATGCTGTTTAAAGACTTTAAAAGGTCTTCTTTTAGACCTAGGGAAGAAAAAGTAGTATGGGGATTCGTCATGTAGTACATATGCCTCTTAGCTTTCATCGGCCAGTCTACATAACTCGTCGTGAAAATTATTAGTTATTTTCATTAAAAAGTGTGAACCGGCTCAAGTTAATGGTTTGAATAAACTAAAAACCTCATTTATAAAATACTTATTATGCAAAATTTAGAGACATGAATAACTTAATATCAGGTTACTCTTGTTATTACTATCTAATAAAAGTCTCTTATGTCTCTCTAAGGCAGTATCTGCTAGATTAATTGTTATCTGATAAGTAATTAGATATTAATCCAATGATTAGATTCTAAAGATAAATACTATTTCTTAAAAATCCTTCTATTTCTTCCATTTTAGGGTGACTTATTTTATTTTAATACAGTGTGGTATAATTGAGATATTTAGAATATTGAATATACTTCTCTATTTTATTTAGATTGATTTTGACTCGACTAGTAGCTTTTCAAAAAAATGCGGAAATCGATTTATAGTTAAATATAAATAATTATTTCTTGTTCAGTGTTTACCTTGAAAATCTCAGCAAGAATCTCCTGAACCTTCTGTTCACTTAGAAGAAATTAGTATGTATACATCATGATACACACACAGTGTTTCGAGAAAAACTTTTATCATCGATTCTCAATACATGTCATAAAATAGCATTTTTATGCTATATCTATGCATTTTATGCTATATCTATATCATATCTAAGCTTAATACACCATACAATATCAGTACACTATTTTACTACCTCTACCTCCACATCATTACCATAGGTGCAACTAAATGCCTATACTAGGCAGGAGCTGCACACGTGCTAGACCTTATGCTTTGCTATTCGTATCATCACCTGATACAATCAGAGACATCCTGCAAATATCTATAATCTCTTCAGAAAGAAATAAACATATTTCATGATATGTTATCGATAGAATCATGAACAGAGAACATTGGTGAAATACTATCAAAATAAATAGACTGTGTCTTTATGACAAAGTTTATGATTCTATAGGATTATCTATGATAATGTTTACTGTATAGCGTCTTTTATACTTAAACGCACACGACCCTGTCTATCAATTTCTAATACTTTTACTGGAATCTCCTGACCAACTTTCACATAGTCAGTGACTTTTTCAATACGTTTATCAGCTATCTGAGAGATATGCACTAAACCTTCTTTACTGCTACTAATCGCAACGAAGGCACCAAAATCAACAACACGTGTCACCTTCCCATTATAAATACGACCCACTATAATTTCTGCAGTGATCTCCTCAATACGACGAATAGCGTATTGCGCTTTTTCATCATTATTGGCTGCGATTTTGATTCCACCATTATCGTTAATTTCAATGCTAGTTCCCGTTTCCTCGGTTAGTGCCCGAATTACTGAGCCCCCTTTACCGATCAAATCTTTTATTTTATCAATACTGATCTGCATGCTATGCATGCGAGGCGCAAACTGTGATAAGTTATCACGAGGCTTACTAAGCGCCTGATCCATAACGCTAAGAATGTGTAAACGCGCACCCTTGGCCTGAGCGAGAGCAACGTTCATAATTTCACGCGTAATCCCTTCAATTTTTATATCCATCTGAAGTGCACTAATTCCCTCTCTGCTGCCTGCTACTTTGAAATCCATATCACCTAAGTAATCTTCATCACCTAGAATATCAGAGAGGACTACAAAATTGAGATCATCTTTTACCAAACCCATAGCGATACCGGCTACTGCAGACTGAATAGGTACACCAGCATCCATTAATGCTAAGGATGCACCACAAACAGATGCCATAGAAGATGAACCATTTGATTCGGTGATTTCAGAAACTACGCGTACTGTATAAGGAAAAGAATCTCCTTTTGGCATTACCGAAAGAACACCGCGTTTAGCTAAACGACCATGCCCAATTTCACGCCGTTTAGGTGAACCGACAGTGCCGATTTCACCAACAGAGTATGGAGGAAAATTATAGTGGAACAAGAAATTGTCAGTACGTTCCCCCATCAATTCATCCAGGTTTTGCGCATCACGCGCAGTCCCTAGTGTAGCGGTGACCAATGCTTGAGTTTCACCACGAGTGAATAATGCTGACCCATGAGTACGCGGCAGTATACCCGTACGTATATCTAAAGCACGAATCATGTCTTTTGCGCGACCATCAATTCGCGGTTCGCCACGCAGAATACGATTACGCACGATATTTCTTTCTAAAGAGTATAGATAAGCATTAACTCCATAAAGATCTAAGTCTGGATTGTCTGCTAATATTTCTGCACTTACTTCAGATTTAATCCGGTTTATCTGAATATATCGCTCCTGCTTTTGAGTGATATGGTAAGCCTCACTTAAACGAGATGTAGCTAACTTATCTATACAAACACGCAATGTATCATTAAGAATTTCTGGGTTCCAATCCCACTTCGGTTTTCCTGCTAAAGCGACTAAAGAATTAATATTTTCAATTACGACCTGTTGTTGATCATGTCCAAATGCTATGGCGTCCAAAATTTGATCTTCGTTTAATAACGCAGCTTCAGATTCAACCATTAAGACTGCTCTTTTAGTGCCAGAAACTACTAAATCTAGCGTACTTTCTTTTAACTCATCACTGGTTGGGTTTAAAACGTACTGATTATTAAGATAACCAACACGTGCAGCACCAATTGGTCCGTTAAAGGGCAAACCGGATAAGGCTAAAGCGGCAGAAGCACCAATCATCGCAACAATATCTGGGTTCACTTGGGGATTGATAGAGACTACGGTAGCAATCACCTGAACTTCGTTAAAAAATCCCGCTGGAAACAACGGTCGAATTGGACGATCAATTAAACGTGAGGTGAGCATTTCATTTTCACTTGGACGCCCTTCACGCCTAAAAAAACTACCAGGTATGCGACCAGCAGAATAAGTACGCTCTTGGTAGTTTACAGTCAGGGGAAAAAAGTTTTGACCTGATTTTGCTATTTTTTCTCCAACTACCGTGACGAATACCGTCGTGTCGTCCATGCTAATCATTACAGCTGCAGTAGCCTGACGCGCCATCATTCCAGTTTCAATAGAAATTATATTTTTACCATATTGAAATTTTTGTACAATCGGGATAAGCAAAATTAGTTCCTTAATATTAAGTCTTGGGTATAGTACCTATTATGACTAGGTCGACTTGCATAGAATATTATATCACTTTTTGATATAAACATATCAATAGCTTCAACTAAAACAGTCATTAGACTATAAAGTTTTTTTCTTATCTCTTATCAAAAGATCATCATTCACTACAGTGATACTAAATGATAAAGATATCATCTATCTCTCACTCTTCTAGCGCTTCAAGAAATAAGTCAGTCTCCTGAGAGACTCATGAATATGATCAGACAACGCTATAACTAGCGTCGTAAACCTAGGATATCAATCAATCGAGTATAACGAGAAATCTTTTGACGTTTGAGATAATCTAGCAACTTGCGACGCTTTGATACCATACGCAGCAAACCTCGACGACTATGATGATCTTTCTTATGCTGAGAGAAATGACCCTGTAAATGGTTAATCTGGGAAGTCAGAAGTGCAATTTGCACTTCTGTTGCGCCACTATCATGAGAATGACGACCAAAATCAGAAATAATTTGTGCTTTCATTCTAGTGTTTAGAGACATAAAATAACTCCAATTTTTCTAAAATCTATACAAGGACTCTAACTTCTAATACATTATATCAAAATACATTAACTAAAATAGATTATGTGAGAACATTTAGCATGATAAAATTAATATATAAACATTTATGATTGTTTTAGAATGATTGTAGTATGGAATAATCACTTCATCTTTAGTTAAAGGTAACAACTCTAATCAGATCACAGCAACACGCCCTTAACCTTGCATGTTAGCAAAAAAACGCAAATAGACATAGTCAGCATTGTTAATAACTTTAACAAAGTGTACATGTTATACAACGCTTCCGATTATCTCTTAATATTGCATACACTATCTAAGAAGAAGATCTAGATAAGAGCCTACGTGGTACCAATAGACTATTATTGATAATCTCTGCTATTCCAACAAAATTAGACTCCACTCCTTCAGTTACGCGAACTAAGCCATTGGCTGGAGCATTCACTAATGATACTAAGCAACCATTTTTCAAATATCGAGCCATAATACTTGACAAATTAACCGATGGATAATGAGCGATCGGACTATCCATAGGCATCAACAGAGAATCAAGAAGGTTTTGTGATCTAGAGTCGATATCTTTTTTGTCATTAAGTATAGCCTTAAGAGACTGCATAGTAATCATCTGGGTCGTAAGATAATTAGAAACCTGTAAGCGACGTAAATAGCACACATGTGCACCACAGCCTAGTTTTTCACCAAGGTCATCGATGATAGTTCGAATGTATGTTCCTTTTGATACACGCAGATCTAGCTCTAATTCATTTCCCTCATAGCGTATACATTGTAGCATACTCACCGAAATCTTGCGTGATTTACCTGGAACATGCACTCCTGCACGTGCATACTCGTATAATTTACGTCCCTTATATTTTATCGCTGAGTACATGGGTGGAATTTGCTCTGTGTCTCCACAAAAACTATCTAGAACCTCCTCAAGCATATTAGCATTAAACGTCACTGGACGTTCGCTTAATAGCACACCACTTACATCTGCTGTATCAGTCCTTTGCCCGAGTCGGGCAATCACACGATAATGTTTATCTGCATTCAATAAATATTGTGCAAACTTAGTGGACTCACCTAAACAGATAGGCAGCATACCTGTTGCTATTGGATCCAGTGAGCCAGTGTGTCCTGCCCGCTTCGCATTATATATGCGCTTAACTTGTTGCACAGCCTGGTTTGAGGAGATGCCGTAAGGTTTATCTAAAAGCAGAACTCCATGAACATTACGACGCGGATCATAAGAATCGCTCATGATTGCAATGAGCCTAGTACCAATGCTTGTTCTTCTAACAGTTGATTCCCTTTATCACCTTGAGTGACATTAGTAACTAATTTAGCAATACGCATGCCTGTTAATAGGGAATCATCATGGTAAAAACTAAGCTTAGGGGTCATTCTAATATTTATTGCTTGACTCAATAAAGTACGTATATGACTAGCAGCCCCAGATAAAATTTGTAAATTAAATGCTATTTCTACTTTATTTTTATCCTGAAGAAATGTCACAAATACCTTTGCATATGCTAAATCGCGAGACACGTTCACACTAGATACAGTAATCATTCTGTCTAACCGTGGATCTCTTATTTTAGACTGAAGAATAATTGCGATCTCTCGTTTAATCTCTTGAGAAATGCGTTTCAGTCGATCAAATTCTTTTGCCATTGGTAAATCTCTATATACTTCGCTGAGTTATACGCGATTCTATTAATGTTTAATATTAATCTTAATCAGAACGCCGATTTTATGCTGCTATACATTCTAATATCTGGCATATCTTTAGTATCTTATCAATTATTGAGTTATTCAGCGATAGTTCGCTGAATCTCAAGAATTTCAAACACTTCAATCGTATCACCGATATGTACATCATTATAATTTTTTACACCAATACCACATTCTATGCCATTACGAACTTCACTAACATCCTCTTTGAAGCGACGTAAAGATTCTAGCTCACCTTCATAAATTACTATATTATTACGCAAAACACGGATTGGATTATGACGCTTAATAATTCCTTCCGTGACCATGCAACCAGCAATAGCGCTAAATCGAGGGGATTTGAATACATTACGTACCTCTGCTAAACCTATAATCTGCTGTTTATACTCAGGCCTTAGCATACCGCTCATAGCTAGTTTTACTTCATCAATGAGGTGATAGATTACAGAATAGTAACGCAGATCTAAGTTTTCCTCATCAACTATTCGCCGTGCTGTCGCGTCAGCGCGAACATTAAAACCTACTAAAATCGCACTAGATGCAGCTGCCAGTGTAGCATCAGTTTCAGTAATGCCGCCCACACCAGAACCAATAATCTTTACTTGTACTTCTTTACTAGACAGTTTCACTAAAGATTCTGAAATTGCTTCGACTGAACCCTGCACGTCGGCCTTTAATACAATATTCATTTCAGATGTCTTGCCTTCTGAAATGTCAGAAAACATCTTTTCTAGCTTTACTTTCTGTTGTCGAGCTAGTTTTACTTCACGGAATTTACCCTGTCGATACAGTGCCACTTCACGTGCCTTCTTTTCGTCACGTACTACTGTTGCTGTATCACCAGAAACCGGTACACCAGACATACCAAGAATCGCAACTGGAATAGATGGCCCTGCTCTTAACACTTCTCTACCAATCTCATCCCGCATACCACGAATTCGCCCATACTCCAAACCACACAGAACAATGTCACCTTTCTTAAGTGTGCCTTCTCTTACTAGAATCGTCGCTACTGGACCTCGTCCTTTATCTAAAAAGGACTCAATAACTACACCACCTGCCATGCCTTCATGTGCTGCAGTGAGTTCTAAAACTTCCGCTTGTAGTAAGATAGCTTTTAAAAGGTCATCAATGCCAGTACCAAGTTTAGCAGAAACATTGATAAAAATATTATCACCTCCCCACTCCTCCGGGATAACTCCATATTGTGTTAATTCTTTTTTAACGCGCTCTGGATCAGCTTCCGCCTTATCACATTTATTTACTGCAACTAAAACAGGTACGCTGGCTGCTTGCGCATGCTGAATTGCCTCGGCAGTCTGGGGCATAACACCATCGTCCGCAGCCACCACTAGAATCACAATATCTGTAATTTCCGCACCACGCGCCCTCATAGCAGTAAATGCTGCATGACCTGGTGTATCCAAAAACGTTATCATACCATTTGTAGTTTCGACGTGATACGCACCAATATGCTGAGTAATACCACCCGCCTCACCTCGCGCTACTTTAGTAGACCGAATATAATCTAGTAATGAAGTTTTACCGTGATCTACATGACCCATAATAGTCACAACTGGTGCCCGGGCTTTACGTATAACATTAGTGTCACGATCACTCATTAAGGCAGCTTCTAGCGCATTTTCACAACGTAATGTAACTTTATGACCCATATCCTCTGCTACTAATTGTGCAGTATCCTGATCAATAACCTGATTAATTGTTGCCATAGCGCCCAATTTCATCATAGCTTTAATTACTTGAGAACCCTTCACAGCCATTTTGTTAGCTAATTCTGCTACAGTAATAGTTTCACCAATAATAACATCTCGATTAATAATCTGAACCGGTTTATTAAAACTCTGATGTAACAAACTCGTTTTGCGCTTTCCAAACTTTCCACCACGTATTTGTGCACGTGCTTCTTCGCGATCAGTTTTGGCTTCTGCGTGCTTGTTGCCTTTTTTGCGCACATGACCCTTGCTTGTTCTTATAGTGCGGCTACGACGATCACCTTCAACTTGAGCGTCATTTTCATCTTCGGCTGCACGCGCATGTGTTGAAGTAGTCAGATGGTAATCTGTAGCATCTTCAATATCTTTTATTACTGACGTCCATTCTTCACCTTTCTCTTCTGCCATTTGACGTGCCGCTTCCGCTACTTTCTTGGCAGCTTTCTCGATCTTACGATGCGCTTCTTCCTCAGACTTGCGTTTCAATTCGGCAGATTGTGCTTCGCGACGAGCTTTCTCAGACTGAGAAACACGTAATCCATCATCAGGTTCTTGTGTGCGGCCTTGATCTTTATCGATCATTTGAGATTTAGATTTATTAGATTTTTCAGATTTTGCTAAAATAATATCTGGACGTTGTGTATGTTTTTGCACATTAGATTGAACTGTAACTTTAGGCTGATTATTTCCTAACTCTGTTAGGATACGCTTTTCCTGTGCGACTGTATCTTCCTGTTTAGTGCAGGCAATGGTTTCTCCTCGTTCAGACGAAGACAGAATACTCTTTGTATATGTGCGTTTTTTACGTACTTCAATATGTACCGACTTACTTTTACCTCCGGTGCCAAGAATATTTAAAGTGCTTCGCGTCTTACGCTGTAAAGTTAATTTACTAGATCTAGCATCATAGTCGTGATTTAGATAAGAAAGTAGCATTTCTTTTTCACGCTGACTCACAGAGTCGTGCGTAGACTTTTTCATCCCCGCATCAGAAAATTTCTGAACTAGGCGTTCTATTGGCATTTGAATCTCTGCTGCTAACGATTTTATAGTTACATCTATTGTCATTCTGTCCCTTCCTGCTACAGTTGATTACCCGTCAGAGTCGAACCAACATATATTGCGTGCAGCCATAATTAGTTCACCCGCGCGAAATGTATCAGTTAATCCATCAATATCTGAGAGATCATCTACACCCTGTTCGGCAAGATCTTCCAGACTGCATACCCCCTTTGCTGCTAGCTTAAATGCTGTCTCCCGATCTAATCCAGTGAGGTTAAGCAAATCCTCAGAGGGTTGTGCGATCTCACGGCCCTCTGTTCTGGCAAGTGCGAGGGTAGTCAATACATCTTTCGCTCGGCTTCGCAATTCTTCTACGTAACTTGCATCTAGACCATTCATTGCTAGGATTTCATTAATTGGTACATAAGCAAATTCCTCTAAAGAAGAGAACCCTTCTTCTACCAAAGCAGTGGCAAAGGTTGCATCAATATTGAGATGCTTAGTAAAGACATCAATGGCAGCATGCTCTTCAGCTTGATGTTTAGCTTGTAAGTCCTCCATTTTCATAACATTCAGACCCCATCCACTAAGCTGTGAAGCTAACCGTACATTTTGCCCATTCCGACCAATTGCCTGGGCTAAATTTTCAGCTTCTACAGCGATGTCCATGGTATGACTATCTTCATCTACCACAATTGACGAGACATCTGCGGGGGCCATCGCATTAATCACAAACTGTGCAGGATTATCATCCCAAAGTATGATATCAATACGTTCACCACCTAGTTCACTAGACACTGCCTGTACACGTGCACCGCGCATACCTACACAGGCACCTACAGGATCGATGCGCTTATCATTAGTTTTTACAGCAATCTTAGCCCGAGAACCCGGGTCTCGAACTGCAGCTTTAATTTCCAACACTTCTTCAGCGATCTCCGGTACTTCAATACGAAAGAGCTCAATAAGCATCTCAGGTCTAGAGCGACTAATAAATAATTGAGTACCCCGCGCCTCAGGGCGAATAGCATACAAAACCCCGCGCATACGATCACCGACGCGAAAATTCTCTCGAGGTAACATATCTTCGCGAAGAGCTAATGCTTCAGCAACAGTGTTCGAACCATTATTTAAACGAACCTCCAGTAAAATATGATCGCGAGTAACTTTTTTGACCGTGCTCGTAATAATTTTACCTTCTTTTTTTCGAAATTTGTCAAGAATCATTGCACGTTCAGCTTCACGCACTTTTTGAACAATAACTTGTTTAGCGGTCTGAGTTGTAATACGATCAAAAGTAACAGATGCGATTTGTTCTTCAACAAATCCACCGACAGAAAGAGACGCATTATCATAGCGTGCTGCTGCTAATGTAATTTCACAGGTGGGCTGCATAACTTGTTCAACAATTAACCAGCGACGGAAAGTTTTAAAAGAGCCACTTCTTCTATCGATACTGACACGTACATCAATATCCTTTTCATATTTTTTTTTGGTAGCTGTTGCAAGCGCACTCTCTAGCGCTTCGAAAATTTTCTCACGTGGAAGCGACTTTTCATTGGAGACAGCTTCTACAACAGCTAAGATTTCTTTGTTCATCTTAAGTATGCCTCAATCTGGACTTTAAAAGGTGGACAACCACGTTCTTTTTCTAGATATTACTCAATTCGCATACTGTTTGTACTCTATAGTATAGTAACAGTCATTATGTTACCCTTTAACAACTACATTATGTATTTCCAATATCGAGGCGTTACTCATCGCTTTTAAATACAATTTTTACTAAATTTTAGCTCTTACTTTAGCTCTTACTATATATCTAATGTTGTAAAAATACAGGCATCATACAATCCATCAAAGAATCATCAATGGTGTACCAAAGGTGTACCAAACAATAGTTACGTTTGTTCTTTAAAGGAAGATGCATTCCTTTAATCGTAGCACGCGTAGCACGCTTAAAAATAGCTACTCTTATCTGAAAACCCAGCTCTATGCGTCAAGGAATGGCCATTTCTAACTGCTTATGATTGATGTAGGACGTTAAAATCAAATGTAGTATATGGCATAGATATAAAAAAGGGGCACCCTGCCCCATTATTCTGCTTTCTAATAAAAAAACCCCGAAAAATTTCGGGGTTTTTGCAATTACAACGCTTGTAACCCGTTACTTGAAACCCGTGAATAATGCATCTACACCGTCAACGACCTTATTCTAAGGTAGAGTGACATATGTAATATATTTCAGATGCTGTCTCTCGAAGCACTGATGTGAAAATGGTTGCGGGAGTCGGATTTGAACCGACGACCTTCGGGTTATGAGCCCGACGAGCTACCAAACTGCTCCACCCCGCTGTTTATTATAAGCATTCCCGTGAAAAATTAGCAAGTAAAACTTTAACTTGGTACCGAGGACGGGACTTGAACCCGTAAGCCCATACGGGCACTACCACCTCAAGGTAGCGTGTCTACCAGTTCCACCACCACGGCAATTCAATGATATTGATGCAATACATTTTATATTTGAAATGTAATGCGTTTTCCTGCTGAGAGAACGGGCTAACTATCTAAAACGTCAACTCTTAACAACATTCTTTTTTACTGGTCCATTTACTAACGGAGAGGCCTCTGATTTAGGGAAACCTATAAATTGATCTGTTGTTCGAGTCTTTCGGCTATTAATATTACCAAAAATTAAACTAAGAAAAAAAAATAATACTGCTAAAATCGGAATTATTCGACGTGTAATGAAATTATTTGATCCATGAGAACCAAATAGAGTATGTGATGCACCGGCATCAAATGATGACCACATAGCGTGTCCATGACTTTGCTGTATCAATATCAGGCTCACTAAACTAATAGCGATAACTAAATAAATTATCAAAAGAGCGTCATACATAATAAACCTTGTCTTATCTTATCTTGTCTTGTCTGATGTTTAGATTGTTGATGCGTGAGTTGAAATGGTTTTTATTGTTCTCTTTAATTTAATAGGTAAAAGTATATGTCAGTCTTTGAAGTCTGCACCGAAAACACAGGTAGTATTCTACTAATGACACCAATGACACTCATGACATAGTGATATATGATATATATCACTATGTCATCCAATCAAGGAGATTACTATTGTCTACGGTTAAGACATAAATATCTAATCTCTTGGAACGAACCTCTTTAAAGTTTACTATGGTTGCAATAAGAAGCCTTATGCTCATACCATAAACCCCTAAAGCTCTATGCATTGATAATGTAATGTGCATACCTCAGGTGTTTCTCATTCAGAAACACAGAGTATGTTAGATACTACTACATAAAATTTTATATCTATACTATTCTATCAATACAATACTATCAATAAAAATAAGTCTCACCAAAGCACATTATGTAACGCTCTGAAATTCTATTGTCAATCTCAACCGCTAATAAGAGTCATCCATCTATTTATATTAGACATGTCTCAACTCAACATCACATACGCACATATAAAATCTTAATTGATTCTAAACTTATCAATATCATTGTCATACCATGCAGAGCAATAAAATTAAGAACCTCTTCATATCTATCAAATGCGTATACATCAAAGTCTATATCTTACACAATTATCACAAGAATTCCATAGAATATATTCACGAATAATTTGATTGATCAAAATAGTCCAACGCTTTCCTGGGCAAGTTAGTATCTATTATCTATTTTTAATGCAATCTAAATGACAGTTGTGATTATATTTACAACTTTTAAAATATGAGGCTTTAAGTAAAAATATGCTTTATCTCTCTTAGCAAAAACACCAGACAGTTAGAGAAGAATATAACGATTATTGCACAATATAGTGTAATATAAAAGAAATCACAATGCACAACCAATTCTTATTGCTATAATTTGCATCTATCACGGTCAGTTTTTGTACTGCTCATAACATCTTGCACTGCATGAGAAATATAATTAGAGATCAGGTTCACCTGGCACTCATCTTCACCCTCAACCATAATACGTATTAATGGCTCCGTACCTGATGTGCGCAGCATAATACGTCCTTTACCTTGTAGCTCTGCTTTAGCTTTAGCAGTTACTAACTTTATATGGATATCATCTAATGGATTTTGACTGCCACTAAATGGAATATTTACTAATTTTTGTGGAAATAGAGTAATATCTCCGCATAAATCATGCAAGCTCTTATTAGAGTATAGCATAATCGCAAGCACCTGCAAACTGGCTATGATTCCATCACCTGTAGTTGTTTTGTCCAATAAAATAATATGACCAGAATTTTCTGCCCCTATACGCCAACCCTTTATGTTTAACATTTCTAGCACGTGCCGATCACCGACCTTTGCTCGTGAAAATGGAATACGTAGTTTGTTCAGCGCTAACTCTAGTCCCTGATTACTCATGAGGGTCCCAACAACACCACCTGTAAGTAAGTTTTGCCGTAACTGTTCACGAGCAATTAAATATAAAATTTGATCACCATCTACTGCATATCCCATATGATCAACCATCATAACACGATCGCCATCGCCATCATAAGCGATACCAACATCGGCATTCTCTGCAATTACACGTTTTTGTAATAAACATAGATCAGTAGAACCACACTGTTTATTGATGTTCACACCATTAGGTGTTACACCGATAGAGATTATAGTTGCCCCCAGTGCCTCCAAAACATTAGGTGCGATATGAAATGTTGAACCATGAGCACAGTCCACTACAATTTTTAGTGTATTCAGAGTAAGTTGGGCAGGAAAAGTTCCTTTACAAAATTCGATATATTGCCAAGCGGCATCAGGAATATGACTGGAACGCCCTAAAGAAGCGGGTTCTACGCACATTAATGATTTGTCCATTTCACATTCAATCGCATCTTCTACTTCATTAGAAAGTTTTTCGCCATTCGTTGAAAAAAATTTAATTCCATTATCATAAAACGGATTATGCGAAGCAGAGATAACAACCCCTGCTGCAGCACGAAAAGTACGAGTAAGGTATGCAATACCTGGTGTTGGTATCGGTCCCGTTAAAGAGGAAGATAAACCTGCTGCTGCTAGACCTGAGGCTAGAGCTGCTTCTAGCATGTCACCAGATATACGTGTGTCTTTTCCAATAATGATCTCTCTAGATCCGCAGCGAGACAATACCTTGCCTGCAGCAAAACCTAACTTTAAAACAAAATCTGGGGTTATGAGTAAACCTCCCACTTTACCGCGAATACCATCTGTACCAAAATATTTACATGCTCTCATGATATGTTTGGTCCTTAGCGGATCGCACCGCAGAAACAATGTGTAGTGCTTCTGCGGTTTCTCTTACATCATGCACGCGTAGAATATGGACACCTTGTATAGCTGCAATCACAGCGCAAGCAATACTACCAATTAAACATTGTTTGGCATTTGTATGCAAAAGCTGGCTAATCATACTTTTACGAGACAGACCTGCCAATAATGGTAAGTGAAACTGATGAAAATCTGCTAAATGAGCTAACAATTTATAATTGTGTATCATGCTTTTACCAAAACCAAAACCGGGGTCTAATAATAATCGTGATCTCGGAATCCCCTGCGTCTCACAGCGAGAAATATGCTCTATAAAAAAACTTTTTACATCATCAATCACGTTATCGTAACAAGGTAAACACTGCATATTATAAGGCTGACCCTGCATATGCACAAGACAGATTGGTAGATCCACTTCTTGTGCTACACGCAGTGCACCAGGTAATTTTAACGCATGAACATCATTAATCATGTGCACCCCAGCACGAGCAGCTTCTCTCATTACTTCTGGTTTAGATGTATCAACTGATATCCAGATATCAAAATTCTGTACGATAGATTCAATAATTGGCATCACACGTGCAAGCTCTTGATCCACGCTAACCGCTAAAGCATAGGGGCGAGTCGATTCACCTCCAATATCAATCATTGTGGCGCCGGCATTAATCATTTTTTCCACATGCGTGCATGCCTGATCGAGATTGTAATGTTTACCACCATCAAAAAAAGAATCGGGGGTAGCGTTCAATACGCCCATGATATGAGGACATGACAAATCAAGCACTACATTTCTAGCGTAGAGTTTCATTATTAGAGAGCATTCCTAGTAATTAAGATGCATTTACTCATCTTATATTTAGGATGGGTGACAGTTAAAAGCAGTTTAAGATAATAAAACAGCGCATTATTTCTTAGTACATTGCTCTGATGTGGTATTATCTGAATCTGGTGTATTTGGTTCATCAACTACAGATGAATCTTGTGATATATCATGACCCTTAGAATTATCCGTATCACTAGAATCCTCCCATCCTGCTGGAGGACGCACCGTACGTCGTGACATTAAATCATCAATCTGTAGTGCATCAATAGTTTCATATTTCATTAATGCATCTTTCATAGCATGCAAAATATCTATATTTTTAGATAGGAGCATACGTGCACGTTGATAGTTAATTTCAATTAGAGATTTAACTTCTTGATCAATAATACGTGACGTTTCGTCAGACATATGTTTGGTTTTTACGACAGAGCGACCAAGGAAAACCTCGCCTTCCTCTTCTACATATAACAGGGGGCCAAGTTTTTCTGAAAAACCCCACTGCGTTACCATATTTCTAGCAATAGATGTGGCCATCTTAATATCATTAGAGGCGCCAGTGGAAACATACTTCATACCATAAATAATCTCTTCTGCCAAGCGACCACCGTATAGGGTAGAGATTTGACTCTCTAGCTTTTGTCGACTAACACTAATAACATCACCCTCAGGCAGGAAAAAAGTTACACCTAACGCACGTCCACGAGGAATAATAGTTACTTTATGTACTGGATCGTGTTCTGGGACCAAACGACCGATGATGGCATGACCAGCCTCATGATATGCAGTAGACTCTTTTTGGTTATTTGTCATAACCATGGATCGCCGTTCCACACCCATCATAATTTTATCTTTAGCTTTTTCAAACTCAACCATAGAAACCATCTGCTTATTGCTACGTGCAGCAAAAAGAGCGGCTTCATTTACTAAATTTGCTAAATCTGCACCGGAAAAACCAGGTGTACCTCTGGCAATAATAGCTGTATTAATATCATTTGATAAAGGAACGCAACGCATATGTACTTTAAGAATTTGTTCTCGACCTCGTACATCGGGTAATCCAACGACAACCTGTCGATCAAAACGACCAGGGCGCAGCAAGGCAGGGTCTAGTACGTCAGGACGATTAGTTGCTGCAATTACAATAATACCTTCGCTACCTTCAAAACCATCCATTTCTACAAGCATCTGATTAAGCGTCTGCTCCCGCTCATCATGACCACCACCTAAACCCGCACCTCGTTGACGACCTACTGCATCAATTTCATCGATAAATATAATACATGGTGAAGACTTCTTGGCTTGTTCAAACATGTCGCGCACACGAGATGCGCCTACCCCAACAAACATTTCTACGAAATCAGATCCAGAAATTGTAAAAAATGGAACCTTAGCTTCACCGGCGATTGCTTTTGCTAGCAATGTCTTACCAGTCCCTGGAGGGCCAACCATTAGCAAACCCTTTGGAATTTTACCACCAAGTTTTTGAAACCGACTCGGTTCACGAAGATACTCTACCAGTTCACTCACTTCTCCTTTTGCTTCGTCACAGCCAGCGATATCAGCAAAGGTAGTTTTTATTTGATCTTCTATTAGCATGCGCGCCTTGCTTTTTCCAAAAAACATCGCACCCTTTCCGCCACCAACCTGTACTTGGCGCATAAAAAATACCCACATACCAATAAGCAATAGCATGGGAAACCATGAGATAAAAATCGACCCTAGAATACTGTGTTCTGCTAATGGCTCCCCAACTACCTTAACGTTTTTACTTAATAAATTATCCAGTAGCTTTGAGTCATGCATAGGAATATAGGTAATATATCGATGACTATTTTTTTTAATAACATTAATCTCACGCCCATTGATGCGTGCTTCACGAACTTGATCTTGATTGACTTCTGACAAAAAGGTTGAATAATCAACCCTACGGCCATTCGAGTCGCTGAGTCCAAAGCTCTGAAAGACAGACATTAGAACAACTGCAATAACTAACCAGAGAATTAGGTTTTTTGCCATATCACTCAAGTGCTTAACCTCATATTACAATGGTATTAATAAATAGCGTTCGGCTCTTACTATCAACTATATATCCTGTATACTTAAAATAACCAAGATACTGACAGGCATTCTATTTATTCTGGTTATAGTTGTCGACCTGTAGCTACAATGTACACTTCACGTGAATGAACGCGCGAAGATTCTGGTTTACGAATTCTTACCTGCTTAAATTGACTGCGAATTTCCTTGAGATACTCCTCAAAGCCTTCTCCATGAAAAGCTTTTACTACAAAGCAACCCCCAGGGTCTAATACTTTACCGCACATCTCTAGCGCAAGCTCACACAAATGCATTGACCTTGAAATATCCACTAGAGGATGACCAGTCATCTGTGGGGCCATATCAGACATTAGCACTTGAACTTTACGCCCTGCTACACGCTTCAGTATGCTCATCATAACCGATGGCTCTCGAAAATCCCCTTTCAGGAATTCAACACCAGAAATAGGATGCATATTCAGGATGTCGCACGCAATAATATAACTAGCAGGGCGAATTTTCATCGCAACATACTGCGACCAACCCCCAGGAGCCGCTCCTAAATCAATGACAGTCATCCCGCCTTTGAACACTTTATCGCTTTTCTGTATAGAATCTAGTTTAAACCACGATCGGGAGCGTAATCCTTTTTTTTGCGCCTGACAAACATATTGATCAGAAAAATGTTCCTTTAACCATCGCTTAGAACTAGAAGAGCGTTTTTTGCTAGTCATACATGTTTCGGTTACCACGTAATGGATGAACTATAAATACAATAGTTCACAATCCATACTATATTTTGCCAGATATCACTCAGGTATGTTAACGACTTGTGATATACCATATATAATAATATGCATTATACATGCAATCACATTATCTAAAAATTTTAGAGCTTTAAATTATCTCCATCCTTAGTGCTAACCCTTTTTCTCATTTGAATAAAACATATTAGAGATCAACACTTAAGGACCTAGAGTAACTACTAGAAGCTGATGGTAGTTAACATTACTATCAAGACAGGTACCTAGTATTACTAGTCTAATGCATAAATCATGTACTATTTGGAAGCCTTTTTTGCAACGTTTGAAATTTTAATAACGCTCATGTTACATAGATTTTCATGACATGCTATATCGCCTGATATCTAAAAATAAACGCTCTTTAGCTCGGTCTTACAGTTCATAAGACCTATGTCTTATAGTGCGTTATGATCCCTTTCCATGGCAATATCAAGAAATCTTCTGCTCAAACTACTATGGTATAATTATTGAGACAGATCTGATAGATAACAGTATACTCAAGAATCTTAGCATCTCCTTAGTGACTCAGGAGATGATTATTGTAAATAGCGCAATCAGTGTACATAAAAAGGTATGCAGAGATATCTGTATCCTTATCTCTAATAATAACATTTCTAACAATAGTTCCAAACTTATTATACTAATATCCGCAAGAAATTAAAGTAATAACACAATCGCTACTATTGATAAAAAAATCTATCAGGATTGTAATACGTACTGCTACTATCCGTGATTTTATCAAAAGCAGAGAGGATTCATCAACACAAACTATTAGATATACTCTACTTTTATAACGTCGTATTGCACATCACCACCAGGAGTGCATATCACTGTTATGTCACCTGCGGTTTTTCCTATTAATCCCCGTGCCATAGGAGAATTAATAGATATTAAGTTATCCTTGAAATCGGCTTCATCATCACCGACAATACAGTATGTAGATTCCTTCTGAATCTCTCTATTAAAAATAGTAACGGTAGACCCAAAAATAACCCGACCATTAGCATTTCCAGACATTTTAATTACATCAATTATATTAGCACGTGATAATTTAGATTCTAACTCTTGAATGCGACCTTCACAAAAACTTTGTTCTTCGCGGGCCGCATGGTATTCTGCGTTTTCCTTCAGATCTCCATGCTCACGTGCAGCAGCAATAGCAGCAATCATGATAGGTCTTTTAATAGTTTTGAGCTCTTCTAGCTCTTTTCGTAGTCTATCCGCACCCCTTAATGTCATTGGAATCTGATTCATCACTATACCTCGCACTATAGGAATAAGCCTAAATAGACAATTGTCTGCATTCTGTATGCTAGCATACAAAAAAGTATTCTATAAACATCTAGATATTATTTTTTCGTAAAATACATCTTGAGTATTTTGTAAATTTTTAATTTATTGCTCTTATTCTTTACTTGCTGTCATAATAAACCATGGTAGAAATACCACTACCTGAATCTTTACGCCAATGCTGTTTTTATAACCTCTATGTATGAAAATGAAAAATAAGTAAACAGAAGAAGACTATGCCCTGTGATTTTTTGCTTTTGATATAGATTGATTGTTATAAAATTACTACAAACCTACTACACGAAAGGCTGTTCTATTCTATTCAGCCTACAGCATATTTCGTCTCCTACCTTGTGTAATAATTTTTACGGAATAGCAGTAATGAGTTATATACAATGTATTATCAGAATTATTTTCCTATACAAAAAGTAGAAAATATAGATCCTAATAAATCATTAGAACTGAATTCACCAGTAATCTCATTTAACGCTTTTTGTGCTAAACGTAAATCTTCTGCTAAAATTTCTCCCGATAGTTGCACTAGCATATGATGCTGACAATCCTGAAGATGTGTTGTTGCTAATTTAAGAGCCTGTATATGGCGACGACGAGCAAGAAACCTATTTTCTATAGTTTCAGACCCAAGCATGCTAGCCTTTAAATGGTCAAGTAAATGTTGAATACCTACCCCAGTACGCGCTGATAAACAAATTAGTGAGCCTCCACGAACCTGCTGTACGCCCTGAGATTCATGCGTAATATCTGACTTATTGCGTATAATTGTAAAAGGCGGTACTTGATCTAACTTGGTGCTAAGATCTGGCCAAATATCAAAAAGATCTATAGAATTTGTCGTCATTCCGTCTACTACAAAAAGAATATGATCGGCTTGCTTAATTTCGTGCCAAGCGCGTTCAATTCCAATACGCTCTATTTTATCTTTAGTGTCACGCAGCCCTGCAGTATCAATCACATGAAATGGCATGCCGTCGATATAAAGATATTCATGCAGTATGTCACGTGTTGTACCTTCAATGTCAGTAACGATGGCGGATTGTCGTCCAGACAGTCTATTTAGTAGACTGGATTTTCCGGCATTCGGCTGACCAGCAATAACTACTTTTCTTCCTTCACGCAGTAAATTTCCCAGGTGAGCTTCTTTATAAACCAAATCTAGCTTAGAAATTAATTCGTATAACTGAGATTCTATACTGGAATCTGGTACAGAATGAATATTTTCATCTGGAAAATTAATCATCGTTTCTATTGTAATGCGAAGATGAGTAAGTGCATCTGCAAGATCCCTGATGCGCGCAGAAAATACCCCCTGTAATGATCGTGCAGCTGAGCGTGCCGCTTGCTCTGAATCAGCATCAATTAAATCAGAAATTGCCTCTGCTTGTATTAAGTCGAGCTTATTATTTAAAAACGCACGTTCTGAAAACTCGCCAGGATTAGCGATTCGTAGTCCTGGTACTAACAAGATATTCTTAAGAATTAAATCTAGAATTACAGGACCGCCATGCCCTTGTAGTTCCAAAACATCCTCACCAGTAAAAGAATATGGCGCAGGAAACCATAACGCGATCCCTTTATCCAGAACGCAATCATCTTGGTCGTAAAATTCAAGATATTCGGCGTAACGCGCTTGAGGTAACTTTTTTAAAATTTTCTGAGCAACTCTAGCAGACTCATTACCCGAAACACGCAGAATCCCAACGCTGCCGCGCCCTGGTGGCGTTGCCTCAGCGACAATAGTATCGCTATAATTCATAATCAAGATACTCGCTAACTAAGATGTATTAAAATGCTTTGGGCAAATAGCATCATTACTTCAATAATAGGCTAGTAAAACCTTTGGTAGAGAAAATACTATCTTAAACCTGCAGAATAATTACTATATTGAAATATTCTATTAGCCATTATACCACACGCGAGATACTATACTACATAGCGTATGTGTACAATAATGTACTGATTCTTACATGGTAAGTTTATATCAAAACTTCTGTATTATTTTTTAAAAGTGTATATATAAATGCACATAGTATAAGAGACACTCTGATGTCATACTATGATGTCATACTACAGGCGTTCCAGATAGGAACTGTTCTTATCAAGAATGGGATACCTATACTACACTAGGTGTATCTATAACCTATAATAATAGATAATAGATATATCTAATATGTGTACACAATGATGATAGAGATACACAAAGACTCTACATCTAAAAATCTAAAAATTAAAAAATATAATAGGTGCAATCTATGCAATCCTAGATATAATATATCTAATCATATTGGATTCATTTAAGTAAAGTTATCCATGCTATTTTAAACTTTCTGTTTTCTAATATATGGCAATAACCTTAAATGACTATAGCTGATCAAGATCATATTATAAAATAATCTATCTATATATAGTAGCGTATCTTACCGATGCAGATACTAAACGCACTCAATAATCGATTATGATCTGATGTATTATACACATAATGCATCAATGTTGAATATTTAATCATTTGCTCGGTAATCTTTCATGCTATAAAGTGATCTCTAACATATTTCTTTAATGCTATAAAATGATCTCTAACATATTATGTTAAATAACTATAATTATTATGTTAAATCACTATAATTAAAATAACCATAATTTAAGATATGCTCTTTAAATACAGATATCTTTTGTAAAAATTTTTAAGATTTTTTGATTTTTTTTGCAGAAAGAGCGCCACATCAAAGTACGACTGATTGTGGTAATGGCATTTTATCGTATTTCATCGCATAAGTTATATTAAAGCATATCCAGAAAGCATTCTAAATTTTCAAGTAAAATTGAAGTAAGATTTTTTCTAAGAATTTACCACGCTATTGTACTATAGATTCGGTCTCTGTTCTATAGTAGTCTCATGCCTTTATGAATATCACTCCTTAAAACTAATTCAAAAGGCTATATTATCAACAAAAATAGATCGTTTGCACCAAGAACATCATAAAAATCATTAAAGAATAATATGTTTTTACATAGTTACACTCCATAACCTAAAGAAATTCCATAAATCTATTGCTATTATATTCTAGTCAGATTAGCCTGATATTGACCATAATATAGTTAGATCGCATTCTTCGGAAATCTCATAAAAAGATTTCATGTAAAAATGAACGATAAAAGCTAATCGACATAACATTATACTTTGTAGGTGTTCAGAAATCATTGGCAGTACTGTTAGTATGCAAGTAGTATGCAAAAACAACCCTCCTTACCCCAAAAGCTTCTTGAGCAGAAGCTTTTGGGGTAAGGAGGAGTAACTTCAGTACATAATCACTCTCAAATACAAATGTTATCTATAACGCTATAAGTAAATAATAGTATTTATAATAAAATACATATCACTGAGTGTAATCGCTAGGTAACTGTCATTATTTTTTATTAAATGATTTTAATTTAAACTTTTGCATGCCCCATCATATATTGCTATGTATCATGTTTACGTGTCACTGTTGTATAGCGTGAAGATCTATATTAGAGCCATTAGAGCAGTATCATATCCTGAACTAAAAGGGGTGTTGTGATAGTCACATGCGTATCAATTTTTACAGAAAACTATCTATACAGTATAAAAAATACTACAATAGTCTGCTATTATGCATAAATTTATAAATACCGTATCGACGCCTCTATTAAGTAGTTACTAGATCTTCAATATATTTCATAAATACAATATAGTATATAAGCTTATTCGTTCTGTTTCTGAACTAATATCAAGACAAAAATAACATCAAGATAAAAATAATGAGCATGAGATACCACTCTATAAGATTATCTCTTATTAATTATCGATACCTAAAATTATGGAGGTCAGATGTTTGAACGAACAATGAATATTGCTAATTATGATCCTGTCTTATGGCATGCTATGGAAAAGGAAAAACAGCGTCAAGAAGAACATATTGAGCTAATTGCTTCCGAAAATTATACTAGCCCACGTGTCATGCAAGCACAAGGATCTCACTTGACGAATAAATATGCTGAAGGATACCCCGGAAAACGCTATTATGGTGGATGCCAGTACATAGATCTTATTGAGCAATTAGCTATTGATCGTGTCAAGAAGCTATTCGGAGCTGATTATGCAAATGTCCAACCCCATTCAGGTTCGCAAGCAAATTTTGCTGTTTATACTGCACTGCTAAATTATGGTGATACTGTTCTAAGCATGCATTTAACTCATGGAGGCCATCTCAGCCATGGGTCCCCAGTAAATCTTTCAGGTAAGCTTTATAATATAATTTCATATGGTACTGATCATGCTGGTCAAATTAATTATAATGAAATAGAGAGCCTAGCCAAAAAACATCAACCGAAAATGATTATTGGTGGATTTTCTGCCTACTCTGGCTTGTGTGATTGGAGAGCTATGCGCGAAATTTCTGACCGTTTTGGTGCGTATCTTGTTATTGACATGGCACATGTTGCTGGGTTAATTGCTGCTGATATTTATCCAAACCCATTACCCCATGCGCATGTTGTAACTTCAACTACCCATAAAACACTAGCTGGTCCTCGTGGAGGTATAATATTAGCATCAGGTGGTGATCAAGCATTTTATCAGAAGCTAAACGCTGCTGTTTTTCCTGGTGGACAAGGAGGCCCATTACTGCATGTTATTGCTGGCAAGGCTGTAGCCTTTAAGGAAGCAATGGAACCTGAATTTAAGGCCTATCAAAAGAATATAATCGAAAACTCTAAAGCAATGGTATCGATCTTTTTAAATCGGGGATATAATGTAGTCTCTGGCTGCACACATAATCACCTCTTTCTTTTAAATTTAATAGATAAAAATCTTACTGGACAAGTCGCGGAAAATGTTTTAAATCGTGCTAATATTACTATCAATAAAAATAGTATTCCAAACGATCCCCAAAATCCATTTATTACATCTGGCATACGTATTGGATCTGCTGCTGTAACACGCCGAGGTTTGAAAAAAGATGATGTCTGCTTAGTAGCAGACTGGGTTAGTGATCTGCTTGATAACATAAGAAATCTAGAAATTAGTCGAAACGTAAAAAATCAAGTAATAGAGTTATGCTCTCGATTTCCTGTTTATGAATAACTAATTTTAGCAGACAAGAGATTACAGCCACAGTAATGCAGCACTCTAAAAGCATCTGTCAATTAATTTCTTAGAGTTTTTTTGATCTATAATCTTGCTGTAAAAACAATAGCGCTTTGCTTTCGTTTATACTATCGATAAACGGTGGGCTTGATGAAACAACAATCATGAATGTCATGTATTAGATACGAAAAACACATACATAATACATTGAGTTTTTAATTATTTATTAATAATCTCAATTTTTTATGAATAGCATAAATCATAGCCCCCAGACCATGTGAGCGAGATGGCGTTAATTGTTGTATAAGATTCAGACCTGATAACCATGATTGTATATTAAAATCTATAAGATTTTGTGGTGTCATATGTTGATAACAACTAAAAACAATAGCTAACAAACCCTTGACAAGTGCTGCATCACTATCTCCGTCTAATATTACCAAACCTGCTTTATCAGTATCCACAGAAATCCATACTTGACTTTGACAACCGGGAACAACGTTTTTTGAATGATATAGACCTTTAGAAGGCACCGGCATAGCCAAGCCTAATTCAATAATATATAAATACTTTTCTTCCTGATTTGCACAACGATGAAAATTACAAACTAGTATATCTCTATCCAAAAAAACAGACATACTTCCTCACTTGAATAGTTATATGGGTGATGATCTAATGGAGAATTTTCAGAACAAAACAGCATCCGATATACATCATCGGCATGATACTCGTAGCGTTCTTAAATTCTTGCGCGTTGGTAGAATTACACTATAGTAAAGAAAAAAATCAGAATCTAATGCAAAAGTCAACAATCTGTGCTGTCACACAGGTTTAAAGAACCTGGATGCTCAAAAGCAAGATATCAGTCAACAGACTAGTAAGCTCTATCACAATCAAGTTATTATTCTTCCATTTTATTTGGAAAATAGCAGTAATCATGTCTGTTGTCTGTTTTACGAATTTAATGTTTAGATATCATATATCGTATATGCATAGTAAAGAGATATCTGATATACTACATGAGTAGTAATCTTGCATCCCCTCGGCTCATATTTCTCATATTTAGTGCGCGTCCATAATGTATGTGTTAATAATTAGAGCTAAATCTATAAAATACTGCTTATCATTACTAAATGTTTCAAAAGGATTATGCTTGTGAAATTGATATGATAAGCATACATATGTTGTATGTAATGTTTGATTTTCTTACAAAAATCCAAAAAAACCATTAGCGTTAAAAGTACATCATCAGTACTAGCAAGACAAGCTAGATGGTAGTCATTGCAACTATATATTCTGACAGTATTTGCAGAAAAATATCTTAGCATATATCTCATGCTCTATTAAAACCTTATACATATTTTAATGACTATCATAGAGAAGTGATATTTTACACGCATCGCTAACGCATTAGTTTTAAATAATTTAACCTAATAAATGCTGAATGCGAATTAAACTAGATACCAAACGATCTATCTCGTCTTCAGTATTATAGAGAACAAATGAGGCACGACACATTGATGAAACACCATAATACTGCATTAATGGCATGGCACAATGATGGCCAGTACGAATAGCGATACCATATTGATCTAAAAAACTACCTACGTCAAACGCATGATGACGGCCAAGATTAAAGGATACAACCCCTATAGCTTTCGGGGGGCTATAAATTATTATATCTGGCACATCTGATAACTTATTTAGCGCATATCTCATCAGTTTCTTTTCATGCTGAATAATACTATCCATCCCTAGCTCACTCACCCATCGTAACGCAGCACCTAGACCAATAATAGACCCAATGTTTGGTGAGCCAGCTTCAAATCTCCAAGGAGCTGTAGTATATGTTGTTTCTTTACTGAGGCTAACGGTAGAAATCATTGATCCTCCGCCCTCCCATGGTGGCATTAATTCTAAAATCGCTTTACGACCATATAAGATCCCAATACCGGAAGGCCCGTAAATTTTATGACCAGAAAACACATAAAAATCACAATCTAGGTCCTGAACATCTATCGTATCATGCATAATTGCTTGAGCACCATCAATTAATGTTACTATTCCGCATGCCTTAGCCTGAGCAATAATTGCTTTTACCGGATTTTGAGTACCTAATACATTAGAAACATGAGTTAATGCTAATAAACGAGTACGAGAATCTATTAATGATGATAAACGCGTTACATCTAATGTCCCAGTACATGTCAAAGGAATATAACGTAATTCAGCATTGATACGCTTTATAAGCATCTGCCAAGGCACAATATTTGCGTGATGCTCCATTTCTGTGATAATAATATTATCACCAGGTTGGAGTTGACTCTCACCCCAGCTATGTGCTACTAGATTAATTGCTTCGGTTGCCCCTTTGACAAATACTATCTCTTCTGAACTAGCTGCATGTAAAAAACTCGCGACCTGTTTTCGAATATCTTCCATCCTGGTAGTAGCATTGGCACTTAAAGTATGAATACCACGATGCACTGCTGCATATTCATGCTGGTAAAAATAAGATTCAGCATCAAGGACAACCTGCGGTTTTTGTGCGCTTGCTGCACTATCTAAATAAACTAATGGATGTCCATTTACTTCTTTGGCTAATAATGGAAATTCTAAACGAATATTAGAAATATTCACACTCATTACGCACCTCCTCTGACACGATCAGCAATACGTTTTTGCACCGCTTCCTTAAGAGGGGAATCAGACAAGAACTCCGTAACTTCAGAAGAAAATGCCTCTATCATCATGCGCTGTGCAAGAGATTTTTTAATTCCACGTGTTCCTAAGTAAAATATCTGCTCTTCGTTAATGCATGACATTGTTACTCCATGCCCGCATTGCACATCGTCATTATAAATTTCTAATTGAGGTCGACTATCAACTTCTGCCGCAGGACCTAACAGCAAGTTGTTGTTATTCATCTGTGCATGAGTTTTTGATGCCTTTAAAGATACTTGAAGCATTCCATTAAATATTGCTTTTGCGCAGTCGAATACGATCGTTTTATGTAACTGCTTACTGTTACAAAAAGCATTGGCATGCTCTAACCAAGTTCGATTTTCAGATACTTCTGTACCGATGGGTATCATTAAGCTGTTCAATATCAACCTAGAGCTATCCCCATGCAGTTTAATACTAGTCTGATGGCGAGTCAGTATTGATCCTAATAAAAAATTATGACTTTCTGCTTGGGTGTGAGACCCTATGTTTAAATCATTATGAGAAAAATGATAACCACGAGAATCTTCAAACGCGAGATAGTAATGTTTAAAGCTAGCATAATTACCAATATTTGCAGTAAATCGTGCGGCAGTGAAGCACGATGAGCTACTCAAAGTAATAAAGTGCTCAATAACTACGGCCTCACTATTAGAATCTTGTTGTAGATGGCAACGGTATCCTGAAGTGTATAATTTATCAGTAGCACTACAATGATTAGAATCTCCACCAGTAGTAACATGTAATAGGTATAATGGACGTGTTGCTTTCTTACCATAAGAAAGGCGAATAAATGTAACCTGCTCCACTAGACTCTCTGTAAAATGCAAAAAAAATTCAGGATGAATGGAGTTGCTACACGCCGATTCTTGGGATACCCTAGGAATCCTATGAACAGTAAAAGGATCATATTCAGTATCGCTTAATTCAGATGACAAGCGTCCATCTATAAAAACTAATCGAAGTGCGTTAATTGGCAGAGCGTGTTCTATAATGGTGTTTAAACTTAAAATAACAGGATTTGGTGAAACAAACTGCTTATCCAATAGCCAATTCAATGGTATATGTTTCCACTCTTCTTGCGTCTGTACAGGAAAGCCTAAACGTAAAACTTCACACCAGTGTTGACGTGCTTGCAGACTATCAAGATTGCCTCTCGTTTCTAACAAATGTTTCCATTGTTGTAATATCTCCTCATTCTTGGTCAACAAGCCAGCCATATCCGTGTTCCTCCAGTTGCTGTACCAGCAAAAAACCCCCTGATTTTACAATCCTTCCATGAGATAATACATGCACAAAAGATGGTTTGATGCAATCTAATATGCGCCGATAATGAGTAATAATAATAAATGAACGCTTATTATTACGGAGACTATTAATGCCATTAGAAATAACTCTTAATGCATCAATATCAAGTCCAGAGTCAGTTTCATCTAAAATGCATAAATCCGGCTCTAAAAGGGACATCTGTAGTATATCATTACGCTTTTTCTCTCCTCCAGAAAATCCAACATTCATAGAGCGAGTCATAAAATCCTCTGGGATTTCTAGTAGGCCCATTTTCTCTTTTAAAACATCTTGAAAAGCAAATCGATCAAGCGCATCTTTTTGACGGTATTTACGTATAGAATTAACTGCTGTTTGTAAAAACAAATTGTTACTCACTCCAGGAATTTCAACTGGATACTGAAAAGCCACAAAAATTCCTTCTCCCGCACGCTCTTCCGGGTCTAACTGTAGTAAATTCTTACCTTTTAATGTCACTGCTCCATGGTCTATTACGTAATCTTTACGCCCTGCTAAGGTGGCAGCAAGGGTGCTTTTTCCTGAACCGTTAGGACCCATAATGGCATGCACTTCACCTGGTTTTACGTTAAGATTTAAACCGCTAAGGATTTTATGATCACCAACACTAACATGTAAATCTTGAATTCTTAACATACGGGTCCTTATGAAACCTATCTGTAATATGTAGTATTAACCCACACTATGTGAAAGACTGATAGTGAGTAGTTTCTGCGCTTCAACCGCAAATTCTAAAGGAAGCTCTGAAAAAACATCTTTACAAAAACCGTTTACGATCATTGAAATCGCATCATCTTCATTGATCCCGCGCTGTAAACAATAAAACAATTGGTCTTCACCGATACGCGATGTTGTTGCCTCATGCTCAAGATGAGCGGTATTATTTTTTACCTCAATATAGGGAAACGTATGCGCACCACATTGAGAGCCAATTAGCATTGAATCGCATTGTGTATAATTCCGCGCATAAGTAGCATTTGGCGTAATTTTAACTAAGCCACGATAAGTATTCTGACTATCGCCAGCAGAAATACCCTTGGAGATAATAGTTGAACTTGTATTTTTGCCTACATGGATCATTTTAGTACCAGTATCAGCTTGTTGAGAGCCACTGGTTAATGCTACAGAGAAAAACTCACCAATAGAATTATCACCACGCAGAATTACGCTTGGATATTTCCAAGTAATCGCTGAACCAGTTTCTAGCTGTGTCCAAGACATTTTACTTCTTTCTCCAACGCAAAGAGCACGTTTTGTAACAAAATTTAAGATTCCACCTGTCGTATCTCTACCAGAAAACCAATTTTGAACTGTCGAGTATTTCACGGTAGCGCCGTGATGCAAGACAACTTCCACTACAGCGGCATGAAGCTGCTGAGTGTTACGTATAGGAGCAGAGCAACCTTCCAGGTAACTCACAGAGCTCCCTATATCAGCAATAAGCAGTGTACGCTCAAACTGACCAGTTTTTTCTGCATTAATTCGAAAATAGGTTGAAAGCTCCATTGGACAATGCACACCCTTCGAAACATAAATAAAAGTCCCGTCAGAGGCAACCGCCGCGTTTAAAGCAGCAAAAAAATTATCGTTATTGGGGACTACACTCCCAAGATACTGGTGCACTAGGTGAGGATAATCGTGAATGGCTTCACTAAAAGAGCAAAATATAACGCCTGATTTTTTCAGCTTATCACGATAGGTAGTAGCTACGGATACTGAATCAAAAATTGCATCAACAGCTACCTGGTCTCCTTCTCTTACAGGTATTCCAAGCTGATTAAAAGTTTCCTCAACTTCCTTCGTGAGATAGTTAGTCGTGTGTGTACCTGTACCTGTAGATCCTATATTGCTTTCTGATGCGGTTTGATGATCACTGCGACTTTGACGACAGGACGGTACAGAGTAGTAACGATAATCTTGATAATTCAATGCTTGATAATGAGCTTTCAGCCAGTGTGGTTCTTCCATTGTCAGCCAGGCTGCGTATGCTTTTAGACGAAATGCTAGCATCCATTCAGGCTCGTGGCGTTTAGATGAAATTGCGCGCACAATATCTTCGTTAATACCATCTGAAAACTGTTCAGTTTTGAGCTGAGTAAAAAAACCCTCTGTGTATTTTGGATGGGCACCCGACAAAATCGGATTATCATCAGATCTGTTATTATCATGCAGCATTAGATATCACTCAACGGCAAAGCTCTCACCACAGCCGCAGGCTTGGTGAGCCAAGGGATTATTAAATTTAAACATCTGATTTAGACCTATAGATACATAGTCTACTTCTGTACCATCAATGTATGGCATAGCCTTCAATGGGACAAACACACATGCACGATTACGGCTAAACATTAGAACATCTGTGGATATCTCTGTTACTAAATTCATAGTATAACTCAATCCAGCGCACCCCGATGTTTTTACATCTAGTTGAACCCCTTTAATATTAGGTTCTCTTAATGAGAGATAACTAATTTGCTCTGCTGCTCTATGCGTTAGAGTTAATCCTTTCCAGACAGGTGTAACTGCAGGTGTAACTGAATGTGCAGTATGCAAATTTTCTGCTAGCATAATCAACCTCTTCATACATTATCCCGACAGGGTGATACATTTTTTAAATAACCTATTCTACTATAATCTAATTTTTGTTATATCTCTAGGTAGCCGTTCATTGCATTCAAAATATGCTTTAAATTCTTTAATAATGGCAACTCAAACTAAAACACTTATACATTACAATGTTTGCCTATGTTTCACAGATCAACACTAAAACACCTATAATATTTTGATATACAGCACATCACAACTAGCTTTATTTAAAATACAGTTGTTTAAAAACGTCTTAGACTTTCTGCAATTAGATTTTTAAAAACCAAACAAATAAAATAATATGCATGCATACCATAATACATATTTAGAGAGTCAACCAACTTTTGATGACTTAAAAGTAGATATTTATGATATGATATTGTATATCACCATAAGAATTAACGTACACATTAAACGGAATGATTACCTGTCTTGTTGGTTTTGGTGTAACACGCTATTAAACATACTATAAACGCCATGAACCACTCTCTAATATAATACTAATGATATTAACTCTAATATAATACTATTAACTCAATATAATACTATTGACATTAACTATTCTGATTTAGAGTAAATTCATACTAGAGAAAAATATTTCCTTTTAAAATGTGTCCTGTTATAAAAGCTAACATTATCAAATGTTAAGCGCATATATTTTAAAAAAGTCAGCCACTAGAAACTATAATCCACGGCACAGGTGGTCACTAGATAGCACTAGTCTCGTATTATAGTGTAATAATGCGATTCACATCAACGAGCCGCAATAACTTACTAATTAAAACTAAAATCTCATGCAAACCTTAATGTTTATTTTGCATATACTAATTTATTTTGCATATACTCATAGGTTCCATGTGTACTCTTCTTAAATAGAGAATACTACGACCGGTTATAAAAATACCTGTCTTTATCTACTGGAGGCTCAGAGCTTGCGCAGGATGAAGGCGGCTAGCTTGTCGGGCTGGGTACCAGCTAGCCAGCAAGCTAAGCAATATCGATGTTACCAATATAATACAAATATCACACAGTTTCACCTCTGAAGGCAGAAAGTCGATAAAATAAACATCACCAGAAAGAAACTCACATCCTGTCAATTTTTCGATAATCTCAACAATAGATGTCAATTTAAGAGCTATCAAACCCCCTATGATAACACCAACTAAACTACCTAATACTCCCCCTAATAGAAGGCCATACCAAATAAAAATAGACTGAATTAACGAATCATTAGCACCTAAAGTTCGTAGGATGGCAATCTGACGACGTTTATCTTTTACTGCTATAACCAGTGTGGAGACAATGTTAAAACAAGCGATACCCATTACTAATACTATTGATAGATATATCATAGTGCGAATCATCTGAATATCGTGATACATGTAACCATAAGTGCTAATCCAGCTACGTAGATATACATATGAAGCACTTACCTGTCCAACCTGACGGACAAGCAGATCGGCTTCAAAAGGATTTTGTGCTTTAATCGCAATACCAGTAACATGACTGCCAATACACAACAATTTTTGAGCATCTTCTATTGGAATATACGCGAGACTATGATCAAGCATACCATTCAGCTTAAGAATTCCGACCAACTGTAAGCGCACATACTTTGGTTGTAATATTTGATATCCCGTATGACTATTTGGGATTACCATAGTTATCCAGTCACCAACTTTTAAACTTAAGCTGTTAACCACTCCTTGTCCAACTAAAATCTGATGCTTATTTGGTGAAAAATTCTTCCAAGCGCATCCTTGTAGATAGGATGATATGGCACTAACATGGCTTTCTAGTCTAGAATCAACGCCTTTTATCTGTAGTGTGAGCACCTTACTGCCTTTTTGAATTAAGCCAGTAAACTGAATATAAGGTGCTGCTGCTGCTACACCAGGTACTTTTTCTATTTTTGATAATAAAGATCTCCATGTGGTGCAATCCTGATTAATCAGCTCAATCTCACCATGAGGAACTACTGATAGAATGCGTTGGTTAAGTTCACGCTCAAAACCATTCATAACACTTAGGCTAATGATTAACACCGATATACTAAGCGTAATACCCAAAGTAGAAACTACTGCAATAAGAGGTGTCATGCCGCCTTGGCTCTTTCCGTAACTCAACCGAAAACCAAGAAAACAAGCAAGGCCACCAATCATTGGTCGTTTCCTAAAATGTTTGGTTCAGATAAATAACCATGATGCATCTCAAGTTGTCTCGGTAAGTTTTTTGCTAGATATAAATCATGGGTAACCACCAAAAAAGCAGTACCTTGATTTTGGTTAATTTGAGTTAATAACCTTAAGATAACACTAGTATTTCGTTCATCAAGGTTACCCGTGGGCTCATCAGCCAGAACTATATGGGGGTTATTTACTAACGCACGCGCAATAGCGACTCGCTGTCTTTCTCCACCAGATAACCTTGAAGGGCGATAGGAGGCTTTATGCTCTAGACCGAGTAATTGTAACATTTCGGCTGCTTTAATCTTAGCTTTTTTTGTGGTCATATTCGCAATAAGCAGCGGCATACTTACGTTTTCCAGAGCACTAAAATCTGGCAAAAGATGATGAAACTGGTAAATAAATCCTAGATCCTTGTTACGTAATACAGATTTTTCTGTAGATGACATTGCATTTAAAGATTCCCCTTTAAAAAACACATCACCAGTAGTTGGCGTGTCTAAACCACCTAGTAAATGCATCAAAGTGCTTTTTCCTGATCCAGAACTACCAATCACTGCTATCATCTCTCGCTCTTGCACTTGAAGTGAGATATTTTGCAAAACATCAGTTCTTACATTGCCTTCCTGATAACTTTTACATAGATTCTTGCATTGCAATATAATCTTTTTATTCATAGCGTAAAACCTCAGAAGGCTGAACAGAAGCAGCACGATAAGAGGGGTATAGAACGGACAAAAATGCTATAGCAGTAGAAAGAGAGGCGATTATCATTATTTGTGAGGCAGAGATTAATACTGGTAATGATAACCCTTCACCGAATATCCCTGCTTGTGCGATGAAGCGAGGTAATTGAGTAGCCAAAATTACCCCTAACAGAGATCCAATCATAGACCCCAATACCCCAATAATAATCCCTTGTAAGATAAATATAATCAGAATTTGTTCACGCTTAAAACCCTGGGTTTGTAAAATAGCCACTTCCCATTTTTTCTCTGTAATAAGAAGACAAAGCGATGAAAAAATATTAAACACAGCTATTAAAATAATCAAACTCAGCAATAATCTCATTATGTTTTTTTCTATTTTGACTGCATGAAACAAAGCTCCTTTTGTCTCACGCCAGTCATGCCATACTAAACCATTTGGTAACTCTCCTTGTGGCATAGCGTGGATCTGCAGTGGTTTGTTTAACCATAGACGCCAACCAGTGATATGCCCATTTGGATATCGCATTAGGTGTGATGCATCTTCCTGATTGAGAAGGATTGCATAACTATCGATATCAGTCTTGGTAGAAAAAGTACCAATTACATTAAATAATCTTTGGCTTGGTATACACCCTAATGGTGTCCACCAACTTCTAGCTGGTACCAGTAAACGCACTTTTGAGTTCGGTCTTAAACCTAGATTATTTGCTAATACCGCGCCAACAATTACATTATATTTCCCAGCCTGAAGCTGTTGTCGTCTCACATTTAAAAAAAAAGGTACTAAAGGGTCATCTTCATTAGGATTAATACCTAAGAGTACACCGACAGCAAGATTGTGATCACCATGTAAAACCACTTCACCTGTAGTAAGAGGTGAAATACGGTTCACCCCTGAGAAATGTAATCTGCTAGCAGATATTTGTTGTGGGTTAATTGAACCAATCTTACTAGTAATGAATGCCTGCGGCATGAAACCAAGGGTTTTATGTTCTAATTGCTCTTCTAATCCGTTCATTACTGATGATACAGTTACAAGAACCATGACTCCTAACGTTAAACCAAGCACTGAAAGCCAAGATATAACATACCCAAAACGGTTTGCTCTAGAGCCACGACCTTTCATGTAACGTAAAGCGATAAATAAAAGAACTGGTTGATACATAGCATTCATCTTTAATAACGTCAATAAGCACTAGTTGAAGTAGTGGCAGCGGTTGTCCCGAATATCATGTCATAACTGTATCTTACGTGAGATTGTAATTCTAATATATTAAAGTGCTACTACGTATAGTCAGGTGGTAATTACACAGAGTGTTTATTACTTCCCTAGTTTAAGCCTGAGCTTCCAGAGACATACAAATACACATGATGCTCAGAGACTTCTAAAAACTAATCTATTTACATACTGTCCTAATTAGCGCAGCGTGCTCAAATGTCACTAACACTCTCTTTCTTATTTCTCCAATACCCGTTCTTTGTTGTGCACTAAACGTCTATATTTTGCTATGATGACATCATTTTTTGTATCCTGATATATTAAATCAAGAGTCTATCAAAACCTTCACAAGCATACTACGATATCTAATGAGATTTCTTGGTAAGTATTTAAAATATTCGAACAGCATAGCATATATATTTTATATGCATATTTTTACGCATTAAAGAGCTCAGATCGATCAATACTTGATAATCTTAAATAAGATGATAGCCTACAATAAAGGTCCTAACTAGATTTAATGAACCGGACTACCTATGTACTATCTCCCTACATCATTTTTTTTACGTTGTTTTACGTATTTTTTACGTAGTTTTTACGTAATTTTAGAAACTTAACTTAGTGTGTGTAATTTATCTAGCTATAGCTAGATATGAGGCTATAGCTAGATATTAGATATTGAGAGGGATATATTTAGCATTTAATTCATTTAATACTAGCCTATAATAACTTTTAGAGCTATTTAGCAAAAATCACATCTATAAATATTTGGAAATATCTGATTGAGCAGTATCGGTATGCACATCATTCATGCCTTGCTAAAAAATCTAGTTTTTATAAAAATTCCAGTTTGATATAAACATCAAAAGAGACCGATAAACATCATAAACATAATATGATAAATATATGATAAATCTGCTAGTAAACCACGGCAGTAAAATATAAGTAATCATGATTATATATAAAGAAAAATTAGCAACAATACAAATAAAACTAAAAATTTTACTCAAAAGTTATCAGAAGTTACCAGAGATCAACTCTAATATTATATAGTGTTCAGATATTTATATAGAACGTAATATACTGCTTGTCGCACACTAGTAGTGTAACAAAAATCAGATTTATCAATCACTAGATGTAGCGTACTGTCTATTCAGATACATCATCACTATCCAAAAACGTTAACTAGTCCAATCCGTGTTGTGCTGTCCAGGAAAAACTACCGCACTTAAGGCTCTCATCTGATTTTGTTCAAGATGTATTTTTACATTACGACAGAAAGCTCTGAGTCAGACAGGATGGTTATGCATATTACTCAGAGGTTAGTGCTGCACCAAGGTTAAGTATCTATTAATAATCAATGGTGTGCTGTGACACTAGCTAAGTGCTATTTAAGACATGTAGACACCAGGCGTCTAAAAAAACCAGCAACAGAAGATTGTGCTGCTAATATTTGAGTCATTGTTCGTGCCTATAAAGGTGTAGGTGTAATAGATTGTTACAGAGTAAATATATCGAGTAGACTTTTTATAAAGTATAGGTTCTGTAGAATATTTTAACATAAAATACACATAAAATATTTTAACTATTTTAACTACTGATAACAAAGTTGTTATAGTCTTCGTAAAATCTCTGTACAATCTTCCTAAGGATAGAATATTATATCGTGAACGGTAGTACTGTCATTCATTGCAATACTTCTTGTATATTTTATCTTCATAAGAACTCGAATATCTAAAAATAATGGTATATATCACTTGCTATCAAGAACTGAAGTATCCATCAGTACCTAAACAGATCAAGTGCATTATTTACGAGATCACCGAACCTGTATGAAAAATGACTTGCGATTAATGAACGGATGTGTGATAAATATCTTAGCAAAACGAGATACAGCTCTGTGTATGAGTAGCATCTTTCAGTAAAGAAGATCCGAGTAAAGACGTTGACGTTGCATACCGCTTCCTTGCCGAGCCTTAATTAATGCCTCATGCAGTAATGTTTCTAGTTTTTCTGAACGTAAAGCCCACGGGCGCATCATCTCTCTAAGGAATTTGTAAAATGGCAAAGATTAAAGGTCAGGTAAAGTGGTTTAACGAGTCTAAAGGTTTTGGTTTTATTACGCCTGCTGATGGCAGCAAAGATGTGTTTGTGCATTTTTCTGCTATTCAGGGTAACGGGTTTAAGACACTTGCTGAAGGTCAAGGCGTGGAGTTTGAAATTCAAGATGGACAAAAAGGTCCCGCTGCCGTGAACGTTAGCGCGATCTAATATTGATTATAGTTTGTTATTGACTTTCTTCACGTAATCCAAACTGAAATCTTAATACAACCTTAATACTACATCTAGCTCCGTCAGAAATGACGGGGCTCTTAATAACATTCTCACTTATGAAGATATATCGTAATATATGAACATTACAATATTAAGATATATAGCTTGTCTGTCACCCACTTAGCGCCTCTAAGTGCTCTTGAGACTGGTTTGTGCACTAATAAGCTAGAAAACACATGGCACTTGATGAACGCATCTATCTTTTCAGGTAATACGCGGTCATGATTTAATTATGTATTTTTATGTTAAAATACTCTACATAATAATATGCAAAATCTATTTAATATATTTACTTTGTGGTAAATTATTGCACCTTGCAGGCGGGAACAATAACTTAAATATTAGCAGCATAATCTTCTGCTTCTAGTATTTTCAGCCATGTCCCTCGTTTCTGTATATACTCTCTCTAATAAAGAATAACCAAGACCGAGGCGTGTCACTGCTGATTATAGATACTTAATCTTATCATTGAATACATCCATCACTGCCTGACTATGTGAATAATCATTATGGATTATGTAAAACTTCTTTATAGAACACAATACGATACTCGTCTTACTCTCATCAGACAGAGTGTCTTGATTGGTTTAAAGAGATATGTTCTTGGAAAATTTAGAAAAAGTTCAACTTTCCAAGGAATTCTCATAATGATAGTCTATCTAGCTAAGAGGTTGCTCTTTTTCAACATACCCAAGCGCTCGAGAGGTACACTTTATAAAATTGATAAAATATAGAATATTTCAGATATTATACACAGGTTAATCTGTCACCCATTCAGAACAAAATAAGGCAATGATTGTCAATATTTTGTATGCGTTTTAAATAATTTTACTATACACTCACAAGAATATTTCTATTATACATTTACATTCTGCTATTGATAGTTTTTGTTTTTGATGTTTATTTGATGTTTAATATAAGAAAATTTACACTATGATCATATCATCACAACATTAAACACTTGATACATTGTTAGACTTTTATTATAAATTATCACATAACAACAGTAGAAGATTTTTCGCGTATGGAGTGTACTTTTTGAAAGTAATCGCGTTACATGCAAAATAGATCTGGCTTTCCACAACCCAGTATCTTATTTCTGTTCCAGAATCAGAGTTTTGTGCAATACAAGGCTAATACAAATACTTTTACATCTTATACTGGTGCACACTAAAAGTAAAAATATAATATTACGAGCCGATGAAATGAATTTAGAACTTATATCACGGTGCCGCTATTATTAGCGCTGATTATATTACAATATCAATATTATATCGTATGTATTAGCATTGTATCGTATGTATTAGTGAGATGCCATGATGGACACACCGGATATCTTTCTAGTTAAAGAGTTCTTACTTTCCCTTCAAGAGAATATTTGCCGAAAACTAGAAAAAGTAGACTGCACTGGTATTTTTATTAGAGATGCTTGGCAAGCACCAGGAAAAGGAGCAGGACGTAGCTGCATCCTTAAAAACGGAACAATATTTGAACAAATAGGCGTTAACTTCTCGCATGTTTATGGAGATTCAATGCCTATCTTTGCCACCGCAAACCGTCCTGATCTTGCTGGTTGTAAATTCGAAGCAGTAGGTATCTCAGTAGTAATTCATCCTAATAATCCTTATATCCCTAGTAGCCATGCTAATATACGTTTCTTTATAGCGAAAAAACCAAAAAATACTCAACCTATTTGGTGGTTTGGTGGTGGGTTTGACCTGACACCATTCTATGGTTTTATTGAGGATGTCGTGTTTTGGCATAAGAGCGCCTATGATCTTTGTCAGCCATTTGGTGACGGTTTATATGTGCGCTATAAGAAATGGTGCGATGACTATTTTTATCTTCGACATAGAAATGAACAACGTGGTGTTGGAGGATTATTCTTTGATGATCTTTGTATTCATGGTTTTAATCACAGCTTTCAGTTTGCAAAGGCTGTAGGACAGAGTTTTTGTGATACTTATATACCAATTCTTGAAAAACGAAAAGTATTGGCATGGAGTAATCGAGAGCGTGATTTTCAGCTTTACCGTCGCGGTCGTTATATTGAATTTAATCTTGTATATGATCGCGGTACATTATTTGGCCTTCATTCTGGAGGACGCATAGAGTCAATTTTTATATCTATGCCGCCACTTGCTCGTTGGGAATATGACTATAAACCCCAGAAAGGAAGCCCAGAAGAGGCGCTTTATCGTGATTTTCTGATAGTTAAGGATTGGCTGTAATTAGGTGAATCTTATTAATATGAGCTTCTGAATGATAAAGCAGATAATAAAGCAGATAAAATACATAAAGCACTGTTAAGATAACACAGAGCATAGCTTTGTTTGATTATGCAGTATTTTTATAAAACGCGTCATTCCTTAAATAGTGCTATAGCATTGACAGTATAATCCATGGCCCCTAAGGAGATATATATATCTGGCATCCAATATGGTTCGATCAGGGGTTTCTATATAATCTAGGATTATAGCATGAGCGCATGCAGTATGCATGCTAACGAAAAATATACATATATTAAAAATCAAATATATTAAAGATATATATCAAACTAACAGTTATACATACAATTATATAGCTAGATAGCTACAAAACAGATCAAAAACAGATAAAACTAAAATATCTTGCAAGATCTTGCAAATGCCTAGATCTTTCAGCATCTCAGAATGAGCAATGCTGATTATTCTAAGATTCTGCCCAGAACTGAGTTATGGCTTGTTCTATTTTATAGAATACTCATCTCTCATTGAGCAACAGAGATTCATAAGGCATGTTAAAACTAAAAACCTAGATCAGAATCTTACAACAGTTAATGGAAAAATATTCTCGACTCAGAATTCAGAGTAAGCCCTATTTCACTATTAGTTACATTGTAATTCATGGCTACGCATGATTACTATACTGCAAATTATAACTAATCAGTGAATATTGAACATTGAATCATAGCAAATAATTCCATTTACCATGACATAAAAACTAACTATAGAACGTGTACCTGATCATCGTAGCTGACCATAACGCAATTCCACTCTTGTAATCTTTTGTAATACAGATTAAGTTTAACTTGTAGCTTAAAAAATAAACTCCTAGTTGCTCTATTGCTCTATTTTCTCTATTTCTTGAGGCTTAATGGTAACCATTTGATGAGGTATCTGATATATACTATACTCTTGTGATATATTAAAGTTATTTCAGGTGCAGAATAATGAGTTGCGTTACACACAGCGCTTGAGAGCGTGATCTAATTTAAAAACTACAACAGATATCTCTCTGAAGTAGAATGCTTATAGTATTATGCTATATCTATCAACTGCAGCGATCGTGCGTGTCTAATTCATATAGAGTCACATTATTAAGTGATATATAAAAACATACTGTACACTGACCTTTACCTATCAGATAATCCCTAGGTAATCCACCAGACTACTGCTATATACCTTCTGTTGTATGCCTTAATCAAGTACATAGTATTGGCATATTAATATAAGAGTAGCAGCACCTTAAAAGTGATTTAAGATAATGAGAAAAGCATATAATAGGTGTCTCAAATTAAGCTTAATAACGCAAATTATCATTGGACTGATATGTGGCGTTGTTTTTGCGTGGTTATCAGAAAGTTATGCAATAGCAGTAGGCATACTTGGAGAGTTATTCATTAACGCGTTAAAAGCAATTGCTCCTGTGTTGGTCCTAATGCTTATTCTTACCTCGATCGCCAGTTATCATAAAAGAAAGAATAGTAACATTCGTAAAGTTATTGTACTGTACCTTTTTAGCACATTTAGTGCTTCAATGGTGGCTTTAATCGCTAGCTATTTTATACCACAACACCTAACCTTAAAAACTACTACCACTGGGGCCAGTGTAATACCTCCTTCTAGTATTTTGGAGGTTCTGCATGGATTTTTGATCAGCATGATCACTAATCTCATTGAAGCATTGATGACTTCTAATTATATTAGCATTCTAATTTGGGGGGTAGGTTTAGGATTTGCCTTTCGAAACAGTAGTGATAACACACATGTTTTTCTAAAAGACATCTCAGACGCAATTACCCAATTAGTCTGTGTTATTATGAAATTTGCACCAATTGGTATATTTGGTCTAATATCATCCAGTCTCGCCTCTACTGGATTTCATGCAGTATGGCAATACGCACATCTGATTAGTTTACTGATCGGATGCATGCTGATTATTGCGTTACTTCTTAACCCTGTACTTGTATGGTGGCATATTCGTCGCAATCCTTATCCACTGGTTTTTACCTGTCTGCGCGAAAGCGGTATTACTGCCTTCTTTACTCGTAGCTCAGTCGCTAATATTCCAGTCAATATGGCTCTTGCAAAAAAACTAGATTTAAACCCGAATACCTATACGGCGTCTATTCCAATTGGAGCAAATATTAGTATGGCTGGAGCATCCATTACCATTACAGTGATGACATTAGCAACTCTACATACTTTAAACATAAGCTTACATATCTCTACTGCCATACTGCTTAGTATTGTAGCTTCTATCTGTGCATGTGGAGCATCTGCTATAGCGGGAGGCTCTCTTCTTCTGATACCAGTAGTTTGTAATATGTTTGGAATTCCCCATGCGGTGACAATTCAAGTAGTAGGGATTGGCTTTATTATTAGTGTCTTGCAAGATTCTGTAGAAACTGCATTAAATTCATCAGCAGGTATTTTATTTACCGCCGCTGTTTGCATAGCTAAACAAGATCAACTTGAAAAGCGCACCCAATTTGCTACTACAGCGTCACCCTTTTTAGATAAGTAAGATATTCATATTTTAGATAAGTAAGGTATTCATAAGACGTTAAATCATTCATATTTGTATATATAAAAGTATCACTTTTATATATACAAATATCAAAGTTAGCAGATATGTAAGATTTGATTAAAACATAACATCTATACTAAAATGTCATTACGTGACATGTCTAGCTAAATTACATGTCTATCTAACAGACTACTATTGTGAGTGTTTTTATTATGATCACGCATGTATTGAGTTAAGATATAACACAGGTCGTTTAGCATGGTAAGGATGCTCATGATATAATATTGTATTATTTAAAGATTTTAAACACTACTAACACTGTTGATAGTAACATACTGTATTCTATCATAAATGGGAATAGATTTTTAAAAAAATAGTCTCTACTATCTTAGGTCAAGATTGATGTGTCTTATTAAGGATGGTTGTGTTTACTCATAGTGATTCACAATGTATTCTTCACTCTATACCTTTCAGTATCAGACTTTCAGTCTAATTAGAGTATAACCAAGATGTCTACTAAAGAGTAGAGTATATCTAGGACGACAAAGTACATATCTCTATTTACTTGATTCTCCTGGATATACAGACTTTAAATAAATGCGTCTTAACACAATACATTTCTTAATACTGCCAGAACTATATTGATAGATATTTTATCCAGGATCATTAGCATTAATTACATAAAAATAATATGTATTGTAAGACCATCATATCAATGTGCATTCTGCATCGTTACACTACTGTAGTTAGATAACAAGCTCTAGCAAGAGCTGTTGTGCATACTGTTATTTTATGTATTATAAATAATAACTTGACTCCACCCGATTCGTATCTCGAACTAGAGATGTTATATAACAATTTTACCTATAGCTGAAGAAAAAGTTATAAATGTGTGTATAGATTAAAGCAATCAATACGCAAGGCATCTCTGATGCTCTAATACAAAATTAACACGCTATCTAATATTTCTAGATGCATATATTGTTAGATACATCTACCTCTCTCCTCGAGATATTTGTTACACAGAATAGATCTCATGTAGCTGCACACTCTGCGCCAACTAGCTGCAAACGATACATCTGCCAGTATCTGCCTCGCATTTCTAGTAATGTTTGGTGATTACCTTTTTCGACTACCTGACCTCGATGTAATACAAGAATAGTATCTGCCTCAGTGATCGTAGACAGTCGATGAGCAATAACTATCAATGTAGTATGCTGGCGGACTAAACATAAAGCTCTCTGGATCGCTTGCTCTGTTCCAGAATCAATATTAGCAGTAGCTTCATCTAAAATCAGTATCTGGGGGATGATCGCTAACACACGTGCTATTGCTAATAATTGCTTCTGCCCAATGGAGAGGCAGTTACCTTGCTCTCCTAATTCTGTCAAAATACCTTGAGGCATAGAACGCGCAAGATCATCTAATTGAACTGCACTTAGTACATCCCATACTGCTTTCTCAGTAATATCTCTACCTAAGCTTACATTAGAAAAAAAAGTATCAGCTAGCACTACTGGATCCTGCTGAACCATTGCTATACTCTTTCGTAACGCAGAATGGCTTAATGAAGATATAGGCCTGCTATCAAGATAGATCTCACCTTCACTAAGAGGGTAATACCCCATTAATAAATTAGCTAATGTGCTTTTACCACTTCCTGTTTGTCCAACTAATGCTACAAAATGGCGCTCTGGTATCGATATATTAATATTTTTTAATACTGGATACCCCGAACGATAGCTGAATGTAAGATTACAAATATCAATTTTTCCACTATTTAATGGTTGAATATCTTTACCATAAGGCTGAGAGGGAGAGTCTATTAGTTCGAAAATCCTCTCACCTGCTACAGCAGCCTGCTGCAAAATCGACTGCTGTGTAGTAATTTCAATCAGTGGCTCATTCAGACGAGAAAGGTAATTAATGAAAGCATATAGGATGCCGACTTCTATTGTACTATCTGATGAGCAGCCATACAACATCATTAATCCGCATAATATTAACGCAGAAAAAAGACTAAGAAGAGGTCTTAATAAAAAACCTTCTAGTCGGAGAATATCCATTCGCGCTATATAATGCAAACGACTAGCCTTACCCATGCGTTTACCGAAACGCGCCTGTTGGCGAAATTGCTGAATAATACTCATCCCGTTAATAACTTCATTAAAACCATTATTAATATCAGCTAAACAACTCCGTAATCGCCGAACGATTGGTGTACTATAGCGCTGATATATTAACATCACTGTTAACACTGCTGGGAAAATAGTTATTGCCACTAAAGCCATACGCCAATTTAGAGTAAACATTGCTATAAGCATCGATCCAACTAGAGCGGCACTACGAAGTGCAGTTGACACCACAGTGACATAAAGATCACGAACTACTTCAGTATCATTAGTAACCCGAGAAATGATTTGACCAACAGGTTGAGTGTCAAAAGCACTTAATGGCTGACGCAAAGCCGCATCCATAACATTAGTGCGCAAATGCTGTACAACTCCTACAGCAACCTGATTAAACCATAACGCCTGCCAATAGTACAGCAGTGCTGCAAATAGCTGTAGCAAGAGATAACTGATAATAATCATGCCAGAAAAAAAATTAAAAGGCATATGACGTTCATCAATCTGATCAATAAAGTAGCTAATGAAAACTGACCCGAGAACTTCAGAGCCAGCAGCAATCCATAGCATAACTATCGCTAAACAGAGTGATTTCTTCCATGGAGCGCCATAAGATAGAAGGCGTTTAATAGTTGGCCAGAGCCGAATAGCATTACCCATGAGGCGCTCTACATGCTATATCATCCTCACCTAATGCCTCTTCCAATTGCTGATAACGATACATCTCTCGATACCAACCTTTACTGGAAATTAACTGTTGATGATCCCCACGCTGTATTATTGTTCCGTGCTGTAATACTAAAATTTCACTTGCTTCAGATAAAACAGATAGGCGGTGGGCTGTGATAATTACTGTACGTTTTTCCCCCCAATGCCGTAAATTGTGCATAATTTTATATTCAGTACGACCATCTACAGCAGAGAGAGCATCATCTAATATGAGAATTTCGGCATTTAATAATAATGCTCTCGCAATAGCAATACGTTGCTTTTGTCCACCAGATAGCATTATTCCACGCTCGCCAACTTCTGTGTCATACCCCTGAGGTAAATGTAATATATCTTCATGAACATGAGCAAGACGAGCTACATATTCAATGTCACACTGTGTAGCTGTAGGACATCCTAAAGCAATATTTTGTGCTACACTATCGGAAAACAAAAATGGAGTCTGACTAGCTACTGCCAATCTCCTACGCCAGGTATCTAGACGTAACTGCGACAGCGGAATATTGTGAAACTGAATATCACCAGAATCAATATCGAAGTGTCGCTGAACTAAACTTAACAAAGTGCTTTTTCCAGACCCAGTGGGCCCGCATAAACCTAGCATCTGTCCTGGCTGAATCGTTGTATTGAAGTTAAATAATGCAATCTTCTTAGAACCAGGATAACAAAATCTCTGGATGGAGATTTTTAAAAGACCACGCTCTTTTGGTAATGTTTTATGACCATCAGGAACCACTGGTGCTTCTGCTAGTAAAGCATAGATTCGACCCCAGGCTGCGCTTCCGCGCTCTACAATATTAAACATCCACGCAAATGCTAACATAGGCCAGATCATTAAACCAAGGTACATGACAAAACTAGTTAACTGCCCAAGGGTCATGGACCCATGCCATACCATCCAGCTTCCGCCAACAACGGCTAAAAGACTGGAGATTGCTATAAAAAGATAAATTGTTGGGTCAAAACGCGCATCAATACGCGCTACACGTAAATTTTGCTCCCCTGTATTTTTCGCAATAATAGCAAATTTATCTGATTGATGACCTTCCAAACCAAATGCTTTAATCATACGGATACTACTTAAACTTTCTTGAGTTTGATCGTTTAATGAGGAAAAGGCAGCCTGTACCTTTTTAAAACGGTTATGCAATTGATGTCCATAGCATTTAATCACTAACGCCATGATAGGCATCGGAATTAAAGCTAATAAAGTAAGGCTTAAGCTGATTTGATGAATCATAACTACTAAAACCGTGACCCCCATCACTACAGAGTCTACTAAAGTTAAAAATCCTTCGCCAGCAGCAAAAACCACACGATCTATATCATTGGTGGCCCTCGCAATTAAATCACCAGTGCGATGACGTAAGTAAAATTCAGGGTTCTGACGACTCAATTTCTGATAAAAACTGTCACGTAGTTCTACCGCAAGATGATAAGATGCGCCAAATAATAATACACGCCACATATAATGGAGAAAATACACAATAATCGCTGTAAGTAACATTACAACAATCCACTTTATGAGTTGACCATGACTAATACCACCCCGTTTAACGCCGTCTACAATTTTACCCACAATGTGTGGCGGAAAGAGTTTAAGCACAGCAATGACAAGCAGAAGCAGAACAGCACCGAGATAACGGCGCCATTCTCGCAAAAAATACCAACTTAATTGGCTAAATAATTGCACTAGAAAAAATCCTGATTATCAACTGAATCAGCAAGGTGGGCCCACCACTTAAGTCGAAACCGGTAAAGCGGTAGTGTATTTTATTTCTTCCATAGCAAAACTTGAAGTCACATCAAGCAAGGCAGGAACCCTATTGAGTAATTTTTTATAAAAAGCATCGTAACTTTTCATATTGGGTACTTGCACTCTCAAGAGGTAGTCATACTCCCCAGCCATACGATACAAAGCCATAACTTCTGGCATAGCTTTGACTACACCAACAAACTGATTAAACCAATTCCGACTATGCTGATGAGTTTTAATCAAAACAAAAGCAGTCACATCAAGACCTAGCTTTTTACTATCTAGGAGAGCCACCCGTGCCCGGATATAACCTTCATCCTCTAATCTCTTTAAGCGCTTCCAGCAAGGGGTTGTCGTCAGACAGATGTGCTCTGCTAAAACCTGCAGAGACACAGTGCAATCCTGTTGCAAAAAGCTCAACAATAAACGATCCTTTGTATCCAGCGTTATCGGTAGCAAAATATTCTCCTTGTACTCATCTTAGAAGTAGGATTTTAGCAACCTTTTCTCCTAGCATCTCGTTAGTCTGATCTATATACTAAGCTTACCACATAGATCGGAGGCAGGATGAATAGAAAAATTTATCATAATCTTTTAATAATAGGTTTATTTACAACTGTTTGTCTTACGTGGGGTACAACATGGATAGCCATGAAGATCGCAGTCTCTGCAGTGCCAGCTATTCTTGCCACCGGACTGCGATTCCTTTGTGCTGCTCCATTGTTATTGCTGCTAGCACACTATAAAAAAGCTCCATTATTATTTCCATCCACCCAATTCGGGTTTCAGTGGTGCGTGACCATCTTTTACTTTGCTATACCTTTTACTTTAATGCTTTATGGTGAAAGCTATACTTCTTCTAGTTTAGCATCTATTATTTTTGCCACAATGCCAGCTGCTGTCTTAACATTATCTTTGATAATGCTAAAAGAGCGCGCGACTTTACGACAAATAGTGGGATTAGCTATCAGCATTTTAACCTTAAGCATTATTTTATGGCATGAAGGCCATTCTGGCATAAAAAATCAACTATGTGGCATAATGGCACTATTAATAGCAGTACTTATGCATGCTGTCATGTACGTCCAATGCAAAAAACGTTGTGTTGGAATTTCTGTGCTTAGCTATAATGCTTTGCCTTCCTTAGGTGCTGGTATATTTCTAACGTTAATTGGTTTAAGTGAGTCACCTAATTTCCATGCTTTTACTCCTCAAGCGCTATTATCAATAATTTACCTAGGTATTGTTGCTGGTGTTGGAGGGGTTCTAGCATATTTTTCTTTACAACAAATCACTCAACCATTTCAAGCATCTTTAGTTTTTATGATTTTTCCAATAATTGCAGTAATATTAGAAAATATAATTAACGGAAGCAGCATTAGTCATCAATCCCTAATATTACTTGTACCTTTTCTGTTTGGAATAATACTAATATTATATCGCCACCCTGAAAAACATAATGCTGAATTATCTCGGTAAGGCCAGAAAAGAATTCTATTAACTTAATATAATCAGTGCTCTAAAATATCTTTAGAACAAAATGGTTATGCTATTTGTAGATAGTTCATACTCTTACTGATTGCATCCTATCTAGACCAGCGTGTATAACTTTATTGTTATAGCATAAATACTATCTACCGCTCTTTATTATGCCATATTATGCCACCTCTTGTGAATGTACGTAAAGCATTACAAATTAGATAATAAGTATTGATGACCATGCCAGATTATTTTATCTGCAGCACCACCAAGTACGATGTTTACTGTCTAATGATTTAACTCTGTCAGGCTCTCTAGGAGGTTTATAAGGAATAACAGTAATCTCTAGGTCGGCAAAACTTTATAGAAGTATTGTGATTGCATGTATTACAGTCAAATAAACATTAATAATAAAAAATTAATAATAAAAAATTACCACTATGGTTCAGGAAGTGATCTGGCGCTCATCCTCAATTATTGTAGAACAATACTCAATAATAATGACATGGTTGACAGTAGGTCAGTTTGGTGCTGATCTAGACAATACAGGTCTTGCTCAATGGAGATAGTTAAGAGAAAAATGAGAAAAATTTATTATAAAAGACTCAAATAACAACTCTAAAGATAGTTAAGCATCTCACGCTCTGAAAACATACAATACAAGGAAGAGTCAACACAACCACTGCAACAAGCTTAATACATTAAATAAGCAACGACCATCAGTACAGTATGAAAGAAGGCTTCTAGCTCACTTCAAACATGATATATATACGTGTAGAAATGGCACTATTTTAGCTTTTTGATTGATAATGCACAGACTATCATTACAGCGCTAAAAGAACCAAAATACATTAAAGGTGAACCAGAACTGATAATAATCACAAAACAATAGTATAACAAATCAATCATGCTCCCTTTCAGGGCATTTTCAGAAAGCAAAATTTATGACAAGCACACTACATAATTAGATAACTATGCACAAAATTATTACAAAAGCACAATGGAAGGCTATTCTTGAACAGCATTTCAACTCACTGTGTCATAAATTATCTAAATAATATTGCAGACCCGCTAGAGTAATGAACTGATATTTTTTAACGCTAGAATCAATAACCATAGAATAAAAAATAGTATCTATCAGTTTTCTAGTAGTAAACATGCTATGACTAAAACAGATATTAAGACTACAGATAAAGCAGAAGAAATTTATTAGTCATTAGTTGAGGACTCTCTATCTAGATAGATCTGTATAGCAGGACAAAAATATCTATGTACAAGAAAGACAGTTCATAGAAACAGCTCTCTATCTCTACTCTTTATAAATTTATAAATGTATCTAGCATAAATGTATCTAGCAAGAGAAGCCTACAATGTTACTATTGGCTAACGAGTTCGTTAACCATGCTTATTGATCACAATAACAAAAGAAAGAGCTATAATATTACCTTAACATCCGAGCGATACTCATCGAGCCAAATACTGATGATCTGTATAGCCAATACTATGCTTTTATAGCTGATCCCATACTACAAAATATACAATACCAACATACAACACCAATAAAAGTCAGGCGATCCTTAATGAACAATATAATTTAGGTATACGGCGTTTGCTTTGTTAACTGTGTTGATTTTAAAAATTTTCAATTTCAATATAAAAAATAACAATAAAAATAAAAAACAAATAAATGATACTTGAATAAATATATCACATAATAGAGTCATTACGATTATGATATAGTACCTTCGAGCGCACACTGTTATACGATATGAAAGGATTGCTGTAAAGAGATTGAAAGAGATGACAGCAGTGTCAATGATCATTCCAATAAGTAATATTAAGACTATATAATATATAGCTAGTAATTTACTAATTTACTATGGTACAGGATGTTCTTGCTTAGCAGGCATACAATGAAGAGATGTATTGTTCTGGCCTATTGTGATAAACAATCTTAATATTACATAGTATGCTACTATCATTATACATATGACTATCATCATTACTATCCATGAATCTGAGTTCAGAAGTTTTTGAGCTCCTAGCTCCTATAAGTATTAACTAAATTCGTACATTATTATTAATATATTATTTATTATTATATATTATAATATTTTATAATTTATAATATAATATTGTATATTAATATTGTATAATTGATGATTACATCAAGGTGTGATTATAAATCTGGGTATCTAATATATTTAGTGTACACTTAGATTGGTGTATAATAAATGAGAATAATAAGTGAATATTAGTATGCTATATATACCATTTCGCGATTATTTGCAGTTGATTTGCTACATAGCAAACGCAATCGAATCTATTAATTAAACTAGTCTTCTGTAAGGTTATCCCAAAACCTTACAAAAATTTTTCTCCAAGATTAAGACCAATTATAACGCTTAATCTGAAAAAACTTGACATATTTATCAGGTGTTTGCATTGAGATAGCAATAATACGATATGGCAAATATAGCCTTTCAAAAGATATGTAATCTAGAGCAACTTTATGCAGTTGAGATTAAAAACATCAAAATCATTAGAAATACTCTGTCCTGTTATCAACACATTGAATATTACAATTCTCACAATATTTTATAACAAACAATGTTTTATACATAATAAGACATTTATGATGAGTTAGTTTGAGCATCTAACAACTGATAAGATAGAATAGATTTTATTATACATGAGGTATCACAAAAAACAGTGCCATGTATATTCATCAGGTGCACTCCTAAACAAGTATAAAATACTTTTATTAGAATTGATTGATGTTGCATTGTGAGAAAATTTAAGAATGTATATGATCTTGATCTGTCATAGTCAATTTTTAGAGTGATACACAAGCGCGTGCATTGATTCTTTGTTGGTTGGATGAAAAAGTTAGCTAACAGTCTTGCAATGCTCAAACCTGCTCGAAGAATACTCTTTGCAACGAGAGTATAGCTATTATTATCAAGATCAAGTATCACGATCAAGGTCACTAAATGAAACTTAATATATACAATAACAAAATAAAAACTGTGTTATTAATCACAATGATGTTATCTTTTTTATTATCTAGTGGTTGTGATATTACACTACTCAACCCTAAAGGACAGATAGCTATAGAGCAACGATCACTAATTATCACAGCTTTTTCGGTAATGATGATAGTTGTTATTCCAGCTATTGTGTTATCAATACTATTCGCCTACAGGTATCGAGAATCTAATGCGCACGCGATATATAATCCAGACTGGGATCATTCTAGTACAATAGAAGCTGTGGTATGGATTGTACCTATTTTAATAATTACATTCCTTGGAATCCTGACATGGAAGTCCACTCATGTTCTCGAACCGCGACATCCATTAACATCAAATATTAACCCGATTACCATCGAAGTGGTATCACTCGACTGGAAATGGTTATTTATTTATCCCGAGCAAGGTATTGCTACTGTTAATGAAATCGCTTTTCCGGTGAACTGCCCGGTACACTTTAAGATTACATCAGATACTGTAATGAACTCTTTTTTTATACCTGCTCTCGGCAGCCAAATGTATGCTATGCCTGGCATGCAAACACAGTTGCATTTAATTGCGAATGAAGCAGGTACATTTAGCGGCATCTCTTCGAATTATAGTGGCAACGGATTTTCTCAGATGAAATTCCAAGCCATTGCTACTGGCAATGTTACTGAGTTTAATCAATGGATATCCAAAGCCAAAAAATCTTCTAAGATTTTGATGAATATGAGTGATTTTAAATATTTAGCTTCATTAAAAAACAATTACTCTGTTCAATTCTTTTCAAATGTAAAACCAGAACTATTTAAAAACATTATTCATCAATTTGATTCTAAGAATAAAGGAGATATTAAAATATCTGACAACATTAATACTCCTATTCGTATCAATGTACATAGTACACATTCTAGTCGGAACCTAGAATCAAGACATCACTTAGTAACATACTACAAATAATTTTTTAGTCTCAACTGTACGCAATGATGAGGAAATACACGATGTTAGGAAAGTTAACCCTAGACGCAATCCCTTTCCATGAACCTATTATCATGGTTACAGTTGCCGCTATTATTTTTACTGGCATTGCTATGTCTGGGGTTATTACATATTTTGGCAAATGGACATACCTCTGGTCCGAATGGTTTACCTCCGTAGATCATAAAAAACTTGGCATAATGTATATTATTATGGGGTTCGTGATGTTGCTGCGAGGTTTTGCTGATGCCATTATGATGCGTACTCAACAGGTTCTTGCCTCTTCTGGAAAAGAGGGTTTCTTATCAGCTCACCACTATGATCAAATTTTTACCGCACATGGTGTGATTATGATCTTTTTTGTAGCCATGCCCTTTGTGGTAGGTTTAATGAATATTATAGTTCCATTACAGATTGGTGCAAGAGACGTAGCGTTTCCATATCTTAACAACCTCAGCTTTTGGTTAACAGCTGCAGGTGTCGCTCTAATTAATCTATCACTGGGTCTCGGTGAATTTGCACAAACTGGTTGGTTGGCCTATCCACCCCTATCTGGACCAGAATATAGCCCAGGAGTTGGCGTTGATTATTGGATATGGAGTTTACAGATTTCTGGTATTGCTACGACACTTACAGGAATAAACTTTATAGTTACTATTTTAAAGATGCGCGTATTGGGCATGACTATGTTTAAAATGCCAGTATTTACTTGGACATCTCTATGCACCAGCGTTCTGATTGTTGCCGCATTTCCAGTGTTAACTGTAACACTAACACTACTCACTTTAGATCGCTATCTTGACTTCCATTTCTTTAGCAATGACATGGGCGGAAATATGATGATGTATGTTAATCTCATCTGGATTTGGGGGCATCCAGAGGTATACATCCTGGTTCTACCAGTCTTTGGTATCTTTTCTGAAGTGGTAGCTACGTTTTCATATAAACGATTATTTGGTTACACATCACTGGTTTGGGCTACAATCGTTATTACAATTTTATCTTTTGTTGTGTGGTTACATCATTTTTTTACAATGGGCGCAGGTGCAAACGTTAACGCCTTTTTTGGAATTATGACGATGATTATCGCTATTCCGACTGGTGTCAAAATCTTTAACTGGTTGTTTACAATGTACCAAGGCCGCATTAAGCTGCATCCCGCAATGTTATGGACTATGGGTTTTTTAGTCACTTTCTCTTTAGGTGGTATGGCAGGTGTTCTATTAGCTATTCCTGGAGCAGATTTTGTCCTACACAATAGTGTATTTTTGGTAGCGCATTTTCATAATGTAATTATTGGCGGTGTAGTGTTTGGGTGCTTTGCGGGTATAACCTACTGGTTTCCAAAGGCATTCGGATTTATTTTAAACGAAACGTGGGGCGTTCGTGCATTTTGGTTTTGGATCATTGGCTTCTTTGTTGCCTTTATGCCACTTTATATATTAGGTTTTATGGGGATGACGCGTCGTCTGAGTCAAGATATCGACCCACAGTTTCATCCAATGCTAGTTATTGCCGCTAGTGGCGCAGCCTTGATAAGCTGTGGTGTGGTTTGTCAAATTATTCAATTCTATGTTACGATCCGTGATCGCGTTCAGAACCGCGATCATACTGGTGACCCATGGAATGGGCGTACCCTAGAGTGGTCCACCTCATCTCCCGCTCCATTCTATAATTTTGCTATTGTACCTCAAGTAGATACACGTGACGCATTTTGGGCCATGAAAGAAAAAATAAAAAGACAGGGTAAGAATGAAGCTTCTTCCAAAAAAATTCATTATGTGGAAATTCATATGCCAAAAAATAGCAGTACTGGAATCGTAATAGCATTTTTTAGTCTACTTTGTGGTTTTGCTATGATCTGGCATATCTGGTGGCTTGTTATTACATCATTATTAGGAGTGCTGCTCTCTTGGAGCATAAAAAGCTTTGACGATGACGTGGATTACTTAGTATCCATTGCAGAGATTTTAGCAATCGAAAATCATAATTTTGAGGAAAAAAAGAAAAACAGGATTCATCATGTTAACTAAAAATCTAACGACACACCAAAATGTAGAAACAAATAAAATCTTCGGGTTCTGGCTCTATCTAATGAGTGACTGCATAATTTTTGCAACACTGTTTGCTACATATGGTGTAATCGTAAATAATATTGCTAATGGTCCAACAGGTAAAGAGTTCTTTAATCTACCATGTGTATTATTTGAGACTATCCTTCTCTTATTAAGCTCTGTAATGCATGGTTTAGCTATTATCCACATGAATCTAGGACACAAAAGTTCGGTCATAACTTACCTAACACTAACTTTTTTATTTGCTCTTGGGTTTATTGCCATGGAAGGCGCTGAATTTTTTGATCTTTTTTCTAGAGGTATTACTCCTCATATTAGTGCTTTCTTGTCTGGATTTTTTACTCTGGTGGGTACTCATGGTTTGCATGTGCTCTTTGGTATGCTCTGGATGCTCCTCTTGATTTTCCAAATAAGCACACGGGGTCTGACCGAAACCAATCGTATACGTCTTACATGTCTAAGCCTGTTCTGGCACTTTCTAGATATTGTATGGATTTGTGTATTTACTATTGTATACCTTATAGGGGAGGTATAGTGAGATATCCTAACACAAAAAATGGTGATGCATATTTTAGCCTTCAGACTTATCTAAAAGGTTTTATTTTCTCTATTCTTTTAACTATCATTCCATTTTGGATGGTTATCAATCGAGCTGGATCGAAAAGTACAATCTTATCTCTAGTCATAATCTGTGCCATTGTTCAAATTTTTGTGCATTTAATATATTTTTTACACCTCAACAGAAAATCAGAAGAGGGATGGAACTTCATTGCGATTCTATTTACAGCGTTAATTATTCTGATTATCATTGCCGGTTCACTATGGATTATGTGGAATCTCAACTGCAATATGATGGATTCTTAGTTGAGATTTAGACAACTTAGAGTCATCAAGCACTTGATTGCTCGATATATAGAGATAACCAAGCCAGGAATTATTTTTGGAAATTTAATTTCTGTTATTGGAGGATTTTTACTCGCTTCTCAAGGTGACATTAATTATATAGAACTTTGTTCTACTGTTTTCGGTGCAGGGCTGATAGTTGCATCTAGCTGTGTCTACAATAACTATATAGATCGTGACATTGATAAAAAAACTCATCGCACTAAAAATCGAGCATTAGCAAAAGGGCTAATCTCTCTAAAATTAAGCCTAATGTATGCCACTATATTAGGTGTCACTGGCTTTGCTGTATTATATAGTAAAGCAAACTTTCTTGCCATGTCAGTTGCTGCTATAGGCATGATAATTTATGTTTGCATCTATAGTCTATATATGAAACGTCATTCTCTTCATGGTACATTTGTTGGCAGCCTGTCTGGAGCCACACCACCAATTATCGGTTACTGTGCGGCCTCTAATCAACTACAACCCGGCGCACTTATACTACTGATTATCTTTAGTTTATGGCAAATACCACATTCTTATGCCATAGCTATATATCGAATCCAAGATTATCAATTAGCTAATATTCCAATCTTACCAGTTGTTAAGGGTGTTTTTATAACAAAACGTTATATCACCATATATATCATTGCATTTATCGCAGCTACCCTAATGCTAAAAATTTTTGGTTACACCGGATATAAATATCTAGTAGTAGTGTCTATAGTAAACACGTGGTGGTTAATGATAGCTATATCAGGTTACACAACCCAAGACGATCGCCTTTGGGCGCGAAAATTATTTCTGATTTCAATTGTAGTCATTACCACGCTAAGTATCATGATGTCTGTTGATGTTATAGCAGTAAATCCAAAGCACGTGCCAGTATATATAAGTTAAACGCTGGAAATGATTTTTCGTCTATGTAGTCTAGAACGGTAATGTGTTATTATTCTATTTGTGTAGTCTTGAACACTACCCATCATAAAAACGTGTCATTACTAAAGATATCAAGGTAATCATGGCTCATAATAAAATGACCCCACTTGAGAAATATGCAAGCTGGGGTCTTGGGACAGTTTTTTCATTGCGAATGCTAGGGCTCTTTATGGCTCTACCTATCCTTACAACTTATGGTGGCAACTTAAATGGTGCGACTGAAACATTAACAGGGCTAGCTATTGGCATATACGGCATTACTCAAGCTTTTTTTCAAATTCCTTTCGGTGTACTATCTGACCGCTTTGGCCGAAAACCATTAATTATCAGCGGTCTATCTATTTTTATGATCGGCAGCATAATTGCCGCTATGACAGAATCTATATGGGGTGTGATTCTTGGACGCGCTTTGCAAGGAGTCGGGGCAATAGCCGGAACAATTTTGGCACTTTTATCTGATCTCATGAGTGAGGAAAACTACACTAAAGCAATCACTTTTCTTGGCATTAGCTTCGGGATCACTTTTTCCCTTGCTATAGTTCTTGGACCTATTATCACTCAAGCGCTTGGCCTTCAAGAACTATTCTGGATCATCGCAGTATTAACCATGATTAGTATAATAATTACACTGATCATTGTACCATCAACGTCAAAGCACACACTAAATCGTGAATCTTCACTAGTAACAAGCAGTATTCGTCACGTCATTGGCAATTCTCATCTAATGAAGCTCAATCTTAGTGTTTTCTTTTTGCATGTGTTACTAATGTCGAGTTTTATTGGAGTACCTAAACATTTTATTATGGTAGGATTATCTGCTGGCGAACACTGGAAAATATACCTATGTACAATGTCAATAGCTTTAGCTCTTGCAGCACCATTACTCATCTATGCTGAAAAAAAACGTCAAATGAAAAAAGTTTTCGTCTTAGCTATAGGATGCATTTTAGGAGCTGAGACTGTCTTTTGGATGATAGATTACCCAATATGGACTCTAATCACTAGTCTAGAGATATTCTTTGTTAGTTTTAATCTGATTGAAGCAATTCTACCCTCATTTATCAGTAAGCAATCCCCTGTTGGCTATAAAGGTACAGCAATGGGAGTATACACTACTAGTCAGTGTATTGGTGTGGCAACTGGAGGTTTTGTAGGTGGCTGGATATTAGATTACATGGGTAGTAGTACAGTATTTTTATTTAACATGTTGGTAGCGTTATCTTGGTTTGTATTGAGCCTAAACCTAAGAGAACCTCGTTATCTTAGTACTTTACGTTTTCATCTTGAAGATTGCATACAAGATCCGATTCAATTGCAAAACTTTCTAAAGCAGCAAGATGGTATATTTGATGCATGGATATTACCTCATGAAAAAAGCGCTTATGTAAAAATTGATAGTAAAATGACAAATCGGGATGAGATAAAAAAAATAATGTCACAAAAAGTGTAATACACACCATATTAACACTGACGAGGTTTGGAGAAAATATTTTTAGTTAACACTAGAGTATTGTATCTTAAGTTTAAGATCTATAATAATAATTACTAATCAACACTCAAGGCATATTGCTTAGCAATATTCATTGATAATATTGGATAGAATCTTTAGAGACATTAATAAAAATGCATGCAGAAATTAATATCTTATTAGATCCAATATTGGTTTAAATCTAAAATATTAAAAAATTGACTGTGTTTTGTTATTTTTAATAAAGCATATAACCTATTAGTAAAAGCACAATAAGCACAATATAAGTTCGTAATCAAAAGTTTTCATATATTATAAGTTATCATGCCTATGATACATATCATTATTTGAATCGAGATAGAAGATGACGTATCATATGTCATAATTTTACTAAAAATATAATTTTTATAATTTTTTGTGATCTCATGGCAAGTTAAATGAATCTTCATTAATAATCCTGTTCGTGATCAGTTCTAGAAATAACTGGGTTTAAAATATTTCACATAAATTCTATCTTGCTATTGAGCAAGGCAAGTCACTTACGATGAACTTGATCGTAGCAGTATACAGCCCACACAATTTTAATGTAAGATAACTTAAGGAGTATCAGATGAAAGTGACAATCCTTGGTGCGGCAGGAGGTATTGGTCAAGCCCTTTCTTTATTGCTCAAGACACAACTACCAGAAGGCTCTAAATTATCTCTATATGATATTTCTCCAATTACCCCAGGTGTTGCAGTTGACTTAAGTCATATACCTACTTCTGTTAGCATGCAAGGGTTTACAGGAGACAATATCACTCTAGCACTAAAAGACACTCAAATCGTATTAATTGCAGCTGGTTTCGCGCGAAAGCCTGGTATGGATCGATCTGATCTTTTGCAATTAAATGCTAGAATTATTGAACACCTTATAGAGCAGGTATCTATCACTAGTCCATATGCTATAATAGGCATTATTACCAATCCAATTAACACTACTGTTCCTATAGCGGCTAAAGTACTAAAAAAATTTGGAGTTTATAATAGAAAAAAACTATTCGGCATTACTATGCTAGATATTATCCGTAGTAATACATTGATTGCTTTATTGACTGGCAAAGCACCAGAAAAATTCAACATCCGAGTTATTGGGGGTCACTCAGGCTCCACAATTCTGCCTCTCTTCTCTCAAGCATCGCATAGTAATATTCAATTAACTACAGAAGAAATTCACGATCTTACAAAAGATATCCAAAATGCAGGTACAATAGTACTTGAATCCAAGTCTGGTGGTGGGTCTGCCACTCTTTCAATGGCATATGCAGCAACACATTTTTGTCTCTCACTCGTGCGCGCTTTGAAAGGAGCAACTAACATAATAGAATGTGCATATGTTGAAGGACCGGGGGAATATGCTAAATTCTTTTCGCAACCCCTTATGTTAGGAAAGGATGGAATCTCTGAGTATTGCCCCATTGGTAAACTTAGTGCATTTGAAATGAATGCACTCAGAAACATGCTCGATCAACTCAAATACGACATTCAACTAGGAGAAGATCTTGTTAAGTAATCCATGAGATACTGAGCGCTATATATTAAGAGTTACAGCTAGGTGTGAAAATTCAAATCTGATACTATATAATGCTTATACAACCAACATCAAGACTAGTTCATCAGATGGCACGGAAGACCCTCAAAAAGCTTATGCGCTTACTATTCAGTATAGTGCTAGTATTGTATATATAGGTTTAATATCTTATATTATTTTATGGAGTGTTATGGATACTTGCTTTTTAGATATTCTTGCGTGCCCACAGTGTTATCAGCCGTTAGAGCTGTATAATAATCAAGATCACCTCGAACTTATCTGTCAAATAGACCAGTTAATCTATCCGATCCGAGATGGCATTCCAGTTTTACTCAAACACGCAGCTCGCCATCTAGCACTATAGGAGGACGGTTCATGAATTTTATAGCCATAATTCCAGCACGTTTTGCTTCTAGACGCATGCCGGGCAAGCCTCTATTAACATTACATGGAAAACCGATGATACTTCATGTAGTCGAGAAAGCTCTGAAATCTGGTGCACAAAAAGTTATTGTTGCCACTGATCATGATGATATAGCAACCACAGTACGTACTGCTCATGTCGAGGTTTTGATGACAAAAAAAAACCATCAGTCTGGCACGGAACGTCTATCTGAGGTAATTGAACACTATCAGTTCCCTAACGAAACAGTGATTGTCAATGTTCAAGGTGATGAGCCGATGATACCTCCAATGATGATACAACAGGTAGCACAAAACCTATCATCTCATAGCGTAAACATAGCTACATTAGCAACACCAATACACTCTTTACAAGAAGCACACAACCCAAACCTAGTTAAGGTCGTTCGAGATATCTACGGCTGTGCATTGTATTTTTCTCGTTCTGTGATCCCTTGGAGTCGCACGAACAGTTTCATTACAACACATAATGCTAACATACCACTGCTTCGTCATATCGGTATTTATAGCTATTATGCTGGATTTATTCGCCGTTATGTTAGTTGGCAATCTACACTCTTAGAAAGTGAGGAGCTCTTAGAGCAACTTCGTGTATTATGGTATGGTGAAAAAATACATGTTGATATTACTCAGGCTCATCTTACACATGGCATAGATACACCAGAAGATCTCGCAAAGCTTAATCAACTTAATAAATAAAGTCTAAGGTATTAAAGCAATGCATTCAACTATCACATGCCAATCTATCAGACATTTTGAATGCTATTGTAAAAAAGTTTACTACTTTACAAGAAAATTACAAGAAAAATCCTGACTGAGTACTGAGCATTTACATCTAGATACTGCTAATTTCTTGCATGCTCTCAACAAGCATAGATACATGACCGCCAGAATGTTTCTGTGAAATCTCTTGAAAAATAAAAATATAGAATACATGTCGTTTTACACAATATGTAGCAGATCATGTGTAACGCTATATTATAACATTTGCATTCCGTACACACCTCCTTGTGATCATTTTCCTATTTAAACAGATTGTGGTATTAATAAATCTCAATCTATTTATATGTCATGTATTTCCTGATCATTACTACTACTGGTATTGTCTACCCAGCCGTTGCTTCATTTCTCTTTGATATTTATTATAATCATCTCCGCATTCTGCTGAACAAAATGCTGTTCCTAAAACAATAGTCTCCTCTTTGCACCAAATACATTGTCCATCAGGACTTTTGAGGCTTTTTTCTCGGGATGATAGTGCTGCGTTAATAATATCTTGCTCGCGTTTTTGAGCTAAATCTGCTTCATCCATTATTTAACTCCTACATAAGTTTTATGCCTTGAGATTGTATGGGCTCTCTTTAGAGCCCACTGGAGATACATATCACCACCTATATTTACAAATATTCTCCATGTATTTTAAATAAAGTTAGATAAGTATTGGTAAGGAAATATCATCTTTAGTCCTTCATGTTATAACAGGTTGCAATTCAAACAAGTGCAGATCCTAAATATCCATTTATACATGATTCACATACTGAGTCCAAAATAATTATAATATATAGCCATAGAAGATATCGATATTTACTGGAAAACTTAAGACCATATTACATATTTCGCACTTTCAACAGAACCTCGATGCTATCAGACACTGCGCCTAATAGAAGAATGAAACCACATAATCATTAATGCGATCTAATCGCAAACATTAATACAAGATATTTACTAGTAGGAATTACTATACTAATGTATACCATTAATTAGGTTAAAGACTTATTTATTAGTTTAAAAACTACTGTAGAGCATTCGATTACTGTAAGACAGATAGGTTTTACAGTTTTTTTAAAGGTAGTTAACCAACCTTGTTCTATAGGCTTCTGTTAATACTACTCATTCGATTGTATTATTGAATATTTACTGAGATTATAACACTTATGCATCCAATGCTCAACATTGCTATCCGAGCTGTACGTCAGGCCGGAAGCATTATCACAAAATACTATGAAATAGCAGATTCCACTGAATTGAAGCAAAAAGGTAATTATGACCTGACTAATTTTGTTGAGAAAAAAGCAAAAGACCAAATGATTGATATCATCTTTAAATCTTATCCAAATCACATTATTTTTACAGAAAATGATAGTCAAATATACAAAGATACTCAAAAAGTACAATGGGTGATAAATGCGCTAGATGATAATATTAACTACATGAAAAGACTTCCACATTTCAGTATTTCTATTGCAACACGCGTTAAAGGACGCACTGAGGTCGCCGTAGTATATGACCCAATGCGTAATGAATTATTTTATGCCTGGAGAGGTCACGGAACACAATTAAATGGTTATCGGTTAAGAGGAGGAACTGCACGATACCTAAGTGAGGCAATTTTATCAACTGATGCTATATTTAAAGTGCATGAAAGTAACGCGCCCTCCATTAATGCTTTTGAAAAGCTTTTCTGTAGATGCGCTGATTTTCGTCGTAGTGGTTCAGTTGCTCTAGATTTAGCTTATGTAGCTTCTGGTCGAATTGATGGATATTTTGCAATAAACCTGCAACCACATGATTTTGCTGCTGGGGACTTATTAGTACGAGAAGCTGGTGGGCTAGTTACTGATTTTAGCGGTGATAATCATTATTTTTGTTCTGGAAACCTTGTTGCAGGTAACGCACGAATTGTACAATCAATACTAGCTCAAATACGTCAAAGGTAGTTAAAAACATAGTTAAAAAATGATGCAGCTTGTCTATAAGCATTGCTCTGAAAATATTTATACCTCTTGAGAATATGCACTGTGATCAGATTTATGCCAATAGAGTGATGTTAATAGCTTAACTAGTATAGTAAGCACTATACACAGGTAATATTATCACCCGTGATGCATATGATAAGTAAACTATTAGTATTATTGAAGATACGCAAAATATTAAACCCTATATCGATAGCTATATAGACTATTAAGATACCGGAATACTTATTTAACATCACTATTGGTTTGAGATACATTTAAGGCTTGAACATATCCACTGAATACCCTCTTGATATCATATCGAGGCTACTATCTTGTATTAATTATAAATAATTCACTGAATACTGCTATAGCCAAGGGTCAATCACACTGTATATCACTGAAGTAATATTAATATGTTTCATATCTCATACATTAAATACTTGTATCAATCTTCATATTAGTTTGATATAAATTTTGCTTATTATATAAACTATGTTTTATAGCATTGGAATTATCTAAATATTCTCTAAGGCCTGTATTGCGCAAGTGACAAGCATTACATTGTCTACATCCATCACTCTTAATGCCATGATAACATGTTACGGTTTCATGCATTACAAAATCCAGAACACCTAGTGTGTCTGCTAATGCCCATGTTTCAGATTTTGTAAGCCACATTAATGGCGTCTTAAAGATCAATGCTTTTGACATTCCTAATGATATCGCTGTATTTAGCGCTAAAATAAAGTCATTCCGGCAATCAGGATACCCTGAAAAATCTGTTTCACATACTCCTGTAATTAATGTCTCCACCTTTAACTGATAAGCATATATTGAAGCTAATGTTAAAAAAAGGATATTGCGTCCAGGTACAAAAGTATCAGGTAAGTCTGTGTCTTGTTGTGCATCAAAATTAGAAACAAGCAAATGTTTTCTTGTTAAGCTACAGGAACTAAGATCGTTTAAAACAGAAATATTAATCAATTTATGTGAACTTATTCCTAGCTGTTGGGTAATATCTCGTGCTGCATCTATCTCATAGCTATGGCGTTGACCATAATCAAAGGTAAGGCAATGAACGAATTCGTATTCTCGCATAGCCTGTATTAGACATATAGTAGAATCTTGACCACCACTAAAAAGCACCACAGTAGAATTTTGCATCACGTTATCCTTCATATATGCTCTCTTGGGTTACGAATAAAATAGTTTTAGCTAAAAGATGATCAATAATATTTTAGCATGAATCCATGTAAGTTATATAAGAATTATGGTAGTGACACTCAATCCTGTTCCCTTCTGCTACAAGCAGAAGAATCATTAAATAATTAACTTAAAAAAATTTAACAATCATCTCTCTCTAAATATAGCACTTATAAAAATAAATCATATTAACATATGATAGACTAAAGTTATTTCAAAAGAAATGTGTTACGATTTATAAAAACTGTGCATCACTATTGATATCAAGTACATCAACCTGTGGCCTACCTATACCAAAAACACGAGAACTATGTTGGCTCTTTAAAACATATTTTTAATATGAGCAGCTATATCAATAATTGTTGAACTCTCAAATACATATGAATTTTTCAAACGAGGCTAGTACTTTAGTGCAGACTATGTACTTTGTAAAAACTACTAAAATTATACTTTATTAGAATAATTAATATACTCAGTTATATCGTTCCTGATAGTGACTTGACCACACTGTACATTGGCGATGTATGTCGCTAATCTCAAATTAGAACACGACAGGCTGTATAAGCGCTATAAAAATTGTTTATGCTAACAGCCTCTTGGTGAACGAACTTAACCATAAGTATTGATGCAATACCTACAGGAATCATGTCAAAATACTTTAAAAGTTATATCTATCTCATTAAGAAATCCTTAAGATACTAAGACTTCATAATGAAGCTTATAAAAATATTCTATTCTTTAAAAGCTAACGTGCAATCTGTATGGGAATATACACACTTAATACAATACTATACATGTCACTATTGTATTCAAACTGAACACATGAACAATATCACCTGTAAAGAAAAAATTTCTATACAGTAAGCTACAGATTTTGAATACTTAACCAAAATATCGTTAACATACTATAGTGTGCTAATTTTTGAATATTACTGACTCTGATGTAATCTCAGTAAGATATTGAGAGCTCATGCATATCTAGGTTGCAGAGTACCATAGAATCTCTTTAATGGAATGAACGTAGGTAGTACTAACTACATTCAACTGTTGTGATGCATAAATAGTATGCATATACTAATGCTTATTATGCTAAAAATATTCATTTATTATAAATATTAAGTGTCTTATGTAGAATACACCTTTCTTACGACTGCATAAAATCACTAGAGAAATATCATGATGAAAAAAAAGATTTTACTTTTACACACATTAGTTGTAGGTCTAAATTTAGTTCTACCAGTTCTGGCAGCCACAGATAATCCTAAAAATCTTTGGCATTCTGTTAATTCTGTACAATTAACAAGTCTAGCTCCTATGCTAGAGAAAGTTATGCCATCAGTTGTCAGCGTTAATATCGAAGGCACAATGATGCGTAAAGTAGAACCTATGCAGCAATTTCAACCTTTCTTTGGTGGACCTTCACCATTATGTCAGGAAGGATCTCCCTTTCTTGGATCACCATTATGTCCAGGCAATAACTCTAATGATAATTATAGCATAGAAATTCCCCCGCAAAAATTTCGATCTCTCGGTTCTGGCGTTGTCATTGACTCCATAAAGGGCTACATAGTCACAAATAATCATGTGCTAGATAACGCTACAAGAATTCAAGTACAACTTAGTGGTGGAGAAAAATATGATGCTAAAGTGATCGGTAAAGATCCTCGTTCTGATATTGCTTTAATTCAGATTCGAGGGGCTAAGAATTTAACGGCAATTACAATAGCAGACTCTGATGGTTTGCACGTAGGGGATTACACCGTAGCTATTGGTAATCCGTATGGTCTTGGTGAAACTGCAACCTCAGGGATTATTTCTGCTCTCGGTAGAAGCGGATTAAACACTGAAAACTATGAAAATTTCATTCAAACTGACGCTGCAATTAACCGGGGAAACTCAGGCGGTGCACTGGTGAATATAAATGGCGAGTTGATTGGAATTAACACTGCTATTCTAGCTCCAGATGGTGGTAATATTGGTATTGGATTCGCTATTCCATCAAATATGGTAAAAAATCTATGTAACCAAATGATTGCGTATGGTCAAGTCAAGAGAGGGGAATTAGGAATTATTGGAACAGAGTTAAACTCGGAACTTGCCAAAGCAATTAAAGTAAATGTTCAGCGCGGCGCTTTTGTGAGTCAAGTCTTATCTCAGTCTTCTGCAGATAGAGCTGGAATTCATGCAGGAGATGTGATTATATTAATCAATAATAAATCAATCTCTAGTTTTGCAGCTCTACGCGCCCAAATTGGCTCTCTTCCAGTAGGAACCACTATAGAGCTTGGATTAATACGTAATGGCAAGCTAATAAAGATTAATCTAGCTTTACAGGAAAGCAATACAGAAAGAGTGTCCTCTGGTAGTATTTATGATGGCATTGAGGGCGCAGATCTCAGAAATTACAATACAAAAGATATTAAAGGGGTTCAAGTTGAGACCCTCAAATCAGGATCAGCTGCAGCACGCATAGGACTCAAAAGAAATGATGTGATTCTTGGGGTAAATCAACAACCCATTACTAACATAACTGAGCTAAAAAAGGCGCTTGATAATAAACCTACGGTACTTGCATTAAGTATTAAACGTGGTGATAACTTAATTTACCTACTCATGCAATAAGTATGTTAAACGTAAGATTTTATTGCATAACTCTAATCAGGGTTATGTTTATCCAGAGTGCTAGCATGATTAGCTAAACAATATTTTTGTATAATCATTTGCTTCTCTTAATACAAATTAAGATATAGATACCGCAGCGGAATCTACCTTTAATCGCACAATGAGAAAGATTATACAACAATCATTAGAATAAATATTCTAAAATCCTATGCTAGCAGTGTATAAGGTAAAATCTATGATAATTGTTACAGGCGGTGCGGGATTTATTGGAAGCAATATTATTGATGCTTTAAACAGTCAGGGGTGCACAGATATTTTGGTAGTTGATAATCTCAAAGATGGTACTAAATCTTTCAATTTATCAGATCTTGATATTGCTGACTATATCGATAAGATAGATTTTCGAATTGCTATTGCAAAAAATAAAAATCACTTTCGTAATATAGAAGCGGTGTTCCACGAAGGTGCATGTTCCTCTACCACCGAATGGAATGGCCAATACATGATGGATAACAACTACCAATACTCAAAAGAACTCCTTCATTGGTGCCTTAAAGATCATATTCCATTTTTATACGCTTCTTCTGCCTCAATCTACGGTCATAATACCTGTAAGTTTATTGAAGAACGCCCATACGAGAGACCGCTGAATATATATGGATACTCTAAGATGCTTTTTGACCATTATGTCCGAAAAATTCTGCCAAAAGTAGAATCACAGATATGTGGCTTACGATATTTCAACGTCTATGGAGAACGTGAAACCCATAAAAAAGACATGGCTAGTATAGTTCTACATCTCTATAAACAGCTAAAAACTAAAAAAAATGCTCAGTTATTTATCGGTAGTAATGAGTTTAAACGAGATTTTATTTATGTTAAAGATGTAGCATCAGTAAATCTATGGTGTCTAGAAAACTCTATATCAGGTATTTTTAATTGTGGATCTGGTCAAGCGGTATCTTTCCAAGAAATAGCTTATTTTATGCTAGGATTTTATCAAAACAGCGTGATTGACTACATTCCCTTTCCAGAAAGGCTCAGGGGATACTATCAAGATTTTACACAAGCAGATCTGACAAAACTAAGAGAAGCAGGTTATCCAAAACCATTTCAAGCTTTTTCTAAAGGTATTACAAATTACATGAAATGGTTACAACATTCAGTATAGTGAGCGCTGAAGAGATGAAAATTCTAGTGATAGGACCTTCCTGGATTGGTGACATGATGATGTCACAGAGCCTCTATCGTACTCTCAAAAGTCGCAACCCTCATACGGTTATCGATGTAATAGCTCCTTCTTGGTGTCATCCTTTGCTTTTGAGAATGCCAGAAGTTAATGAATCATTACTTTTACCGTTAGAGCACGGTGTCATGAAACTGTCTGCACGTTGGCGTTTAGGTCAGATACTACGCTCAAAGCATTATGATCGAGCCTTTGTTCTACCAGGTTCATTTAAATCTGCGCTTATTCCTTTCTTCGCTAAGATTCCACGTCGAATAGGATGGAGAGGTGAAATGCGTTATGGGTTACTTAATGATATGCGTGTATTGAACGCTACTGCCTTTCCACTTATGGTGCAGCGTTACATAGCGTTATGTTATCATAAATCCAGGATGAATAGTAGTAGAGACCTGCCGCAACCGTTATGCATGCCAACACTGAACGTAGAAGACTATGAAAAACAGATAACTCTTGATGCTTTTAAAATACATTCACAACGACCGATCATTGGATTTTGTCCTGGAGCCGAATATAGTTCTTTTAAAAAATGGCCACATTATCATTACGCACAACTAGCGGAATCTTTAATTAGAAAAGGATATCAGATCCTGCTGTTTGGCTCCACTAAAGATCGTATTACCGGGGAGCGGATTTTCCTTCATCTCTCTCAAGAGATTAAACAATATTATTACAACCTTTCTGGTAACACTGATCTAACACAAGCTGTAGTTCTTCTATCCTGCTGTCATACTGTCATTAGTAATGATTCTGGGCTGATGCATATCGCTGCCGCACTGGATCGTCCATTGATTGCGCTGTATGGCCCAAGTAATCCTAAATTTACCCCGCCTTTATCAAAAAAATCTAGAATCATCTCTTTAGAGAGTAGCTGTTTTCCAAGAAAAAAGGGGAGAATCCATGAAGAATATCATCCCAGCCTGATCAGGATCACACCAGAGCGGGTTATGATGGAGTTTAAACTACTACACCACACTTTAGGAGTATAAATGCGGGTTTTAATGATTAAAACTTCCTCCATGGGAGATGTAGTCCATTCACTACCTGCATTAACCGACGCCAAGTTGATTTTTCCTGATATCTGTTGCGAATGGGTCGTAGAAGAGAACTTTTCTGAGATTCCTGCCTGGCATCCGGCGGTTTCTCGCGTTATTCCAGTAGCGATCCGTCGCTGGCGAAAAAATTGGTTTAAAAGTCTAATCCGCAAGGAACGTATCAATTTTAAACAGTCCGTACAGCATCATTCTTACGATGCGGTTATCGATGCTCAGGGCTTAATAAAAAGCGCTGCGCTAATAAGTCGTTTTACTAAAGGTGTGAAACACGGATGTGATATTTACAGCATACGAGAACCTGTTGCTAGCTGGTGGTATGATAAGCGTTATGCTGTCAATAAAAAACAACATGCCGTACAGCGCATACGCAGCCTATTTGCACAAAGCTTGCACTATACACTACCAACAACAATAGGTGATTATGGTATTCTACAACGATTTACAAAAAATCAACCAATAGAAAGCAATCACTATCTAGTTTTTTTGCATGCCACTACAAAAGAGAGCAAACAGTGGCCCGAAAACCACTGGAGAAAGCTTATCGCCTTGTTACAATCTACAGGGTTAACCATAAAATTACCATGGGGGGCTCACCATGAATTCTTGCGCGCTCAAAGGCTCGCAAGGGGGTTTGGTTACGTAGAGGTCTTGCCTAAACTAATGCTAGAGGAAATTGCGCATATACTAGTAGGAGCTAAAGCAATAATCTCCGTAGATACAGGATTAAGTCACCTCGCTGCTGCTCTCAGTCGCCCGACTATTACTTTGTATGGACCCACTAATGTAGATTTGGTGGGTGGATACGGTCCTAATCAAATTGCAATGCTTGCAGTAAAGAAAAACATGGCAGAAATAACCCCTGAAAAAGTTCAATTAATTCTGGAGCGGTTGCTTGTATGAAACAAATTCATGTGATTAATCTAGAACAAATGGGTGGGGTTGAACGCTTATTACTACAATATATCAAGGCTTCTTCTGATAAGAAGAATATAATTCTATGTATAAGCAATCATGTTGGTACCGAGATTCAACATCATCTTATAGAGAAAAAAGTATATTTTGCTAACCGATTATTTAATAATCTACCTATACGTTGTCCAAAAATTTTAAGAAAATATTGGCTATCATGGAAAATTTCTAAAATATCTGCTGATTGTGTTATTGTGTGGGATTTGATTCCTGAATTCTTCATTAAACCAAAAAATACTAAACTCCTATACTATGATCATGGCTCATCATGGCGATATACAATAAATTCTAAGACAATGCGCTTTTTTGGTATGCTAGATGGTGTCATTTCAGTGTCTCAAGCATCAAAAAGAGTTATGGAATTACGCTTTAATCTTCCGTGTGCTCATCTTGTAGTTCTCAACCGCCTGATAACTCCTATTGGTATTAATCATATAGCAAAATCACTTACTGAACCAGTAAGACTTGGGACCGCATCACGTTTAGTAAGCCTGAAGGGTATTAGTGTCTCTATATTGACACTACATGAATTAATTTGCCGCGGGCATAATATAATTCTAGAAATCGCTGGACAAGGTCCAGAGCAAGAAGAATTGCAGCGCTTAGCAAACAAACTAGAGTTAAATAATTACGTCAGATTTAGTGGTTTTCAAGAAAATATGTCTGTTTTTTTTAATCGCGTAGATATTTACATGAGTACGCCCATTACTGAATCTTTCGGATTATCTTGTATGGAGGCATTATATTATGGAATTCCAGTAATTTTTCCTATCATTGATGGTCAACCAGAAGTGATATGTGATGGTGTTTGCGGAATTGGAATTTATCCAACAGTATCTATAAAACACCACCAGAACTTATCGGGGATAAAAATTAATTTTTCTTATCATGTGTATGATCCTGTTTCTGATGTTTTAGTTCAACCAAAACTATTATCACATATTGAATGTGCTAATGCAGTAGAACAGTTAATAGTGCCAAAACGCTATCGAAAATTTAGTCATAACGCGCAGCGATATACTAGATCTCACTTTAGTTATGATGCATTTCAAAAAAAATTTCAGAAGGCACTACATTCTTTTAGTCTAAAAAAGTACTAAGATATATAGGTTTGACTATGACTATTCAGTCATAACCCTCTAAAATTGCTATTTCTCACAAGTGTTAGCGAATTCCTCAAATTTCTTATAAATTATAAATTTACTTCTGTGCGTTTCTTATTAAAGAAAAAGTTAGATGATTCAAAAATTACTAAAAGCACATAAATTATGATCATGAAGATGATAAGATATAGATATATTATTAGAGAAACTACTTTTCTTGCTAATATTTTGCTAATACTTTTAGCTTTTAGTACTTATTTATTTCATCCCGATTTTTAAAACAATACATACTTTTAATCTGATGCAATGTTGTAATAAATAAATATGTATTTTATGTATACATGTGAATTTAGTTAAACTGGTGGAATGTTAGTGATTTCGGTTAAAATCGGTTAAAATTCACTATTTTCCGATAGATGTTAAATACAATTTTTATCTAGATTGTCTGTAACTACAATGTATGATGGGTCGTGCAGGACTTGAACCTGCGACCAATTGATTAAAAGTCAACTGCTCTACCAACTGAGCTAACGACCCTAGATGGTGGGTAATGACGGGCTCGAACCGCCGACCCCCTCCGTGTAAAGGAGGTGCTCTACCAACTGAGCTAATCACCCTGTATGATACTGATAATAGCAGTATTATATAGACTCCATCAACTAAGTCAATAATTTTGCAATATCTATATCGCCTTAAGATCACCTACAATACATTTTTTAAAAATCTTCAAGTATAAATTTAGTGTAATATTTTATATATTACTATGATTAGATATATAGTTATAGTGTGTTGATGAAACAACGATCTATGAATCGAACATAAATCATTAATCATTATGCGATATTATTAAGAAATTTACTGGTATTGCATGTATGCAATACACTATAGAGCTACATCCACCTATAATAATAATTTTATTATTACAGCACAATAGTACGATTGCCATGTATAAAAACCCGATGCGTCAAAATTTTATACAATGCACGACTAAGTACATTTTTTTCAACATCATGACCCGCTCGCATCATATCTTCTACTGAATAACTATGATCGACAGAGATCGCATCTTGCATGATGATAGGTCCAGCATCTAACTGATTTGTTACATAATGTGCAGTAGCACCGATAATTTTAACACCACGAGCATAGGCCTGCTGATACGGACGTGAACCTGTAAATGCAGGCAGTAAAGAATGGTGAATATTAATAATCTTGTTAGGATAACGACGTAAAAAATCTGGTGTTAACACGCGCATATACTTCGCAAGTACTATATAATCAGGTTGATAAAGATTAATACTATTTGCGATATTATTTTCTTGCGCTAAACGCGTTAAACCTTCATGCGTGGAAAAAATAAAAGGTACACCAAAACCATACACTAACTGACTTAATCTTTTATGATTTCCGATTACTGCAGAAATATCAACGTCTAATTCACCATAAGCGCTTTTTATTAAAAGATCACCTAAGCAATGAACTTCTTGACTGACCAAAATAATAATCTTCCGGCGCTCAGTATCGTGCAGCGCATACTGCGAACCATCTGGAAGAGCGGCATTAAGATCTTGAAAAAAACTGTCTTTATAATAAAATCGACCTACTAATTCAGTACGCATAAAGAAACAAGCAGTGTTGTGATCAACAAATACATTATTCTGTAAAATATTAAATTTATTCTGATAGCAGATATCAGTAATTTTCGTGATTAAACCTGCTGTATCATGACATACAATTTTTAAAATTTTTCGTTGTTGTATGATATCTTGCATTGTGACTGTGATCCTTGTATACATAGCAACACATTGATCAATCTTAATAATAATATTACTGTATTCTATAGTAAAATTAAAGTTATATTCTATGCGTATCTTAACTGGGTAGAATGCAAAGAAAATAATCACTATCTTAGATTAATATTTTCATCAATAACAGAAACCGCTTTAATGAATAAGTATGGGGCATATTTTAGCAGAATGTTCTTAATTTATAACTATATATGTTAACTACTATACTGCTTTTAATCCAAGAATGACTATAGAATGAAATGTTTTGCATTTCAATGAAGCAGCATGATCAGTAGTATATATTAAATGGTATAATTAAATGGTATAGGTTTTAATAAATCCATAAGTTATCATTAAGAATGCTGAGGATGGATATAACTTGATTGATCAAAGAGATTAATTATGATTCAAATTACTTAAGATATGCAGATAAAAACCATATTGTTATTAACAATAACAAAAAGTGCAAAAGATAAAATCTTATTATAAATACCTTGAGGGCTAATTATTCATTAGCGCACCGGTATACCATTGAGTTTATATCTTGTGTATTGTATCTGTTAAGATACAGAACGTGATTCTATTACAGTCTCCATAGACTATCACAATAGCAGTAACTTATATCACAGCAACCATTAAGGGGAGCCAATTTGTAAGAACAATAATATTTAGATATATACTTCTCATATTTCATCTATTCCTATATAGATCATCTATTCCTATATAGATATGTATGAATTAATACATATCTATAATGTATAAAACTTTAATACTGTCAAAAGACATGTATACGGACAAGCAAAGCACATTCAAGAATAACTATTAAGAACAATTATTGTTATCTACACATATAATGTGTTTCTATTGTTTACTATAGACCCCTTTAGTATATTTTAACATCATGTTACTAACATTCAATAAGTACTCTAAACTGCAAAAATACTTGATCTCCAGGTTGGACTCAGAGGGACCGCAACTATAGAGATAAACTAAGAACTATAGAGATAAATTCAAGATATTTAGTAAAACTAACCATAGAATATAAAATGTAAAATTTATATAACCTATTTTAGGTCTAACGGAATGCATATTTTAAGTGGGTTAGTGATGCTTTAGAAGCATCTTGGTGGAGCTGGCGGGAGTTGAACCCGCGTCCAGAATTGTTCTGCTATCAGAACTACATGCTTAGTCTAGTTATTGTTGTCGTTAATAAGTTGCGAACTGACACGCCACCTAAAAACCAGCTTAACTTTATTTAACGCAATTGCCCTAAGCAAGGTTCATGCGCGATCTCTTTATTGGCCTGACCTCTCTTGATCCCGTCCTAAAGAGAATAGGCTAGGAGAGAAGACACCTTTAGTTTATTAGACTAATTACGCTGCTAACGCAGAAGGCGAAAAGTTATCATCATTTGCAACTATTTTTTTACGGCTTTTAACGAGGCAAACCGCCCCTCGGCATGCTCCTAGAGTTTCACATATCCTGTCGAATCCATAATCAGCCCCATATACTATTATAGTATAGTATATCTATTTCGTGAATATTGCACTATGTAACTATAAATTTTTTTATCATTCGTCTTTGCTCTAGCTTCCAATCGCGTTCTTTAATTTCTTCTCGCTTGTCGTATTGCTTTTTACCTTTCCCTGCACCGATCTTCAGTTTGGCCCATGCATTTTTCCAATACATTGATAACGCAATCACGCTATAACCGTGCCTCTGAATTATATTAGAGAGCACATGCAGCTCCTGCTTACTAAGAAGTAACTTACGAGCACGTCTTTCGTCGCATTGCATATATGGTGAAACTATATAAAGAGCTGAAATAATTGAGCCAATTAAAAAAGCCTCTTTACTATGCACAAGGATATAACTTTCTCTAATATTGACTTGCCCAACGCGAAGAGCTTTGACTTCCCACCCTTTTAATAGTAATCCGGCCTCAAACTCTTTTTCAATTGAATATGAGTAATGAGCGTGTTTATTTATAGCAATTGGGATACAGCTGGGTTGATGTAGTTTTTTCATAAAGGCAGCACCACTAGCAATACCTCACTAGCAATACCTATGGTTAGTATGAATAGTCTAGGTGCTAACAAGGCACATATTATGTATTTAATTACTATTAAGATTTTTACATATAAGATCTATAATCAAATTAGGCATATCAGTATCTCCAAGTCTACTGATATATATATCCAGACTATAACTATTGAGGTATGTAAAATTTATTTGACTATATTTTGACTATATAAAGAAGTATACCTTATCCTACTAATCGTCACTATACTATACAACAGCAATAATTACTGTAATATTATCTATTTATGATACTTAATAGAAATTACTTCGTGCTAATATATAACGCGACTTGCATTACAGGTAGCATAAAACCTCAAACCTCAGTATAATAAGAAAATATGCTGTATGACTGAACTCAACGCAATCAAAAGATATCGAAAAAATATATAAACTTCTATACAATAGAAGTAATGAATCCATTCCCTGTCAGAAGATATAACAACATAAGATCTTATTGGTATAAGACATACTGTCTGTTTAGTGAAAAACTAGTGTCATATACTTTTCGTGCCATGCTACAAATCATTGTTTTAAAAATGCAAAAATATAAGATATTTATCTTAATATTAAAAAAATATAAAAGATACCAGATATGTATCATATACAGACAGCATTTAAAATATTCAGGAATTAGCTTAAATCTCTAATTAGCTAACATTCATAGTACTATTGTAACCATTTACTAACACACTAAACAAAATATCTCTTTCTAAGGACATAACCTTACGAGAAGGTGTAAGATATTTCAAGTAATCACTCATGACCGTTGCGGTTATAATTGGAACTGACAAAACATTCATGGAATGAGTATGAACAAAATAAGCTGTTCTTTATGTGTGCCGTTTAGCGCTACAAAAATGTATGCTCTAGTGAATGACATAGACAGTTATCCAAAATTTTTATCAGGATGTATTAGTAGTCGGGTTCTCGACTCAAACCCTATTCAAATTATTGCCGCCATGGATATTTTTACAGTAGGAATTATGCGCCAAACCTTGGTAACTCGAAATATATTAACTCGTAATCATAGTATTCATATACAATTACTGCAGGGACCGTTTCGGCAGCTCAATGGTATTTGGAATTTTAGTGCTCAAGCTCCAGAGACTTGCCAAATAACATTTCATTTGCATGTAGAGTTTAATCATATATTTATGGAGTTAGCGTTCAATAGGATATGTAAAAAACTTAGTAGCAACTTACTGAAAGCTTTCAGTCAACGTGCAAGCGAGGTTTACGCTGTCTAATATTTTAGTTGATGTTGTTTATGCTTTACCAAACAAGCAATACCTTTATCGTGTAGAGCTCATGCCGGATAGCAGTGTGGAAGAAGCTATTACAGCCTCTGGTATTCTGGACTTACGTCCAGATATCAATCTACAGAAAAATAAAGTTGGTATTTTTAATCAGTTGGTCAACTTGAATGATAGACTTCATGATGGTGATCGTGTTGAAATATATCGCCCTATAACGGCACGAAAAAAATCTTCTTTAAATATTCCTAAATAAGCATCACAATGACAAGATAAATTCATCATGATAAGCTTCTGCGTACTAAATATATACAGTTCATTTCACGCATAATTATGTTTTTAAGAATTTTTATTGACATATGCGATACACCTATTATGAGTAGTGCTCATCTGTGCATCTTATTTGATACATTAAGACCATTTGTGTAAACTTTATATGGTTATATGTTGCGTCTCATATACAGTTTCTCTTTCAAAGAGAATCTGTTAAATCTCCGATATAAATAACTACCCAAACAATCACCCGATTAATTTATACATCAAAATACCCAAGCAATTTTAAATAGTGATTCGAGAATGTCATTGTTTGTAAAATTATCTGAATTGCATTTGCAATAGGCGATGACAGTAAGGAAGATCTACTAATCTTAATTATATTATGTAGCTTTCATCTACACACCAAAGCATTAGTAGTATAGCTAATCTCTAGTAAGTAGAGAGCGCTTTTCTAATATGACGTCATCTCTTACATGTCTTAAGAGACGCAGAAAATATTTTATCTATGTATATCACAATTCTTGAGAAGAATACTTTTATATTAGGATAACTATTCGTTATACACTATCTGCCAAACATCAATTAAGAGCATACTAGTCTCCTATTGACATATTTATTAAAAATACTTACTTAGGCAATATCCTATATATAAGACCTATTAGGTAATCACAAAAAATCAATTTTGACATATTTCTGTTATTATCCTATTAGCTAGGTTAAAGTATAGTGAATTCTGTGAACAGCTTGTACATAAAAAATAATTCTCTTTAAGATCCTTCCACTTCCTATGTTTCTAATCTGCGTAATATCATGATAAAATGTATAGATTGATATCTTTATCAGATAAATATTAGATACAGCATAAAGAATGATGCTATAATAATAGAGGTATACCTAATTATATTGAGCAAAAACTCTATAACGATATTTATTGTGCATGCTGACAATATACAAATATGACGCAACTCAATAATCATAGTGACGCAAACTAATCATAGACTAAACGATCATTTGGTTGCGTTTATAAAACTAAAAGCTTGTACACTAGGATATCAATTATGAAATATATTCATATTATATGCATATAATATGAATATGCGTTCATGTAGTAGATAGAATAATGTTTATCATTATCTAATTACAATCTTATTCCTGTACATAAATATATTTTTTGGTTAGTGTAAATAGTATTTTATTGTCATAATAGTAGATAGTATTGCTACTATATATAACCATACAGAATATGGTAACAATATTTATAGCTAATCAAAATAAAAGAGAATTTTTACCACTCTCTTTAAGTATGTGGGCACAAAATATATCTGCAAACTAATGCTCGCGAGTCGTTAAAAAAATAACATCTGGATAACGCTCTTTAGTCATCTTCAGTTTCACCATACTAGTAGCGAGATAGGTTAAATGACCAGCACCATCAATAGCTAAATTATGCTCATAATCATACCGAAATTGCGTAAACATTTTATTATCATTACACGTTATCCATCGCGCAGTGATGATATTTGTTATTTTATACACTGCATTGACGTTATATTCACTTTTTAGGCGTGAAGCGACTACATCAAATTGTAGCGCACCTATTGCTCCAACAATTAAATCATTGTTACATACCGGTCGAAATATTTGTACAGCACCCTCTTCTGAGAGCTGCATTAAACCCTTGAAAAGTTGCTTCTGCTTCAGGGGGTCGCGAAGAGAAATTCGACGAAAAAGTTCTGGAGCAAAATTTGGAATACCAGTAAACTGTATTTTTTCACCTTCTGTAAAGGTGTCTCCTATATGAATTGTACCATGGTTATGCAATCCAATTATATCACCTGGATATGCCTCAACAGCCTGTAAACGGTCACCGGCCATAAAGGTCATGGCATAAGCAATCATGAGATCTTTCCCAGTTCTAACCTGATGTAATTTCATTCCTTTTTTATACTTTCCAGAGACCACGCGCATAAAAGCTACTCGATCACGATGTCTTGGATCCATATTAGCTTGAATCTTAAATACAAAACCGCTAAACTTTGCCTCATGCGCGGTTACAGTACGTAAATTTGTATACCGTGGCATCGGGGATGGTGCCCATTCGATAACCCCTTCAAGCATGTGATCAACGCCAAAATTACCTAATGCAGTGCCAAAAAATACTGGAGTTAGCGCACCAACTCTAAATGCCTTGTCATTAAATGCGTAGGATGCACCATGAATTAATGCTAGATCGTTTCTCAGTTGATCTGCAAAATCCTCACCAATCGTACTGTCTAGATCTGGATTATACAGACCTTGAATTTTATTTACTTTTTGAATAATATGGCCCTGACCAGATTGATAAAGATATATGATATCCTGATGTAGATGGTAGATTCCTTTAAATGATTTACCACAGCCTATTGGCCAAGTTATCGGAGCGCAGGCAATTTTAAGGTTGCTTTCTACTTCGTCTAGGACCTCCATAGGATCGCGAATATTACGATCTACTTTATTCATAAAAGTAATAATCGGTGTATTACGCAATCGAGTGACATCCATAAGCTGGCGGGTTCGCCCCTCTACACCTTTTGCAGAATCTATCAGCATTAGACAACAATCTACTGCTGTCAAAGTTCGATAGGTATCTTCAGAAAAATCTTCATGTCCTGGGGTATCCAGAAGATTAATTAAGATACTTCTGTAAAAAAATTGCATTACAGAGGTGGTCACGGAAATGCCGCGCTGCTTTTCTATATTCATCCAATCAGATCTACTATATTTATTAGAGCTAGAACCTTTAACTGTAGCGGCAATTTTTAATACTTGTCCAAATAACAGCACCTTTTCAGTAATGGTGGTTTTACCGGCATCCGGATGAGAAATAATGGCAAACGTACGTCGACGTAAGACCTCTTGTGTATAAGACAGATTTAGCATAAAACTCTTCCAATTTAATAAAGTTACACTGTGCAATACTTGATTTAGACGTAAGACAATGACTACTGAGTATATTGAACTGTAGACAGTTTATGCATAGAATTGAGGTATATTATTAGATCCAGGTTCAACCAATGCTCGAAAATCATTAAGATACATTATTCTGCTTATCCAAAACAGAAGATCACGAAATTCACTTACTATACAATAATAAAGATGATACATCCTGTAATGTTGATAACATCAAGTATTCTAATCAGCGCCATCCATTGTTGTCTGAATATTATTCCCGACATTATTAACCTATCTAAATTAGAAATTTATAGCAAAGTAAGACAGCTATAAATATAGTACACCAATCTTAGAGCATGCGTAAGACATCTCTTAAAGTCAAATATACCCACATGTTTATAAGTGATTTCAGCAGACAACCGACAAAAGTACTATTTATATACTGATTATATCAATTATACTGATTATATCAATAAAGTAGTTCATACAGAATAAGCATACAATACTTAAAAGTTTTAAATACCTAATATTTCTATAATGTGCTATTATAATACATAGATTTGTAAAATTTGGATAGATTATCGTACGCACAATATTTCATACTCAGAAACTATGCATTGTTTCTACTCTAATGCGCATTAAGCATCGCAATAGGACCTACTCTCATATAGTTACTTCCATCTATTTTAGACAAATAGAGGCTGGGGATATTTACAGTAAAAACTATCGCGCTGCTCGTACCACCCAAACTTTATGGGAAATCTCTTCAAGAATAGAGATTAAGATGTTTGCACCTGCCTATGAGAAACACACCTGATTCATAAATGAAAAATACAATGCCTGACCTCGTATTCCATTCTAGATCAGTTTCTATAACTGCTATACTTAACCTATTGTCATAGATTCAGAAGAAGCAATTCACTTTTTTGGTATCATCACGATGTTCTTTATCTCTAGTGAATAACACCATATTACTTATAATTTACTTGTTTTGTACTATTAAGGAGACTTATCTATAGCATATAGTTAATCGATAAACTATATGCTATTATTAGCTAACGACATCAAAGAATATTTCGAGATACTCAGCTATTTAACGGATTTCACACACGATACATCTAGATAAAGATCTTATTTGAAATAATGCTCCATAAACGTAATTACGTCTACTAATGCACAGTGTAATATAGACGACGATCTATCTCTATATATTTATAGATTTATGTTATATAAATGAAAATATATCGTTTAATTCACTAAACACTCAACTAAAAATATGTATTATATACAATAACTATTGATTCTTGTTTAATGCGTGCACCTGTCTTTTCAACAAGGATTCACAAAACACTGTATAAACAACTAACAAAATATAAATTTTATACAAAACATATCCATCTTGTACAATGCACCCACTATATGTGATGTGAAATTTTTAATACGCTTAGTAAGTATTCGATATGACTACAGTCATAGTGGTCTACTTTCGATCTTGTTTTATTTATTATATAACGCACAATAAATTCTGCAGTATGCATCAATATCACCTGGAATACATATGATTAAAAGTACTTCACAAATTCGTCAAGAATTTCTTAATTTTTTCCACAGCAAGGGTCATCAGATTATTACTAGCAGCCCACTGATACTGCCTGACGATACAACGCTATTATTTACTAATGCTGGTATGAATCAATTTAAGGATATTTTTCTTGGTCAGAAAAAACCAAAATATACTCGTATAACTACTGCTCAACGTTGCTTGAGAGTCGGCGGTAAACATAATGACCTAGAAAAGGTAGGCTATACTGCGCGTCACCATACATTTTTTGAAATGCTTGGCAACTTTAGCTTTGGGGATTATTTTAAACAAGAGGCTATCTCACTTGCATGGGAATTACTGACTAGCTCAAAATGGTTTGGTTTACCAAAGGATAAATTATTAGTCACAGTATATGCAGACGATCATGACACTTTTAAAATTTGGGAAAAAAAAATTGGCTTACCGCTCGAACGTATTATACGGATCGGTGATAATAGAGGCAGTGCTTATGCCTCAGATAACTTCTGGCAAATGAGCGAAACAGGTCCTTGTGGACCATGCTCTGAAATATTCTTCGACCACGGTGCGCACATTAAAGGAGGCCTACCAGGAAGCACAGATGAGGGTGGTGACCGTTATATTGAGATATGGAATCTTGTTTTTATGCAGTTTAATCGTAAATCTAATGGCACCATGATACCTCTACCGATGCCAGCGGTCGATACGGGAATGGGACTAGAACGTATTACAGCAGTTCTTCAAAATGTTCACTCAAATTATAACATTGATCTATTTCAAAAGCTAATTCAATCAATCATTCAAATTACAGGCACTACAAAAATTCACGATAAATCTTTACACGTTATTGCAGATCATATTAGATCATGTGCGTTTCTCATTGCAGATGGCGTATTACCATCAAATGAGAATCGCTCTTATGTATTGCGTCGTCTGATCCGCAGAGCTGTACGTCACGGATACACTTTGGGTGCACAAAAAGGCTTCTTTTGTAAGCTAGTATCTCCATTGATTCATGTAATGGATGAATCGGCGGAAACCCTGAAGCGGTATCAAAATAAAGTGGAACAAGTTTTGAAAACTGAAGAAGAAAAATGCGACAAAACACTAGAAAAGGGACTTTTTCTATTAAATCAAGAACTAAGTAAGACATCAGACGATACACTTAATGGTGAGACGCTATTCCGCCTATATGACACATTTGGGTTTCCGATAGAATTAGTGGAAGATATATGCCGTGAGCGTCACATAAGCGTAGATAAAGTGGGTTTTACGCTTGCAATGAAAGAACAACGCCAGCGAGCAAGAAACGCAAGTGGTTTTCATACTAATTATAACAATGTGCTCTATATTACTCATAAATCTGAATTCAAAGGTTATGATTGCCTACAACTAAATGCAGTCATTTCTATTGTTATAGTTAATGAAGAAATAGTAGATACTATCTATGCCGGGCAAGATGGTGTCATTATTCTTGATTGTACCCCATTCTATCCTGAAGGTGGTGGGCAAGTTGGCGATCAAGGCACTCTAACAGCCCATAATCATACCTGTTTTATAATTAAAAATACAAAAAAATATGCTCAGGCCATTGGTCATATCGGTACACTTACTCATGGAAGACTGAGTAAAGGCGATACAGTGCTAGCGCAAGTTGATAAAGAAAATCAGATAAGTATTCGCCTAAATCATTCAGCCACTCACCTATTGCAAGCTGCTTTACGCTTAATTCTGGGTCCAAAAGTTACGCAAAAAGGGTCCTTAATTAATGCACAATACTTACGTTTTGATTTTTCATATGATCAACCTATGACGCAAGCAGAGACTCGTGAAGTTGAAGCAATAGTGAATAAACAAATTCGTCGAAACTTGCCTATTGAGGTACATATAATGGAACTAAATAAAGCGATAACTCTTGGAGCGATGGCTTTATTTACTGAAAAATACGACCAATATGTACGAGTTTTAAAAATAGATGACTTTTCTATAGAGCTTTGTGGGGGCACGCATGCTCAGCGTACGGGCGATATAGGTCTTTTTCATATTACCTCTGAATCAGGTAGTGCATCAGGGGTGAGACGCATTGAAGCCGTAACTGGAGAAGAGGCATTATCAAAAATATATCATCCATACGACGCATTATCAGACATTGCTCAACTGCTCAGAGTCAATCACCGCAATCTATATAAAAAAGTGAGCTCCCTTATAGACTGTGTACAAACTTTGGAAAAAAAAACTCAGAATCTACAGCATCAACAAGCTATACAAGAAAGCCTGCTACTGAGAAAAAAGGCTATAGAAATAAAAAATATTCAAATAGTAATCAGTCATGTAAACGTCTCAGAACCTAAAATACTACGTATCTTAGTAGATAATCTCAAACACCACTTAGGCTCAGCAATTATTGTATTAGCAACTATTTCGAACGGAAAAGTATCTCTAGTTACTGGTGTAACCAAAGATCTAACTCATCATACTACAGCTACTGAGCTTCTGAAGTACCTGGCGAAACAGATTCATGGAAAGGGCGGTGGAAGCCAACATCTAGCGCAGGCAACCGGTGTAAATATAGAGGCTTTACCTACAGCTTTAACTAACGTAAAATCATGGATTTCAGATAAAATTAAAATAATCTAATAAGGGGGGTTTTTTATTTAATACATCGACAAAGCAATATGTTTATTTTTATGCCGCGTCTCACATTAATTATCATGTAGCTTTCTCTTGTAAAGTGCAAGATTCTCTAGAAATGCTATGCTATCTAGCATAGATAAATCAAGTAGTAACATAGTCACAAGATAAACCATGTATTCTGTCGAACATTCATTAACCTATAAAATATATTTTGTAATAAAATATCTTATGATATAACAAAACCTGCCACGGTGCTCAGAAAACCATGCTCTGAAGAATCCTAAAAAACCAGACAGTATGATATATACTGTTAGGGTTATGATATAGCCTTTGATCTATATTCGGCCTTAAGCAGTGGCAGAAGACAGTATAGTATACATTTAAGACTACAGCGTCTAATCTAGCATATAATGTAGTATTCTAATACGTTTAGAACTCTCGAAACCCAGTGTAACAACTATATGAATCTGTTTAGGAGAAAACTATGCTTATTCTAACTCGTCGAGTTGGTGAAACCCTGATGATTGGTGATGAAGTAACTGTTACTGTGCTAGGAGTTAAAGGTAATCAGATACGTATTGGTGTTAATGCTCCTCAAAAAATTTCAGTGCATCGTGAAGAGATTTATCAGCGCATACAGGCAGAAAAGACACAACAAACACTTTACTAACATCTCTTGTATGCAGCATAATTTAAAATATAAATAGTATTTATAACACGGCTCCTTTCTTGATGAATCACGCGCTGCATTGAGCATGTCACGTATCAGAATTTCGTCGGGGTAATTGCAAAAAAACAGTTTACAATAAGCATAAAATTGCGGTAAAATGAAAATTAGATGGCTTCTTTTACTATTTCTCTACTAGTTATTAGGTTATCATTATTAGTAGAATCTAAGCCATATCGCCCTAGAAATTGTATTGCATAATCAAATCCTTTATATGCGCCAATGATACAGACAGCGTCATCATGAGCTATTCTGTAGCTTGCGACATACTGCAATGCGAGCAACTGTTACGTATGCCAGATATTATCTATCATCTTGAGCATCTTGAGCATCTTGATAAATTACATAGTTAAACCATACTAATCCACACTGCTCTATAATAAATCAGTGAGATAAAATTAGAGGCACACTTAATCAGAGATGCATCTACTCAGAATTTTATAACCTACATAACACTATTCTAATAATCTAAAATAGTTACTCATATCATATCATTAATTTGTTAAATACTAAGATATTGAAGCATTATACCTTCAATCACGGTCATTTATAATACAATCTTGTATCTGGTGTGACCTAAAGTGTGCTATATCATATAGTACTGCAGAAAAATCATGTAAAATATACAGATCAATATTAAACTAGAACAATCAGCACGCTAAACCAAGAGTATGTCTATTACATGACATACACATACAGTAAAGATATGATCAATACAATTTATATACTAAACTATAGTAATCTCTATCTAAATCATGTTCAGTATGAATCAAATCACATTTTTTGACCGCAGTCCTACTCAATAACAAGATAATGTAATCGATTATTCTAAATAAACCTACAGCTATCCTGATCTGCCTCAATCTTGTAAAATATGGTTTTATTTTATAAGATTAATGGGTGCTTGTACTAGTGATTATCTTGAGACAATCACTAAAGTCTAACCGGTGTAACTAAAACATTACACCTTACTACAGCGTATGAGAAGCATAGCCTTGTATTCTACAATAAACAATGCATGCACAATAGATTCGATCAGACTAGACATTCTTCTAACAAAAGCAAGTTTTTATAAGCATCATTCGTGTGATTATTACTCGATACTTAGTTAGGGAAATACTGAAAACCCAAACAACCATCTTATTTATTCTATTCTTAGTTTTCTTTTGTCAAAAATTAGTAAAAATACTGGGATCTACAGTAGCAAGTGATATCCCAATTAATATAGTGCTCACAGGATTAGGTCTTAGTATACCAATCATGGCACAGCTAATCCTACCGTTAAGTTTAGTTTTAGCTATTTTAATTACACTAGGCAGGCTATATAGTGATCACGAAATCATTGTAATGCACGCTTGTGGCCTAGGTAAACGCATACTAATGCAAGCTACTATGAGCATCATACTGCTAACTATGTTAATAGCATCTATTAATAGTGGCTGGATAGGACCCTGGTCTGCGCGATACCAATACACGATGATACAAAATGCAAGGATGACTCTTAGTGAACGATCATTAATTCCAGGGCAATTTCAAAAATTAGCTAACGGAAATATAGTATTCTTTGTTCAAGCAATCAGAGATAATTCTCTTAAAGAAATTTTTCTTACACAATTACACCAAAAAGGGAACAGTCGACCTTATATTGTTACTGCAGAATATGGACACATAAAGCGCAGAGAGGATGGTGCTCAAATAATCACACTAAATAACGGAGTACAATTCGAGGGAACTGTATTATTTGATGATTTTCGGATTACAAGTTTTAAGAATTATCAGGCAATAATTTATCCTCCACGCATTAACCAAAGCATCTGTAATACTGAACAAATGAGCTTTCCTGCTTTATGGCTTTCTGATATGAAAAAACCTGACTACCGCAGTGAACTGCACTGGCGTTTAACACTAGTATTCTCAGTATTTGCTATGGGATTAATAGCTGTACCGCTCAGTACAGTCAATGCCCGACATGGACGCTTACTTTCAATGTTACCAGCGATTCTTTTATATCTCGCCTTTTTTCTACTGCAAAGCTTAATGCAATCTAGTGGTAAAAAAGGTTATCTTAACCCTGCACTCTCGATGTGGTTGATTAACCTGACCTATTTAGGAATAGGTATAATATTAAATATCTGGGATACTATGCCTGTTCGTCGATTGCGTGAACGCTTTATCTGCAGAGATATAATTTAGCATGCTTAGTATACTTGATAAGTATATTTGTAAAACAATATTTTATAATATTCTCGCAACACTTTTTGTATTGGTATCTCTCTCTAGTATAATTAAATTTGTCGATCAATTAAGAAAAATCGGACAAGGCACGTATACTGCACCTAGTGCTCTTTTATATACAATACTCAGTATACCTAAGGATATTGAAGTATTTTTTCCAATGGCGGGTCTGCTAGGCGCTGTAATAGGATTAGGCGCACTTATGCAGTACAAAGAGCTAATTGCAATGCAAGCCTCTGGTTTTACTCGTATAAGAATTGTAGAATCAGTAATGAAAATTACTATTCCTCTTATATTTATCATGATGGTTATTGGTGAATTTATCGCTCCTCTTGGAGAGCAGATAGCGCGTAATTACCGAGATAGCAGGCTAACGCATGCAGAACTTCGCCCTAATTACAACGAGGTATGGGCCATAGATAACGAAAATTTTGTGTTTATTAAAAATATTTACAGCCCCAATTATATTGTTGGCGTTAACATTTACTGTTTTGATAAGACCAGACACCTGAAAATTATAAAATATGCAGTATCTGCTAAATATAATACAAATAAAAAATTTTGGATATTAGAACAAGTTGATGAAGCCGATCTTAGCAATGTAACACAAGTTAAACATACTCATAAATTGCATCAAGATTGGCACACTTCGTTGATACCCAGTAAACTACAAGTGCTTGCTCTTAGTCCAGAGACATTATCTATTAGAGGACTATATAGTTATGCAAAGTATTTTCAGCAAACCGGTCAACCAAGTATGCGTTATACATTCAGTATGTGGGAAAAAATTTTTCAACCATTATCTTTAGTGGTAATGATGCTCATGGCAATATCTTTTATTTTTGGCCCTTTTCAGCACGCAGCCATGAGCATCAGGGTAGTTATGGGTGTTATATTGGGTTTTGTATTTTATATACTAAATCAGATTTTCGGACTACTTAGTTTGATTTGCCACACTCCTCCCATCTTAGGTGCCCTGCTGCCTAGCATAATTTTCTTTACTCTCAGTGTGATAATGCTAGTAATGTGGAAACAGTAACAGGGAGAGGCATGAGACCTATTCACAAACCTGACTTTGATTTTTCTGAGATAGGTTAGCATTCAAATACAATCTTATCTTCTACAGGGTAGAAGAATTTAATTCAATGCATTGTCAAGGTTAACACTATATTAGACTTGTAACATATCACACTCAAACTTATCGGCTCTGAAATAAGTTGTTATAGAACAACAATTTTATTGAATACCACTTAGAACTTCCAATATCAATCAGGCACACTATCTGTAATTTTATCCATTATATAGGAGATATCGTTGTATATCGTAATGCAATTATGGAATTCATATTACCTTTATAAGGATAATGAACGATAGAGGCTGTTATAGTCCAAGGTTATATACTTGACAACATAAATTATTTGAATCACTAAGAATTTCTAAAAGCATGCCACTTACCTCTATAAAATAAAACCTCTCTATAAATAATTATTATTTATAGAGAGGTTTTATTTTATAGAGGTATACATCTGATGAGGAGTGCACACTTTAGCCAATCCAATATTCTAAGATTAGCTAAAGCTAGATATTATATCGATAGCCTGATAGCATATGTGTCTTATCAAGACACATATCACATAACTCAACAACAAATTATGTCTAAAGACGTTCTCTAAATTATTCGAGTTAATCCAAATGTTATCCAAAATAATTATATATAAGATTCTTTATATATCGATTTTTGAGCAGATACTATACATATAGATATAGTATATCTTGATCAGACTAAACTCATAAATCTTTTTGATAAGTAATATTATACTCCCACTGAAGCAATTGCCCTATTAACAATAACTCACAGTTGATTCCTGAAATTGTTAACAACCTATATCTACACATCATCCACCTGTGCATACTCTCGTTGAGAACATGTTTTGGTAGCCATTGCGCAATACGCATCACTAATGATTCCTGATCTAGATTACTGATGAACTGTACCGCACCTTGAGTCCACTTTGCGGCATCAACCAAGAGAGAGCATAACCATTCGATACATTTAATTACATTATTCTGATGTAACACTGGCAGTAAACTTAAAAGATCACCATTAATGGCCTCAGAAAGAGCATCGCATACTTTTAAGCGATGACGCCAACATGACTCTGATAGTAACTTTAGAGCTTTTACTGGTCCACCATAAGATAAACGAAGTGCTGTGTTATGCTTCTGAAGGTCAGCAGAATGCTGACGACGTAACCATATAAGACTTAGCTCTTTATTAGGAATAGATAATTTCCATAAGAGACAGCGACTGCGTAGTGTATCTAAAAGTCGCTCAAAGTCACGAAGATAAAGAAAAAACCAGGTATTAGAGGGGGGTTCTTCTATAACTTTTAGCAATGCGTTAGCAGCAGAGGCTGTTAATTGATGCGCCTCTAATAAGCAAACTATCTTAGCTCCTCCCAAACTAGCGTGATGATGCAATTTGTCTTTAACCTGACGTATACTATCAATACCAATTGTATTCTGACTTTTTTCAGATTCTATATGATATACGTCAGGATGATTGCCAGCGCGCATTAATCTACAGGAATAACATGTACCGCAACTTCTTATCTCCTTGCGCTGATGGCATATCAACCATCTCGCTATTGCTCCAATTAACGACTTCGATCCCATACCAGATGACGATTGAATGAGTAATGCATGATGTCCGCGATTTACGATATACTGTGTAAGTATTTGACGATAACTACAATTTAACCAAGGGTACCAATGCATGCAATGCCTATCCTTAACTGATTTTATTGTTACGTTTTATCAATAATATTATTACGTTTTATCAAAAAAATTATATTCCACTAACCTATATCTAGCATTATATTACATTAAAAACATAGCGTTATATAATGACGATAGAACAGACTACACCACACCCTCTAATCGAATAGAGAGTGTATAGACCATAAACCTTATTGCTAGACTAACATAATGCTATACTTATATTATAATTTTAAGGGTATTTAGTTAGACGAAGAATACGCTATCTATAAACGCATAAGACATGTACTGACGAATCACTTTCCTTAAACACGCTGATCATAATTTATCCTTAGATTTATTCAAAAATAAAATCTGTGCGGGCTCTAGCCGAGCAGTTAATTTCAGGGTATACATTCATAGAGAGATTGATTATACAATATCTTTCAAACCACCTGTATTTTAATTTTAACCCTGTGTTTCACTTTTGACATGTTAATAATAAACCCCTTTTTGATCAGAAATGAGATCTTATCTGGGATATCTATGCAAGCATATCAGGGTATTAGTTTACTCATAACACATGATCTTCTATGACTATGATTTATAATTTATAATAAGCATTACCTTTGCAAGTTCAGTAAAAGCTAAAGCACTTAATTTTTATCTTATCAGGACAAGTCCTGGTAGAGGTCATAGCAGCCTCTGGCTATATACCTGCAGTATATCTTTTGTCAGGTAAATCTTTCACATAAACAGACCCGCTTACACAATACTATAACTATAGTCTATAAGTTATACAAAACATCATATGGATAACTTAAAAATTTTCATTAATTGCATCAACTATAGTACCTATAGTTGTATTCTGTGATGATATTGTCATACTTAAAACGAGCATATTGCCTTGTGATGACTCGTTATAATGAAGAAAGATAGTAGTTAGTATGAGAATTTTTAGACATGGACTATCTTTTATATAGATCTTATAAAATAAGAAATTCTACTATGTAACAACTACTAAATGATTACATATCATTCTTAACTTATTATTTAATCTTAGCCTCTTTATAAAGCACGTGTTGACGCACTACTGGATCAAATTTTTTTAATTCTAGTTTTTCAACCTTATTACGTTTGTTCTTTGTAGTTGTATAAAAATGACCTGTACCAGCAGATGAAATCATTTTAATTATCTCACGAACACCTTTTGCCATATTAAAATCCCCCTATTAATACCTATGACCGTATCTTCGTAAATCAGCTAAAACTTTTTCAATACCATTTTTATCAATAATACGAATACCTTTTGCAGATAGCCGTAGCTTGATAAAGCGTTTTTCATCTTCAACCCAAAAACGATGTAAGTGTAAATTGGGAAGAAAACGGCGCTTTGTTGCATTCATTGCATGTGAACGGTTATGTCCAGTCACGGGGCGCTTTCCAGTAACTGCGCAGATATGTGACATATTGATACCTCCAGGGCTCTAAATCAGCTTGAGACAAAATACTTGCTGCTTAAAAATTTTTAAAAATTTTTACTATTTTATTCTCAGAATGCACATGTACTAGTTATTTAAGAGATTGTTTCATGGAATTATCTTTCAAATACTGTTTATGCATAAAATTATGCAGAGCAACTAAAATTTATGCAGTATTGATTGTAATAGATTACGTATTTACAATATCTTGGTCTGAGGTGAGCGCTTGATTTAAAAAGACTTCTAAAGAACTGTAGTTCTATTAAAAAACAATTGATATATCACATAATACAGGAAAAATTTAAACAATAAAACAGTATTATTATCTAATAATAGAAACGATATTTTTCTCTATAATACATATATCTATCAATGTTTACATCTTTAATACGAAGATTTTATCTCACTAGATCATGCTCTAATCCTTAAACTGTATGTAAGGATGATCAAATAACCTTTTATTTTATCTTCATTGTAAATGCACAAAAGTATTTTTTAATCGCTTTCACACTTGATGGTGCTCTCTAAAAAATAGCGCATTTGAAATTATCAAAATATATAAATTCTCAAAATGATGAGCATAATTATCACTTTTATGACACTAAAATATAAGCATAAAATTCTACAATAGAATGAGTAAAAATATTAGGATCGCTATATTTTCCATAAAGCTAACGTTAATTATAGTTTTGATGCTGATACATAACGAAAAAGTCGAAATTTTTATATAACAGCCCGATCTATTAATAATTAGCTAAATGTATACATAGTAACACAATCGCATCAAGCGCTCTTAGATTACACGAGCGTCGAATAAATTGAGGGTAACACTTCAATCAAACGCGAATTTTGAAGATTAATATTACCTTTAGGGCTATATTAAGTGTCAATACAGCATCTATTTCTGATAGAAATCTATATAGTCCTATCGAGATATGCCTGAATCTTGTTACCTATTCAAGAAGAATCTTGCTATATTCTCTATACTAATATAGGAAATCACCAGACAATGTACCGTCTAAATCTATTTCAACCCGAATCACGTTTCAGAGAAAAATAATACGATAAATTTATATCCCTATAATTATAGATATACCTTTTGTGAATGATTATATCATTACAAGATATTAATCTCATCTTAGATTATTTACTCATAATAAAATATTTTTATCATGTATATAGAAAACAGTAGCATCAGATATCAAGGTTAATCAATCTTATCATATATATACTGTGCTATCAGATATTGCCATATAACCAACATAACAATAACCTCAGGAGTGAGACATCACCATGCCTCTTAGATAGTTATCTAAAAACTCTATCTAGTTGTATTATAACATATTTTCACTTCTGGAAAATTATTTTAGAGATGCACCTGAGTTTACTAGAAAAGATGAACACCTATGGTAAAAAGATTTTTATATAGCATAAAATAAGCAATGTTATTTAAAATTCCGTAATTAAACCAATACTGTGATATACCTTGTTTAATGTTATTTGAGCTTTACTGCGTGCTGTCTGCGCCCCTGCAAGGATCACCTGCAAAAGAAAATCTTCATGCTTACGATAATCGTAGTATAGTAATTGAAACTTACTCAGCATATCAGCGACCGTCTCTGCAGTTACAGCCTTGAGATTACTATATGGCTGACCATAGAACATTTTCTCCAACTCTGTGATGGATGTGCTACTTGTAGCTGACAAAATACACAATAAGTTTGAAATCCCTGGCTTTTCCTGAGGGTCATATCGTACTATTGGGGGATTATCATTATCAGTGATAGCTCGTTTAATTTTTTTTATAACTGATGGTGTAGTTTCTAAAAGCGTAATGATATTATCTAAATTATGATCGGTCTTAGACATCTTTTTCGATGGGTCCAGCAACGACATAACACGTCCACCAAGCTGTGGAAACACTGGCTCAGGTACTTGAAAGGTATGACCGTATAACTTATTAAAGCGCTGCGCTACATGACGACCTAGCTCTAAATGCTGCCTCTGATCTTCCCCAATCGGTACTTTACAAGCTTGATATAGAAGAATATCAGCTACCATAAGAACTGGATAATTAAATAAGCCAGCATTGATATGCTCTTGATAACTTAGTGATTTATCTTTAAATTGAGTCATTCTTCTTAACTCACCAAAAGAAGTATAGCAATTTAGAATCCAGCTAAGCTGAGTGTGCTCAGGTACATGTGATTGAACAAAGATAATACTTTTTTTTGGATCAATACCACATGCTAAATACAGTGCTACTGTATCTAATATTGCATGACGTAATAATCTTGGGTCTTGTCGTACAGTAAGCGCATGCAGATCAACAACACAATACATACAATGATGCTTATCCTGCATCTGAACCCACTGACGTAGTGCACCAATATAGTTTCCAAGAGTTAATTCACCTGACGGTTTTGCACCGCTAAACACAACGGGTTTTTTCATAAGCAGCCTAATGTTTACTGATTAATGATGAGTCTTATAATAACATACTGCTAAGTATTGCCAATATCAGGGGTTTCCTGCAGTAGCCAAGCACAAACATGTACTAATATTATGCTATTACTATGTCTTGTATTAGTTCGAGATTTTTTAAACCATGCTTTCAAAGAAAATTATCTTAACTAGAATTTTTAAAGAATAGCCAAAACCATGCTATGTAGTAAAGGCCCATTTAGCTATTGATCTATAATAATTAGTCTGTGTTGGTGAGTCATCCACTTATAGTCTCATCTTCCCATTAAGTTCTCGACTTATAACTTACTTAATATATACTTAAATATATATACTTAAATATACAATAAAAATCTTTTGGTGGAACCACTACATGTACATCAAACCTCTCTAATCATGTAGTATCCCTTAATTGGATCGGTAAAACTTAAAAATATCAAAATATCTTCAATTACTTACTTGAATATAGCAATAGTACTGAATATTGTACTTATAATATTCTAAGACTCTAGAGTTGACACTCTATTATCTATAGCTATCTGTCGTCTTCCTTACAGATTCATCACAGGGTTAGTGTAGCATTTGCTAAATATCACGTATATTCTCTTACTGTGACTGTTATTGCATCAACTATATGCCTAAATTAAATATGCCTAAATTCAAACAACCGCATACCACATACTATATAAATTACAATATAACTATATTGTTATTAAAAAATTTAAAGAAAAACATCTATTGATTATGAGGGGGGTATGATGTATGTAGTACAATGTAACCAATCGCTATTGGGTCTCCTGTCTATATTTAAAAAGGGATAAAAATTCTACCATGACTACAGTTGCAACGGATATATTAGTAACATGTGCTTTGCCGTATGCGAATGGCTCCATTCATCTGGGTCACATGTTTGAACACATACAGGCGGATATTTGGGTTCGCTATCAAAAACTACGAGGTAAAAACGTATATTTTATCTGTGCTGATGATGCACATGGCACACCGGTTATGCTAAAAGCTAAAGCATTAGGAATGCCAGTAGAAGAGATGATCGCGCATATAAATCAAGAGCATCAGGCAGATTTCTCTAATTTTGAGATTAGCTATGACAATTATTACTCTACGCACAGTCAAGAAAATCATGATTGTTCTAATTACATTTATACCCGGTTGAAAGATAACGGATTTATTAAAACTCATGTCATCTCTCAACTATATGATACTGAAGCAGGTATGTTTCTACCTGATCGTTTTGTCCAAGGTACTTGCCCTTACTGCCACTCGATAAATCAATATGGTGATCACTGCGCAGTCTGTTCTGCAACATATAGCCCCTCTGAATTAATTAACGCCAAATCTGTACTATCTGGAGTTACACCTATTTTGCGTAACTCAGAACACTTTTTTTTTGATCTACCAAAATTTAATAATTTTTTACAACAGTGGATTCATTCAGGAATATTACAAAAGCAAGTCACACACAAACTACAAGAATGGTTTCACTCCGGCCTGAAGGAGTGGGATATTTCACGCGATGCACCATATTTTGGTTTTGAAATCCCTAACGCACCAGGTAAGTACTTTTATGTTTGGTTAGACGCACCCATTGGTTATATAGCTGCATTTAAAAACTTGTGCAAAAAACGCACAGATATTGATTTTGAGTCTTTTTGGAAAATTGATTCTAAGACTAACCTATACCACTTTATTGGTAAGGATATTATCTATTTTCATGGTCTATTCTGGCCAGCAATGCTTTCTGGAAGTCAGTTACGTACTCCGACCAATCTCTTTGTGCACGGTTATGTCACAGTTAATGGCACTAAAATGTCTAAATCACAAGGTACATTTATTACAGCTAAAACATGGCTGCAATATTTTGATTCTGATAGTCTTCGATACTACTATGCGTCTAAGATATCCTCACGTATTGAAGATGTAGATCTGAATCTTGACGATATGATGCATCGCGTAAATAGCGATATTGTGAACAAGGTAGTGAATTTAGCTTCACGAACAGCATCTTTTATCAATCACCGCTTTTTAGGGCAGTTATCTGCTACCATTGCTGATCCTAATCTTTACCAAACTTTTGTAAATGCTTCTGTTAGAATTGGTGATGCTTTAGATAAACGTGAGTTTAGCCGTGCTATACGTGACATTATGGCATTTGCCGATATTGCAAATCACTATATTAATGAACAAGCTCCTTGGCACCTCGCAAAACAGAAAGATAGAGATTCTGATTTGCAAGCTATTTGCACCATGGGTATTAATCTATTTTATGTGCTTATCAACTGGCTAAAACCAGTCATGCCAGCACTTGCAAGACGCTCTGAAAAATTTTTAAATCATTCACTGAATTGGGAAGAAATCAAACAACCCTTATTAAATCATCGTATTAATAAATTTAAAACTTTATACACACGCATCGAGAGTCAACAAATCCATAATCTAAATGCTTCTTTAAAAACAGAGGAGACGATATAGCTTCTAGCGTATACCCTGATCATGGAATGACAAACATATTATCTATCAATTGCAGTAAGCTACTATCTGTCATATACAGTTTTTATACCGAGCACGACAAAAACACACTAATACCCTATTATAATACAATAAAATCATATTATAATATTATGCCATGCACATCATAGCTTACGCTCTCACGGAATCACACATTATTTTGATTTTATATTACTTTTTAGAAAAGTATTAATAATCATGCATTAAAGTACTTGCTTTGCATAAAAATAGATTGCTTACATTAAAATAACCTCAATCAGCATAAAATTAGTACTACAGTGTCTTATGAACAGCACTGCGAGGTATAACGTTAAAAACCAAACTACTAGATGCTAAGGGGTAACTTACTGATTCGATCGAAATAGTAACCTGAAAGCAAAAACGGTTCTAACATCTATAAATAATCGCTCTATAGTCAATTGTTAATCGATGAAAAATGTGTCGACAGAATCAATACTTTTACTGATACAGTATGACAGAAGATTCAGAAAATCTTATCTCTACGGCCCTTTCAGTCACGAAATATGTAAAGGTTTCCTCAAGAAAGAGACATAATTTGTGTATCTATACAAGATATGCTTAGAATGCAAGATATGCTTAGAATGGACTTGCCTAGGTAATACCTACTATTTTTAGAAGGTTCAGGCTTGGCTTGTAAATTCTTAATAGCAATCGCCTGAACTGAAAGCGTTTATAGCATAACACCTTTTACTTATTTTTTTATCATGCTCTCTTGTCAATAAGCGGACACGCTATGTCAATACTCTTTATATTAAATTAAACCGTAGTTTTATAACATTCGATTTGCCTATTAGACGAGAAGATGATCACCCCTGATATATTAAACAAAATATATTTAAAATATAATAGATTACAGTAAATCAATCTTGTCTATAGTCGCGCTATTGGAAACCTCTTGTGTATTATCGTTCCTCATTTAAGCAACCAGTCTGTGACTTGCAGTATCTCCGCGCTAGAAATACAAAAAATACTTGCAAGAACCTTCAACGCTATTGATCTAACGATGGTTGGCATTCGTAAATACTGTGGATTATTCCCCTTTTCTGGGGAGCTCATAACGGCTGTAAAATGACATTGATACCACTTATTTTATTCCATCATGGTCTTTTTTATAAAAATAGTTATAGACATATTCATGTTATATGTTGAATCAATATATAGCATGAATACATTCAATCTCATAAAGTAATAACATTGCTTAAATATGTAATACTAATATCGCTGAATCTGATCTTCCGTCATATCTAAAGCACACGATACCTGTCAGAATTTTGTATATATCTATTATTCTGTAGGAGGTATCTACAGCACCCATTTGTATATATCACACTCTGTTTTAATATAAAAATCTAATCAGTATATGCATAACTACCTGCATAGTTAGCAATCTATTATAAGCGCACCAGTATCTCAAAAAATAAATTATATTGATTATGCTTATTAGCGGGATAGGCTTTACTAAAAATTTGATACCATTCATTCTGCATATACTGTGGAAAATAAGCATCACCTTGCATTACTACACTGATATGAGTAAGGTATAACCGATTAGCCTGAGATATAAAGTGATTATAAATATCTGATCCACCGATCACCATGATCTCCTCCGCTCCTTGGGCCACCCTTAGTGCATCTTTAGCACTAGTAACCCACCTAACCTGGGTACTACTTCGTAGATGGCGACTCATAATAATATTCAAACGCCCCGCTAAAGGCATACGAAGAGTCTCCCATGTGTAACGCCCCATAATAACAGGTTTACTGAGTGTGTGTTGTTTAAACCACTCTAAATCAGCCGGTAAAGTCCACGGTATAGAATTATTTACGCCAATCACACGATTCAATGAAAGCGCTGAAATTAAACTAATAATCATTCTCTCAAACCTCATACCAGTTGTATTCATAATAACACCCATTACTATCGAGTCATGGGTGTTATTATGAATACAATAAATTTGTACACGTTTCTGTTTCGAGCTATAACAAACATTGCAAAATAGAAAAATTCTATAACTTTATGACACATTTTGCGCATCTACTTCAGAGCGTACATTATCAAGTGGTTAGCGCATGGTAAAAGCATCTGATTTAATTTTTTAATGTCTTAACATCATATGCTGAGTGCATGAACTAGGCTGCTGAAAACTAAGAATATTAGTTTTATCGTATTAATCTATTACTAAGTATTCTATACTAGTCTTATTTTAGACTAGATCATGTATAAATCCTACAGTCGATTCCGTAATCTTTTTTATATTAAAAACGTAAAAAATATCAAAGCAGTACATACAACATTAACTATTAATTAGCACAAATGGTTATTAACAGATTAAAAGTACAACCTATCTTAGATTTGTTATTCTGTAGTGTATGAGCTAAGCATATGCTAAGTTTTATAAAATGTTTATGAAAAGAGATATCTAGTGTGCAACCAGTACAAATTATGACGAATGCAATGTTTTTAAAAACTCTCTCTGTAAGATATTAGATGTGTAAAATATCTACTATTAATCTTTTGTACGCATATCAAGTAGATGTATTCTGATACCCACTACCTTTAATGACACATGCTCTTTCTTTATATTAGTGCATTACTCTATCTGGCTTTACCTATAAAAATTCAAGAATTGCTACAGAAGCACAGAATATTCACTAAATAACGGTCAGGTTTCTAAAAAAAGTAGTGCATATCAGTTTTATATCAATGCAATCACACACGGTACGCTCTATCTCCATCAAATATCTAACTATTTTTTAATTATTGTATTCAACATATTGTCTTTGTTATGACAGAAAGTCTTGTCTATTTTATTTTTTTAAGTACGAATACTGAGTATTGGTATACAATTGACTCAACCTCTTTAAAAAAACCTATCTTTTATCATAATTTTTGTATATTGTGCTATCTTAGGATGCAAAATTTGATGATTAATAAAAATTATTATTGTTAGATATTAATGTTACGCAACATGTGTACATACGAGCTGAAATATATTATATATCAGTGTGATATTATGGTTATAATAAACAGTTTCACACTTAACGAATGATCTCATAAAACATTAACCGATAAATTCATGACTAACTACTTGATTTCATAATTTCCCTTGAAATAAAAAGTCTATCATAAACATATACAATTAATAACCATGCATTTTTATAGAGTTAGTAGACCCTATAATCCAGGGTGTTAAATAGAAAATTTAATACAATTATTATTAAGAGTGCAGATATTACCTGCAAAACTTTTATACACACAGAATCAAAACTACGACATATTTCTGTAAAATAATCTATCCGCGATCATTATTTTACCTTTAGATCTGTATATCTCGCTTATCCTCATTAATTAGGATATCTTAAGTTATATCTGCTCTATTATCTTAAGTGATATCTGCTCTATTAATGAAACCGAGTATGTGCATGCTATCGATATAAATAACGGGGGTATAGCTCAGCTGGGAGAGCGCTTGCATGGCATGCAAGAGGTCAGCGGTTCAAGTCCGCTTATCTCCACCAAAGTAGATTAGTTATTCTTATTTAGCACAGCCCTGTGCATTTTACAAATCATTAGAATAACGCAGTAGGGAGTAACAGATTCTGCATCTTGCAAGATTTATAACGGAGTTAATCGTTCTAGTGATCTTATACAATCCTATGATAACAATGCTAGGGTGTATAAACTTTTAGGTGTACAACATAAAGAACACAGAATGTTTTAAAGTTATAAAAACAATATAATGTATAATTTAACGTAGCTTCACTCTCAGGTTCATAACCAAGTGACACTCGGTTATGAACCTGATGAAGCCATACATGTGTATATAATATAGAGCATAGAGTGTGTCTCATGCAATTACTGATAATGATTTATTGCATATTTCACATTGCTGTATGCTGCTAATTTCACAAACGCTTATCTTCTGCATAAAGTTATGATTTCTTTCATGTATTAGAAATCTTATTAGTACATGATCGGTTCTATTCTGATAAAAATAATAATCGAAAGTGTTCCCATATGACATGTTATCAACAATATATATAATTAATTATAGTTCTATATTTCCTATTAGCAGTGACTAATAATAGTTAAATGACCTCTAGTAATAATATTATAAAATTATACATTTTAGCGCACTAAGATGTAATGCACTATTAGTGCACTTACGCTATAAGTGAAACTCTAATAATAATGAATAGACTTGATATACCATACATATAACGTGTGATGTTTAATAAAAAACTGCCTGTATTGTCTGAAAATTGTTTTGCTCTTATCTATTGATCCATAAGATATAGATTGATTCTGGCTATAGATGTATTTTGTCTAATAACTTTAGCTATAAAATAGCTTAAATAAATCATTGCTGTAATAACAGTAAATATTATTGGTTCTCTGCAAGTGCTAATTGTTAATAAAGGGGTACAAGACCAACTACTACAGTGCGTGTATTTTCAAAAGATCCTATGATGTCATCATACACCATTCATGTTTTGCATGAATGTTTATTCTCTCTAGAGAGAATAAAATTATTATTGATATTGCCACTCTACAATGCATAGGTAAATATCAATACACCTATAAATTATCATAGATAGCATCTAGCCCCTAAAACTGTGCTAAACCTCGTATTTCCAGCACTAATATCACCCTTATGCTATTGCTTTTAAGAGATCCCTAAGACAGTCTGACTCGCATTATACAAGATATCCTCTTCGTTTTAGCATGATCTACAACGTTTGCAACACGGGCTGCTAGTAATAGAAAAATTCTATATATGCATCTATGTATGTGATATACATACATCATGTATATCACTTCAAGAATATCATTCTATCACACTATCAAGTCTCTTATGATGCAGATAAGATCACTGCGCAAATAATAGTGAGCAATTGTTTAGCCGCTATACTAGGCAAAACAGCATTTACTGGTAGATACCACCAATGCGCCTCAGAAAAGCTACAGACTTTAACCGCATCTTTCTCGGTCATAAGCAGTGTTTGCCCCAAGGCAGTCAGTGCGTTTAAATTGAGTGAATTATAATTCTGATGATCAGCAAAAGATACTGTTTTAAGCGGTCTCACGCCATGTGTATAAAGGGTGTTAAAAAAACGCTCTGGGTTTCCGATCCCCGCTATAGCAACTATGTTGTTTAATTCTTTTACAGACTTCTGTTGCCCAGATTTTAGGTTTACGGCCAAACCTGGCGTTAAATGCATTGCTAATTCACCAGGTAAAGGCTCACCTCCATTAGCAATAATCGCCGTTACACTATCTAAGCGACTCTTAAGTTCGCGCATAGGACCAACAGGCAGCCACCAGCCATTTCCGAAACGGCGCTCACCATCAATAACTACAATTTCTATATCACGCGCTAAAGCGTAGTGCTGTAATCCATCGTCAGTAATAATGATATCTACTGCGGAATGACTCAAAACGGCCTCTATTGCTTTTTTTCTTGTAGGAGATACTCCTACTACAGCGTGAGTGCGTTGATAAATCAACACTGCCTCATCGCCCGCCTGATGAGCTTTAGTATCCTTCGTTACTAAAAATGGATAAGTTCCCGCCTTACCTTTGTAACCGCGTAAAACAACCCCAACCTGAATACCACGATTTTGTAAAGCTAGTACGAGCCAAATAACCAACGGGGTTTTACCGCTACCACCCACAGTAATATTACCAATTACCACTACAGGAACAGGAGCACGCCATACTTTTCTTAAACCAATACGATAACTGAGTCGAACAAGATTACTAATAAGGCCATATGCTAGGCTTAATGGAAGTAATAGATAACGAATATAACTGTCGCTCCAAAAATTTTTTATCATTGACCAAATTGCATTTTATAAAGTTGAGCATAAGCACCTCGTGTAGATAGCAATGTCTCGTGCGTTCCCCGCTCTATAATCTCTCCATCTTCCACTACAATAATTTCATCAGCATTTTCAATGCTAGATAGCCGATGCGCAATAACCAAAGAAGTGCGGTTTTTCTGTAATTCATCTAACGCAGCTTGTATTGAGCGCTCAGACTCCGTGTCAAGTGCAGATGTGGCCTCGTCTAAAATCAGAATTGGGCAATCACGTAACATCGCACGTGCAATCGCAATACGCTGTCGTTGACCTCCAGAGAGAAATATACCGTTTTCACCAATCACTGTATCTAAACCTTTCTCCATCTTACTAATAAAATCCATAGCATGCGCTATAACAGCCACTCGCTCAATATCTGTACGGCTATACTTCGCTTGGCAAGCATAAGCAATATTGTTTGCTATGGTATCATTAAATAAATGTACATTTTGCGATACTAAAGCTACTTGGTGTCGTAGAGATCTAAGCTTATACTCACGTAAATCATAAGAATCTATAAAAATATGACCATGTTGAATATCGTAAAACCGGGTTAATAAACTAGCAATGGTAGATTTGCCTGATCCAGATCGCCCAACAAGCGCTACAGTTTTTCCAGCTGGAATGCTAAGGTTGATCCCTTTTAAAGCTGGAACATCGCGACCTGGATAACTAAAGGTTACATTGCGAAACTCAATATTTCCAACAGCACGTTTCACAATATACCTGCCGCGGTCTATCTCTTGCTCGCTATCCAGAATAGCAAATAACGTTTGGCATGCTGCCATGCCGCGCTGAAACTGTGTGTTAACATTCGTTAAAGATTTTAACGGCCGCATTAATCCTATCATACATGAAAATACTACTGTAATAATGCCGGCCGTTAATGTTTCCATTACACTGGGAAGACTAGCGGCAAATAAAACAAGCGCTAATGCTAGTGAAGAAATTAGCTGAATAATGGGGTCAGAAATGGATGATGCTGAGACCATTTTCATGCCTTGTTGTCGCATGCAATTACTCACACGATGAAAAGATTCATTTTCAATACTCTGACCCCCAAAAATCAACACCTCTTTATGGCCTTTAAGCATCTCTTCTGCGCTTGCAGTGACTTCCCCCATAGTGTTTTGCATATTCTTACTAATAGTGCGAAAACGTTTAGAAACATTCCTAATAGCGAACGATACTAATGGAGCTACAACAATTAAAATTAAAGATAATTGCCAACTATAATAAAACATGAGCATAAACAAACCAATAATGGATGCACCTTCACGCACTATAGTTACTAAAGCACTAGAACATGAGGATGCAACATGCTCTACGTCATAGGTCATACGAGATAACAATGCTCCAGTAGAGTTTTGGTCAAAAAAAGCCACTGGCATCCCCATCATGTGATTAAACAACTTACGGCGTATTTCCATTACAACATTACCAGAAACCCATGAAATGCAATAGCTAGAGGCATAACTAGTTACGCCTCGTAACAGCATTAGAGCGATAATCACTACAGGCATCCATAATAGAACTGAGCGACCTGATTTACCAAAACCATCATCAAGCAAGGGTTTAAGAAGTGATAACATTACAGCATCTCCTATCGCATTTAAAATGAGCGCAATAGCAGCTACAATTAACCCTATTTTATAGGGTGTCACAATTGGCCAAAGTCGATGAAACGTTTTCCATGTGGAGATATCTTGATTGAGATGCATGGCTTAACCAGTGTTAATTGAAATGCGACCATTGATCCGAACTATAGTAAATAGGGACATACAATTACTAATTGTATTCTGTTGTTTTATGTTTTATCTATCTGTAATTCTCCAACATAAAAAACTATCATAAACATTAGAAAGGTTCTGATTCTATGTAACTAAAGTATTTGCGAATCAAATGCAAAATTAAAAATGAGATAGAACATCGAAATTCTTTTAAACTTCGTACGGGATATAATCAAACCCCAACCTTATTTAATTCATCTAATTCCCCCTGCGCTTTATAACTAGGGGCGCATTGCCATGCATGAGAATGATTTGATTATGCATATAACATGAGAAGACTCAGAAACTCATAAAACATAAAAAGCATCTTAATATATGTCAGTATCACCTAATTATTGGTGCTATCACCTAATTATTGGTGTTGTCATCAATGCAATCTTCCATAAAAACAAGATGATATAAATATATTGATACGGTATAACCTTCTCAAATCAGTATAATTTTAACAATACTTCAAACTAAACAGGTTCAAAATAATCTATATTGCAGCTATAATAAAAATTGTTATTTTCTTACGTTAAGGTGACCAATCAGTGAAAATATTAGCCTTTAATACAAGCACGGCATATTGCTCTGTTGCATTAGAACAGGCGCATAAAAAATTATCTCATGTTAAGCTATCCGCTCGTAAACATACACAATACATTTTGCCACTAATACAAAAAATTTTGCAAGAAGGTGCCATGTCATTACACGAACTAGATGCATTAGCCTTTAATCGTGGTCCTGGAAGTTTTGCTGGTATTCGTGTCGGAATCACTGTCGCTCAAGGTCTAGCACTAGGCTCTGGTCTCCCTTTGATAGGTCTCTCCACTCTTCAGATATTAGCACAAGCTGCCTGGAATAGGCTGTTTTCACCACGTGTTCTCGTGGCTATGAGTACAAACACGGGTCATATATACTGGGCTGAATATCAACGTAATCATCTTGGTAACTGGCAAAGTGAATGTGGTGAAACTATTTTACAGCCCCAGGACATACTCGAGCGGATGAAAACACTGACAGGTAGATGGACCTGTGTTGGTACAGGGTGGAAATCCTGTCCGGAATTAATAGATCAATCTAGTCTTGATCTTCTTATTTCTAATATAGATTTACCTCATGCAAAAGATATGTTGCCTTTAGCAAAAATCATGCTGATTTTAGGTTCTACCGTATCACCTGAGACTATAGAACCAAAGTACTTAAGTAAGGCATTTTTTAGTTAATTGCTTGACAATTCTAAAAAATATAGATCTATTATTAGCAATACGCATACAAAATCAGTAATTAACTGTGCTTATCTTATGTTAAATCCCTATATATGATGTTTGGTGCGTACATTCTCAATTGCTAATGAATGACTAATCATGAACGCTTAAACCGAAGCATACAACTACACTCTATCTCTGTATGCTCTGCGTATTCTGTATAAGTAATACTTGAATCTATTGGCAGGGGCGGAGAGAGTCGAACTCACAACTTCCGGTTTTGGAGACCGGTGCTCTACCAATTGAACTACGCCCCTAGATAGCTCATCTTGAGAAAAATTTGTATTATAGCAATTTGGTCATGTAAATTTTAACAGATACTATAGATATGTAGCAGCTGATATGCAGTAGCACTACCGCGTTATTTAGCCTCATAAAAAATTGTATGCAGAAGAGTCTGATGTTTACAAAACTCATATAGATTGATTGGGATTGGGTTTCTTGTCAACCTTCAGTGATATAAAAATCTTATACCAGAGCGCTTTCTAATTTAGGATTTTCAGCCTAAATCAATAAACTAATAGCTTTTATTATTCATATAACATTGCGTACATCTCTTTAAATCAAAATCATACCTACTCAGTAAGGGTAATGTTAAAAAAAAGATAACTGCCCTACCTAACCTAGAAGATATTATTATAATAATAAAGAAAAAAATACAAAAACTCTATATGATCTTCTAATGTATTTCAATTATTAATTATCAATTATCAATTATTTTCATTGCAGTTTGTTATTATTGTCCACAAAATTTATTATGTATTGGATGGTCTCTACATCACTCATTTCTCGTTTTAAATTCAACTAACGTCAAAAACTAATCACTCTGAAATCTTGATTTTTATGTAACTAATTTTCTGTGAATTTTTCGATCCAGTGTCATCGCTATTCAAAGATTCAATCTTCCTCATGCAGTCTGATCTAGGGGGTTAACGCGTTTTGTATTCTGATATTTCTATATTTCTATTAATAAGATAATGACGAGATATTAAAGAAGTTATGTGTGTTTTTAGGACTGTAATCACGCAATGTTTTTCTGCTGTTGAGAAAACTTTAATTTCAAATCGAGTAATAAAATTACTATTAACTAAATTTAGAGAAGCGTGCAATTCTTGTCTATAATCTTGTATATTATGTATAATACATAGCATTATCCTTTTCTTAATGCTAATTATACTAATTATGCTAGATATGCTCACTATATAACTTTTTATATCTTATGTAAAACCCTGATGTAAAACTATACCGCCTAATCACCAAGTCACTATAATATGCATATTTACGGGGGGGTTGATATGTATCAAATACTCTTATTACTAAAATATAATCTATCTGTTACAGACCCTTGCATAGACTACGTTAGAATGTTCAGAGAAAAGTAAAAACGAATATTATGATTTTATAATTTTCAAATTATAAAATATAACATTCTGAAATGATCCAAAATCGTTGGATGGAATATAATATACTGATCAGTATAAATATAATCTGTAATATGTATACTTTTCCAAAAAAGGAAACATCTTATTGTAAATATATCAGATTATGAAGTATCGTTACATCTTTTTATTAAGTTTATTAAGGGTAGATTATATTCAAGGTGGACTATATTTAGCTTTGCTTTAGTGAATATTTTTATATTCTTATTGTGATTTCATTGTGATTTCATGTCTTCTTGTATCACACCATCTAATGTCATCCAAGTTTTATGGGAACCACCATGAAACGAGATAATCATATCTCAATACAGTCTTACTTGGTGTCCCCAAGGGGGTTCGAACCCCTGTTACTGCCGTGAAAGGGCAGTGTCCTAGGCCTCTAGACGATGGGGACTTCGAGAGTATTTTAAATCTTTTTTATGGCGGTATCTTTGTATAAAGAATCGCTTTAAAGATATACCACTCCTAAATAGTAATACACAATGCATCATATACACAGTTTGTTAGTTTGTTAGTTTATATAAAACTATATACAACTTATAACACTCACTCAGGACATGCACTACCTGTTGGTGCTCAGTTATATCGCTTGACGTATCCTACCTAGACGTATTCTACCTAATATATATTCTATAACTTAATATCAACCGGAAACAATATAACGACATAAGGATAAGTGCTAGATGTTATTTATTAATCATAACTAGCCTTCGTTTTTCTAAGCGCTTAATTCTGTTCAGCTGTAGACTAATCTATAATCTATTCGTCATGACAATAAAACTGTTATAATTCTTATAAATTATCTCTTATCTCTATATATGCAGCGACTATCATGTACAAGCATAAGCTTCAAGCTAAAGCGGCAATATTTAAATCATTGAGTGATCTTTTGCCTTCTATTAAATAATCAATTTTATACACATGTTATATTAACATATAAAAATTACATTGAATAGCTATTTTAGGTTATACCTTAAGAATACTCTCTTTGAATAAATTAAACATAACCAGCTAAACATAGTAAATTGAAGAATTACATTTTTATCTCACAAGAGGATCTGGGTACTTAACATTCCATACCTGATTTCTTCGGTTTGTATATAAACCACTAAATTTCAACTCTCATATGCTTATTGTGATCTTGCAACGTGTAGGGCTGATATTTTATCTTAATGCTCAGCTATATTTAGAATCCCAATAAATATCATGGTAGCTATCTGTATGATGGAATAGTACTAGATTTCAAGCTTTTAAGTACTTTTAATGTCACTTCTTTTCATTTTCCTTCATATCCGTTATAAAGTTAATTCCTCGAGTCTTGAAAAACCATAATTGTTAAGAGCGGGTACTAACTGAAGCGCTTGTTGATTTGAATCCATACATAAAGCTATATTATGAGTCTTTGGGCCTACTGCATAAGATGTATTACCAAGTAAACACGCAATACGGCGCGCTACAGCTTCACCCGAATCAATTAACTGCGTCTTTTCAGGTAATACATTTGTTAATTCTTCACGAATAAGAGGAAAGTGCGTACATCCCAACACTACTGTATCAGGGGGTAAAGCCATCATTAACCATGGTTGTAATATACGTTTAATAATGTTAATGGGCACTACATTACCGCGCAGTTTACTTTCAGCTAATTCTACTAATTCTTTAGATCCTAACATGGTGATTGAGCATGATCCAGCAAAACGAGAGAGTAACTCATGTGTATAAGAACGCCGGATTGTACCCTGAGTGGCTAGAACACCTAGTACACCATTACGAGTTAATTGAGCAGCCGGTTTAATTGCTGGAACTACCCCAACTATTGGGAACATAAAACGAGAGCGCAGAGCTGGTAGACTAACAATACTAGCTGAGTTACAAGCAATTACCACTAGGGATAGCTGGTAAACACGAGTCACCGCTGTAATAATAGATACTACGCGCTTAATAGTGCACTTTTCCGATTTCTCACCATAAGGAAAAGCAATATTGTCAAACACATAAAGATAATTTAAATCTGGAAAGAGTTTATAAATCTCACGATAAATGGATAACCCACCTACGCCGGAGTCAAATATCAAAACTCTAGAAGACACAATAGATTGGCCGGCGATTAATTACGCGATAGTAGTAAGCGGTGTGTGTTCCGTCACACAGTGCTCCGTAAAATGTTAACTCTTAATATATGATCATAAAACTACCTAGATCACCGTCTCCCTTATACATTAAAGAGCTGTATTGCATGATATGAATCATTATGCATGTTGCTATATAACATATATCCAATATTCATGAATTATGGCATTCGATGAATATACTGCTCTTTTGAAAAGCCACTACAGACAGAGAAATACCTGTACCAGCCATCAATATTATATTAATTAAACGCGGATAGATCGAAATCATTAACATCAACGCTAATTCTCTGGGGTATTACGTTACAACTTCAAAATTATCATATGGTACAGACTGGCCTAAATAGGCATACATGTATCTATCCAACATAACTATGATATTGTATCAAATGTGGTTCATAGGGATCGTAAACATCATACAATATTTAATATTTTAATAAATGCTCTATGTATTAAGTATGTTCTTATCTATGTATTAAGTATGTTCTTATATAAGCAGTACTCATACGTCCTTATGACATGGGTCACTGATGGCATTTTCTTAAAAACGATAAAACATAACAAACTGGTCACGAATCAATTTAAATAATTTATGCTTTACATAAATTCATGAGAACATCTTCATGTTAGTAAAGAAAAATATAATGGTTAAAACCTGAAAAGCATTAATTTAACGTAATACACAAAATGAAATTCAAGCTCAAATCAGAATAAATATTTTTTATATTAAGGCATTTTATGATAATCATCATAATACTGAGTGCTAATCTAATAACGATTTAAAAAAATCCTCGGTGCAGCATAAGATGCATAATACTATTTTAGTAGCCCTATTTTTTATCATGCTATTATCCATCACAGATAGTAATGAGGAACTCCTTCAAAAGCACTATACGCTACTGCTAATATAATATTATGGTGCATCCAGGAGGATTCGAACCTCCGACCGCTCGGTTCGTAGCCGAGTACTCTATCCAACTGAGCTATGGATGCATAATGGCGGTGAGACGGGGATTCGAACCCCGGACACAGTGTTTCTCCGTATACTCCCTTAGCAGGGGAGCGCCTTCAACCTCTCGGCCATCTCACCAATAGAAACCTCTAAATTTAATCTCAAATAAGCAAGGCGTTTACGATTCCTTTAAGGCGTTTACGATTATTGTGTGTATTTTACTATTTGCTGACTTGAAGTCAAATGTTTTCTCTATCAATAATGCTTTACATATGACATGTTAGTACTCACTATATATCAAATTATAACATCTTTAACCATATAATCTTTGAGATACAGCATAATTTACTCCTTAATTGCCTTTGATTAAATTCTGTTAAATATTTTACTATATAACAATAATATCACAATATCTTTCTATTAAACTTATTCATGCATATACGGATGTTGATTCATTAACTGAGAACGTTGTTTCTCTAAAATACTAATTTGTTGCTTGATTTCTGTAATTTTTTGTTCTATATGATCATGATGTTCTTTTATAATAGCTTTTGCTTCTATTATATTTGAAGCTACAGGATTAGCCCCACGCAATGGTAAATTAGCAGTTTCCTGCATCATAATGCCTGTTAACAGACCAACACCCCCTGCAATCATTAAACAATACGCTGGCATATAGAGGTTTGCGGTCTCTTCTACTAGCCATGCAGCTATTATTGGAGTTAAACTAGCAATAAGAACCGAGAGATTAAAAATAGTAGCCAATATGCTACATCGAATATGTGTTGGAAACATTGCTGGTAAACTCGATGCCATCACACCGGTAAAACTATTAAGAATCAGCGCCAGTATAAGCAAACCTAAAAACATACGTCCTGTTACGTGACTATTAATTAATGTAAAGCAGGGAAGGGAAAACAATAGCAAGGCAAAACTACCTATGATTACTAATGGGCGACGACCAAACTTATCACTGATGAAGCCCATAATAGGCTGTAAAAAAAGCATACTTATCATGATAGATATTATAATAATAATTCCATGATCCTCTGAAAAATGCAAATTCTGCGATAGATAGGTTGGCATATAAGTTAGTAACATATAATAGGTAACATTAGTTGTAATGACCAAGCCCATGCAAATCAGTAGACTCTTCCAATATTGAGTAATCAACTTTATATATGAAATTCTCTGTTCTGTAAGGCCAGCATCATGACCGCTGATCATAAATTTCTTGAGATTCCCTTGGAATGCGGGGCTTTCTTCTAACATGTAACGTAGATATAATCCAATAGAACCAAGCGGCAACGCCATACCAAATAAGATACGCCACCCCCAATTTGAAAAACACTCTGCACCAGTAATATAAGAAATAATCACTACTAATCCAGCTCCTAGTAAAAAACCAGAAATTGAGCCAAAATCTAACCAACTTCCCATTAATCCACGTTTACGGTCTGGCGAGTATTCGGCTATAAAGATAGCAGCACCGATATATTCGCCTCCTATTGCAAATCCTTGGATTATTTTGCACATCAAAAGTAAAATTGGGGCCCATATTCCTATAGTTGAATAGGAGGGAATCAAACTAATACAAGCAGTACTGATTGACATCATTATAATAGTGATAGAAAGTATTTTTTTTCGACCATATTTATCTCCTAGGACCCCAAAAAATAGACCTCCTAATGGTCGAATTACAAAGGGTAAAGAAAATGTTGCTAGAACAGCAATCCTTTGCATTCTAAGATCGACTCCTGAAAAAAAAACCTGTCCTAATTCGTAGGCAAGGAATCCATACACACTAAAATCAAACCACTCTATAATATTTCCTAACACAGTTGCAATAATGACCTTTCGTAATCTAACATCGTCAACAATCGTCACATCCTGCAACCCTAAAAGGCTTGTATGTGTTTTTTGCAATGACATATACAGTAATATCCTAATACAACAACCTATGGGCTAATTATAATCCAAGATCGATTATCTGATTTGCTATGGTTCATGTTAATTTTTGTATCTTATTACATCTTGTAACTAGCGATAACTAGTATACTAGTATACTACCATATGCAAATAATGTTATAATCTTGGTTAATGCATAAACACATACGAGCTAGAACGCTTATGCCCATATACCTATATTCTTTTATGGTGCGTAGATTAATTCAGGTCATACTGGTAGATATTTTTACATAAAAAATCACTATTCTCAAAACCACAACGACAAAATAGCCTAAATGGCCTAAAATAGACAATAATTAAGAATTTTATTTTTCAGTGCGCAAAGAACATATGAACCACCTCAATCATCTATCTTTATCGTTATTGCTAATGCGGATAAACTATACCAATCTAGGACCTGTATAAGCCCATCTATAGTATTAGGCGCTCACCTGTTAGAGACTCTTATATAATGTGTGCTGCACAATATTCTGTAAAATAATATTTTTAAAAATTTATTTAAGACACATATTCATATCACATCCTGGATACTACCTTATTTCATGCCGTAACCAATATCTTCCTAAAAAGATGTATAGACATTCTTATGACCTTAGAGCATTGTTTATATTATGCTAATTCTCAATATTCATCTCCTCTGTCATACCAAATATCTAATAAAACAATATGATAAACATTCCAAGAATGTATGCTGTATTGATAATTCAGCGCAATCTTAATCATTAGATTACTTAATAAAACTGAAAGGATCAGTATCAAAACTATCTCTGATCAGAGAATCAGAGTACACAGTTAAACACGATAGACTATTAAAGTTACAATATTATTGTATGCAACGCTGCTGATTACTTATTCACTTGAGAAAGAAAACTGATCTTTACTATCAAATCTTATTGATAGTAATAAAACCACTTAAAAGTGTAGAATATTTAATGCACTAGAGGGACCAAGCCCCAAAACCAATCAATGTTCCTGGGTCTTCGCTAAAAGCGAATCATCAAGTGAGATACTTAAAAAATCTTTTAGGTATGATAGTAAATGCAGGATCCTAATATAAAAGCTTGACCCATACTTCTTGACTGATTAGTATAATTAATAATAGGCAGGAAGACATAAAAAACTAATAGAGTAGAAATATGCATGTATTGCTAGATAGGTCTATACTCGCAATCTATAATCATGTCTCTAAGAGAGAGTACGTCAAGCGTAAGTGACTTTTATAAGTAAATGAAACTTTTATAATAGGTATATAATTCTCTTATAATAGGTATATAATTCAACGAAAACTATCAATGAATACATCAAGAACACACCAATGATCCAGATAGCTCAAATAATAATTCTATTATTATTCTATGCGGGATCCTAGAATTATATGAATTTTGAATAGCTAAGACAATAATCTTATGATTCTCAGTGCTTTCCATAGATATACTACTCAGTAGTCTTATTGTTATCATGATATTGTTATCGTACCACGCACGTATTCTCATGAACCTCGTAATTCAGAATCGTGATTGATAAGCTCATAAAAACCTTAGATGAGGTGTGCTAGTGAAGAGAAATATTCACCCAAACTATACTCATGTTACTGCTACATGTTCTTGCGGTAATGAGATTCAAACTCGTTCCACCATTTGCCGAAATATAATTTTAGATGTATGCAGTAAGTGCCACCCATTTTATACGGGTAAACAACGTGATATAGCTAGTGGTGGGCGCGTAGATCGTTTTAATAAGCGTTTCTGTATTCCAAGCAGCAATCAGTAACTGTATATAATACAGATGTCTATCTTAGGAGAAAACATAGATCGTAAAACACCTGATTACTAATGCATTAGATGATTATGCTTACCTTAAATTAATAACATCATAGCAACGCATATCACATATATACTAATAAATTCGCACTAACTAATAGTGTTAGTGTGATACTATTATATCATTAAGTCTAATGATATTAGAGATGCTTCTGGATATTATATAAAACACATAATCATACTTTTATTATAGATACAGTGACTTCCAAACCTGATCGAACACTGAGTTAAAGGACTATGCTTAAAACCCCACTGCATATGCAAGGACATTACCCAAAATAGGCATTGTCTTGCACAACTAACTTTACATAATCAAGTGATAAACTGGCCATTTATATGGAAAATATCATCAATAAATATTTTTATGATATTTTTCGCTAACAGGTTAACTGCATTAAGTCTGCTGTACCTTCACGAAAACCTATAATTAATCAAGCTCCTGATTGAGAATCACTAATATTTACATTTTTATATTTTTATATTTTTCTATTATTCCAGGAGAATACTTCAAATACGATTAGACCAAAAAATCTATTAGCTCAGATCAAGCTATTTTCTAGCAAAATTATCGGATAGTAATCCTATTTGAATTATTACGTTTATCATATATAGAACTAGATTGTCTTACTGCTCTATCCCACGCTGAATAAAGGTCAATATTATTCATCTCATCCAGAACTATTCAGCCATATTAGTAAGTATGTTTTGAGCATGCTCTGCAATTAAATTGATATTGATAATTATTCCATATCAATCCATATCTTCTTATTTTTTCTTACAAAAACACACAAGGAAATAAGGTGAACAATGCAATTGTATATAGTGCTGTGTTCTTCGTTCTGTTTAGTGTACTGGCAGTTTTTTTTGTTGCCTTGTTTTATTACCACAATAAAACAACAAGAAACAAGTCTAAAACGCAAATAATCATGCAAGCAGAGCAACTAGCACAACATGACATTCAAAACTTACAGAAACAGTTAGAAATTTTACATGCTATGAATCAAGAACATAAACAAACCAATCAAAAGCTTAGTGCCGCTATACAAGTTGCTGAAAAACAACTACAGGACAAAGATTCTTGGCGCAGTAAAACCGAACAATTAATATGCGAGAACCAAATACAAATAAAAATTAATAACGCTCAAAAAACAGAGTTACGTGAAATGGCAATTCGTCTTGAAGAGACCAGGATGGCTGCCACAAAACAACAACAACTAGTAATGAATAATGAAGAGTATCTCAATACTAAATTTGAAAATCTAGCTAATCGCATCTTCGAGAATAGCGGACGTCGTCTAGATGAGCGAAATCGCGAAAGCTTGAAAAACTTAACATCCCCCCTGCGTGAACAACTTGAAGGATTTCGTCATCAAGTTCAAGAAAGCTTAGGCAAAGAGGCTCGCGAACGATACACTCTTTCTCATGAAATTCGTAATCTTCAACAACTCAATGAAAAAATGGCTCAGGAAACATGCAATCTAACTCAGGCGTTAAAAGGTAATAATAAAACGCAAGGAAATTGGGGAGAAATAGTGCTTCATCGTATCTTAGAAACCGCCGGAATGCGAGAGGGACATGAGTACCAGACCCAAACTCATATTCCATTAGAAAATAATGGGTATATGCAACCAGACGTTATTATACGATTACCGCAAGGTAAGGATGTGGTGATTGACTCAAAAATGACACTAGTAGCCTATCATCGTTACTTTAACGCTGCTAACGATATACAGAGACAAGCTTCTCTTAAAGAGCATATTATTGCTATTCGTGCACATCTACGAGAATTACATAAAAAGGATTACCAAAAATTACCCAGCTTACGATCTTTAGATTATGTTCTAATGTTTATCCCAGTAGAATCGGCATTTCTTCTTGCTCTAGATAAACATCCGGAACTGATCAATGAAGCTTTTAATAAAAATATTATGTTAGTAAGCCCGACCACACTACTAGTGGCATTGCGTACTATTAATAATCTATGGCATTTTAACAATCAAACTCGCTATGCACAGAAAATAGCTTATCGTGCTAATCAATTATACGATAAAATGCGATTATTTGTCGACGACATGAGCCATATTGGCCTCAGCCTTAATAAGGCTGAGGCTAGCTATCAGTTAGCAATGAAAAAACTATCAGAAGGCCGAGGCAATTTAATAGCCCAAACTGAAAGTTTTCGAAAAATGGGCATACAAATCACGCGACCAATTAATCCCGAGCTAGTAGCAAAAGCAATACCAGAAAACTCTCCAACACAAGAGATTTCTGAAGACTCACTAGAGTGATGATAAAAATTGATCGTCTTTTTTAAATATATTCAATAATTCTGAACTTGAATAGCGCCCTCTATAATGTATTTATTCTTATTGATACGAATCTATCACTAAAGTATATCTATATATCTATCCTAGTATCTGCCCGATATTCTTATATAATGTCACAAGATTATGGACGTTACTCCGCGCGATAAAGCGTTCAGAACTATACTGCGTGCATTTAGATAAACTGCGTATAAACACTTAGTATTACCTGCTACTGAATTATCTACTACTGAGTAGATACTGCTTTAGTGGCTCTCTTAGGGCTACTCTTCAATATTTGACATAGCTTATAGCTATATCACACTTAGTTTTGCAGGCACTCTATGATATGAATGGTATAATGTATGATTATACTGCCAAACACAGCTTCGGCAATATGAGAATGCTGCTATTTATGACATCAACTTATCTAATCCTTTCATTGATTACCCATACTAATTCGTAGATAACAATTCATTTTATTCATTACCTTCAGAATGAATAATATCAAGAAAGCGAGTACCTATAGTGTCTATATCTCATATATCTACTCTACTACATTAGTAGTAATCTATTATCTGCTTATGTCTATAGATGGTATTATAAAATTATGTAATAGATGATATTATAAAACATTATCATATAGTAGAAAAGGATTCATCAATTCACCAAGACTAAATATTTTATGTTTATAGTTCGTGTCTACCTCAAAACCAGGAGATAATAAGCCCCTAGACCACCATAACACCTAGAAATAGATTCTATACAAAATCTATTCCAATAATCATATATAGATTAATTCGAAGACCACTCCAGACATAAAAGGTACACCACAAAACTCTTTGATTACTATGTTTCGAAACGCTGCAAGCATTATAATATAACAGGTGATAGCAAACCGATATGCAGTGTAATCTTAAGATACATGTGCATAATCTTGAGTATATCTAATTATTGTTACTCTTGTATATCTAATATAATCAACGCTGCTTTGATATGCATGTCATCATCATTTGCCAACTGAGATGATTCACGCATTTTTCGCAAACAGCTAATTGTAATCATTCTCATAAAAAGCTATTGGAACTTAATCAGTTGCAATAAAAATATGCATTCGATAATTACTAATGCGCAGAAACTGTAATACTAGATAAAAAATATATAGTGTAATACTAGATGAAAAATATATATTTGACTAATAGTAAAACTACATCGCGAAAAAGAATGCAGTCAATGTCGCTTTATATAAACTATATATACAGATACATAAAATATAGAATCATTAGAGAAGTCTTAAATATGCTAAATAAATCAAAAAATACCACCCACTTTGGGTATCAAACAGTTAACAAAGAAGAAAAAACCAATCTAGTTTCTAATATTTTTCATTCTGTAGCATCCAAATATGATCTAATGAACGATATAATGTCATTAGGAATTCATCGAATCTGGAAACGCGTGACTATTCAGCACAGCGGTGTCAGACCTGGGCATTATGTATTAGATTTAGCAGGCGGGACTGGTGATTTAACAGCGCATTTTTCACATTTAGTGGGCGAGAATGGTTTAGTTATTTTAACTGATATTAATCAGTCAATGCTGCAAGAAGGCCGCAGAAAATTGCGGAACAAAGGAATTCTTGCAAACGTGCGATATGTGCAAGCAAATGCAGAAACTTTACCATTTCCAGATAAAGTATTTGATTGTATCACTATTGCGTTTGGCTTGCGTAATATTACTGAAAGTCATCAAGCGCTTTCTTCTATGTTTCGAGTTCTAAAGATCGGAGGTCGTCTTCTAGTACTAGAGTTCTCTAAAATAGAGTCTGCCTTATTCAACAAAATCTATAACGCTTATTCTTTTCAGGTCCTGCCATGCCTCGGGGAGCTCATAGCTCAAGACCCACATAGTTATCGTTATCTGGTAGAATCTATTGATGTTCACCCTGATCAGGAAACGCTAAAAAGAATTATGATAGATGTCGGATTTAGTGAAACAACTTATATAAATCTTACAGGTGGGGTCGTTGCATTACACCGAGGCTTTAAGTTTTAAAAGGATAAATATGATTTTACTCAAAATAATGACGGCAATATTAGAAAGCATCATTAATACCATTGTTTATCGTGAACAAGTCCTAGTTTCTACACAGCAATACCTCTGTGGTCACAGTTTGTCACTTATAATATATGATATAAATTTATCAATGGTGTTTGTTTTTAATAAAAATCAAGTAAAAATCTTTAATTGCTATAAAGGCATTGCCGACTGTACGATAACCACTACCTTAACTGCATTACCAAAGTTATATAATTATCGAAAGCTAACCAGACTGCTCAATAGCGAGCAACTTAAGGTCACAGGTAATCTGAAGATCATCGAGGTGCTTCTTACTACACTAGAATTAGATGGTATGGAGCTCGATCCAGTAGAATATCTTACCCTATGGATCGGGGACATTGCTGCAGAGAGTATAGGTCAATTTTTCCGTCATTGTTATCAACTAATGCATTATGAGGTAAAACGCAAAAAAGAGTGTCTATCGGAGACTATTACTGAAGAATGGCGTTTATCGCCAGGATTTCTTGAAATGTCCTGGTTTATCAAAGAGGTCGAGGAATGTATACATACTTTAGATATATTTGACGCTCGTATTTGTCTTTTGGAGATATCATGACTTTTGGTGAGTTACGTCGCCTATATTATATTATCCATGTTTTTCTAAGTTATAACCTGGATGAGCTTATCTCACAAACAAGTTTATCAAGATCCATAAAACTCTTCTGTAGATGCGCATGTTGGATACCAAAAAAAAATAAAAAAGAATCTTTGGGTGTTCGCTTACGCTTTGCGCTAGAGGAGCTAGGCCCTGTATGGATAAAATTTGGCCAGATGATATCTACCCGTCATGATATCTTACCAATACAAATCATTAATCAATTAGCAATGCTTCAGAATCATGTGACTCCATTTGATGGAAGGGAAGCGTTAAGATTAATTGAATCCTCATTAAACACACTAATTTCGGATAAGTTTGATAACTTTAATATCATTCCATTAGCCACGGCATCGATTGCACAAGTACATGCTGCAATATTAAAAGAAAATGGACAAGAGGTGGTAATCAAAGTTATTCGGCCAGATATCTTATCAGTGATCAAAGCAGATTTAAAACTATTATATCGACTAGCTAGGTGGTTACCATATTTTTTTCCTGATGCTAAACGCCTGAGACCTCTGGAAATCGTTTCCAACTATGAGTGTACATTACTCAGCGAGCTTAATCTTTTACATGAAGCAGCCAATACTATTCAAATACGTCGTAATTTTGAGACCAGCTCAATATTATATGTACCAAAAATTTATCCAGTTTATTGCAGTGAGCATGTTTTAGTAATGGAACGCATTTATGGTATGCCGATTGCTAATGTTAGCATGTTAGAGCAACATGGTGTTAATATGCCCCTGTTAGCCGAAAGGGGTGTGCAAATTTTCTTAACTCAAGTCTTCCGAGATAGCCTGTTTCATGCTGACATGCACCCCGGTAATATCTTTGTGAGCTATGTACACCCAGAGAATCCGCAATATATAGGAATTGATTACGGCATCGTTAGCACTTTAAACCAATCAGATAAACACTATTTAGCAGAAAATTTTATTGCATTTTTTAACCGCGACTATCATAAAGTTGCAGAATTGCATATAGATTCGGGTTGGGTGCCAGCTGATACTAACTTAATAGATTTTGAGTTCGCCATTCGTCGTGTCTGTGAACCTATTTTTCAGAAACCTTTGATAGACATTTCTTTTGGAAATATCTTAGTTCAGCTTTTTAATACAGCTCGATGCTTTAATATGGAAGTACAACCGCAGTTAGTATTGCTGCAGAAAACGTTACTTTATGTAGAGGGTTTAGGTCGGCAAATCGATCCAAAACTAGATCTGTGGACAACAGCCAAACCTTTCCTTGAAGACTGGGTACAAAGTCAAGTCGGTTTTTCTTCCATGTTTCATACACTAAAAAAATATACACCAATATGGGCTGTGCGTTTAGCTGAATTACCGGATTTATTATATGAGACTCTTCTGCAAAACAAAAAAATACAACTACAATATAATAGAGATAATTTGAATAAAAATCTCACGATGGCATCTTTCAATCAATATCCAAAACATTGTTGGTTAACTTTTCATCAAACTTTATTGTTAAGTGGAACGGCAGTTCTCTTGTTTCGCCCAGAATTGGATCTCTTTGCTATTATTCTAATCTCGGCTAGTTGTCTAAAATGGCTAATTTAGTGTTGAGCACTAAACAGACCATATAAATATTACAAAAGTAAATAAAGAAAAATAAATAATCATTACTAAATAATTATTTATATTGACATGCTAAGATTTGTTGTAAAATTACAATCCACAACACATTCTATGATGCAATATTTCTATTATTGCATAAATGCGATATAAAATAACGTAATTAATATATCGTTGAACCTGATAGTAATCAGTTATGTCTAGAGATAAGCATTTTCATGCGCATAGACCCTAGATATATAGTTGCATTTAATCAAGATTATTTTTACGTGATCATGTACATATTATATGATCAATTTTACTGTAATTTCTATTCAAATAGAAACCATCTATATAAACTTAGTTTATATAGATGATGATTCATTGATATCTATATACTAACATCATAAGCATTAATTTTATATATCATTATATATATTATATAATTTGTATATGATATATAAAATTCATAAACCTTCTGTTATATCTATAACAAAACTCATCTTGAACTATATTTGCCTAGTGTTTTCTAAAAAAGAAAAGTCTGCATATAGTTAGTATTAACACTATTTAAAGATTACTTTAAATATAGCACATGTATCCTACGGATACTATGGTCTTAGATAGATCAGCGATATTTTGCGGTATTACATGTATAATTTTTACTTTAGATTATAAACTTAAAAGTGATCTGCATTATCAGTTTATCAAAACATCACAGATCCTACTTTACATTAGGAATGCAGCATTAAAATAATCATCATAGTTAATCGTACATATTGTAAAAAAACAGTTATGCAATATCTAATAACTAAGTGATGATCAGAATCAGATGGAAGAGTTCTATCTCGAAAAAAATAAATAGTGCCGGCATTAATGCGAAAAATGGTTCTTAGTCAAGATACTGTTAGTAATTTACTATGCTCTGAAGTATAAGAAAAAACGAATATATTACATCAGATTCCTACTTGTAGAACATCTTAAAGCTGTATCTTATCTAAATACCAATAACTTATTATAATGCCTGATCTATAGGAGCGTTATATGAACCCCTGCAGCAGGATACATCTAAAAACAGCGATGCTATCACATAATGATGCTATAACATAATTAAGAATAATTCTATTTACTATAAAATCATTATTAGGTTACTCATATCTCATTATATTTTTATATTGTACGTTGTATTCTCTCTTTAAATATATGATTATGATATAATATGTTGAGCTCTAAGATAAACTCAACCCCTAGATTCTAGGAATATGTAATTATTTTGTAATTTATAGTTTTACACTCTAAATATTCGCTTAGGTGTTCAAAAATATAAAATTTAGGCACCTTAAAAGTTATTATAGTCAGCCTATATCAGCATATATATCGAAAAATCTTAAGTATCTCTAAGTATCAGATATACCTATTGCAACCTCTAGAGATGCAAACACTAACACTCTATCGCTGTTCGTAACGCATTCATTAATTGCAGCACCTCTCTTTCAATATATGATCAGTCATTTTAAGAATCATGAGCTCTTTTCAAACTCACTATAATTAGATGTAATATAGATTATGCACGCTAAAAATCATTCAACGTCTCTTGTTTCCTCTGATTAGGAGGACCTTAGTTATGGGCGCTTGATTTGTAACATACGCGATAGAGTATCTCAAAGCACATAAGAAAACAAAATGCATACTGCAGCATCATTCAATGTTTGTTAGTAGCAAGATGACAAATTATATATGTAAAAAATACTTTAGCAGGAGAATTAATATCTACGGAATAATCAAGTAAGTGTGATAAATAGATACATTTTATTACATCAGGTAGTCGCCATCATCCTGATGTCAGATCATATCAAAGATACTATATATAATAATTCTTTATTAAACAGCATAACTAAGATAAGAAAAATATTCTATCAAGTGTTATTCGTCTAACGTTAAAAGGACATGTATAGATTACATCGAATTACACACAGAACTATAGTAATTTTTTGATAAATAATTTTTGATCAAAAGAGTATATATAGATATTACTCATATTTGTTTTCATAAACAGCATGATTCTGACACTCCATAAGGCTTTTCCAAAACAGATAGGTTGAGATAGTTAGATAAAGGCGCATCTATTGCATTCTGAATCCACGGAATTACTCCAAGTAAGTGGGTATCTAAACGTTGTTCTAATGCCATCACATAATCCTGAGCACGATAACTATTTGTGGTAGGATAATTGGCAATCCACCCGATCAGGTTTAGCCCCGCTTGACGAACTGCGCTTGCTGTGAGCAGTGCGTGATTAATACAACCCAACTTCACTCCAACAACTAAAATGACCGGAAGGCGCTCCATAATAACCCAGTCAGAGTAGTTATACTGTAGCCCTAATGGTGTCAACCAACCGCCTGTTCCTTCCACAACCACCCAGTTTGCAATTGATCCTAACGCTAGCAATCCTGCTGACAATATATTGCTATCAATGGATTTTCCCTCATCATGACTAGCTATATGTGGTGCAGTTGGGGCTCTTAGCGGATATGGATTGACTTGATTATAGCTAACGTCTACATTACTACTGCGCATTAGAACCAACGCATCGCGATTACGAGGTCCATCAGGTGTCAGCGCACATCCTGACGCAACTGGTTTATATCCTACAGCACGATAATCGGCGCGTATAGCAGCCTGCAGCAAAGCACATGTTGCTATAGTTTTACCAATATTTGTATCGGTTCCAGTAATAAAAAAATATTTAGTCATATTAATACACTCCAACAATCGAGTTTTTAACTATTTTAAGTAATCGCTTCACTTATCTCTAGCACTATAATGGTTACGCTCCTTATTAGTTTTTACACGCTATTTTAAAAGGTTTTACCATGAGACCATCAGGATAATTTGAGATGTTTTTCGCATCTGCGTAGCAGATTAAATAATCTTTATTAAATATTTATTAATCAAAAAATGCATAATGCTCTCAATATCATTCATAATACCTCCGAAGAAAATGCATCAATCATTTTCAAAAAGTTCAGTCATGTGAAATTGGTAAAACTTAGTAGAAACATTAATAGTGTCTCGTAATATTGTTAAGACCACAAAATAATCTATATAAACTTAGAGAAAATATGTATATGTTAATGATACTAATTTTATGATTAATACAATGACTATATAATTAACACAATGACTACAAGATACCATGTGCACATTAAAAGAGAATTAATATAATGAAAACTGTACAATATATTCATAGAGCCTTAACTAAATGCGTTATTTTTCTTTAGCTCTTAGAAACAGAGTGCTATATTATTTTTACTGTCTAAATAAAATAATTACTATGAATATCTAATACCTTGAGAGGACTGGTGTTATCTATATTGATTATTAATCTTAATCACCTCTAGTTTATATTATGAGGTATGCTTTAATAGAGTATATACTGATTAATCTAGATACTTTACACAGAACGCGCATTTTTTAGAATCGCGTATGTACTGTTTAAACTTTTTAAAACTTTACAGCGCTAATCTTCAGCATAATTAACATGACAAAGATTCATTATATTGAACAAGGTAATAACCAAGCCTAATTCTCTTCATGGTTAGCGTTGAGTCAGATCTGGATCATTAAACTTATTGAGCATCTGATACTAACTAGAAGACCTTTTATTTTAATTTTTTCATAATCATTTAACTATAACAATTTATCTTTAACCGTTGGTACAAAGCCCTATCACAAGCTATAGCTCACTCTTATACGAGTGTTTCCAAGTGCAATAAGCGATACTAGATGAATATCATATAAAACCACTACGATAAATTATTGATTTTATCAGCTCTCTATCATAGTAATTATAACATGTGAAGCTTTTCAGAAAATCTATCTCTATAACTAAATTCGCCTAAATTCCTTGAAGTTATCTTAGGTGAATAAAAAATTTTAATAAAATCCATAATCTAATTTTTAATTTCAGAACTAAAATAATTCTTTTCAGATTAAAGTGACACAATAGAGGATCTTTCGATGTTACAACAGAAGATCTTTCGATGTTAGAAATGTGATATATCTTCTATATCTTCCAAGTATTTATCATAGAAATAATAAGTCGTGATTGCACGGTTGATATATATAATAATATTTTATATATATACTAAGATATATAGTATAATCTATATTGTTGGATTATATATCATCACATAAGACGGAGCTAGCTCTCCCTTCCTTACGGTATGACAGAGACACATTTAATCAAAACGACCAGAACAACCTCTGGACATATCTTTAGAAAAAAAACTCTACATATTAATACTATTTAATATCTACTGCCTTCTTTAGAAGAATCGGGCAGTTATTTATTTTTACAAGATAAGTAAATAAACATTACAAGCTGAGCAAAATTATACTAGTAGTATATAGAGATGGATGTATAGTTACAGCGTGGATAGGGTATAAGAAAACTATAAAAATATTTAATAACTATTTAGTAATTAACGACCAAATTATGTCATAACTTATTTTTATAAGTTTTACATAAAACAAAAGGACTAGCAATTAATTGCTAGAAAAAATTCTACAAGAACGACTGGCTTGATTATGTCATCTAAAACCTTCAATTAACTGTTATAATATATTTTAGAGAAATAATTTAACATGCATAGAATTTCGCTATATCTACAATAGTAATGACTATCTCAATAGCAAATTCAAGATGAGACTGCTATGCATAGCGCCGTATGCATAGCAGTCTCATAATACACCTATACATAACAGAACTTATACTACAAATACAGTATCATGCCTAAATACAGCATGCCATATCACTATGATATAAATCATAGCATCTATCTGAGTAACACCGCACCATATAATACATAAGTATCTTCTATAGTATCTTCTATGGGTAGTATTTATCTGTTACTACCATAAAATACATAAAATAACCTAACCCTTCTAAGATAGAGATAAACCTTTTGAGATAGCAATACATAAGAGCCATAGCTATTTGGTAATGTATATTAATACTTACATCTCATCAGCCTTGACTCTTCAATAAACATAAAATAGATATAACATATTAAAATGTTCCGTTTAAGCTGCAAGAAAATTTCCAGTTCTTATTCCCTGGAATACTTGAAATACCTGACTCAAATATAGATACAGAAATATTGTTACTCAATGTATATACCAGCCCATTCTTTAATGTAGTGGACGTTTTTGGTGAGATGTCGTGAATACTAAGACGGCTGGTTTTATCAATACTGGAATTCGATATTAAATTATTCTCTTTAAGAATGTGTTCTACTTTAATTCCAGAAACCCATATAAGATGTTGAACAATCGAAACTCGAATATCAGCTCCTAGGTCGCCTCTTGCGTTATTATAATTAATCGGATTGTAGGCTACAGGAAGCGTAATAGTATCATCCTCCTTATATGCGTTACGAGCAACATGGTTATAACGTAAACCTGTATGCCAGAAAAACAAAACAGTTGGACTAATGATAGGATGACCGCCTCCCCATTCTAGGGATGAACTAAATCCGTTTATCTTGCTATTACCTCTTCCATTTTCAGTATGAGGCAATATTAATCGTTTAATATCAACCTCATACTGACTAAAAGATATAGCTGGACGGAAATAAATTTGCCCCAATCTTTTAGGTGCATGCCAGTCAGCATATAACCCAAATCCAAAATTATTTCCATTCATTTTATAGCTATCAGGAAAATAACGCGATAAGGGCTGTGTAACGACACCCCCCAGAGAAAATACTTCTGTTACTCCATATCCCACATTCACTACTGGCATAACATTTTTGCTCATAAAAGCTGCAGGTTTAGTGTAGATTAACCAGCATAAATGGCCACCATTAGCAACGCATCCTTGCTGTAAATTTGTTAACGTATGCTCTTGTGATTTAATTAATGTAAAAGCATCAGTAGCAACTTGGTTAATTGCAGAGCGAGTATTCACTGCATCAACCAAGAATGGTTTAGTTGTATGTACGTTTTCATCTTTAATTAGTCTTTTAGAACCAACAGTCTTCAATGGGAGGGAAGGGGTATTAAGGGCCTCTCGTGGCACTCGAAATAGAAATGGATGCTTGACTTTATCATCTGAATCAGATTCTCCAAAAGCAATTTTACCGTCAGGAGAAAATGAAAGGATTTCGGAAGATCCAGAAAGATCATTTTTTAATGTACCTAAATCAGTTTTATTTTTCCAGTTCTTATCAAACCAAATAATTGCGTGAGATACAGCACTATTTCCGTTAACACTGGAGTACCCACCAGCTATGGAACCATCAGGAGAAAGAGATAAGACTTTAGATTCCCCAGAGGGGTCACTAGTTAATGCACCTAAATTAACCTTATTTGCCCAATTCTCGCCTACCCAGACAGTAGCTTGGGGATTTTTTTTGTCATTAATATTAAAACCACCTGCTACTTTTCCATCAAAAGACAAAGCTAATACCTCAGACACAGAATTATTAAATGTTTTATCAAACAAGCTATCAGAAGAAGATCCATCGACAATGGTCTTCTTTTCCCATTTATCCCCAGACCAGATAATAGCATGTGACGCATGTCTGTTGCGGCTCATATATCCACCCGCTACTTTTCCATCACCAGATAATACTGATACCCCAGAATATATAGGATACTTAGCATGTTCTATATCCATTCCAATATCAGTGTAAGTCTGCCAATGATCGCCAGACCAAATCGCTCCAGTAAGCCAATCTTTATCATTTGCACTAGAGTGACCTCCTGCTATTTTGCCGTCAGCAGATAGAGCTGATACCTCAGAAACTATAGCGCGATTCGATCTATTAATATCTATATCGGTTGCTGTTTTCCAGTTATCGCCAGACCATATCACTGCGTGAAGGGAATCTTTATTAAGAGGAGTAGAGTAACCTCCTGCTATTTTTCCATCAGCAGATAGAGCTAATATACTAGCCATTCCAGTATTATCAGGTTTTAATGTGCCTAATTTAGTTGGATAAGACCAAAATGGACCAGACCAAATAGAAGCTTGCCTTTGGTACTCCTGAATAGAGGAATATCCTCCTGCAACTTCTCCGTTAGAAGAGATAGTACTTACTACATGAGACTCAGGACCAATATGAGATGACAGCTGTGTTTTTAATGGATCCTTAACAGATTCCTGTTTAGGTGATATTGCTGTAGTCGTAGCAAATGCTAAATTATTTGCACTAAAAAAAAATAACACACACAGAATATAATGGATACATTTACAACATACATCTATGATCGAATTAAAAAATTTCATAAGACATAATGCCCTTCGAGCAAGCCTGATGTCATCTACACTTACATAGATTTATTGACCTACTATAATTTATCAATAATCATACCTATCTTCATGTCCGTGCATGAAGATGCATGAAAAACCGCACACATATGCTATACCTATATCAGAATATTCAGCATATGATCGAAATCATTTAGAGTCAGGAAAGAAGATCGATTATGATCTGAGATCATATAAAATAAATAGTGATTAAAAAATTAAATAGATATTTTCATCGCAACATGTACTAAATCACGTCATATAATTAAAAATATATTTAACATTTTATGTTAAATAAAATACTGTGATTTTATCTTTTAGCGCAAAAATTTTAAGTAAAAAGTTCTATAGCGCTCTATCGTAACTCTTAATAAGATCTAATACTATTCGTCGTATTACCCTCCATATAATTTTAATATCATCTCGCTAGCTGATTTAATGCAAGTGATCATTGCTATTATACCATCAATTACAGACATATTGATTCTATATTAGGAAGATAACTCACCTGATGGCAATAAAATAAATTTATTGCATCTAACAAATTCATGATGTTAGATGCAATAAATTTATTTGATCACTATAAACGATAGTACTCTTGAGAAGAGTGATCTTCTAATGATAATTTTGTCATAATTATGGATTACAGATTAAAACAGTAAATATTATACTGGTTAGTTAACATTTATAAATACCTGCTGAAGACATACAGTTGTGATAATCATTATACTTTAATAATTTATTTATAATTAAACATTAAAATTATAATATATATTCATTATTATGTATTATTGTCTGAATAGCACATTGAAAATATAGTCCTAGATATATGCATGTATCACATCAAGATATATGATATAAAAGTATATCGTTCATTATAATATACGTTATAATATACGTTATAGTATCTGTAATATGACATTGCATATACAATATAATGTTACACATGTACGCTGATTGTTAAGTCTTTTAGACATTGTCAAAACAGATACGGTATACATAACATAGCGATATAGCTTAGAATGTTAATTCATAAAGGATTACATCCTAACATGCAATGACGATGTTTTTGCTAAAATCAATAATTTTAATATCACGCATTATCTATTGATCATCCATTATGAACTCGTTAACTAATTATTATTAGTGCATTAGAATAGTAAAAATATAGATCCCTAAATGCTGTATATTTTATATATTATTACATTCATACAAAAACTTATTATATTAAAACTCATCCGTACACATAACAATGTTACATCCTGAGCATAAAGTTGTTTCCTAGTATAAAGTCACTTAATCTTCAGTTGTTATAATCTTTAGTGTAACTACTCCTGCACTAGTTTTAAGGTATAAAGCAATGCCCACACATCTTTTTACCTCTGAATCAGTATCAGAGGGGCATCCTGACAAGATTGCTGATCAAATTTCTGATGCTATACTCGATGCTATTCTTGAGCAGGACCCGCAAGCCAAAGTAGCCTGTGAGACGTATGTAAAAACCGGCATGGTGATGGTTGGCGGTGAAATCTCTACTAGCGCTTGGGTAGATATCGAGGAAATTACTCGACAAAGTATTCGAGATATTGGCTATATCCATTCTGATATGGGATTTGATGCAAACTCCTGTGCCGTACTGAACGCTATTGGTAAGCAATCACCCGACATCAATCAGGGTATAGATCGCCCGAATCCAGTTGAGCAAGGAGCTGGCGATCAGGGATTAATGTTTGGATATGCGACAAACGAAACGGATGTCTTTATGCCAGCACCGGTCACTTATGCTCATCGACTAGTCCAGCGGCAATCTCAAGTTCGAAAAAATGGCATGTTACCATGGCTTCGTCCAGACGCAAAAAGTCAAATTACATTTCAGTACGAAGACGGCAAGATTATTGGCATTGATACAGTTGTGTTTTCTACTCAGCATGCAGAGAATATCTCTCAAAAAGATATTAAAGAAGCAGTATTAGAAGAAATTATCAAACCCGTCCTGCCAACAAAATGGATGAACAATACTATAAAGTATTATATCAACCCTACTGGTCGCTTTGTTATTGGTGGCCCTATGGCTGACTGCGGATTAACTGGTCGTAAAATTATAGTGGATACTTATGGCGGCATGGCTCGTCATGGTGGCGGCTCATTCTCTGGCAAGGACCCCTCGAAAGTTGACCGATCTGGCGCTTATGCAGCACGATATGTTGCAAAAAACATTATTGCTGCTGGACTAGCAGAAAAATGTGAAATGCAGATTTCTTACGCTATTGGTGTGCCAGAGCCAACTTCAATTATGATAGAAACATTTGGTACTGAAAAAATAGATACTACAACGCTCATCAAACTAGTACGTAAGTTCTTTGACCTAAGACCGTACGGTCTTATTCAGATGTTAAATTTGCTTCGGCCAATTTATCGTGAAACTGCTACTTATGGTCATTTTGGTCGTGAACAATTCCCATGGGAAAAGACCGATAAAGCCATTCAGCTACGGGAAGAGGCTGGGCTCAAGTGTCTTACTTAAATAGTAATCAAGCTTTAAATCTTAATAAGATAAATTGTTAAATCTCTAATGCGTACCCTTTATTGAAGATTTAAAAAAATTTAAGAGATTGTACAACCCAAAAGCATTTTAATATCTGATCAACAATGACACTATCTATGTAGTTATAGTATGTAATTATACTATGTGTATTCTGCAGTAGTTATAATATGTGTATTTGCATAAAATATTACAATACTAAGAGAATTCTTAGATAAATTATGCAACGATAAATAATCAAAGTGACCGAGGAACCATTAGAGCACTGCAGTTTCTTCAAATTATATAACAGGGTTATCATATAAAAGGGCTATCATGCCTGTACTATTGCATAATTTACGCTATGCATCAGTATATATGTATACGTGCAGCGTACAATTCTCGATACAGAGGTCATGATTAATTTATAACTACATAACGTTTATTGTATTTAAAAAACAGGAGAGTACATGAAATGTAGTATTCGGATTAGTAACTTAGAACAATACAAAAGTGCCTGTATTGTGGTAGGCATTTTTGCATCTCGACAGCTCTCGCTAATCGCTGAACAATTAGATATGATTAGTCATGGATATATTCGTTCTGTACTAAATAGTGGCGCGATGCAAGGAAGCATTGGGCAAACTCTGCTATTACATGATGTTCCTAACATTATTGCTAAACGTATTTTACTTATTGGCTGTGGTAAAAAACGAGATATACATCAAGAAAATTATAAAAAAATCATTTATAAAACCATTCAACAATTAAACGATGCAGGGTTAATAAATGCTATATGTTTTCTCACTGAAATACCAGTGCATATTAAAGGCTGTAACACATACTGGAGAATACGTCATGCCATAGAAGTCACTCATGAGGCAGTGTACAGTTTTAATCAGCTAAAAAGTCAAAAAACTTTGAGAAAACTCTCATTGCGCCATGTCGTTTTTACTCTCTCTGTAGCTAGCGAATTAAAGGTCGGGACATATGCTATGCAACACGGCTCAGCTATTGCTAATAGTATCAAAATAGCAAAAGATATTAGTAATATGCCGCCCAATATCTGCAATGCCGCTTACCTTGATATGCAAGCACGTCAGCTGGCCGAGGAGCACAATCAACGGATAACTACCTATTCCATTGGAGAGAAAGAGATGAAAGAGATAGGTATGAATGCCTATCTCGCTGTTGGGCGCGGATCGCGCAATGAATCTCTAATGTCAGTAATCAAGTACACAGGCGCTTTAAACGTTAAAACCCGTCCTATTGTCTTCATAGGCAAAGGTGTAACATTCGATACTGGCGGTGTTTCACTCAAACCAGGTGAAAGCATGGATGAAATGAAATATGATATGTGCGGTGCAGCATCTGTATATGCTGCTATGCGTGTAGCCGCGGAACTTAAACTGCCACTGAATATCATTGGCATTATGGCTGGTTGTGAAAACATGCCTGGTGGCCGTGCCTATCGCCCGGGGGATGTCCTGACTACTTTATCCGGACAAACGGTAGAGGTATTAAATACTGATGCCGAGGGTCGATTAATATTATGTGATGTATTAACATATGTTGAGCGTTTTCAACCAGAAACAGTCATTGATATAGCTACTTTAACAGGTGCTTGCGTTATCGCACTAGGGCATCATATAAGCGGATTATTCTCAAATCATAATCCACTAGCGCACGAACTGACAGTTGCAGCAGAACAAGCTGGAGATCAGATTTGGCGACTGCCGATCACAAAGCAATATCAGCAGCAACTAGATTCTAATGTTGCGGATATTGCGAATATTGGCGGAAGGCATGCTGGAGCCATTACTGCGGCCTGTTTTTTGGCGCGTTTTGCTCATAAGTACCATTGGGCGCATCTAGATATCGCCGGAACTGCATGGCGTTCTGGAAGTGAAAAAGGAGCCACGGGTCGACCAGTAGCTTTACTATCTCAGTTCTTAATTAATCGAGCTAATAGCGTGACTAGATCCTCATAGAATCAATCAATAATATAGATATATATAATGTCGTACGTCACTTGCACAGTTAATATGAAGGATATTATCATCCAACAATATTCCCTAACTGTTCTAATGTGATCTTTTTCTAGATCGATTGAAAGAATGAACTCATATCATACCTAAGAACTATACATTGGACGCTTTTAGAATATGTCTATAAAACATGCAACCTTCTATCTTCTAGCACCAGATAAATCACTAGGTGACATAACTATCCAAGAAGAATTCATCTGTAGTTTGGTTTATCAAAAATGGCATGATGAGGATAGACGTATAGTCATCGCCTGTGAAAATAAAACACAGGCTATTGCGTTAGACAATGCACTATGGAAGAGCTTACCTTATTCGTTTATACCTCATAACATTGCAGATGAAGGACCCAAACATGGCGCACCAGTAGAACTAACATGGTCAGATGCTTGCTCTAATAAAACATACGATGTAGTAATTAATCTACTAACGCAATGTTCTGATTATATACTATCTTTTTTTGAAGTAATAGACTTTGTGCCTTTGGCAGAGTCATGTAAACAGTTTGCCCGAGAACGTTACAAGCAATATCGACAACAAGGGTTTCAATTACATACTGTACAACTATCTAGTGTTTTTCAATCTAATGGGGTAAAACAGGTCTATAACCCCTTCAGTAAAAACAATTATACAGAAGCAAGCACAATCTATTGCGAACCCATTATCAACTAATAGTAATATCATACACTGTGTTCTTAATTAGATAAGTATAATCAAATCAACCAAGGTTATTCCCGTGTTAATGCTGGTTAAATTTTGCATACCCGTATACTCTATCAGTTGAAGTTTGAGACTATGTGCACTATTAATAGAGAAATCTATGCGATACCCAATTAATGCAATATTTCAAACCTTACAGGGAGAAGGTGTTTATGTAGGCGTTCCATCAATATTCATACGCCTGCAAGGATGCCCAGTCGGTTGCGACTGGTGCGATACTAAATACACATGGAGTAAATCATCTAATCAGGAAGTACCATGGAGATTGATCCCCATAAAAATTTCAGATAACGACTCATGGGGGTCAGCGAATACCAAGACAGTTCTTAACACCATAGCTAACCGAGATTGGACAGCAAGACATATTGTTATCACCGGTGGTGAGCCATGTCTGTATGATCTACGACCGCTAAGTACCGAATTACAAGCTTCTGGGTTTAGTTGTCAAATTGAAACTAGCGGCACCCATGAAGTACTATGCTCCATGGAAACTTGGGTTACAGTCTCTCCAAAAATCAAAAAGCATGGAAACTATAGTTTATTAAATCAAGCTTTACTCAGAGCTGATGAAATTAAACACCCAGTTGGACGCCAACGTGATATCGATGCATTAATTAACTCTATTAATATACTTACGGATAACAAAAGGCGCATCATTTCATTACAACCCATTAATCACATAGCGAGCGCTATCCAGCTCTGTATTAAAACTTGCATTGAGAAAAACTGGCGTCTATCCATACAGACACACAAATATATAAATATCCCTTAATAGGATTATCCATGTGAACACAGACTGCATATTGGTAATTCTAAATTATAGCAATATCTTATTTGATTCTCCTTCTTGATAGATTTTACTATTAAGTATGATGATACTAATATTGTTTAGATTCAGATTAAATAGTATACTGAAGCATCTATATCAAATTCATAGGCATCCACGAGCCGCAAGAAACGTCATTCAAAATCCGTAACAAATTAATCAACAATAAATAAATTATTAATTAACGTAGATAGATATTGATATATCAATCATAAGGAGCTTTATTTTAATAACAAACGCTATAGACTCAGGGGCAATCTTATGCATAACAACAGTGTATAAAAATTATTGATCTTTATGGTTTTTTACCATATCTATACTTTTTTATACGATATATGCATCGCTTTTATATACGATATATGCATCCAGAATTACATGTTTCTTGAACTATAACTGCACCAAGAGTAGGTAATACTGGTTTAGTTTTTTGAAAAATCCATACAGCTAATATTTCACTTGTTGGGTTTTCAAGGCCCGGTATCTGATTCAGATAAGCATGGTCAATCTGAGAATAGATCGGCTGAAATGCATGCTTAATATCAGAGAAATCCATAACCCAGCCAGTGCGTGGATCAATCTCAGCAGTCACTTCTAAACGAACTACAAAAGAGTGCCCATGCAAATTACCGCACTTGTGTCCATCAGGGACATGAGGTAAATAGTGTGCAGCTTCAAATTTAAAGTCTTTAAATAGTGTTATCACTGTACCACCTGTTCTTATAAAAAGTGCTTAATAACGATAATAGTCCCGATCTTGCCTGAACAGTGCCTTGCAATATCTTATGCAAGCTGTTGACCTTGTATGAGATAAAGCGTATTAACTTAAAAATTTTATAACTAATACATTATCTATAAAAATCTTTACGCTACTCTATCTATCTATACTATATAATGCATGAATGACTATCTAATTTTATCATCAGTTAGAGTAGTACGTGTATACAACATATATCATGAACATCCCGAGCATACGATAAAATCTTAATATCTCCTGCTAGTTTTGATTCTTCAACGAAAGATGCATCAGGGTGATTAAAACAGTCATGATAACATCAGATACTAATTTCTTGTGATCAGAGAGATATTTACTTGTAATATCGATGCATTCATTTCACAATGGAAACTCTGATGGGGCATCGTTTACATTAGTACTTGGATACATATAGTGTTTAGATCACTAATTCATGACATAAGTTATATCTATAACTACCCAATAAATACCTGTTAAACGATCGTTTAATTATTTTATATGCATTTAGAACAACCATTTTTTGCATCAGGTTTGCACGCTAACTCTTACCTTATCGATTTTGATCTCTAACTCTGGGGTTTTTGATGTAATGACTACTCAAGTACCTGTAAAAAATATACCACCAATCGAGGCAGAACAACTATCTCATGTGCAATCTGCTACAAAAGATTGCACAGTCACCCAGCTAGCCTGGTTATCTGGCTACTTCTGGGGGATGGTGCACCAAGAAAAAAACAATCAGTCTGCCGATCAGTTGAAGCTCACCACACCCCCAGCTGTGACAATCATCTCTGCTTCACAAACTGGCAATGCTCGGCATCTTGGTGAGCAATTGCGTACTGAGTGTTTGGCAGAAAAACTCAATGTGAATCACATCCATGCTGGTGATTATAAGTTTAAACATATCAGCCGCGAAAAAATATTAATTTTAATTACATGCACGCAGGGAAATGGTGAGCCTCCAGAAGAAGCGGTCGCATTATATAGATTTTTGATGTCAAAAAAAGCACCTGCCATGAACTCTATTGCATTCGCGGTATTTGGATTAGGCGATAGCTCCTATGAGCTCTTTAGTCAAGCTGGTAAAGATTTTGATAAAATACTAGCTGAATTAGGAGCTCAGCGTCTTCTTGATCGCGTAGATGCCGATGTCGAGTATTCTGATCAGGCCCATACATGGTTCATTAAGCTTATTACAATATTAAAAAAACGAGTTCTTCTTGCTTCTTGCCAGATGGATCACGCGATCACAGATCAGATCAACACAATTAGCTGTATGACTTATACTAAAAATCAGCCACTCAAAGCGCGCTTATTAGTTAATCAAAAAATTACCGGAAGAGGATCACAGAAGGACGTACGCCATATTGAAATCGACCTTATGCATTCTAACTTACGCTATGAACCCGGCGATGCCCTTGGTGTATGGTTTGAAAATGACACCGCATTAGTACAAGAATTACTAGCGCTATTATCGTTGACAGGGCAAGAGCCGGTTCTAGTAAAAGGAAATAATCTGCCTATCTCAGAAGCGCTTCAGAAGCATTTTGAACTAACCGTTAATACTCCAAAAATAGTTGAAAGCTATGCTAGGCTTTCACACAGTGATTATTTATTGACACAAATTAACAATAAAGACGCATCATTACAAAAGTATGCACAAAAAACACCTATTGTTGATATGATTCGATCTTCTAAAAGTCAGATAAGCGCAGAAGCCTTGATCAGTATACTACGTCCATGTACTCCGAGACTATACTCTATCGCATCTTCACAAGCAGAAAATATAAATGAAGTGCATATTACTGTCAGCGTCGTGCGCTTTCGAGTAGATGGACGCGATAGAGCTGGTGGCGCTTCTAGTTATTTAGCAGATCATGTAGGGATAGGCGATGAAGTGCGTATTTTTATTGAGACAAATGATAATTTTCGCTTACCAAAGAACTCATCTACACCAATAGTTATGATTGGCGCCGGAACTGGTATTGCACCATTTCGAGCCTTTATGCAACAACGTGAATGCGAAAAAGCAACCGGGAAAAACTGGCTATTCTTTGGTAACCCATGCTTTACAGAAGATTTTCTTTATCAAGTAGAATGGCAACGATATATCAAAGACGGGTTACTAACTCGTATAGATTTATCTTGGTCACGCGACCAAAACCAAAAAATTTATGTTCAAGACAAAATCCGCGCTAATGGGCGAGAACTATGGAGCTGGATTGAAGAAGGTGCTCATCTTTATGTATGTGGCGCCGCAAATTATATGGCAAAGGATGTAGAAAAAGCATTACTAGAAGTCATAATAAAATTTGGCGAAATAAATGAAGCGGAGGCCAATGATTTATTAAATGATTTACGTATTCAGCACCGCTATCAGAGAGATATTTACTAATGAGTGATAAAAAATGTAGTGGGCCTCTATTAATTCAAGGCAAGTTAGTCGATGCTGAACGTATGAAGGCAGACAGCTGTTATTTGCGTGGCAGTATTACTGAAGATTTAAATAATGGGCTAACTGGTGGCTTTAATGGTGATAATTTTTTTCTGATTCGTTTTCATGGTATGTATCAGCAAGATGATCGTGACCTCCGCGCTGAACGTGCAGAGCAAAAGCTAGATGCAAAACATGCCATGATGTTACGCTGTCGCTTACCAGGTGGTGTGATTACACCAGAGCAATGGCTAGCTATAGATAGATTTGCTGAAAAAAATACTCTGTATGGTAGTATTCGTTTAACTAATCGTCAAACTTTTCAATTTCATGGTATTTTGAAAAACAATCTGAAGTTAGCGCATAAAATTCTTAGTAACATTGGCTTAGATTCACTAGGTACCGCCAATGACGTGAATCGCAATGTGTTATGCAGCTCCAACCCAATGGAATCTGGATTGCATCAGGAAGTCTATGAGTACGCAAAAAAAATATCTGAGCATCTGTTGCCACGTACCAGAGCTTATGCTGAGATATGGCTTGATCAAAAAAGGGCCGCTACTACTGATTCCGAACCAATTTTAGGTAAGACTTACTTACCACGTAAATTTAAGACTACATTTGTAGTTCCACCACATAATGAAGTGGATCTACATGCAAACGATATGAATTTTATTGCCATTGCTGAAAAAGGGGTCTTAGCCGGTTTTAACTTATTGGTTGGAGGTGGTCTTTCGATAGATCATAGTGACAAGACTACTTATCCTCGAACCGCAAGTGACTTTGGTTATTTCTCTAAAAATAATACCCTTAAAGTAGCAGAGGCAGTGGTTTCTACTCAGCGTGACTGGGGCAACCGAACTAATCGTAAAAACGCTAAAACTAGATATACCTTAGAGCGTGTTGGCCTTCATGTTTTTAAATCTGAAGTAGAGCGTCGTTCGGGTGTAACTTTTCAGCCCATGCGTCATTACGACCTCACAACTCGGGGAGATCGTTTTGGATGGGTATATGGCGCAGATTGCAAATGGAATCTAACATTATTCATTGAGAATGGTCGGATTTTAGATTATCCAGATCGCCCTTTAAAAACTGGTGTAGCAGAGATTGCGAAAATTCATAAGGGTTTTTTTAGATTAACAGCAAATCAGAACTTAATGGTGTCAGGAGTAGCGGACACAGTAAAAGAAAAAATTGAGACAGTAGCACGATTATATGGTCTAATGGGAAACACAAGCCACCAACGTGAAAACTCAATGGCCTGTGTTTCCTTTCCGACATGTCCTTTAGCCATGGCTGAAGCAGAGCGTATCTTACCGAAATTTGTCACACATGTAGAAAACATTATGAGGAAATATGGCGTAGGGGATGAATACATCGTATTGCGTATTACCGGGTGTCCTAATGGATGCGCCCGTGCGCTTCTAGCTGAAATTGGATTAATAGGAAGATCACCCGGACGCTATAATATGTACCTAGGTGGTAATCGCATTGGTACACGAATTCCTCGTATATATCAAAAAAATATTAGCATAGAGGATGCCCTCAAAATTCTTGATCAATTAATTTATCAATGGTCTAATTCAAGAACAATAGATGAAGGATTTGGCGATTTTACTATTAGAACTGGCCTTATCAAGCCGATATTGGACCCAGCCCAAGATTTCTGGAAATAATGGAGATATAAGTGGGGATGCTTAACCTTATTGAGCTACGCAAGTTACCAAAACAGGAACGTGTTATAGCGCTCGAAAATATCAATCATGACTTAACTAAGCTCTCATCTGAGGATCGTATTAATTGGGGGCTAGAGAACTTACCAGGAGAGGCAATTTTAACCTCTAGTTTTGGTATACAGTCAGTAGTTAGTATACATCTAGTAACACAACAAAAAACTAATATATCAGTAGTCCTTACCGATACTGGTTATCTTTTTCCAGAAACCTATCAATTTATTGATCAGTTAACACAAGAGATGAAGCTAAAACTACATGTTTTTCGCTGCTTACAAAGTCCAGCTTGGCAAGAAGCACGATACGGCAAACTATGGGAGCAAGGTATAGAAGGCATTGCAAAGTATAATCAGCTGAATAAAATAGAACCTCTAAAGCGCGCGATTACAGAACTAAAAGCGCAAACCTGGTTTGCAGGTCTGCGCCGTGATCAGTCTAGTACTCGTGCAAATTTACCAATTCTAACGATTCAGCAAGGTATTTTTAAGCTTCTGCCAATTATTGACTGGGATAATCGAAAAATTTATGACTATATTAAAAAACATAACCTAAATTTCCATCCTTTATGGAAACTCGGTTATGTATCGATTGGGGATATTCACACTACACGAAAACTAGAGGCAGGCATGAGAGAAGAGGATACTCGCTTTTTTGGTCTGAAAAGAGAATGTGGTTTGCATGAAGACTAACAATTGATTCACGATGATTTCCGCAGTCTCACTGCATCATATGTTCATTATAGTCTTTAGTACACTATACTGATACTTAGAAAGTAATATATGCTCTATATACAGCCACCTCATATGGTTAGGTGTTTGTCTAGATCAATACCAAAAACTAGGTAATACTGTATGTATGTCACACTGTGTGTATGTCACACTGTGTGTATGTCACAATTACTGAAAAATACAAAGAAAAAATCTAATAATCTATCACACACTTTAATCTTAGCGTGTACTCAATATATAAACATATATAATACATATGTAACATTTAATACTTGAGAAAATCACCGTACCGGTATTATAAAAGCGAATACTATATTTTAGTACAGATCCACGATTTATTTCGATAGAAAATCATGGGGCACTAAAATTCACTCAATAAAAATGCTAAAAGTGTAAATACAAGGCAATATCTAAGAGATATGATCAGCACACCAATATCAGTGTTACTGATACTCATATATCATGATTCAAACCTTATGGGATATTTAGAATAGATATAGGCTATTAAACGAATATGTACTTCCTATAATTCAGATTAATAATCTTATTAGTCAAACTAAATTTAGGTGAAAAGCTAATTGCCCTATGATTATGTCATGCACAATGCATATCCCAAAGAGGATATGCAGATAAGCTTTTCTATATTTTGATGGGTTTTAATCTAGAGATCCTCGAGTATCATGCAATAATCTTAACAAGATTAACCATTATGCTATCAGATAGAATGACTGCCTAAGCGATGAGTTTACTATATTTGATATCTTAATAGAACTCAAAACTCTATTAAGATCAAAAACAAAGTACTCACTGTTACTGCATTGTGTTAAACTTGTTTTGTAAAACTTATTTCAAGTGGTAGTTTTGTTACGCTTCAGGATAGCACATATACTCCTGTATAAGCTTCTGTTACTATGAAGGTTCATGTGGATTATTTACCTATTTTTGCTAACTTAAGACACAAGCCAGTACTAGTGGTAGGCGGTGGTAAAACAGCAGCACGAAAAATTCAACTACTGATTAGAGCCGGTGCACATATACAGGTAGTTTCTTACGAATTATCTAAAGCACTGTCAGATATGTTAGCAACAAACAACATTCAATGGATCGCAAAGATTTATCATCCTAAACAGCTTGCACAAGTTTTTCTAGTAATTGCTGCCACGAATAATTCTCAACTAAATAGCAGAATATATAAAGATGCTACCGATAGATATCTACTAGCTAATGTAGTTGATGAACTACCAAACTGTTCATTTATTTTTCCTTCTATTATTGACCGATCTCCAGTGGTTATAGCCATTTCATCCAGTGGCACGGCTCCTGTATTATCACGACTATTACGTGAAAAAATCGAATCTTTACTACCAGCTCATCTAGGACAGATGGCCAAGATAGCAAACCAGTGGCGTAGTAAAGTTAAAGCGCGTTTTTATATACTGTCAGATCGTCGTCGTTTCTGGGATAAGGCGTTTAACGGCTTATTCTCTAGTCACATAGCCTCGGGAAACATAGACGAGGCTAAACGCGTATTAGATCGCCAGTTAAGCGAGATAAACGTATCACTAGGCGAAATCATTCTTGTAGGTGCAGGTCCAGGTAGTAGCGGACTACTGACTTTGCGTGGATTACAGGTAATGCAGCTCGCTGATGTGTTGTTATATGACTATTTAGTAAGTGATGAAATCTTAAACTTGGGTCGACGAGATGCTGAGCGCATCTGCGTAGGTAAACGTGCTAACGCTCATAGTGTTTCACAAAAAGATATTAACAACATGCTTGTAAAACTAGCTAAACAAGGTAAACGAGTAGTTCGTTTAAAAGGTGGGGACCCACTAATCTTTGGTCGTGGCGGTGAAGAACTACAGGCAGCAGCATCAGCTGGAGTTCCATTTCAAGTTGTGCCTGGTATAACTGCGGCGGTTGGTGTTACTGCATATGCCGGTATTCCATTAACACATCGAGACTATGCACAAAGCGTTTTATTTGTCACCGGACATTGCCGAAAAAATGGTACAGTTATAGACTGGTCGGCGCTATCCCAATCTGATCAGACATTAGTAATTTATATGGGATCTATAGCTTCAGAGGAGATTACTCACCAATTAATAACACATGGTCGCGATCTAACAACACCCGTAGCTGTTATTAGTCGTGGCACATATCAAGACCAACAGGTTCAAACCGGAATACTACAAAACCTATTCGAACTCACACGACATACCCCCGCCCCGACATTATTAGTTATAGGCACGGTAGTCAATCTGCATCAACAACTAGCATGGTATCAGAATTCCAAGAAAATACATGGATAACGGCTCTAGATATTCTAGCTTTTCTTAAGGACATATTATGGATTCCAAAAAACTAACCTATTTACGCCAACTGGAGGCGGAAAGTATTTATATTATCCGCGAGGTTACAGCAGAATTCGCTAATCCAGTTATGCTATATTCTATTGGGAAGGACTCATCAGTTATGTTGCATTTAGCGCGTAAAGCCTTCTACCCAGGTACCATATCATTTCCTCTTTTACATGTCGATACTGGATGGAAATTTCATGAAATGTACGAATTTCGTGATCGTACTATCAAAAGCCTTGGCATAGAACTATTAGTTTATCGCAACCCACAAGGTGATAAGATAGGCATTAATCCATTTGAACATAGTAGTGCACAATATACGGATATTATGAAAACTGACGGCCTTAAGCAAGCTCTAGATAAATACGGCTTTGATGCCGCTTTTGGCGGGGCCCGTCGCGATGAAGAAAAATCACGTGCTAAAGAACGGATCTATTCGTTCCGAGATCGTTTTCATCGTTGGGATCCTAAAAACCAGCGCCCAGAGTTATGGCATAACTATAATGGAATTATTAATCAAGGTGAAAGTATTCGTGTATTTCCGCTTTCTAACTGGACTGAAATAGACATTTGGGAGTATATTTTTCTAGAAAATATCGAAATTGTTCCATTATATCTCGCAGCTATTCGTCCAGTTCTAAAACGTAACGGGATAATCATAGTTATCAATGATAACCGAATAAACTTAAAGCCTGGCGAAATTATTGAAAAACGCATGGTACGATTTCGCACTCTTGGCTGTTGGCCGCTAACTGGAGCAGTAGAGTCAACAGCAAATACAGTACCTGCTATCATCTCAGAAATGCTGCTCAGTACAAGTAGTGAGCGCACAGGTCGCATGATAGACCACGATCAAACCAGCTCTATGGAACTAAAAAAACGACAGGGTTATTTCTAAGGAGCTTTTATGACCACTCTTGTTACAACAGATAACCTCGATTCAAAAAATTTAAAAACATACGCACATAAAGAGAAAAAGCAAGGCCTGTTACGATTTCTTACGTGTGGTAGTGTAGATGACGGTAAAAGTACACTGATTGGTCGATTATTGCACGATACCAAACAGGTTTATGACGATCAGCTAATATCATTAGCAAATGACAGCAAGCGTCATGGATCGCAAGGAGACAAACTAGATTTGGCCTTTTTGGTAGATGGATTGCAGGCTGAACGTGAACAAGGCATTACCATTGACGTCGCATATCGCTATTTTTCTACTAATCGTCGTAAATTTATTATCGCTGACACACCAGGGCATGAACAATATACTCGAAATATGGCAACTGGAGCTTCTACATGTGATTTAGCTATTTTACTCATTGATGCACGAAAAGGTATTTTACAGCAAACTCGCCGACATAGCTTAATTGCTACACTTTTAGGACTAAAACACTTAATCGTAGCCATTAATAAAATGGATTTAGTAAACTACAGACAAGATATTTTTCAAGCTATTCAGAGGGATTTTCTCGATTTTTTAACCCAGCTTCCTTATATTGTTAATGTTCATTGTATACCTATATCTGCTTTAGAAGGAATAAATGTCACTGGAGCAGCTGGTCAAATCCCTTGGTATAAAGGCTCAACTCTTTTAGATCTACTAGAGACTATTGAAGTAAATTCTGGAATTGTAAAACAACCTATGCGATTTCCAGTGCAATATATTAATCGTCCAAATTTCGAGTTTCGTGGTTACTCCGGTACGCTATCTTCTGGGGTTTTAAAAGTAGGACAATTAATAAAAGCAATGCCAAGCGGTATAAAATCAAACATATCTCGCATCATAACATTTGATGGTGATTTCAACCATGCTATTGCTGGAGAAGCAATCACAGTAGTACTGCAGGATGAAATTGATATTAGCCGAGGAGATATTCTGATAGATGCAGAAGATACATTAATACCGGTCCGATCTGCTAGTATAGATATAGTTTGGATGGCAGACAATCCCCTTACTCCAGGCGACATCTTTAATATAAAAATTGCTAATAAACTCACCTCAATACGTATTGATAAAATTCTCTACCAAATCAATATTCATGACTTAACACAGTATGCCAGCAAAGAGCTGCCACTCAACGCAATAGGTCGCGTAGATGTTATATTTAACGAAATGCTTTCAGTTGATCCTTATGAAAAAAATCAAGTAACTGGATCAATGATCATTATTGATCGCCTCAGTAACGCTACTGTCGGTGCTGGAATGATACGTCAGGCATTATCAGACCCTATGGCCGATTATAGAATCAATCATCATTCTTTCGAGATAGAGCTAAATGCTCTTATACGTCGTCACTTCCCACATTGGGGTGCATCTAATATTATAAAATAGGCACAATATGATTCAGGATCATCAGAATATAGTATGGCATAATCATCTAATTACTCGAAAATCGCGCGAAAAACTGCATGGTCATCAAGGTATCGTGTTGTGGTTTACTGGCTTATCCGGTTCTGGCAAATCTACCATAGCCGGATCAGTTGAAGAAAAGCTTCACCAGCTGCATGTAAGTAGCTATTTGCTTGATGGAGATAATTTAAGACATGGTTTATGTAGAGACCTCGGGTTTGACAAGCCAGATCGCTACGAAAATATCCGAAGAGTTGGCGAAGTTGCAAGACTCATGGCAGATGCTGGCTTGATTGTCCTTACTGCACTGATTTCCCCTTATCGTGCTGAACGTCAGATGGTACGTGAGATGTTAACTCCAGGACGATTCGTCGAAATTTTTATCGATACACCTTTTGCGATATGTGAGGCGCGTGATCCAAAAGGTTTGTATCAAAAAGCGCGTAGCGGAGAATTGCGTTGCTTTACTGGTGTTAATTCAGAGTATCAAACTCCATTGCATCCTGATATTCGGCTAAATGGTGAATATAAGGTCTCATATTTAACTAATCAGGTATTAGAATTTTTACGTTTAAAGAATATTTTTACAGCTTAAAAAATAGTGAGCCTGTATTTCTTCTCTTAAGTAATCCGAGTAAGATAATTGTTATCATCTCCGTGATGCTTAAATTATATACCACCTAGAACGCAGAGTACCAAAAACGTTTAATATTATTTATCTTTATGATCTCAAAAGATAGTAGAAGCACTATAATATAGAAAAATTTTTAACAGAGAGGACTTGTGGGTAAATTGATATTATTATTACTAATTCTTTTAAGTTGGTTGCAATATTCTCTTTGGTTAGGCAAGAACGGGATAAATAGTTTTCGTAATATCAGTACCGATCTAAAGCTTCAGAAAAAATATAATTCCATTCTTAAAGAGAGAAATGAAAAACTCTTGTCAAAAATTAATGATTTAAATAATCCTGAAAAAATTCTTGAAGGTAGAGATCACTGAATAAACATGAGTTATATAATGCATAAAAAATTTTATATACCTAGTATTCTCTATAATAAGTGCAATTTACTACAAAATTTTTGAAAAACTGAATCTACTCTGCCAGAAAAACTGCTATTATATGCTATAATCAAGGTTTATCGCTATAAATATATTCAAAAATCAGATCAGATCAGATTTTATATAAAATATCAAACATTATGATAAATACCTCATTAATAGATGTAGTCGCTATAGTGCCTGCTGCGGGAACAGGTAGTCGTATGCAATCTCAGCGCCCTAAGCAATACCTTACAGTTGCTGGAAAAACTATTCTAGAACACACTTTGAGTGTGTTATTACAGCATACAGAGATTAAAAAAATAATAGTTGCGCTACATCCAAAAGACGTATATTTTAATCGGCTATCAGTAGCTCGTAATATACGCATTACTACTGTTAAGGGCGGTCAATGTCGTGCTGATTCAGTATTAGCAGCGCTTCACAAGTCTCCCTCCGTTCAATGGGTATTAGTACATGATGCCGCTCGACCTTGTTTGCGCTCAGAAGATTTACATCGTATTTTAAGCCTTACTGTCAGTAGCAAGATTGGTGGTATTCTAGCTATTCCAGTACGTGATACTATTAAACAGGCCGTTACAGGAAGTAATCAGATTCACGATACTATAAATAATGCTTCCCTATGGCAGGCATTAACACCGCAATTATTTCCGTTACAATTGCTGTTACATTGTTTAGGACAGGCCATTAACTCAGGGAAGAACATTACTGATGAGGCATCAGCGCTAGAATACTGTGGTTATCAACCCGAGTTGATTACAGGACATAGTGATAACCTGAAGGTTACGTATCCAGAAGATTTAGTACTAGTTGAGTCTTATCTATCTAAAAAATCTTATCTATCAGAGCAAAATTATGCGAATTGGTCACGGTTTTGATATACATGCATTTGGAGGTAGTAGACCACTCATTCTCTGTGGCGTCCTGATTCCTGATAGTCAGGGGCTTCTCGCTCACTCCGATGGTGATGTGGCTATTCATGCTCTCACTGATGCGCTGCTGGGCGCAGCAGCCTTAGGAGATATTGGTACGATTTTCTCTGAGAAAAACCCGTTTTATAAAGGCATAGATAGTCGTTTTCTTTTACGTGAGGCTTTTCTACGCATTACAGAAAAAAACTATCAAATTAATAATATTGATCTTACAATCATTGCGCAGATTCCAAAAATTATGCCATATATAACACAAATGCGTGTGAATATTTCTGAAGATTTATTGACACACAGAGAAAGTGTGAATATCAAGGCTACTACTACAGAAAAGCTAGGTTGTATTGGACGCAATGAAGGAATTGCCTGTGAAGCTGTTTTATTATTAAAAAGATCTTAAAACATTTAAATAAAATATCCTCTATGACATCGAGTGACCTCCAACACTATATATAGCCTTGACCAAAACTCAAAATATTCTTAACTCTATATTGATGATGAAGTCTATATGACAGACTCTCTCCTAAAGAGCATTATACATAGCTATTACTTACAATGATAATACTTTCATTCTCATTTGTTTAGGATGATATCATCCTAAACAAATGAGAGGTTGTTGCATACAATCCCCCTGAAGTACTGTTCTGAGATTGACAGAGTATTCTCATATAATCATAGTACACCTTCAGAACCTAGGAATCGTTAATTAATATACATTCATCTTGACTCTGTATTAGCTTTAATCTATTATATCACTTTTTCTGTTTTTTGGTCACTGCTTTTTTGTCACTACATTTGTATATAAATAAATGTCAATATGCAATCTGCACTGCAGAAATATTAGTGACTTGTGTAACCCCTAATGTATTTTCCACTCCACTACATTACGGAATCAATCAATGTTATCTAATACTTATGCTTAGAATCAGGACACATAATGACCGTTAATTATTCTCTTGTGTATTCTTAATTTAAGAATTGTCAGTATGACTGTGCACGCGCACCTGAATAAGTTTTAAGTTATAATTTGAACGTAGGCAGCATTTCTCTCATCTTGCATCCAATTTTCCATTTCTTGGTAAAACTTACGATTAAATAATAAGCGATCAGCCTTTTCTTTCTGAATCTCATAGCTTTTATCTGCTACGCGAATATCAAGAATATACATTAAATGCCATCCAAATACAGAATGCACAGGCTGACTAATCTGACCTATTTCAAGATTCTTTATAGCATGACGATACTCTAAATCAAATTTTTCTTCTGATACCCAACCTAAATCGCTCGTACTGCATACTAAACCTAACTCTTTCGAGAGCTCCGTCGCAATTGTATTAAAAGATTTTTTACTATGTATGCGCATTGCAGCATGCAGTAACTTTTCTTTTGCTTCAGAATTTGACATTGTTATTGACGGTTTGAGCAGAATATGCTTAGCATGCAATTCAGTTACTAACGCCTGAGTATCATCGCCACGTATGTCATTAACTTTTAAAATATACCAACCTGTACCAGAGTTAATCGGACCAAGAATATCACCTTTATGCGAGAACACCAAAGATTGAGAAAATAAAGACGGTAGTTCCTGTATGCTCTTCCAGCCCATATCCATCTTGATAAGAGGCTGTAAGATATTTAATTTTAGAATATCTATCTTATTGTAATCCAAACCATTAGTAAGGTTTTGAATTAATTGTTGAGTAATATTTCTTTGCTTATTAAGTTGTTCTTGTGTGGGATTTAATGGTAATGGTAGAAACATACTAGTAAGATTGAAAGTAACGCTAGAACGTTTTTCTAAAGACATCTGCGTAGCCAATGAGTCGACCTCCTGAGGCAAAATAGTCAGGCGATTGCGCACTTCTCTGTTACGCAGAGCGCCAATTATCATATCCCGACGCACTTGCTCACGATAAGAAACGTAGTTTAAGCCTTGTTTTGCTACATAGTTGTGTAACTGGCCTATATTTATTTGATTTTTCTGAGCAATATTTAAAATTGCCTCGTCCAATTGTTGATCGTTAACACGAATACCAGACTCTTCTGCTTTTTGTAGTAAAAGCGTATCCATTATTAACTTTTCAAGAATCTTCGAGTGTAATATGTCTGCATTAGGTAATTTTTGACTAGATTTTTTTGCCTGTGCTTTAACAGATCGCATTATACTATCTACATCGCTATCTAGTATTATCTTATGATTAACAATAGCCACAATTTTATCCAAAACTTTTGGGGCTGCAAAAACAATTCCAGGAATTAATAATACACTGAAGATTAACAATTTCCACTGCATCATACTTTATCCATTCTCATATCTCCTGCTATTGAATTTTTTGGTATATTTTAACTATAATGTTATACAATCCTTTGATAAGGCAGAATACCTTGAGATAACATTTGAGTAGAATTTAGATCATTATCAGAATTCATACCGCGCAGTTCAATATGAAATGAAATTTTATTATCATACTGACTTTGGTTGTATTCCCAACCGTTAATTTTACGTTCATAGCCTAAGCGCACTGCGTAACAACAAGAGCTGTACTGCATTCCTACTAATTGATCCGCTACAGATCCAGTTTTTAGATCATAATAGCAAGCACCAACTAGGGACCATGTATTCATAATGGGCCAACTAGCAATAACACCTACTTGTGAGATCCCTTTATTATATCGATCCTGCTTGCCATAATGTGCTAGCATGTTTTTCATGTACTCTGAATTTGTATAGCGATAACTGCACTGAAAGACGTGCTGTGAATCAGAGCGCCATTCTAAAATCGTGTTCCCCTGAGAGATATTATCTACATGAACGTCATATTGAACTCCTCCATGCATTGCTAAGTAATCAGTAATTCTCCAGTAACTATCGCTTGCTAATACTACAGAGCCTCGAGTCTGATGCTGAGCAGAATCTCTCTTGCTATATGCTGAATTAAATGAATAAATCTGCCCTACAGAAAGATTAAAGCGGTCTAGTAGATTGGAGTTAATAATATGCATTGTAAAACCAGTAGCCACTTGATTTGCATCAGTGATGCGATCTAGACCGCTATGCGTACTCTCTCTAAATAGACCGTAGTAGTCTCTGCGTAATAAAGTGGAATCATAAGCTCTAATAGCACTCTGGTTACAATACGGCACATAGAGGTACTGTACTCTAGGTTCTATCATTTGCCTGTAACCTACCAACCCATTCATGTCACGATCAAATTTCATGCTTCCATCAATTTTAAATTGTGGTATAATTCTATTTACTGAATTGTTTAATTTTACACTATTCTGTTTTTGTGAATTATAATACTGAATATTATATTGTTCGTAATGCGTAGCAAACAGTTTTGCTGAAGCGCGTATCCCATTCCATTCATTGATACGAGACCACTCAATATCTGGTTCTAGGTGAAAACGCATGGCACTCGGCATACGTGAGTCCATGTTTAAAAATCTTGATATCTGAGCATATAAGTGTCCATGCAGTGGATAAAAAGGGCGGTAATAGTAATTAAAATCAAATTGTGGTTCCGCAGTATAAATATCCTTTTGCGTTTTGATTGATAAACTTTGAAATTTTTTTATTGATACCATTGCATTCCAATTATGCTCCGTGTACCCAAAACTGAGCTTTTGAATCATATGATCATCGCTAGTACTACCATAAGCTGAATCTAAATCTGAAAAATAATAAGGATCGCTCACTTTTGTGTAGTTAACTTTGAATCGCCAATGCTTTAAATATATACTAGTGTTTTGCCAGTGCAGCAACCATCTATTAGAAGATCTGATGGCCTTAGAATGTTCTGTTTGATAAATGCGATCATTATTTAAATAGTCCAATTCAATGGCACCAAAACCACCCATTAAGTAACGGAACTCGTTTTGCCACTGTATGCCGCGCCGACTAATGTAATGCGCGATTAGCGTAGCATCAGCTTCTGGCGTGATTTGCCAATACAAAGGCAGAGAAAACTGAAAACCACTATTTTTATTATAATATGTACGAGGAGTTAAAAAACCAGAACGAAATTTATTACCTACTGGTATTTGAAAGTAAGGACTATAAAAAATTGGTATGGATCCTAACTTAAAGCGTGCACCCCAAACTTCAGCTAACTGTTCATCGTGATCATAAATAATCTTTGATCCCTCAATTTTCCAACTATCTTGTCCTATTGGACAAGAAGTAAAAGTTCCATTTTTTAAAATTGTATAGCGATGATGATTCCGTAGCTGTATTTGGTCAGCCACACCCCTTCCTTGGCGCCCAATCATTTGATAATTACCTGCCCAAATATTAGTATCTTTGGTGTTTAGATTTGACCAAGCCTTCCGGCCTTGCAGTGCTATCTTGTTGTCATTATAACACACATTACCTAATGCAAGAACACTATTTGTTGGATTTTTCGACCCTTTACGAATAGCACGATTCACTTGAATCTGCTCGGATTGAATATGTCTTCTGCCTTGCTGCATATGAACATTACCGCTAAATATTACTTTATCTGGATAAGCGCCCTGAGCTTTATCCGAGTGAATCACTACAGGTAACTGGTCCATTTTTTTTCTCTGAACTAGTCGGTGATTATCACGGTGACACCTAAGAATTGGTTCTGTTATTAAGTCATTCGCCAACACTTGCTCACTAGCCAACGCTAATCTAAGCAACGCAATAAAAAATACAGATAGTCTTATATTCATGCGCCGTATTAAAATTCCCTAAAAACTAGCATTCTCTCTCATAATAGATAATATCTGATATGATACTGATATTATACTGAAATAAAAATAAAACTAACCTGCATTTAGTACATTTAGGACGAAGTAAAACTGATTTGCAAAATAGCTCTGGTACAATTATATATTACATCTTTTATATCACTCTGCGAGGATTGACTTAAATCATAACGGTTTTTGCAGATGCTATCTCAATCTAAACACTCCGTCTAAAATATTAGCTGAAAACATATGCATGCCTCATAATAGACACATCTTGTAAATCCGCCAGACAAACAAGAGATAGCAAAAAAAGATATATACTGTATTAACTGCAATCGTTGTTCAAAAAGTATATCCGCTAATATCTCATTATGATTCTCTAATGATTCTTACCACTCAGGTACTCGCGATATCCTAATGTTGTAGAGATACGTATATCTTAACAAATAAAAGCATAACATATAATTAATGATATATATCATTAATTATATGTTATGCTTTTATTTCCCACTTGAGAAACATAAAACTATAGTTTTATGTTTCTCAAAAACCTCTGGGTGTCTATATTATGTCTTTATGTACTGACATCTTTGTGCGCTTATCAATAATAAGCTTCTGGTTATAACTATTTTAAGTTAATCAAGAAAGGCATCAAATAACAAAGATGGTGCATATTTTAGATAACAGTGCGTTCTGTTAATACAAGAGCATTCATATCATAAGAATACATTCATATAGTCAGAGTATATATATAATTTTTCTTATTCATTTAACAGATTGAAATAAATATTCTACCACACAGTATACTATTAGTAATTCTATATAATCACGCATACAGAGAAACAATATCTTGCGCCTATATTCTTTATGCTAAAAATTACTCTAATAAAGGATAATTTCCTCTTAAGAAGGATGGTAACATTGAGTTGTGATAGTAAACCGCTCATCTCATAATATTATTACTGAGCCTAAATCATTACATAACAGTAAATAATAACGTGATATCATCATAACGCATACTTTTCAATTAACAAGAATCACCCGACATCAAGATTCTGATTAGAATTATAGATAATGCAGTCTCAAACTATAGCTCTATAGGTTACGCATGTAACTAATAAAATTTATTGAGATCGTTGCACGTACAATCTAGAGCAATGCTCTATAATCCTCTGATTATCTAATGGTGAACATAGGATTGATTCTCTTCATGAATTTCATCAGAAAGGGTTGACGTAGTGAAATACTACTACAAGATATATTATGTTACTATCAATTGATATTCGCTAAAGAGAACGCTCTATAGATATAGCCATACCTAAGTAAATTTTATCAAGGATAAGAAATTCAAGACCCATATAACAGAAAAGAGATTAATCATAAGGACCTTAACAATTTTTCTTGCTATGCGCTTATTGTAAAGAAATCTTAATAGCCTGTTTAAAACAATGTGTAAACAATATAGAAAAATCTTACATATATATTTTGTAGAGCACGTCAAAACCACATTGATACATATGGATTCTCTTTTACATGAAAAATCAACGTTGATATTTTACAAGATCTCAGAAATATGATGACCTAATGAGGAGTGTATGTACTATTGGGGAAAAGTGTTAGGAGTAGCTTGGGGTGTGCTATCCGGTTTAGGGTTTTGGGGTATCCTCATAGGTCTTCTCATGGGATATATGTTTGATAAAGCTCGTTCATCTACTTATCAAAACGATACCTCTGATCAAAAAATACGTCAATCTCTATTCTTTTGTACTACTTTTCAAGTTTTAGGACATTTAACTAAATCAAAAGGACGAGTCACGGCCGAGGATATCCAGATAGTATCTCAATTAATGGATCGCATGAGATTAGATGGAGTAAGTCGCACAGAAGCTCAACATGCCTTCCGTGAGGGAAAAGATATCAACTACCCTATGCGAGAGAAATTGCGCGAACTACGAATCGCCTGTATTAATCGTTTTGATCTGCTGCGTATGTTTCTTGAAATTCAAATTCAAGCAGCGTTTTCTGATGGCATCTTACATCCTAACGAACGTAAGATACTATATATTATTGCTGAGGAACTAGGGATATCACATACGCAGTTTAATCAGTTTTTGCAAATGATGGGCAGTGGACAGCAGTTTAGTGGAGCATATCGGCGTGATAAAACATCCGACAATACCAATAGTCACACTCAAAAAACAACTAACCCCACACTAGAGGATGCCTGTACTATGATCGGAGTCTCAAGGAATGACGATGTCACCACGATTAAACGAGCCTACCGTAAAAGAATGAGTGAGCATCACCCAGATAAGTTAGTAGCAAAAGGGTTACCTCCGGAAATGATGCAAATGGCAAAGCAAAAAACACAGGCACTACAGGCAGCTTATAACCTAATTAAACGTGAAAAAGGTTTTAAATAGTATTGTACCTGATTTAAGCTAGAACAATTTTTAAGTAAAACAGTGTTTATCTAACCTATAATTCTCGTTTTCATTACACAAAATACGTTATGTTAGTGACATATTGATATCTATTTTTAGTTCAAATACTATATTAGTATAATACGTGATACATTCAGTCACCAGTAACTCTACAACTATACTCTAATAAAAACAGCTGTATAGTATTCAGTTACTAATGTTTATATTTGCCTGACATCAATATCCTATAACCTAAATATAATTTTTATATTTATTTTTATATGTATTGATTGTTATTGTATTATGGTTAATAAACTGACAATCATCTTGACAGTATTGACTGTGCCTATAAATAATGACTTACAACACATGTTGATATTATTTATTAAATATGATATATGAAATATCATATCGTCTAAACCTCTCTTATTTTCCTTTTTTAAACATTAAGAACACTTTAATATAGAACTTATGCTATATCTGTGGCTGTGATTATAACAACTATCATGGCACTCTATGTAGCTACTCAGCTTATTAAGGATTACCTCATTAATATTACATTGCAGCCTGCAATAATTATTATATTATATGTCTGCATATAATATAATAATTATATTATATGTCTGCATATAGATACCTGAATGTACATATAGATACCTGAATTTGTAAAAATTTAGAATCTCGAAAAATTATACTATCGATCAGATATTGATACCTTTTATTTGGTCAATATATTCTGATTGAAATTAAAAGTACTAATTAACACAGGTTACTGGAAATTATAGCTTAAAAGATTCTCGTAATTAATCATTGTCAAACAATATAGAATCCTATTCTAATCGTTATAGCCCTAATCAGTCCAAGAGGTTTTTCATACAAGAAATATCATAAAAGAATCTGGTTGTATATGCATTGATATCATCCAATTGACAATAAATTTACAATATATTTTCTGGGGAAATGAACATTAAATAGATATGCTGTGGTTATCGTATGGATGCTAACTATGACGCACGATATATGCTGTGAAGACTTTTTCGTATAAGATAACTAAATGATTTAGAATATCATGTTTCGTTCACTACTACAAAAATCTCATTTAATTCATACAGCATGCACAACACTTTAGTTTTATAACCTACAACTTAGATAACCAGAGCAGTGATATGCCTTTGATATATAAAGAAATCTTTTTATATTGATACTGAAAATGATATCTCAAAACAGTAAGATGATCGCTAATAATAAAATTGTGAAAGATATAATTTTTAGTAAATATCACTACCTTAAGAAAACCATATAAAATGTATATAAATATCATTTTTCATCTTAAAAATTTTTCTGTTCCATAATGCTCTGCTGTTGGTTATAGATAAATCCTGGACTGATTGGACGGATAATTCTTCTATTTTAAAATCTTAAGCGGGGTTGTCAATATCAACAAATATAACTTTGAGGCCGTGCTGTATGGAGAGCCAGTCACCTAACGCCTGGACTCCACCACGTTCAGTAGCGTGATGTCCTGCAGCAAAAAAATGTAATCCTTGCTCCCGTGCACTATGTATTGTTTGCTCTGATACTTCACCAGTAATAAACGCGTCAACCCCAAAAGCGGCAGCGTTATCAATAAATCTTTGACCACTTCCACTGCACCAAGCTATACATTGAATCATAGATGGTGCATTATTTGCATAACAGTGTAACGGCTCCCGTCCTAACGCTATATGCAGACGATTCTTAAAGCTATCTGCAGTGACTGGGTGCTTTATGGTTCCCCACAGAACCAAGGGATGCACTACACTCCCTTTTACTTCAATATCTAACAGCTCCGCTAGTTTTGCATTATTTCCAAATTTTGGGTGCACATCAAGTGGTATATGCCAAGCAAAAAGATTAATATCATTTACTAATAGTGTTTTTAATCGCTGTCGTTTCATGCCTTTGATAACAGCAGATTCATTTTTCCAGAAATAACCATGATGAACTAAAATCGCATCTGCATCTAATCGAATAGCGGCATTTAGCAAATCATAACAAGCAGTAACACCAGTGATCACTTGTTTAATCTTGTTACGCCCTTCTACTTGTAAACCGTTAATAACGGTATCATTAAAAGACTCAGTATGTAGCAGTTGATTGACCTTCTGTTCTAGCTCAACATTAGAGATCATGATAACTCATCCTGTTATTTCACATCCTGTCTGCAGTCGATCCTGTATGTTTATACCACATTCTTATCTACAATTATTTATGCTGTTAATCATAAAACAATATGCTCTGTAAAACCAAATAGAGTGTTGTTCTTTTTGCAATAGGCGCTATAGTAGTTTACAGAACTATATTATCTCAAGATAATATCGAATATAAAATATATTAAATATGTGCTACTCGACTGCTAAGGTATTGTTGCGCACTGTAGTAGAATTTTACAAAACAGTCCCAATACCATGATAGCTTTATAGCTTTATAGCTTTATAGCTTTATAGCCTTGTAGCTGATAATAGATAACTATTTTTATCAGTAAGCGACTATAACCCCATACATCAAACAATCTATCATGGATGAAATGGTTGATTCAAACTATAAAATACTTTTTAAGAGCTATTTAATATGACTAAAACGCGATATTTTATTTTGATCTGCAATCAATATTTTTGATGACACTCTAATGGTTATATTCATGCATCTGCTTAGTATAAGCCTATTACTCAAAAACCACTAAGCTTATAATACATGTACTGATGATGTATTAGTCGTACCGCTCGGAACCAGTGCACCAGACACCATGACCAACGTATCGCCTGTCTTAGCGTACCCACTAGTCTCAGCCGCTTCTTTGCCTAGTCGATAAAAATCATCCGTAGATGTGAGTCTATCAACTAATATTGTATCAACACCCTTACTTAGTTGTAGCTGCCTTGCGGTTTTTACATTCGTGGTTAGCGCTAGAATGGTAGCACATGGAAAATACTTACGTAAAGACTTAGCAGATTTTCCACCTTCAGTAGCTACAATAATTAACGGGGATGCAAGTTTTTCGGCAATTTCAACCGCGCTACGACACACTGCTTCCGTTATACGCATTGTACAATTATCTATATGTAAGTCTGTGCAGCTTCGCATTACACGATCAGTGCGCTGGCAAATATTTGCCATGATATTAACAGATTCTATTGGATAATTTCCTTTTGCACTTTCACCGGATAACATAACTGCATCCGTACCATCTAATATAGCATTAGCTACATCTCCAGCTTCTGCACGAGTAGGTCTTGGGTTTTTCATCATTGAATCCAGCATTTGAGTTGCAGTAATGATCACCTTACGTTCGTGATTGCACCTTTTTATCATCATCTTTTGCGCAAAAATTACCTCTTCGACTGGAATTTCCACACCGAGATCACCACGGGCAACCATAATACCATCAGACACATTCAGAATTTCTTCGAAATTATGTAGTCCCTCTTGATTTTCAATTTTAGAAATAATCTGGATGTGCTCACCACCGTGAGCGTTTAGATGCTCACGAATATTAATAACGTCAGAACACCTTCGAATAAAAGAAGCGGCGATAAAGTCAACATCCTGATTACATCCAAAAATCAGATCTAATTTATCTTGCTCTGCTAGTGCTGGTAGTTTAATTGAAACACCAGGCAAGTTAATGCCTTTATAAGAACCCAGCTCTCCATTGTTTAGTACTTGACATGTTACTGTATTTTGTGTTACTGAAAGCACTCGCATACCAATTAAACCATCATCTACCAAAACAGTGTTACCGATGCTTAGATCTGTAGCAAAACCTGGATAAGTTACTGCTACCCCCTCAGCAGTCCCAATAACACTTTGATCGGTAGTAAAATGAAATATCTGACCAGATTTTAAAGCAATATCCTTACCATCTTTTAATTGCATCGTGCGAATTTCGGGGCCTTTGGTATCAAGAAGAATGGCTGCCTGATGCCTGCTGGTTTGCATGACATTACGCAACCTAGCAATGCGTTGAGCATGTTCCCGATAGTTACCGTGGGAAAAGTTTAAACGCATAACATTCATACCGGCTTCTAGAAGCTTAGTGAGCATCTCCTCTGATTCAGTTTTTGGGCCGATCGTGCAAACAATTTTTGTTTTTTTCATAATGATTTTTATCATATCCTGGATAAATTACTGCATATATTAAAGACATCGACTATAAATACCTTTATAATCTTGATGCTATTATATAACAGCGTTATAGTATTATACATATAATACTCTGTCTTTATAATATAATTCGCATATCGTGACAGCGATTCGATCTAGTGAGTAAGGGTCAGCTTATCAAGAAAGGAAATGAACTTTGTGGCCAGTCAAGCTATCCATTTCTTCTTTTAAAATTAAATATTGTCTATGTTATAACAACATAGCGCATGCATATACCTCTGCTTGTTTATATCTAAGAAACTTTATTCTTTAACTGAGGAATACTTTGGATTGAACCTGATACCCCGGAACTTTAGGGGCAATAAAAAGATATACACAGCACACCTCTTATTAGATGAATCGTCAAAATGTATACAGCTTGTACAACATATCATACAATGATTTATACTGATTTATTAATTTTTTTAAAAAAGCATATTAATATTAATTAATCAATATTTCATAACATTGCATAGACACTTGTGAATAACAGGGAGGAACGGTACTAACTTATTAAAGAACAACAATTCTCCTGACAGCTAAACAAGATTATAGTTTAGAGCGCTTCAATCCTACAAACTTTATGTATTATGAATAGCATGACAAGATATTTTTCTATCTAATAACAGTCTTATTTGATAAGTCATTCAACCTTAAAATAGGAGTAATTTTTATTTAAAATACTCTCTATTGTTAATAGCGTAACCAAAATGTCAGCTCCTATCTATCATCTAGTGAGAGATGGGGTATTATTCATGTGTTCCTTTCGTAAGACTACAATATGGCCGAAAAACGTAATATCTTTTTAGTTGGTCCTATGGGCTCAGGAAAAAGTACTATTGGGCGTCACTTATCTCAACTTCTAAAAATGGATTTTTTTGACTCAGACCATGAGATGGAACGCCGCACTGGAGTAAATATAGATTGGATTTTAGACATCGAGGGGGAGGCTGGATTTCGTTCTCGTGAAGAAAAAATTATCGCTGAGCTCACAAATAAACAAGGCATTGTTTTAGCAACAGGAAAAGACTGCATACAATCTAAAACTATCCGGACTTATCTCTCTGCTCGTGGTATGGTAATATATCTCGAAATTACCACCTCAAGGCAACTAAAATATGCTTATCGTGACCAGAAACATCCACCACATTCTATTCCAAATTATTCTAAAGTAACTATAGAGGCGTTAGCTGATGAACCAGGTTTTCTATATAAAGAAATTTCTGATGTCATAGTTCGGACCAATAACCAAAGCCCGAGGTTGATTGTAAAGCAAATTCTACAAATTTTAGAAACAAGTAGATAAAATTAAATCAATCTAATCATTTTACGGGGTCGTTTATCTTATCGAAAGACGACAGAATCACTGCTATTCGCAACATAATTTCAAGATTTTTCCCGAAGCTGAAGAGGCTTTAAACGTTAACATGCACAAGTAATATCAGACTGTAAAGTAATGTCTTATCCTTGTAAGTCATGCACAAACCTAATCTAGCAAAGTATGAGAGATGCTTCTAGAAAAAGCTTTATAGAAAATATAACTCAAAACACTCTTTGCTAAAATTTTCTAAAAGCTATCAGCGGTGTCATATAACAATCAGTGGCATATTCAACTCACACTGAAAATACAGGTAGTTCACTTAACATTAACCTGTGTCACTATGTAGTCAAAACTTCTTAAAAACTACGGTATAATAAATAGAACAATAATCATACATGAGTTTTTATAGAGAGACATTTATCAACTAGATTAATTTCCGCAATATATTTGATATTAGTTTATATGTTTTATTTTTGATCTCAGTTATGCCAGATTTCATGCAAGCATTGATTCTGATCCATGCCTAAATATACATATTTAAAAATAACTTCTGATATTAATATGTTACGGTATAGTTAAAAACTACGCTGATAATCAATCAACCTATCATTTATAAGCACAGACTGATAATAACTCTAAGCATGAGATGTCGTACTATACTAAAATTATTGAGCTTAAACAGTTACACCTAACATCAAGATGTTATAGGCAATGCTAATAGATGTCCAAGAGCATCTACTAAAAAACTAATAGTGGATTCCTGTAACCTTGCACGAGCTATATTTTTCTTATATTATGTGATAATGAGTTTTTATGTGGTTTGATCATTCTTATTATTCTTGAACACGACAGATCCAATCTATATCAATTCTAACTCTGTATATCTGTACACTGTACAGAAAAGCAATATTTAATTTAATAGATAGCATGCATGTCTGCATATCCTGAGATCGCTAGGTTTATATGCTGTGAAGTGAGACTATTTTGATAAAATCAGGCATATAATTTCACACTATACTGTTACAGATTTTACAGATCTTAGTATTGCAATGCTGAGAATATATACAGACAATCTCTTTGAGATCCGACTGAAAAGAAAGTGGTTTGTTACAAAATAAAAAACCATGATTTCATTATCCATTACACACTTGCCATAAATGTGGCCTTGGATTATCAAATTAATCACAAATGCACACCTCAAACCAATAAGAATAAGGTGCAAACTATTATTAATTTATGATAATAGCCATAAGCGCTTCAATATCATGTAAGTATATTACTCATACTAAAAGGACTTTAGCAGGCAAATACAGGAAACTTTGAGTGAAAAAATATTTGATTGCCCCATCCATTCTCTCTGCAGACTGCGCACGACTTGGTGAAGATATCTCAAAAGCGCTATCTGCTGGAGGTGATTTAGTACATTTTGATGTCATGGATAATCATTATGTTCCTAACCTCACAATGGGACCAATGGTTGTGAAGGCACTGCGTAATTATGGGATAACCGCACCCATTGATGTTCACTTAATGGTGGATCCTGTTGATCGTATTATCCCTGATTTTGCAGAAGCGGGTGCTAATTATATCACTTTTCACCCGGAAGCCTCGCAGCATATTGATCGTACTTTGCAGTTAATTAAAAATAGTGGTTGTCATTCAGGGTTAGCATTAAATCCTGCTACACCCCTAAATATTCTTGATTATGTTATGCATAAACTCGATATAATTTTAGTTATGTCTGTTAACCCGGGCTTTAGTGGACAATTATTTATTCCAAACACTCTGCATAAAATACGTCAGGTTCGCCGACTGATTAATGAAAGTGGTTATGATATCTTTCTAGCAGTTGATGGGGGGATAACGGTAAACAATTTTTCTGCAATTGCCGCTGAAGGCGCTGATATATTTGTTGTAGGTTCTACTATTTTTGATCAGATCGATTACAAAAAGGTAATTGATGCTATGCGGTGCACAGCAATCAGGGCCATTCCCTGATTGTTCTGCTAAGAAGTACATCTTTGCCAATCAGCTTTAAAAAGTTTTTTGCTCATGCTGATAACTAATACATACCTGAAATTTTTCTAAATCATTCTTATGATATCCTTATAAACATTTTATTCTAAAAAGTTTCGCTACAAGCATCAAAACAATCTTTGACTATACGTCGGAAGCAATATAAAGCTTTTCTTAAAAACGTTTAATCAAAAAGATAGGATATTAAAAAATTGAAAATCAGTATGACATCATATCACCTAGAGCTATCTAATTCTCTGCTAAATCCTCGTTATTAGATCGAAATTTAGGTCATTACTGAATAAACAAGGAACACTATATCTATTTATAAAAGTCAATATTAGCGATCAATGTACGCGGAAAAGTAACAAATAACTAGTTGTAGTTTCAATAATACTAAGCGATACGAACTTACGCTATATGTTAAAAGGGCTTACCTTGATTGTTATCGTGCTGATAATAAAAAATTCTGCTCACCTCCTCTGAGGAGGAAGTACATGCTTTCTAGTCGTATTTTTAATTTCTGTTTTTCTATCATGCCATGACAGAAGCTATGCAGTTAGAGGAATTTCTCCGCTTCACCGAATAGGAATCGGAGTTATATTATATATAATCCATCTAGTGTAAATCATTACATTCCAAAAATAAATGAATGCTCAATATATGCATAATTTTTACGATCTAATCAATACAATTGTAAAATTTTATACTAGTATTTGCATACTACTATCTACAATAGTATTGACCATATACATCATCTGATTTATTTTGACACATACATTTATGTGTATGCATTATATATTGTATTCAGGTTACAAACCTGTTTGCTTTATTGTTACATTTTGTATGAATTTCTATTCTATTCTGTTGAAAAATCCGGCATGATATACTCCTACTGTCTAATTTGCTATAAATTCTTTGATTCTGTCTGATCCATTCGTCATTCGTAGATCTGTATATCACTGTAGATCGGATGGTATAACACTGATACTTACCATGAATTTTCTAATGAATCATAACTACTCTATCATATAGAGAGGATCTGGATAACGATAAGAAAATCCTAAATCTCGACAAATTTTGCTACCGTCAATGATCTGCCCGAATTCTCTTGTATCATCAACTTGAAAGGTTGGTGGCGTTAAGCCTAACTGTATGGCCGCCTGAGGATAAAACTTGTTACGTGCGGGGTGTTTTGGAGCACTTAGGTTATAAATATCCCCTCCAGAGGATTTTTTTAATACAAGAATGATAGCTGAAATAACATCATCAAGATGCACTAAGTTAACGCCATGAGAGCCATTTTTTAATGCAGTTTTACCAGCTAAAAAAGTACCTGGCTGACGTTGTGGACCTACTAGACCCGATAACCGCAAGATATCTACTGATACCCTCTTTAGACAGGATAGCCAGTTTTCGGCTTCTAATAAAATACGTCCAGTAACATTATGCGGTTTAACTGTTGCATTTTCATTGATACTCAAAAGACTCTTTTCATATACACAAATTGAACTAGTAAAAATTATTCGAGAAATTGGAAAATTTAGAGCAGTTTGTACTAAAGTTTGTATAGCTACAAGGTAGTTACTAATCTGTGTTTGACTAGAAATAGTCCGGGTCGCAGGTAACGTAATAACCATAGCGTCCGCACTTAGAAGATTCTTTAGATCCTGTTTGTTACAAATTAATTTTGGTGTAAGTTTTAAAACATAACCATTAATCCCACGCGTTCTTACTGATTCTACTCCATCCTGAGTGGTTTTACTGCCGCTCACCTGCCAGTTTTTCGTTATCAAAGAGACCCCCAATGGCAGGCCTAGCCACCCTAACCCAATAATCACCACGCGTTTCATCTGTTAACCCCTCTCACTAAAAAAACCTGCATAATAACAGCTTCAAGATAAACATATGTTGCACACACATTAGCGATACTAGTCTTTTAAGCTTTTACATTGTCTATTTTAAGAGTCATTAGATTTTTGATTCATTATGTTTTGCTTGTACATTCTTGGTTATTCTGTTAGAGCATCTTGAGTTGATCTCAAACTCTTGAGTTAATAAAAAACATTATATAAGCAACCTATACTGAATAGGATGTGTCATCCTTGTGTAATAAGAATTGCTACGATCAATAAAACCACTATGCTAGTTAATAAAGATATTTCGCTAACTTGAATTGCTAATTTAGCGTACACCAATAAGTGTCTCATGCATTACACTTATTCTTTAATTGTTCTTCTTATTTCAAGCACTTAATCTCAGAAAAATCGATGATAATCTGTAACCACACCAAGGTTTGAAAATATAAATTTATCTGAAAAATAGACGCTTGCAATACAATACTTCAAGAGCATATATAAGACCATGCTGTGGTACATTACCATACACATACATTAGCGATAATCCTACAATAAGTTAGGTTTTTTCTGTTGTGTGTTATATATTCGCAAACAAAAAATAAACTAGATTAAATAACATCTTATAGATAAGATAAAACTCTATTGTCTATTGATTTTTTCTAGATTAAATGCAATTCTCATCATAAAGACCACTCACAACATCTTAGGTGATATGTTACTGTGAAATCAAAATCTATATTACTATAGATTTCTACTTCTTACTTAATAGAATGAGAATTCTTATGGTTACGGCAAGCGTAGATACCTGACAGCCTTTATCTGAAAGCCAGAAACAGCACTAGTAGCAGATTTTGATAGTAACAACAGACCCTATGATTTTAATTGCAATCAATATTATACTAATATAAATTTGATACTGATAGAAAAGATACTCATACTATTGTTCATATTTTTAAACATAATGCGTCGCAAATAATACTACTAGATTCTCCTCTTTAGTGATATGTAAAATGGCAAAAATCTGATGCTAAATTTATTTTCTGGTCTCGATTATTACACTACATGCTTCTTACTACTAGCGCTATTTTTTGTATTATTTTATGAAGCCATCAATGGTTTCCACGATACAGCTAATGCAATAGCTACCGTGATTTATACTCGTGCGTTACGATCAAAATTAGCTGTAGTGATGTCTGGAGTATTTAACTTTTTAGGTGTTTTACTAGGTGGTTTAAGTGTTGCTTATGCTATTGTGCATCTACTACCCGCTGAGCTTCTACGCAATGTTGGCTCCACACATGGACTAATCATGCTCTGCTCTATGTTAATTGCCGCTATTATCTGGAACCTAGGTACGTGGTATTATGGATTACCAGCTTCTAGTTCACATACACTGATTGGTGGTATAATTGGTATCAGTGTTACCAACGCTTGGCTCACAGGGCAGTCACTTGTAGACGCATTAAACATTCCTAAAATGCTAAATATTTTAATATCATTGATCATTTCACCAATTTTAGGTTTTATACTGGCTGGTGGTTTAATTATTACTCTACGTAGATATTGGGGTGGAAATACAAAAAAAAGACGTATTCACATGACCCCAGGTGAAAGAGAAAAAGTTGACGGCAAAAAAAAACCACCATTTTGGACTAGAGTTGCCTTAATTCTCTCAGCAATAGGCGTCAGTTATTCACATGGCGCTAATGATGGTCAAAAAGGTATTGGTCTCATCATGTTAGTTCTAATTGGTGTTGCTCCTTCTGGTTTTGCAGTCAATCTAAATGCTAATGATTATGACATTGTTCGCACTCGCGATGCCGTCATTCATCTCCAGCAATATTATCAGCGGCGCATTCCTAATATGTCACAACAGATAAACCAAGCATCACCGACTATATCGAATATTAAAGTTACAAGCTATCATACAAAATCAGTCGAAAATTCTATCTTATCGTATGCGTTACTGACATGCACGGAAGCACGAAAGTTACTAGATAATCTAGTGAACTATAATACACTGAGTGTAGAAGACAAAATACAGTTAAGAAGTTTGCTGATGTGTCTTTCTAATACTATGGACAAGATCTCTCACTTACCAACTACAACAGATTCAGATGCGATGTTCTTAACGAAATTAAAGGCAGATCTACTCAATACCGTTGAATATGCCCCATTATGGATTATTATAGCAATTGCTTTGGCACTATCCTTAGGTACTATGGTAGGCTGGCGGCGCATAGCAACCACTATTGGTGAAAAAGTTGGAAAACATGGGATGACATATGCTCAGGGTATGTCGGCACAGATTACAGCAGCAGTATCTATCGGAGTAGCTAGCTATACAGGAATCCCTGTATCCACCACACATATTCTGTCTTCATCCGTAGCAGGTGCCATGCTTGCAAGTGGTCAAGGTGTTCAAAGTCGTACGGTTAAAAATATTTTAATAGCTTGGATGCTTACCCTTCCTGTCTCCATTATATTGTCTAGCACCCTATACGCACTAGTCATCCGAATGATCTAAATCGAATATACTTATACGTCAACTGATGAATCCCTTTTGTTTAATCGATTTATAAGCATAGGATGACTCGGGTAATCAGATAACCCAATCCTAGATACTAGATACTAGATAAGCACAGAAAATATTTTATATATATAAAATATTTTTAAAATTCGTAACTATACCCTGTACTGTACCTGCTTATAATCTCACTATCAATAAAGTTGCTCTATACAACATGCTTAATCAAGATTAGTGGTCATTTTTATTTAGCAAGCTCAATTCGTAACAGCATTGAGATATGGAAAAACCTATGAAATCATCAACCGTAGAGCGTAATCTTGCAAACACGATTGGTCGATCAAAAGTAAAAATTCACTTTTAAGCACTATGATCGCCATCAAGCGCTATGATGCTATCATTGTGATGTAATTAAATTGTCGCATGATTACAGACTATCAGTATTTGTTGTATAATATATATATATCTATCAATAGCGGTTAGCGTCAAATAAGATGAATCATCTTTCTATGTAAAAATGTTTGAGATGTCAGCGGATACATTATCTCTCTGAAATCTTCTTTAAGTAGAACACTCTGAAGTATTTTAAAATTATCATGCAATATTTTGCTATTGCTACTTACATATACCAATGCAATATTTTTCTAGCAAAATATCTAGGTCTTAATAAGAAATTCTATCAAAAATATAAACACATATAATGCACCAAAATCCAGTTATATATTTAGGACTCCTGACCAAGGTATTGGATCATGCTTTATATTATAATCTACTTCTCGGTCAGGAACAGTACATTATGCAATACGGAAATTCATGATGTGACTCCAAAAATAAAACGCACATTATCCATTCTAAATCGCACAGTCCATGATTGGTATGAGAAAAATATGAGCTATCAATGTTATTGAATTAGCGTTAATAGATGCACCGAATAGTCAAACATAAAAAATTAAAATGATACATTATAGACAGATGGTGTAAAAATGCTCATTAGGAATGACCAGCTTAAAAAAATAAATACATTTTTATGGCATCATATAAATGATGCTTCATAATAGAAGACTGAAATAACTAGATGACATATACTGTATTTAGTGGACGCTTTTCGATTGGTGGTTTATTGCTCAAGTTGACTATAAGTCTTATGATATAAAAATCAATACCTATTTACTCATAAACCAACATCTACGCACTGCTAAACACGCTGCGAAGTGATGATAAGTTTAAGGTATAATCAGAACAATATAAGTAAAATTATAGAGATTTATAATATTCTAGATAACGTTTATATGAGCCCCAAAACTATTAACATAAGACAGCCCTAAATAGACTACCTGAGAGTGAATTTTCGTATTTACCAATTCGTTTTAAAACGATGCTATATAAACCGTTCTATGTATTTAGAAAATACATCAATCTATAACTAAAATATACAATAACCTATAGTACTTTTCACTTAGCTAAGCACATTGCATGACCTACTTAGCCTCTAATTTTGTGTTTCTTTTTAACAGCATATGATTAGTATAATGATTATATGTCATCTATATATTATATATTTTGCATATTAGAATAGGATTCCATTAGTGCATTGCGTGATGACGCATAATAAAAAAATAAAATGTTTACTATTTGAAAGAAATTAACCAAATAATTAAGCATATCGAATACTGCAGTCCCGCAGTGGATCAATCCTTTTCTCTCTAGGTGAATAAATTTCTGTAAGCAGACAAAATTATAGGAGACAAATTATGATTAAAGCATCAGCAACTATAGCATCATGTGAAAAACATGTGCTATCGCTACACATCCAAAAGAACATAGTTTGCAAAAACTGCTCTATTTTTTTAGACTTGCTAACACCTATATTAAATTTAAGTAATACAGAAAAAATATATACTATTCAGGTTTGTGATGCACAATACATTCTAAAAGACCAACAGGTTGAGCTATCGATTAATAAAAACGTAATTCTTATAACAGCATGTCTTATATATATGACACCATTACTTGGGTTATTTTCTGTAGGTGGAATCTGTCAGATGCTCCTCTGTAACGATAAGGTTACAGCACCAGCTGCGCTATTAGGCGGCGCAATAGGTATATTAATCACGAAAAAATTTTCTAAAAGACTCACACGATTAGAATTGTTTCAACCAGAGGTTTTAAAATAAAGCATGACTTTCATCCCAGCGTACAGTCTGATGATGTTATCATATGGACTATTTTCTATTACTTAAAAACCTTTGCCTAAATAATCAACACTAATTTCAATCATTTGAATACAATATATAATCAATCTAGTAATAGTATAAGATAGATACTGTCTTATAGTGCTTGTATTTAAAAAAACAGCCTAAACTAGAAAGATCATCTCAAGTACGATTATACAGAATATGTTATAAAGGAAATCCATAAAAATCTTGCTATATAATTTTTCTATACCGAGAGTAATTATAAGAGACACCAATGTATCATCTATGTAATGCTTCGGGTTACTTTTGACTCTGTGCGCTTTTATATAAAAACATTGCCATTGATAGTACAATTATACTTAATAGATACATACAGCATTTCATGTTTTTGCATCGCGGCTCTGCATGACAGTGGCTAATTGTAGAATGAGTTAAAGCTTTACTATTATAAAGTTAAATAGAAAAAGCTCAAGTTTTATCAAGTTTAGCTAAATACACTATACATTGTTATGATCATATGTATCAAGATACTATGAGTTTTGCAATAGATGAAGATCAACTGTAATTAATCTTGACATCTATAGCTAACTCGGTCTCACCTATAGACCTTACTATAATCAAGTATTAACAGAATACATACAACATCGGCGATCAATTTGTAAAATACAACTTAATGATATTGTGATAACTCATATGATAAAATCATATGAGCTGTCCCTAAAATTCAATAATGCTATTGGACAGTACTGACTAAAAACAATACAAAAATCGTGACCATGGGCATATATAAGCCAGATTATACTCAATCAGAACACAAAATACTTACAACTTATTGTCTATTCTCAGGCAACTATTTCTATAAAAATAAGCATAAATGCTATGAAGCATACAATAATAAAGTTATTACTAAATGTTTCATTATCAAAATATGCACAGCTTAACTACATCGTTTAAGCAGAAGCATTATTAATTACATTATAGTATCAACATATTTAGTATCAATTAGTACAGTAATACCTAATAAGAGCTAAGAATAAATATTCTATACAAAAAATAGTTTACTCACTATTGACTACACTGCCATAATCAGTTACAAGATTTTTATCTTTATAAAACTGCACTTTAATAAAACGCATCTCCTGTCATATGTCTACCGGTAAAGTTAAGATTAATTAATATTATTAAGCATATGCTCAGGCTGGAAGTACACGATCTAAAATTCATCCAAACTATGTATTAGATTCGAGCGCTTAAACTAAAAAGAACTTAAGGGGTACTAATGTTACAAGCAGTATGCCATCTAGCTCGTAAAGCCGGCGATGCGATTATGCATGTATATAATGGACAAGCCCCCCTTCATATCAGAGAAAAAGCAAACCATTCCCCGGTCACCACCGCGGATATGGCTGCACACCACGTCATTATGTCAGGACTTCAGCAGTTAACCCCTAGAATACCAATTCTATCAGAAGAAGAGATAGTATCCTGGGAAGTTAGAAAAACATGGAAAAAATACTGGTTAGTGGATCCTTTAGACGGCACAAAAGAATTTATCAAACGTAACGGTGAGTTTACGGTGAATATTGCCCTTATAAATCAAGGAAAACCAATTCTTGGTGTGGTATATGCGCCCGTATTTTCGACGCTTTATTCTGCAATAGAAGGCAGGGCTTGGAAAGAGCATCGCGAGAATCGAATCCGAATTCAAGTTAAACCTCTGAAACCTCCTGTAGTAGTCATTAGTCGTTCACACTCACAGGATGATCAACTATCTAATTACCTGAATACCTTAGGTTGCTACCATATGGTAAAAATTGGCTCTTCATTAAAATTTTGCATGGTTGCCGAAGGTGAGGCACAATTTTATGTACGACTAGGGTCTACAAATATTTGGGATACAGGCGCAGGACATGCGATAGCATTAGCTGCCGGCGCCACAGTCAGTGACTGGAAAGGCAAGACTATTAACTATACGCCAAAAATCTCGTGCCTTAACTCAGGATTTCTTGTATCTGCTACTAAAGACAGTGTTTAGGATTTTTCTAGGAAAGTCACTAGAGTTGATTAATTACTTCAAGTCATCCTATAAAAATAGGATAGTATTCTGTATTCAATCGTTTTCTCTAAACAGACCACCATTAAATCATTCTACAACATTGCCTATCTTCATTCATTCATTGTATTTATGTCCATTCTACTCCCTCCAATCTATATATTATAGCTATCTTATCTTGATATCACATAAGTTATTTCTTGCTTCAAAAGGTTATGCCTCTCTGTATTAGACGTATTAGATATTTCTTTGACCCTCTTTCTTGTATAATATATGCCTAATAAAATTATCTCTGATACCACATTTCCTCAAAATAGAATGCTATAAATTATCAACTAATTGTACAGCATATCCTAGATAGTTTGATGGCGTAACTTTCCGTAGGCGCTCTTTAGCTTGTTCTGGTAGAGCGAGATTATTGATGAGTATCTTAATATCATCAGAAGATACCGGCTTGCCACGGCTAAAGTCTTTCAATATCTCATACGAGTCTTTAATGCCATATCGGCGCATCATCACCTGGATTGGCTCTGCTAAGATTTCCCAATGATAATTAAGCTCATTCACTAGAGAGGTGCTATTAACTTCTAACTGCGTAATCCCACTAAAAGTGGCCTGATAGGCAATAAGAGAATACCCTAAACACACTCCTAAGTTCCGAAGAACGGTCGAATCGGTTAGATCACGCTGCCAACGGGAAATCGGTAATTTATTTGCAAGGTGCTGCATGATGGTGTTAGCTAATCCAAGATTGCCCTCAGAATTTTCAAAGTTTATTGGATTAACTTTATGCGGCATGGTAGAAGAGCCAACTTCTCCAGCAATTTTTTTTTGTTTAAAATGATTTAACGCGATATAACCCCATAGATCGCGGTTAAAATCAATTAAGATTATATTAAACCGCATCATACAATGCAGCATCTCTGCAATGAAATCGTGCGGCTCAATTTGCGTAGTATACGGATTCCATGTAACGCCTAATGACGTAACAAACTCCTGACTTAATTTGTGCCAGTCCACTTCGGGATAAGCAACCTTATGTGCATTATAATTACCAACAGCGCCATTCATTTTACCTAAGATCTTTAAACTGTTCAGATGCTCTAACTGCCGTTGAAATCTATATGCTATATTACCCATTTCCTTACCTAGTGTCGTAGGTGTCGCCGGTTGCCCATGAGTACGAGAAAGCAAAGGAGTGCTACGATACTGTTTAGCAAGATCCTTAACTAGAGTAATCATATGCTTCCAGTATGGGATAATGATTTTTTGACGCGAGTGCTCTAGCATAAGCGCGTAGGATAGGTTATTAATATCCTCTGAAGTACACGCAAAGTGAATAAAATGGGATACAGCATATAAAGTTGGTACAGTCAATAGTTTTTCTTGTAAAAAATACTCTACTGACTTGACATCATGATGTGTGGTTTTTTCGATAGCCTTAATGCGTAGAGCATCCTCTTCGCTAAAAGTTACCACTAGCGCATCAAGAAATTCATTCTCAACCGACGAAAACACAGGGATTTCTTGAATGTCTAAACAACTGGATAACTTTTGCAACCAACGTACTTCAACTTGAATGCGAAACCTTAACAAGCCATATTCGCTAAAGATAGACCTAAGCAGTATAAGTTTGTCGCCATATCGACCATCTATAGGAGATATGGCAGTCAACGGAGAAAGTTCCATTATATCTTCTCTAGGTTAAAATAAGAGTATATTATACTGAGCTATTCGCAAGACTTTTTAATATCAACTGAGCCTCATTCATTAAACGGTTACGAAAAAACATGAGTTGCCAGCGATGGCCGCCAACTTGCTTCCATAGTACTGCTGAACGAATACCGGCTAACAATATCGCGCGAACTTTATTTTGTGTATTGATGTTTTTTAGTATCTCTGCCGAACCACTAACTTGAATACGTGAACCAAGTGGGCTGATTATATCTACATAAATTTCTGCTATTAAACTTAAAAATTTATCAGATTCTAGAGAGTAATACTCTATCTGTCTATTTAATCCTCCGATACGATTAGCTAAATCTCCCAAAGCCAACGGATTTTTATGTAGTTTACGCTCTAGTCCTATTAAACTCATAGTATAGTGGGTGACTTCAATTGCTAATCCCTGAGAGCTACTGCTGTTTAAAATACCCAAGAGCGTTTCTAAACCACATTTTATATTAGACTTCTGATTGCCAAACACAGCTAATATAGAAGGTGGCTTAAGGTTCAACAAACTACTTAAAGAGGTCTTAAAAGCATCTACTGGACACTGTCCATAGTGGGATAATTGTTGTACTAAATATGCTGATTGACAAATACCTGCTAATGCTAAAATAATATCATGATAATTTTTTGTCACAGCGACTCCTGTCGTATTTAGTTAGATATAAGGCAACGGTATACGCTCATCAATAATGCCACCGCCAAGACATATATCATTAAGATAAAAAACTCCGGACTGTCCTGGTGTGACTGCTGCTACTGGGTAGTCAAAGGTTACTTTCATAGAAGTTCTATCCAAGGGGATGAGCATACAAGGTACATCTTTCTGGCGATAACGAGTTTTCACTGTACAGCGTATCGAATCTGTAGGAAAACAACTGTTTATCCAATACACTTGATTAACTATACAACCTTTTGAAAGTAGCTGAGAATTATTCAAGCCTTGCGCAACAATCAGCGTATTATTAGAAATATTTTTATCTACTACATACCAAGGAAGCTGGTTACTCTCTTTTCTACCACCAATGCCTAGACCTTTTCGTTGACCTATAGTATAATAATGCGCACCTTGATGTTTACCTACTGGGTTGCCATGAACAGACAGAGTGACTCCAGGCTTGCGAGGCAAATACGTTGATAAAAATTGCATAAACTTACGCTTACCAATAAAACAAATACCAGTAGAGTCTTTTTTATTTGCAGTGATCAGTCCTAACTGAGCAGCAATCTTACGGACAGAGGGTTTCAATAAGGCTCCCAGCGGAAACAAGCTCTGTGAAATTTGTTGATACCCGAGAGTATACAGAAAATAACTTTGATCTTTTTCAAGATCTAGACCACGCAGTAAACAAGTTGTGTTATTAGTGCTCTCACGACGTACATAATGACCAGTAGCAATATAGTCAGCCCCTAATTCTTCGATAGAAAACTCTAGAAACGCTTTAAACTTAATTTCTTTATTACAGAGAATATCAGGGTTTGGAGTGCGACCCATTTTGTATTCTTTTAAAAAATACAAAAAAACATTATCCCAGTATTCTGCAGAAAAATTCATAGTATGAAGAGCGATACCAAGTTGATCGCACACAATTTCCGTATCAGATAAGTCTTTTTCTATGCTACAGCAATCTGAAGAGCTTTCTAACTCTTCCCAGTTACACATAAACAAACCTTCAACATGGTAGCCTTCTCTTTTTAATAAAAAAGCTGCCACAGAAGAGTCCACTCCACCAGACATTCCAATAATAACTTTTTTTTTACTATTTGACATGAGCGTTACCTAATGGAAGTATGTTCTTGAGAACATTGCGCAATAAAAATTGTATCAAAACCTCTATAACATCTACCATAATCTACTACTTATCAAGATAGCACTTGATACAAGCATTGCTTCATATGAAACCTTATGATAGAAAAATCACCATAGCAATATAATGTTTCTATCCTTGCTCTAAAAAATATTATCTATGCTTTAATATAAATAAATTACTCGTATTATTCTATACTACCAATTGCCTGCAAATACAACAGACCTACCATTGAGAGTGAGACATGTTATATAAATTACGTGAAACCGAACAGTCAAGAGTGTTTCATAAAAAAAATATTATACTATTTTATAATAGAGAAAGAATAGAAAAACACTTAAAAATGGTTTATTTATACTAAATGTGTAGAATACACCCAATGTAAAGCGCAAAATACTTTTATACTCAAAACTCTATGAGCGTCATATTACTAAACATCTTTTTGACCACTGCACTAAACCTCTATGTTCTATGTTCTATGTTCTATGTAAGTTAGTAACTGGCTCGCCTACTCTAAGATGTATATCTGTTTTATACTGTAAATTTTATCATCAGAAACGTAAACATCTACATCTTCTTACTTAATATTAAGAAAACAATATGCAATATATTGGCATAATCCATAGAAACTCAAAAAATACAGCAAATATGTCTTAATAATAAAAGCAAATCTAGTAGACACTAGCAAAATCTTGCGTTTAACTTATCTTGCGTTTAGCTTGCAACTATTAAGACTCTGATAGTAAGTTTAAGTGGTACTCGTGCGTACTAATTTTTCTAAAATAATCATAACCGATGGCTACATAACTAGTTTTTTACTATTTTTAACCAAAGTGATAAGCTTAAACAGTATTCTCTGTCACCACAAACCACAAGCTCATGAATAGAGCTTAGAAGAGTTACACACTAACTCTGCAGAAGCATGGCACAGTATATACATAGCTTTATCAACCCCCATGTCTTTATAGGTTTGATAAAGGGAAAAATCAATAATATCTTTCTGTTATCATTAAAGGTGCTTTTGCATATATTTGACCCTTATTCTACAATAAGCAACTTTTGTTAGTAGCTTTGGGGCTGAAAATAAAAATTTTGAGAGTATCGACCATGGTCTATAGTCTATGATCTGTGTTCTATTAGGAGTGGATATGCTATTTTTTCAGATTAGGCATCATCACCAAAATATAGCAACTAATGAAAATATTTTCTAAATAATTAATAATTATATATATAACGATTTTATAAAACTATCAACTAGTCGTGTATTTATACTGGCCAATCTCACGTCATAATAAACATTATCGAGATATAATCTATTATATGTTTCTTACAAACTCATCAATGCGTCATCTAGAATCTGAATCAGATGTTCTGACTAGATTTACTGGAATCGTAACATGCCTAAAACAGTTTAGCAGGCAGATGCTACAATATCTGCCTGCTAAACTGTTTTGCGATATTTTGAAAAATTATTGACGAGCATGCAATACACTAGCGTTTTATAGTTGTCATTATTTGCACTGACATCGCGTATGCTCATGGATCTCTTTTGGATCCTCTGAGGGGGCTCACTGGTTAAGTTTAGATGCTCTTGAGGTTATGATTTTTGCAGATCTTATCTCTAATTAAGATGGTTGATCACCAGTTAATAACTATTATTTTTATCTAGTGAATACACATTATTATATAAATAATGCACTATGAACCTCTAGTGTCTCATTTTTAGTAAACATTGAAAATATAGCGCGTCCTTCTACTATAGATATAACACAGTCTTCATTATTTAGTATATCTGCGAGTATATCTGCAATAAATATAAATAAGAATACACAACTAGCTAAGCAAAGCTATACTGATCTATCATGTATATTTTTACACATACCCGTTAACCAATCTAACACACTAAGTAACCTATCTAGCGTTACTATCTAACGGTAGATGCTAAACACAACGAAGAACCTACTTTTAGCGTATTGATAATACTCTTTCTACTGTATCGACTATCACCTGAGTATGTAAATCAAACTCGATATTTACCTTATGCCCAATATGCTTTGTACCCAATGCGGTACGAGATAAGGTCTCTGGAATGAGATGCACGCAAAATTCTGTTTTAGTAACCCCCCCCACAGTTAAGCTTACGCCATCAATAGTGATGAATCCTTTATAAAAAATATACTTTTTTTTCTCAAAACAATCTATTTTCATCCACACTATATAATTATTCTTTGTCTTATAGAGTTGACTAATGGTTGCAGTCGTCATAACATGACCAGATACAAAATGACCTCCGATTTCATCGCTAAATTTAGCTGCACGCTCTACATTAACTTTGTCCCCTATATTCAGTACACCTAAATTAGTCTTCAATAGCGTCTCTGGTACCAAATCAAAACCAATATGATTACCTGTGATTGTTGTAACTGTAAGACAACACCCATTATGTGCAACTGAACAACCTGGCCCCAATCCTTTTAACATAACACCTGGAATTTTTACAACATGAGTTCGTACATGTTTTTTTTCTTGAATAGAATATAACTCCGCTATGCCTTGAACAATACCGGTAAACATACCAGACCTCAAAATCATTAAGTTGTGTTAATCATTAATTTATATTATTTCGTTATTTAACTATTAAAATTTACTTTTATATGAAAATATCCGTATACTTCAACAAAATACTCTCAATGCATTTTGCTACGCTGAATGTTTCTAAGTTATTTCTAAATCAATATGCACGCTGATGGTACAACGTCAGTGAGAGTCTATGGAGTACTCTGCATACCATCTATACTTAAATGTAGCAAAATGCTATACTCAGAGAGCCACATAACCCTCTTCAAAATTATAACTTTTTAATATTTGACCTTTTGAATATTTGACTGAAAGAATCAGATTTAGCCCAGTGTATCCTTAATGTGTGTTGTTAATTCTTGGTTGTCTATCTCAACAAACACCCTGTATCAGCATCTAGAATACACTAGTGGGTTATATTGTATCATCTAATGCGGCTCTTGTCGGCACGATCTATATAGAAAGTCAGAAAAACGATATTATCTATGACATATATTCTTATGAACAAAGCATGGCGCATTACATACTCTGTATCCGAGTCAATAATTCAAGTATTGTCCTAAATAACGGATATTGCTTATGCAGGAATACTGCTATAATCATTTAGTCTTATCAGGTGAGTAGTGAAAGCTCTAGAATCATTATGGAACGATCTTTAATAAGACATCCGACATAAGACTAAGCTATCATTCATACTAAAGTTTAATCAGAGATTAAGCGATCGCATAAGATTTCCAAGCCTGTAGAAATTCAAACCTGTAACCAAGAAGAAGCAGTTACACCTCTTTAGAACCGATATAAATAACAATCTACAGCTATAATTGGTAATACTGTCTTTCCTGAAACCTATAAGCTAGAGGTTAATTTTTTTATTTAATTAAATCATGTAATCAAGTAGTATAGGCAACTACACACCTAGTAAAATTTATTGAGGATGCTCCTTCTAACGTTTGCTGAATATTTCACATTTTTCTAGATAAATACACTACATCTAGCACTTTACAAAACAAATGTGTCATAAGGGGTCTGCTAGACTAGTATTCAAAGAGTGAGCATAGCATGCTCATAATAATTAAAACATAGAACTGCGATAGTAAAATGACATTCATTTTAGAGACATTATGCGCATTTATTAGGAGATCTATTGTTATCATATATGTTAGTTTTGTGACTTATCATTCTTAGAGTTACCTGTAAGTACATAAAATATTTTGTTTAGAACAAAGTTAGCAAATTCTCTTTTTACAAATCATCACGATAAACGATGATGCACCTCAGTATGAGCTAAAAATTTTTCGCTATCACCAACTATATAGTTGTAGTTGGTCAATAATATTTTTGTAGTGTTTGTAACACAATTCATAAAACTTAGCATAAGAAGTTAGTAGCTATCTCTGAAGAGGATTTTTTAAAGTTAGTTTTACGTAGGTTTAGCTATAACTGGTGACTATTCATGCACTATAAATATCTAATAATACAGTCCATGCACTTGTAATTACGACGAACTCATTATACATTATAAATCAATATTGCATTAATTTTTCAAAAAGCTTATAAAATATTCTGCTCTGTACTATATTACAGATAATGTAAAGCGCAGCTAATTTAATGTTGAGCGCTATGCTAGAGTACGCAAAATAGCAGAGTATCTTTGATCACTACATCTGGTTATAGATGTAGTGTACAATTCTGACTACATAAATTCTTAAATATAACTAATGTTGTTTGATTCTATTCAAAATTTAAATCTATTTGAAAAAATTATTACATACTAAGCTTGCTATTATAACAAACCTGACTATTAAATTATCCATATAATAAAAATCAACCATGCATGACTACGCGATAAATTTAATATAAATAGCATAGATCATTTTATGATCGCTTAATCTAAATCTATATTAAGCGATCAACGCGAAATGCTCGCGTATGATTTGAAAGTAGATTGGTTGATTACTCTTACTATAGTGCAAAATAATTTCACTACGCTATCTTAATCATAGCAACTATTCAATATAACATGGAGTAAAAATATCCGATATTTAAATAAATTTAATTTGTATATATCAGGTATCTGTATTAAAATTACACCAGAGATACAATCCAGCATGCATATGCTAATAACGCTACTAATCTGTTGTGATCATATTAGTAGTACGTTAAGACTTGAATGTATGGGGCACTAACTGCAAAAAAACATTTAAAAATGGGATGCCAAATTAACATGTCAGGACTCCTCTGAAATCTTAGAAGATCCGTTAAAAGATTTCAGACTGCAGCAGTGAAGGTTCTACTGTTAGTTGTGTCTCTTACAACTCAGTTGAGACAACACACCAATAGGGGATGTTGGCCTAATAAAAGTTTTCTATATGTTGCTATATTGTGGTTATGTTAAAGGTATATTCATAATACGAAACGTAGTGCTGCGAATTATAAAAATAAACGTAATTATGCCAATGATAAAAAGCATACAAAACAGACAGGTTTTTTTATAAGCAAGACACATGGCAAATGTGTTACACATTACCAAGATGAATTACAAGATCTGTTGGCCTACTTGCATTAAAACTTGCATTGCAACTTAGAGATAAATAACGCTCGATAATCAAAAGTCTGATAGTAATGCTTGAATATTTTACGGTATCAGGCGTAATTCCAGAATTAAGAGCGCAGGAATTACGAGCGCAGATAGAAGCTATCATACGTTATATCAATATCACACATGGTATCATGGGTGATACGCAAATAAATGGTTTATCTTTCAAGAGTATAGACAAAAATGATATTTTAATCTATCTCTTGAACCTACGGAACCTACGGAAATTAAATTTCGAGTAAATGCGCAGATTAGTAAATATATAAATATATATTTATATATTTATATTTTAAGATATTCTGTAAAGAAGCATCATGACTCCAGGAACACTGTTTATTATTTCCGCCCCTAGTGGAGCGGGTAAATCTAGCCTAATTAAAGCACTGTGTAAAACACAAGCGCTATGCAATACTCAAATATCTATTTCACATACTACACGCAAAATAAGACCTGGAGAAAACAATGGCGAACACTATTATTTCGTGAATGACAATCAGTTTCGTAATATGATTTATGAAAAAAAATTTCTGGAATACGCTAAAGTTTTCGGAAATTACTATGGAACTTCACGTCAATCCATCATAAAGGGATTACAAAAAGGTATTGATATTTTTCTTGATATAGACTGGCAAGGTGCTAGAAGAATTAGACGTATCATGCCAACCTCACGCAGTATCTTTATTGTACCTCCATCAAAAGATGAGCTGAAACGTCGTTTGTATAAACGCGAACAAGACAGTACGACTGTGATTGCACAACGCATGACTCAAGTAATCGCTGAGATAAAGCATTATAAAGAATACCACTACTTAATAGTTAATGAAAATTTTGATCGTGCCCTTATAGACTTGCAAGCCATTATACGTTCTGAACGTTTACGTGTACGGCACCAAGCCGTACATCATTATTCATTGATTCATAAGTTATTGGAGGATGAATGCAAACACAACACAATAACAAACTAGCCACCATATAAACTATAACTATATAGTTTAACCTAATCATTGATAACTATTTGATTACCATTACTTACTGGAGTTGAGCGTTCATGGCGCGAGTAACTGTACAAAACGCAGTACAAAATATAGGCAATCGCTTTGACCTAGTGCTAATAGCGGCACGCCGGGCACGTCAGATGCAAATAGGTGGTCACAGTCCTTTGGTGCCTACAGAAAATGATAAATCGACCGTGATTGCTCTTCGGGAAATTGAGAATGGCTTTATTACGAACCAAACTATTGATATCTTTGATCGTCAGGACATAAGAAAGTAAGGAGATAATAAATTAAGGGTTATCACCGCTCTTAATGTACAATCTAAGAGAGTAGAATTGAAAAAATGTTAAAAAGAGCCCTGATCTAAGATATACTATAACATACGATACATTTATTCATAAGTAATGAAGTAATACCTATGCATTGACAACATCATATTGGAGGAGGCCAAAGTAGTAACAATTTTAGTGATTCATAAAGTATCGCATTAATAGAAATATTAGTTTATGATAAAAAGAGTGTTTTAATTTTAATTTTAATTTTAATTTTAATACTAAATAACTATACCATAACCATTATCGAATCTATAAAATCTAATAATTTTATAGATTCGATAGAATCTAATGATAACTTTTCTTCAATCTAACTTGATACCAAGAGCTTCACTGTAATAGATATACTAGTATGAAGTCAGTATAAACGTTAAGTTTACTCATTGTTCAGAAATCCGTACCTTACTATATTAAGTAAGCACTATGTCATGACATTAAGGCGTAATAGTTATACATGCCTAAGGCATTACTGACATTCATCAATTCTATCCTGAAACCGCAATACAGTCTAAGACTTAGTTTTTGATACACTTTGTGTGATATAGTGCATTATAAAATACCATTGCGGTTCACAATTGAGCGAAGCAAAACGCAGTGGGATATGCTTTTATAGTTTTGTTACAGAACAAGTCGTGTCACATGACATCTAATATTTTCCGTTTGTTTACACGAGTAAATCAAAGGAATGCCCTAAATTTAGATAAGAACGGCGATATACAAACCACTCAATAACAGCAAGGAATAATTCATGAATGTAAGCATCTTAAAGAGAACAGGTGCCTAATCTAATAAATAATATTAAAATTTACTAGATTACATTAAGAATAAACATGCCTGGAGCGGTAACTGAAATATTAGTTCACAGAAGAATTAGGATTACATATGAACGCAGATAACAAAGTAGGCGCAGCAAAACGTGCTTCAAAGAGACGCTGGTTAAATGCCCAGGATTCTGGTTATCATAAAGCCATGGATAATCGTCATGTACAGATGATTGCAATTGGAGGAGCAATTGGAACAGGTCTTTTCCTAGGCGCTGGTGCACGCCTTCAGATCGCCGGACCGGCATTAGCTCTAGTGTATTTAGTATGTGGAGTTTTTTCATTCTTTATTTTACGTGCACTAGGTGAGCTGGTATTACATCGACCCTCCAGCGGAAGTTTTGTCTCTTATGCTCGTGAATTCTTAGGCGAAAAAGCCTCATATGTTACTGGATGGATGTATTTTATAAACTGGGCAATGACTGGTATTGTTGATATTACAGCCGTAGCATTATACATGCACTATTGGAGTGCTTGTGGTAATGTACCACAATGGGTATTTGCCCTTGGCGCTTTAGCTATTGTTGGCAGCATGAATATGGTTGGAGTCAAGTGGTTTGCAGAAATGGAATTTTGGTTTGCTATGGTCAAGGTTTTAGCTATTGTAGTATTTTTAATTGTAGGCGTCATCTTCTTAGGAAGTGGTCAGCCTTTAGCTGGGAATGCTACTGGTTTTTATTTAATTACTGATAATGGTGGTTTTTTTCCTAATGGCCTTTTACCCGCTCTTGTTCTTATACAAGGCGTTGTATTTGCCTTTGCATCGATTGAGCTAGTGGGTACTGCTGCGGGGGAATGCAAAGATCCTAAAAATATACTACCCAAAGCTATTAACAGAGTGATCTGGCGTATCGGCTTGTTTTATGTTGGGTCAGTAGTATTATTAGTTCTACTATTGCCTTGGAATGCTTATCAAGCAGGACAGAGCCCATTTGTCACGTTCTTTTCAAAATTAGGTGTACCATATGCTGGTAGTATTATGAATATAGTCGTACTAAGCGCAGCGTTATCTAGCTTAAACTCAGGACTTTATGCTACTGGTCGCATTCTTCGATCCATGTCTATGGGCGGGTCAGCTCCTCAATGCATGTCTAAAATGAGCAAACATCAAGTTCCTTATGTCGGTATAATAATGACAGTGAGTGTGTACATAATTGGAGTATACCTGAACTATATTGTACCTTCTAGCGTATTTGAGATTGTGCTTAATATAGCAACACTTGGTATTATCTCATCCTGGGCTTTTATAGTAATATGTCAAATGCGCCTACGAAAAGCCATCAAAGAAGGTAAGGCTGAAGATATTAGCTTTAAGATGCCAGGTGCTCCTTTTACATCATGGTTAACACTACTATTTTTAGTAAGCGTACTGATTTTAATGGCATTTGACTATCCAAATGGTACTTATACGATTGCATCGATTCCGTTTCTTGGGATAGTGCTAACACTGGGCTGGTTTCGTGTGCGTAAACGGGTCAACTCCTTAACCGAAGAAGGAGCAAATCCGGTAAAAATTATTAAATCTCAGTATTAATGCGCTTTATTGAAGCAGCCGTACTCAATGCAAAAACATCATAACCTATAATCAACTTAGCAAATATATGTATCATACATGTATCAGGCTAAATCATATCATACGTACAACATATACTAGATTTTTTAATTTTTTACTGTTATCCCCATCAAGAGGGATAACAGTACTTACTCAAATCTGAACAAACGCTATCACTTAGAGATACACTAGCATTCATTTATAGTAACTTTGTTAGATACACTTTTGTTCTAACTTGGTCGCTATGTTTGAGATGTAAAATGACTCATAAACTCATACATCCATTACGGGTGTAACACGCTGTGTAGCTGTGAACGCTAGCAATCTCTATATACTTTAGAAATTTCTTGAGTTAATATGCAACTAATGTAGTATCCTGTCTCTTAGACCACTCTGACGTGATACGTCAGTTCTTACGGCTCTTTCAAAAATCGTTTTTTGAGCATAAATAGTTAACTTTTTTTGTGCGCGAGTAATTGCTGTATATACTAATTGACGCGTTAAAACCGGCGTCATCTCGTTTGGTAAAACAAGTATAGTATGCTCAAACTCTGAACCCTGGGATTTATGTATTGTCATAGCAAAAGCTGTATCATGCAATGGCATGAATTGAGTCTGCACTGCAGTAACGCTACCCTCGGATGATAAGAACCATACTTTAATCTGATTTTGATCATCTTTCATTGCTATGCCAACATCACCGTTAAATAATCTCATCTCTTGATTATTACGCATAATCATTACTGGGCGTCCAATATACCATTGATGTGTAACAGAGGAGCTCTGAGTAATTAATCTAACCTTATGCAACATATTTTCAATATGCTTATTCAATTCTATGACGCCAAACAAACCATTATTTAGCGCGCATAAGACCTGACAACACCTAAAAGCAGTTAATACTTCAGCAGGTTTTGCGCCAGCATGAAGTAAGCGTAAGTAAATACTATAACCTTTCGAGCAGACTTCTAATAGTTTCTGGTAATCTTCTTTGCATCTAATTGCAATACGACATACATCAGGAAATGCACCGTTTAATATCCTCTCGGTGCGCTGAACCTGTCCAGAATTTACCGCTAACGCTAATTGACCGATCCCCGATGACTTCTTAAATCGATAGCTCTGAGTCAGTAGGCAAGTCATATCACCTATCAAATTAGTTTTATTCTCTGACCTGATCACAACCTGACAACCGGTTAGACGGAACAGTTGCTTAGCCTGGGGCAAGCTATAGCAATTATCTGCGTAATGACAAAGATCACTAAACACCGATCCCGCCTCTACAGAGCTTAATTGATCACGGTCTCCAAGTAAAAGAACTCTGGCATGATCAGGTAGCGCAGTAATTAAATTAGACATCATAGACAAATCAATCATTGAGGCTTCATCAATAACCAATACGTCAAGACAAAGTGGTCTATCTGCGCAAAATCTCACATATTGACTACCTGGGGCAATATCTAATAGCCTATGAAGAGTAACAGCTTCTCGAGGAAAACTGCTTAAGATACGATTAGTTGCCTTTAGAATCTGTAGGGTCTTACCAAGAGTTTCGCTTAACTTTAAGGCAGACTTACCCGTTGGTGAAGCCACCTTGATACGTTGTATTTTTGGTGATAATTCAATGATACTAGCTAAAAATTTAGCCACCGTAGTAGTTTTTCCAGTACCCGGCCCACCAGATATAATTGCTATTTGCCGTATCAGTGCTACTGCTACAGCAGTTTTCTGCCAATTACAAACGTTCTGACCAAAATGATAATCCAAAATCTTACGTGCTTTTTGTTCATCTATATCCAGCAAAAAGTTTTTAGATTGTATAAATTTAGCAACTTCTACTTCGCGACGCCACATTCGATATAAATAGAGACGCTCCTTTTCTAATACTAGCGGTGCAACCAGTTGGCCATCACTCACTGATGAGTATGTTAACAGGGCGCCCTTTACGTCTTTTGGTGCTCCAACCGATCTCCATATCATCTGAGCTAAATCCTGATGCGCACTAGAAAACAAGGCTTCAGGACGCAACTGTTCTAGTGGTAAACATGTGTGTCCTTCTCCGGTATTACGGCTAAGAAATGCAGCAGCTAACATTAAAAGAGGCGCTTCTTCTCCTGAAATCATTCGAGCAAAGTGAAAATCAAGCGGGCGCAGCAATCCCTTTTTCTGCGCTATATATAATAGTTCTGACAATATCATGTCTTATTTCCTGAATGTCAGTTTTGACTATAGATTTGCTTAAACTGGTGCAGTATATTACACGTTACCTGATAAAACACGGCACAATTTAGATCTAATGCAAATTATGGCTGGGATTTTTGTGGTAACTCGGGGTAAATTCCAAAATCTAGACTTGTACTATTTTATGTATAAATTATAAAAATTATAATTAACAATGAGTTATTATAAAAGTCTGCAGGAGTATCAGGTAGCCTTTCTAATCACAGACGATCACAATACTATCAATTCCTTGATTACCACGCCATACTTTTTAGAATCATAAACCTTACGCGATTGATTTATAAAGAATAGATCCTATATTTACAGTCTTCATTACAGAGGAGATCTTAGTGAATCATATGTACTATACGATTAAAGCAAAGTGCAAAAATATCTCGTCATATAAGATGCGAAAAGATGACATAAAAGAGATTAGGTATACAATAAATTAAACAAAAAATAACAATACATTTTTTCTTTTCATGGTCGGACTTAATCATCACTGTAAGCTAATCATATAACGCGATAAACTGGTTACAGAATACATTTATACACACTACCAGTAAAAAATATACATTACATCTATTCCAAGAAATTTGTATACATCTTGTATAATAATGCAGCATTAATAACTAATACTGTAAATGTAATTCAACTTTATCGTTGATAATAAAAATTCAGATATATTAAAACACTTGCAATTCTAATATAATCCATGGGATCTTGCTTCAAGTAGAGAAATTCAAAAAACTCAATATACTCTATGTGCTGTATAAACTACTCTCTCTAAGAGATATAAAGCATTGTCAATAACATTGATCATATACTATTTATATGAGAATAGATAATATCTAGGTATATAGGATATATAATATCTAGGTCACTCGTATTCAATATATGCTTGGTTTAAAACAACCTGATTAAATCTAATCATTATTGTCGTATGATAGTCTAATTTTAGAGATGATATGTAATAATCTGTTTTTTGAAACAAGATCTTATAAATCGTGAATGTAACCTGTAAAAAAATATATCATCCTTAGCTAATTTTATAGAGATTTACGCACCGAAATCAAATTACCTTGCTAAATCTTAATAAGAAAATACATATCAGAATGGATTATTGCAGTATTGTATATGCTAAATGATATAATAAAATGCAAAAATCTCATACCCTAGGTACATAGCTCTGATAGGAGCCACTTACTTAGAGTATGAGATGTTTATGTGCATGTCGTGTACATTATTTATTATGATAGTAATAACATAAAACCAAAATGGGTCAATAAACATATTGACCACCGATTAATGTCAATATGACTTAGCAGTATTTATATATATATTTTATCAATATATATTTTATCATATTTTGCAAAGAGCCATGGACTATTCTATAGATCCTTATAGAAGATTTTTAATACCCTCCTAATCAAACACCTAGTTACTCTTGTGTATATCTGGTAGCGCCAACAGACAACAGAAAAAATTATTTCTGTAAGAATTCCTATATTACAGTCAGTAGCCTCCTGTAATTGTTTTTGTTTTAAAAATCTATTTTTAGAGAAATCAAAAAACAAATATTCTTACATAAAAGATAAAAAATTCCATACTAGTTAATTAGAGATGTATGTAAACACTGAAGCCCTGATATTGTATTATTCACACATACCATCTGAGCTCCTGTTAACAGTTACAGCAGAACAGAGCACATACTATCTTCTTGATATATCGAGAACATACCAATAGAATTGTTTGACATTTACCATATACAATGATCCTTGTCTGTATAATACTAAGATATGTTATATCAAAGGAGCACAATGAGGCTGCAGGCTCGGTTATTCTTTGCTAAATACTCTGGGCAACGTTTATGTTCACAAGACTTAGAATCCGATGAGACTCATGCCTCCGGTATTTTTGCATATAGTGGGGATGATGACAGTTTATTAGATGGGTTAACGGCGAAGTACAGTCCCGTCGTTTATTGGATTCACTTAATGCAGAAAATACTAGTTTAGATAATAAGAATAATCTAAACTAATACGTAATATATAAATCGTTTAAACATTTGTAAGCAGGCAGACTCCATCTGAAATTGTCATAATCTAGCATACATCACGTTAGAGATCTACTGTATGCAGTATGGTATTTCGTTGCAGCATATAATGCTATTGCATAGTGAATGCTATATATATTACATTTTTCTAACAATAAACATCTATCTCATTCATCACTTTCTAGCGCAAGGATCTGAAAATATGACGTCTCTTGTCACTAACAATCCTTGTCATTTTCAACAGACTGGTAAGACTGTCTTACAGATTGTACGTCATGGACTGCAACAACTAGATCAGTATATTAATGAAGACTTCACCCGTGCTTGCAAAATAATTTATCACTGTCAGGGTAAAGTCATTGTTATGGGGGTAGGAAAATCAGGTCATATTGGGAAAAAAATCGCCTCGACCCTTGCTAGCACCGGAACACCTGCCTTTTTTGTACATCCTACTGAGGCTAATCACGGTGATTTAGGAATGGTATGTGGTAATGATATAGTTATCGCTATTTCTAATTCTGGCGAAGCTTCAGAGATCTTAACATTAATTCCTGTCTTAAAGCGTCGTCATGTCATATTAATTTGCATCACCAGTAGACCTGAAAGCACCATGGCATGTGCTGCGGAGATTCATATATGCGTGAAGGTACCACAAGAAGCTTGTTCCCTTGGTCTTGCGCCAACCAGTAGCACTACCGCTACGCTCGTTATGGGTGATGCTTTAGCAATTGCATTATTAAATGCAAGAGGCTTCACACAAGAGGATTTTGCTCTGTCTCATCCGGGTGGGGCATTAGGTAACAAACTGCTACTTCGTGTTGAAGATATTATGCATGCTGGTAACGATATTCCGCAAATCCAACCGGATGCTTCTCTAGGTCAAGCCTTATTACATATGACATCTAAAAAAATGGGAGTGATAGTAATTTGCAGTGTAGAAGGAATAATTCAGGGTATCTTTACTGATGGTGATCTGCGGCGTGTGTTAAATTTAGATATCAGTATTGATGTTCAGAATATTAGAATAGATAGTGTCATGACTCGATTCGGCATACGTGTACAACCTGGCACATTAGTAGTTGATGCTATGAATATAATGAAAAGTAAGCATATTACTTGTATTTTGATTTCCTCAAACGATCAATTATTAGGTCTAGTTCATATTCATGACATTTTACATACTAGCGTCATTTAGCAGCAGTAAAAAATCATTAAAATGATAACCTATCATGACACTATAATAAATAAGCGTGCTCATAAAACAATATTTAGGTACAATTAGATTAGACAGTGGTATGCATAAGTGTTGTGATAATTTTTATTATAAGGAAGTGCTCTTCTAATACTGATATCATTTATTATAAGCTGTATCGCATTTTATTATATATAGAATATATGCTATTTAAGCAGATGTGAGTTCAAGCCTGATAAACCCTAACTTTAGAAATAACAAACACAGTGTGTTAATATATCTATCAATCTAATAAAAATTAGACTCCCTAGCACAGGCGTTCTACTAAGTTAAGAAAGAATAACATATACAAAATACTAGTATACTAATACTGATTTTCGGGAAACTAACTCTAATATATAGACCTTTTTGTTTTACCTAAAATATTTTTCTTTTAGCTGAAACCTTCAAAACTAACGCATACAACAAAATACTATGCAATGCCAAGATTTTGGGTCATACGTGCTTACCATCCAAGCCTTTAGAATATGGCATATGATTTCATAAATAAGAAATAGGCTAAAACCTTTCACTGATTCCGAGAATCCAGTTATTATAGTGGCTACATGCATACCATATAGTGCATAAATAAGATCAAAATTAAAGAATTAGCTCTGATTTAAGACTATTATATATACCCATAAAGTATTTTTCATATCACATCACCTATAATATTCAGATTACTCGCGCATGTTGATATACTCTAACTAACCCGACAGTACCATAACAAGTGAACAATAATGATGAATGATACGCATAGTTTTATTTCAACTGTCTACGGACCGGTAGCTCTACCAGTAATCCAAAAAGCAAAACAGGTAAAATTATTAATTTGTGATGTAGACGGCGTCATGTCCAATGGAATAATTTACCAAGGTGATAATGGTGAAAAATTTCAAAGTTTTCATATACGTGATGGATATGGAATTCATTGCTTGTTAACCGCTAAAATTGAAGTTGCAGTGATTACAGGGCGCCAATCTAAAGCTCTCGAAGAGCGCTGTGCCACTTTAGGCATTAAACACCTGTATCAAGGTAAGTCTGATAAAACCAGACCATTCCATTTAATTTTAGAAAAACTCAAACTTAGTGCGCATGAAGTAGCATATATTGGTGACGATCTAGCGGACTTACCAGTGATGCTACAAGTAGGTTTAAATATTGCAGTATCTGACGCCCATCCAATATTGCTCGCTAAAGCTCACTATATCACGCAGATTGCCGGTGGATGCGGAGCTGTACGAGAAATTTGTGACTTAATTCTGATATCACAAGGTAAAATGACCATAGACTGCACCTCTAGTCGTGATGAATAAAACAAAAAACTGGGTAATAGCATTGATAGTTTCTATGATTATCCTTTTATTTTTTGGAGTACTTACAATTTATAACAATATAGAAGACATCTGCAATATTAGTGATCAGGTTACCGAGCCCATTCATATTAGTACTAACTTACACGTATTAGTGTACAATAGTAAAGGCTCTATATCTTACCATATAATGGCCGATAAAGCTCAATACTATTCTCATCATAAAATTAGCTGGTTTATTAACCCAATAATTGAGACGTATGACGATACAAAACTGCCCACCTGGAAGATACACGCCAATCAAGCTAAACTTACTCATGACAATATGTTATATTTATATGGAAATGTTCTAGTTGATAGCCTTGCTGATGAAATAGAGATAAAACAAATTAAAACAAATAACGCAATAATCAGCTTAGTAACGCAAGATATTACTGCTGAAGGCAGTGTTATGCTATATGGTCGTAACTTTAAATCCACTAGTATAAAAATACATGGAAATTTACGTAATAAAACAGCAGAATTAATTGATGAAGTGAAAACTTCTTATGAAATCCAAAATAGAAGCCACAATCATAAACATATGTATCAGCGGACTTTGTCTAATATATAGCATACCCTCTCTTGCACTGCTTAGAGATTTTAGTCAACCCGTTTATATAACGTCAGACAAACAGACGGTTGATGTGAAAAGCAATACTGCAATAGCTTCCGGTAATGTTCGCTTAACCCAGGGTACGATTCGAATCTTAGCCGTTCAGGTTATTATGATACGTCCAAATGGAGATAATAAAAAAATGATTGTTGATGCGTATGGCGATCTGACTACATTCTATCAAATGCAAGATAATAACACCCCAGTTCAGGGGTGCGCAAAAAAAATTCATTATGAATTAGAAAGTGATAAGTTAGAATTAATTGGGGATGCTTCTCTGAAGCAACTCAATAGCAACATACAATGCGATCATCTTACCTACTTTATGAAAGAACAGAAAATACAGGCTATTAGTAATCATGCTAAGCGCATTACTACGATTCTCGTTCCTTCAGAATTACAGGATAACTATAAATCTTTAATGCCATTAAAAAATAAAAATCACTAATATGTCAACATTATTTGTAGAGAATCTAATAAAAACTTACAAGGGCCGTATGATAGTCAAAGGTATCAGCCTTCATGTTAGATCAGGAGAAATTGTTGGTTTACTTGGACCTAATGGTGCAGGAAAAACAACAACATTCTATATGGTGGTAGGAATTATATCTCGTGACTCAGGACGAATTATGCTTGATCAAGAAGATATTAGTCTGCTTCCACTATATGCAAGAGCACGCCGCGGAATTGGGTATCTCCCACAAGAAAGCTCTATTTTTAGACGTCTAAGTGTTTTAGATAATTTAATGTCCGTGCTAGAAATACGTCATGACCTCACTAAAAAACAACGTAAAAATCGTGCTAATGAGTTATTAGACGAGTTTCATATAGGTTATCACCTACGTGGTAAAATGGGACAAACATTATCTGGTGGTGAACGGCGGCGCGTGGAAATTGCACGTGCGCTAGCGGCCAATCCAAAATTTATTCTCTTAGATGAGCCTTTTGCTGGTATAGATCCAATCTCAGTAACAGATATAAAAAATATTATACAGTATCTTCGAAATAATGGTTTAGGTGTATTAATTACTGACCATAATGTCCGTGAAACATTATCAGTGTGTGAACGTGCATATATTGTTAATCAAGGACATTTAATTTCTCATGGCGTTCCAAAAAGTATCCTGTTAGACGAGCAAGTACAGCGTGTCTATCTAGGCTCAGGGTTTAGACTTTAAATAGATATTTCATCTACTAAAAATAGTAGTGTTGTCAATGATTGGATAATCTAGACAGACTCTCATATAGAACGATGACATAAAAATGATTTTCTATCCTGTACGATATATTCTCAAAACATCATTTAGAAAAACCACCTCTTCTATGTATCTACATGGCAAAAGCTACTGTCGTTTGCATTCTTGGTGTTCACTCAATAGAGGTTAAATCTCTGTAGATGTTCAGGAAAGAATCCTGTTAACAAGGAATACAATTCATACTATTTAATATTACGGATAAATATTTGAATTTAACGTAATCATTTTCTTACTATTAGGGCCAAACAGGTACAAAAACAATTAAAATTTAAGTATAGATTACAATCTAAATATAGAAGATCTTATATCATCAGTAATTGTTAGGGTGCAGAATATAGAGATATTACAAATCAGTTCTCAACTATATGACACTAGTATAGCTAAAAATAACATATCCAATAGAGATGTATAGAATTATTCATTAGCATGATGCCTCTAAAATAGAATAATCTCTTCTAATAATAAGTATTATTTAGCTATATCTCTTTTAATTATGTTTACAAAACTAGAACCTGCATAACGATTTTCTTGGTATGCACTGCAAGGACTTTATCTATAAAGCTTTGATTAATACAATACTTCTTCAAGAAGAATCTATAATTTTATTGCATTTTGCAATATATAAAACACAATTATACGTTTATCAAAAGAATATAGTACCAAGTACTATCAATTTTATCTTCCATAGGAGGCTTTATGCTTGAAGATGCATGAATATAATGGCTCTATAATCTTAGACGTTATCTCATGAGTATGGTTTGATGATCATCAATTATAAATCATATATACTAGAGCAGTATATACTATATGAAATTATTTAATATATAGCTATTCGGTGTTTTCTCATTAATACGTATAAACAGAACCAGATGTTCGTTGCTGATCCAGCTACCAATATAAATCTTATTTTTTAAAATATTTATGCATTAGTTCATGATATATCAGAAAATAGTTTGACTGGTAACGTTATAAAACGATCACCGTAGGAATTATTCCTATCTCATGACTATCTCAGTAATTGAATACGACTTTTAGATATAAGGTAGAAATAATACAAGTTATTATCTATGTTTAGGTTTTTCTTGCTATAACCATGCCACAAAACAAGATCAATATTACCCTATATAATACATAGCTTATCACACCACATTCTATGGCGTGTCCAGGATGCAAAAAATATACAAAGACTTATATTATTTGCATAAAAATATTTAAATTATTTAAATTGATTGAATTTTATAGTATATAAATACAGTCCACTGAAAGCATAAATAATATCTATTACGCTCGCGATTAGATTTTGCTCACTATATAAACTAATGGCAAAAACATATTATTAAGTCATGTGAAGCTCTAATATTATAATTATAGGGAACTTTTTAAACAAAGAGAGACTATGACTATATGTATTCTTAACTTTTCTAATAAATAATTATTCTTTATTTTTTGTATGAAATGCAGTGCTATTTATCTCTTAACAATATATAAGTAAGTAAATATATGATAAATAATGATTCTCAACTAGAGCTTAGCACGTTACTGAACGTATCATGTACGCGTCATGATGTGTGTTGTAACAGCAAAAAAGGGGCCTTAGAAATTATTAGTGGCATCGCAGCTAATCAACTGAGTTTACCACAGAAAATGATTTTAGACGCAATAGAAACACGTGAAAACATGGGAAGTACTGGCATTGGAAATGGTATTGCGATCCCACATGGTACATTAGCAGAACACGCCCTACATACTACCGGTGTTTTTTTACGTCTTGAAAGACCTATCGTTTTTGATGCCCTTGACAATCAACCCGTAGATCTTTTATTTGCGTTATTGGTACCAGTAGATCAATGTAAAACTCACTTATATACACTATCTTTGGTAGCGAAGCGATTAGCAGATCAATCAATTTTGCGTCGTCTGCGATCCGCACGTAGTGATGAAGATCTATATAGTATTTTTACGGCAGTACACAAAAAAATCTAATAATAATTATAGTATGGCTATTTGTTTCTAAAAACAATCTGTAGTACAAACTCTTAAACCTATTTCGTGTATCTATGATGAGTCAACGCCTTAGACTAACACAACTTTCAGTGCTTTATTGAGTACACTAGATTCAGTTTGTTATTATTACGAGTATTTTATATGGTAACCTAAAACCAAAAACCAAATAAACTTTGATACTATACAGAATACTTTCTAGCATCCTGAAATTAAAAATTCACCATTATTTATGCTATACTACAAGACATGATATGTTATTATTTATCATCGATAAATACATATCAATAAATACATATCAGATAAGACCCTTATGATATACATAGAATAAAACATAACACTTGATATTAAATTATAGAGAATTTTCACTCTCACTACTCTCAGTAGATAGGATCTAAGAAACTCTTTCAAGTATAAAATATACATAGTTTTGTATTTGTGTATCACTAATATTCGTCTAATGCGCTAACACTGTTTTTACATTGCATAGAGATTTTTCTGCAGTTACGTATAATATTTTTATACGTTGTGACATGCATTCTTGATCATTCTTTTGTTGAAGTGCCTCTTGCGCTAATGCATAGCAAAGATTCCATACAGTACTAAAAAGTAATTGGTCGGTATTGGTCATCTTGGTGCGAGTTTTTAAATCCGTTAACTTTTTTATGAGATCTTCTGCAGCTACATGCAATGCTTCTCTCTGCTCTAAAGGAGAATAAACTCGTAATGCGTATCCCCAAATATACACATCTACCGATTCCGCAAGCATTGGATTATTCTGATTATTTTTTGTATTTTAACCTAAACCAGATAGTAAAAATTATTTATGCAATAATAACCAAACTAAATCAATCAGACATCATTAATCCGATATAGGATTATTATCCTATTAAACATAGCTATATTAGTAATATTTACAAATTATAAATGATTTGCATATCTTCTATTTTTATAAAATTGAAATACGATTTTACAGCTTGAAAGTCGTAGGCACATTCTTTAGAATCATAATTCTAGGTGTATTGTATGTCAAAGCAAGCACTGTATCGTTAAAACAGATAGCATTAACAATTAATACATATAGAGATAATCAGTTGTGATCCTATAGCTCAAAACTAAAAGATCAAATTTTCTACAGTATATACTTATACATTTATTGAGAGTTAGGCGTCAAAAGTAGTGTTACTAATGCAAAAACAATGTTCTATCACACACACAGCTTGTTATAAAAATTTTATCTACTTTTATCTATGCTATCAAAAACACTTACAGTTTTGACATATTCACCCCTAATAAATTACTGATACCAATAAGAATAATATTACTAATATACATATTTTACGATCTCTCCTCTGATGTGTTTTAGAGATTATCCGATCCTAGATGCCTCTACTTTATCCTTTTATTAGCCACTATCACACTCTTATTTAGAGTGCAATTGAATAATTAAATATATTGCCATGCCAAAATAAAGCAATCAATCTTTTAATTATTGTAACAAGTCTATTGCTATTCTGTATCTTACTCAAGATGACCTTCAAAAGGTATATCTATTGCCTTATCTTCTTCTTGAGTGTTCTTCTTCAGATATACAAGAAACTTGATTCCCAATATCAGGTATGTTTTTATAATCCTTTCGTGCCTAATTCATTATTCTGTTACGATTAAAATAAAAGATATATTGCCTGTACCCCAATCTTCTAATGCTAACTGAAACAATCACTAATACTAACCCTGTTGTTATACATATCTCTGTAGGTGCTATTTATGCTAAATTATAATCTTATAATGCAGTATAGATTATTGATCTATCACAATAAAACTAGATATACTGTATATCATGATCTTTATGATCGGATAATGACGTACTATTAGAACACACTGCTCCACTTTACTACTGCTACATTCTGTTAATAAACTTTCTTCAATATCTCTGCAGAATCCATAATGACTAAAAAAGAATTTTTACATCGTCGGAAAGCACTATTATCTAAAATGACCCCATCTAGCGGGGCATTATTTTTTGCCGCACCAGTGGTTATAAGAAGCAAAGATAGCGCGTATCCTTATCGACAAAATAGTGACTTTTGGTATTTTACTGGTTTTAATGAATCAGAAGCAGCTCTTTTGTTAATAAAAAGCGCCACTTACCAAAACTGTAGCGTTCTTTTTAATCGCAGGTCTACCTTCAGGACTCAGGTTTGGCTTGGTAATTGCCTTGGGCAAGAAGCTGCACTTTCTCAACTATCAGTGGACTATGCATTTCCCTGGGATACCATGAGCAATAATATATGCCTTTTTCTCAATAGCTTAAAGATTATCTATCATGCACAGGGACAGGATAGTTTTGCGGATACCATTCTTTTCAGCGTCTTGGATAAACTGCACAAAGGTGCATCTCGGAAGTCCTCCCCCCCAATCAGAATAGCTGACTGGCGCCCATGGGTTCATGAGATGCGCCTGGTTAAATCTAAAGCAGAACAAGATTTATTACGAAAAGCAGGACGTATTAGCGCTCTAGCTCATCAGCGTGCCATGTCATGCTTATCTCCAGACATGTATGAATATCAGCTAGAGGGTGAAATTCAATATGAATTCAGTAGATACGGAGCACGATTTTCGTCGTATAATACAATTATTGCTTCAGGAAAAAACGCCTGTATTTTGCATTACAATAATAACGAAAAACAGATGAAATCTGGAGAGCTGGTGCTCATTGATGCCGGTTGTGAATTACAGGGTTATGCTGGAGACGTTACAAGAACTATTCCAGTAAATGGAGCGTTTACTACACCTCAGCGCGCTATTTATAGTATTGTATTGGATGCAATTAATTTAGGACTCTCGCTATACAAACCTGGAGCTACTATCTTGTACGTTACCAAATGTGTAACACGAATGATAACAAGACGACTTATACAATTAAAGATTCTACATGGTCATGAGGAGGCTCTTATTGAGAGTGACGCTCTCAATAAGTTTTTCATGCACAAGCTTAGTCATTGGCTTGGTTTAGATGTACATGATGTAGGTAATTATGGTACAAACTATAATCGTGTATTAGAACCGGGCATGGTCCTTACAATTGAACCAGGCATCTACATTCCTCCTGATGCAAATGTACCTAAGGAGTATCTCGGTATTGGTATTCGCATTGAAGATGACATTCTTATTACAAAAGATGGTAATGAGAACCTAACTGTTCTTGCAGAAAAAGATATCAGGACAATTGAAACCTTAATGATAAATAAAAAAAAATTATGAGCATTATTGTCGTGGGGGGGGGAGTAGTTGGTGTCACCTTAGCGCTGGCTATTGCTTATGAAACACAAGGTAGGCAAGTAGTAAATTTAGTAGAAGGATTAGATCCCAGCACACGTTTTGCTTTAAATGATGCTGGACGTAGTATTGCACTATCTGAAGCTACTTATAAAAAACTATCCGCTCTTAATATTTGGTCATCTCTTGCGCCTATTGCTACCGCAATTACCAACATTCATATTAGTGATCGTGGTCTACCTAGTTCTATTGTGCTTAATGCAACAGACTACGGTGTCTCTTCGTTAGGATATGTTATAGAATTAAAGAGCGCGCTCAAGAGATTATTTGCTCGTCTGAAAGCTACGCCCGGAATTGCCTTATATTGTCCAAATAAAATTTCCTCTATCGAACGTACAAAAGATTTTGTTCGTGTTACCCTAGACGATCATAAAATACTTTACGGCACCTTATTAATTGCTGCTGATGGATCATCATCTAATGTTGCTAAGCTTTGCGGTATTAAGCGATACTGTTGTGATTATCCGCAAATAGCGGTTGTAGCTACCATTTCTACACAGTTAGAACATAAAGGATGGGCATTTGAAAGATTCACTAGTGAAGGACCACTTGCAATGCTACCAATCGCAAATGGATATAGCTCTCTGGTCTGGTGCCAAGCCACATCAAATAAAGAGGCAATATCTCATTGGAGTGATCAGGAATTCCTGATGGAACTACAAAAAGCATTTGGTTGGCGTCTGGGGCATCTGACAGGTACCGGAAAAAGGCAAATTTACCCATTACAATTACAAATTATCAGTCAAAATATATCTCATCGCCTAATTTTCATTGGAGATGCCGCACACACCTTGCATCCTGTTGCTGGACAGGGCTGTAACCTTGGAATTCGTGACGTTATGTCATTATTAGATACTTTACAAATCGCCTGGAACAGCGGAAAGGATGCAGGAGAGTATAGAACCCTACAGCGCTATCAGAAATTGCGAAAACTAGATGTACAAACAACTATTAATATCACTAATGGGCTAGTTAATATATTTTCTAGTAAGGAAGCGCTACTAGTAATGGGGCGTACGCTAGGTATGGCAATAATAGATCACATACCGCAACTACGCAATATACTTGCTCAATGGACTTTAGGTTGGCTAAAAAGTTAAGAGAGAAAAGTAATGGATCACTATGATATAGTTATTTTTGGAGGTGGGATTGTTGGATTATCAGTAGCTTATGGCTTAAAAGATATAGGCCTCCGGGTAGTCATAATCGAATCGGTTTTACCAAGGCCTGATATAGATAAAGACATTTTATTTCCTAATGCAAAACGCTTCTCAGCCTTAAATCAAGCGAGCAAGCTATTATTCCAATACTTTGGTATATGGAATCATATATTAAATACGAATACTAGTGCTTTCTATCGTGTAGAGGCTTGGGAACGAGATAGTTTTGGATATATTAATTTTGACGAAGGTTTAACAAAAAATCATTTGCGCCCTCTAGGATATGTTATTGAAAACCAAGAGGTACATGGTCTACTTTGGCAGCATGTAAGCAATCTAAATCATATGACAATTGTCATACGAAAAAAGATCACAGGGGTTTCTGTTACGGATAAAGAAGCTCTAATTTCGTTTACAAATGGTACTATGATCTCTACTAGTCTAATAGTTGCAGCAGACGGAACACACTCATGGCTTCGCCAACATGCTAAAATACCAGCATTATTTTGGGATTACAGACATCATGCGCTAATTGCTAATATTCGTACAGAAATCCCTCATAAAGACGCAGCTTATCAAGTATTCCACGCTAACAGTGTGCTTGCTTTTCTTCCTCTGAAAGACCCATATTTAAGCGCCATTGTATGGTCTCTGCCACCAGAGAAAGCTGAATATTTAATGAACGCCTCAGAAAGAGTATTCAATCAGAAGTTGTCAGTCAGCTTTGATGTCAGACTTGGACTATGTAATGTAGTAGGCTCACGCCAGGTCTTTCCATTGCAAGGATGTTATGCACAAAAATTGATTTCCAACCGACTGGTTTTGGTCGGAAACTCTGCACATACCATTCATCCTTTAGCAGGCCAAGGTTTAAACATTGGCCTTATGGATGCAGCCGAACTTATTGGTGAAGTTCGCCGCCTGCAACATCAAGGTAAGGATATTGGTAAGTATCAATATCTACGCCGTTATGAGAGACAACGCAGGTATAACACACATAAAATATTACTGAGCACAGAGGGGTGCTATAGAATATTCATGGGTGATCATTTAGGAAAAAAAATTTTACGTGATAGCTTGCTTCGAATGGTAAATCAACTGCCAGGTATTAAGTCTTACCTGTTAGAGCATGCACAAGGTATGACACATATACCAAATTGGTTACGTTAATAATTATAGGATTTTATCCTACTGATCTATAAAATTCTTACGTGTGAATGTATAAAATAAAAGACCACCGATATTAGGTGGTCTTTTTGATTTGATGCCTAGCAGTTCCCTACTCTCACATGGGGAGACCCCACACTACCATCGGCACTACGGCGTTTCACTTCTGAGTTCGGCATGGGATCAGGTGGAGCCACCGCGCTATGGCCGCTAGACAAGATTATTGTATCTATTTAATGATGGATGATTGGTGTTTAATTTAAAAAACAATCTCTTTATTACAAGCTGAATGTTATATGATTCCAATTTTGCATTAGAAGACGCTTCTGGTGTTGTAAGGTTAAGCCTCACGGGTCATTAGTATCGGTTAGCTCAACATATTGCTATGCTTACACACCCGACCTATCAACGTCGTAGTCTTCAACGTCCCTTTAGGACTCTTTTAGAATCTGGGAAAACTCATCTTGAGGCAAGTTTCGCGCTTATATGCTTTCAGCGCTTATCTTTTCCGTACGTAGCTACCGGGCAATGCCATTGGCATGACAACCCGAACACCAGCGGTACGTTCACCCCGGTCCTCTCGTACTAGGGGCAACCCCTCTCAATTTTCCAACGCCCACGGCAGATAGGGACCGAACTGTCTCACGACGTTCTAAACCCAGCTCGCGTACCACTTTAAACGGCGAACAACCGTACCCTTGGGACCTGCTTCAGCCCCGGGATGTGATGAGCCGACATCGAGGTGCCAAACACCGCCGTCGATATGAACTCTTGGGCGGTATCAGCCTGTTATCCCCGGAGTACCTTTTATTCGTTGAGCGATGGCCCTTCCATTCAGAACCACCGGATCATTATGACCTGCTTTCGCACCTGCTCGAATCGTCACTCTCGCAGTCAAGCCAGCTTATGCCATTGCACTAACCTCACGATATCCGACCGTGATTAGCTGACCTTAGTGCTCCTCCGTTACTCTTTAGGAGGAGACCGCCCCAGTCAAACTACCCACCAGACACTGTCCCCACGCCGGTTAACGGCGCTAGGTTAGAACAATAAACTTTAAAGGGTGGTATTTCAAGAATGGCTCCACGATAACTAGCGTTTTCGTTTCATAGCCTCCCACCTATCCTACACATTAAAGATCAGTGTTCAGTGTCAAGCTATAGTAAAGGTTCACGGGGTCTTTCCGTCTTGCCGCGGGTACACTGCATCTTCACAGCGAATTCAATTTCACTGAGTCCCGGGTGGAGACAGCCTAGCCATCATTACGCCATTCGTGCAGGTCGGAACTTACCCGACAAGGAATTTCGCTACCTTAGGACCGTTATAGTTACGGCCGCCGTTTACCGGGGCTTCGATCAAGAGCTTTTCCTTACAGATAACCCCATCAATTAACCTTCCGGCACCGGGCAGGCGTCACACCGTATACGTCCACTTTCGTGTTTGCACAGTGCTGTGTTTTTAATAAACAGTTGCAGCTAGCTGATTTCTTCGACTGACTTTAGCTCCACGAGCATGTCGCTTCACCTTTGTGCCAGCGTGCCTTCTCCCGAAGTTACGGCACCATTTTGCCTAGTTCCTTCACCCGGGTTCTCTCAAGCGCCTCGGTATGCTCTACCTGACTACCTGTGTCGGTTTGGGGTACGATCAACCATGACCTGATGCTTAGAGGCTTTTCCTGGAAGCATGGCATTTGTTACTTCAGCGCCTTAGCGCTTCGTCGTTACACCTCGGCCTATCTGAGCGTAAGGGTTTATCTAACACTCAACCTACATGCTTAAACCAGGACAACCGACGCCTGGCTAACATAGCCTTCTCCGTCCCCCCTTTGCAGTCATGATTAGTACAGGAATATTAACCTGTTGTCCATCGATTACGCCTTTCGGCCTCACCTTAGGTGTCGACTAACCCTGCCTCGATTAACGTTGGACAGGAACCCTTAGTCTTTCGGCGAGCGGGCATTTCACCCGCTTTATCGTTACTCATGTCAGCATTCGCACTTCTGATATCTCCAACACGCTTCACAGCGTGCCTTCAACGACTTACAGAACGCTCCCCTACCCATCGAACGCATCACTGAAAGTATTTATGTAAATATACTTTCAGTGATGCGTTCGATGCCGCAGCTTCGGTGCATGATTTAGCCCCGTTACATCTTCCGCGCAAGCCGACTCGACCAGTGAGCTTTTACGCTTTCTTTAAATGATGGCTGCTTCTAAGCCAACATCCTGGCTGTCTGGGCCTTCTCACATCGTTTCCCACTTAATCATGACTTTGGGACCTTAGCTGGCGGTCTGGGTTGTTTCCCTCTTCACGACGGACGTTAGCACCCGCCGTGTGTCTCCAGTAATTGCATTCTTCGGTATTCGCAGTTTGCATTGGCTTGGCAAGCCGGTATGGCCCCCTGACCAAAACAGAGCTCTACCCCCGAAGATGAGATTACAAGGCGCTACCTAAATAGCTTTCGGGGAGAACCAGCTATCTCCCGGTTTGATTGGCCTTTCACCCCTAACCATAGGTCATCCGCTAATTTTTCAACATTAGTCGGTTCGGTCCTCCAGTTAGTGTTACCTAACCTTCAACCTGCCCGTGGCTAGATCACCGGGTTTCGGGTCTGTATCCTGCAACTTTCGCCCATTTAAGACTCGGTTTCCCTACGGCTCCCCTATACGGTTAACCTTGCTACAAAATACAAGTCGCTGACCCATTATACAAAAGGTACGCAGTCACATAAAAATGCTTCTACTGCTTGTACGTACACGGTTTCAGGTTCTTTTCACTCCCCTCATCGGGGTTCTTTTCGCCTTTCCCTCACGGTACTAGTTCACTATCGGTCAGTCAGTAGTATTTAGCCTTGGAGGATGGTCCCCCCATATTCAAACAGGATATCACGTGTCCCGCCCTACTCTTCGAACTCACAATTATCGCATTTTTGCGTACGGGACTATCACCCTTTATTGTGCGACTTTCCAATCGCTTCTGCTAATGCGAACACTGATGATGGTTCTGGGCTGTTTCCCCATTCGCTCGCCGCTACTTAGGGAATCTCAATTGATTTCTTTTCCTCGAGGTACTTAGATGTTTCAGTTCCCCCGGTTCGCCTCATGCCACTATGAATTTATGACATGATGATGCAATAAATTGCATCGGGTTTCCCCATTCGGGTATCGTCGGCTATTACGGTTCATATCACCTTCCCGACGCTTTTCGCAGATTAGCACGCCCTTCATCGCCTCTGACTGCCTAGGCATCCACCGTGTACGCTTTTCACTTAACCTTACAACCCACAAGCGTCTTGTGAATTGTTTATCTTGCTAATTGCTAAATTCTCAGCTTGTTTCAAATTTTTAAAGAGCGCTATACTTGTTACTATAGTCATAGTATCAAAATTACTACCACACTATAACACACTATCTATAAATTATAAATTTATACATTAAAAGTTATAAGTTATAAGTTATAAGTTATAATATATGTGCAGTTCACACACTGCACGATACATACTAACTAATATTTTTATTATATAATAAAAATATTTTATTATATAATAAAAATATTTTATAGTAAAAATATTTTTTAAGAAACTTATATTTTACAATCGCCTACATGGTGGAGTTAAGCGGGCTCGAACCGCTGACCCCCTGCGTGCAAAGCAGGCGCTCTCCCAGCTGAGCTATAACCCCATCGAACTAAAAGATATGTCATTATGAACTAGCCAATTCAATATATAAAATTCCAAAATTTATGCTCAGGCAGTTGTCTGTTTAATTTTGCGCCGTACACTGTTTCAGTGTAACCTGAAAGTATCATGTATAAAATTGGTAGGCCTGAGTGGACTTGAACCACCGACCTCACCCTTATCAGGGGTGCGCTCTAACCACCTGAGCTACAAGCCTACAAAGATTTTGCTTGTTTATTTTGATTCATCAAAAAATCTGTGTGGACACTTCGCGGGATGCTATCATTAAGTTAAGGAGGTGATCCAACCGCAGGTTCCCCTACGGTTACCTTGTTACGACTTCACCCCAGTCATGAACCACAAAGTGGTAGGCGCCCTCCCGAAAGTTAAGCTACCTACTTCTTTTGCAATCCACTCCCATGGTGTGACGGGCGGTGTGTACAAGGCCCGGGAACGTATTCACCGTGGCATTCTAATCCACGATTACTAGCGATTCCGACTTCACGGAGTCGAGTTGCAGACTCCGATCCGGACTACGATGTATTTTATGAGGTCCGCTTGCTCTCGCGAGGTAGCTTCTCTTTGTGTACACCATTGTAGCACGTGTGTAGCCCTAACCATAAGGGCCATGATGACTTGACGTCATCCCCACCTTCCTCCAGTTTATCACCGGCAGTCTCCTTTGAGTTCCCGACCGAATCGATGGCAACAAAGGATAAGGGTTGCGCTCGTTGCGGGACTTAACCCAACATTTCACAACACGAGCTGACGACAGCCATGCAGCACCTGTCTCATAGTTCCCGAAGGCACTTTCATATTTCTATAAAATTCTATGGATGTCAAGGTTAGGTAAGGTTTTTCGCGTTGCATCGAATTAAACCACATGCTCCACCGCTTGTGCGGGCCCCCGTCAATTCATTTGAGTTTTAACCTTGCGGCCGTACTCCCCAGGCGGTCGACTTAACGCGTTAGCTACGGAAGCCACTCCACTCGGGAACAACCTCCAAGTCGACATTGTTTACGGCATGGACTACCAGGGTATCTAATCCTGTTTGCTCCCCACGCTTTCGCACCTGAGCGTCAGTTTTCGTCCAGGGGGACGCCTTCGCCATCGGTATTCCTCCAGATCTCTACGCATTTCACCGCTACACCTAGAATTCTACCCCCCTCTACGAAACTCTAGTCTACCAGTTTCGAATGCAGTTCCCAGGTTAAGCCCAGGGATTTCACATCCGACTTGATAGTCCGCCTACGTGCCCTTTACGCCCAGTAATTCCGATTAACGCTCGCACCCTCCGTATTACCGCGGCTGCTGGCACGGAGTTAGCCGGTGCTTCTTTTGCGGGTAACGTCAATAGATGAAGTTATTAGCTCCATTTATTTCTTTCCCGCTGAAAGTACTTTACAACCCGAGGGCCTTCTTCATACACGCGGCATGGCTGCATCAGGCTTTCGCCCATTGTGCAATATTCCCCACTGCTGCCTCCCGCAGGAGTCTGGACCGTGTCTCAGTTCCAGTGTGGCTGGTCATCCTCTCAGACCAGCTAGGGATCGTCGCCTAGGTGAGCCATTACCTCACCTATAAGCTAATCCCATCTGGGCACATCCGATGGTGTGAGGTCAAATGATCCCCCACTTTGGTCAGAAGACATTATGCGGTATTAGCCACCGTTTCCAGTGGTTATTCCCCTCCATCGGGCAGTTTCCCAGATATTACTCACCCGTTCGCCACTCGTCGTCAAAGAAGCAAGCTTCTTTCCGCTACCGTTCGACTTGCATGTGTTAGGCCTGCCGCCAGCGTTCAATCTGAGCCATGATCAAACTCTTCAATTAAATTCGATTCTATCACTGAGAACGATACTCAATACTCAGTAACGTTAAAGCATGAACGATATACTAATTTTATATTTTATATATTTTATATATCGTATATATTTTAATATATTATTAGTATAAAATTTATTATTAGTATAAAATACTAGTATAAAATATATATACTAAATATTATTTTTAGCAATGAATTACTAAAAATTATACTACTACGAATTTTAGTAGTAGTATATACTACTAAAATACTAAACTATATAGTAGTATATAGTTACATTAGTAGTTCGCTCTTAAAGACTATATATATCTTAGCACTTTTGGTGCTGATAAACATCCTTTGAGTGCCCACACAGATTTTCTGATAAATTGTTAAAGAACGGCAGAAATTTTTTAAGAAACTTCAATACTTCCTGCTATAAGTAATATAGCATACACCTTTATTTTATCAAGTCAACTTTTTTTTAAAAGATTTCACTTTATTATAACATTACTATTGAAGAGGTAGCGAGTCTTTTATAGCACAATCAGAGGTTCAGAGATAATGCTAGTTCAGAATTATAGTATTTGGTTCACTATCTGTTCTAAGGTTGCTTATTTATATAACAATATAACAACAAACTTCTTTAAGAAGTAAATGATTAGCACCCTCTACTTGAAGGTAGAGGGTGCAGTCAAGAAAGCGACATTACATCATGCCGCCCATACCACCACCCATACCACTATTAGTTGCTGCGCCAACATCAGGTGCATCACCTTTAGGTAAATCTGTTACCATACATTCAGTAGTAATCATTAGCCCAGCAACAGAAGATGCGTATTGCAACGCAGAGCGAGTCACTTTGGTTGGATCAAGAATTCCGAAACCAATCATGTCTCCATACTCTTCAGTTTGGGCGTTATAACCGTAATTACCTTCGCCTAATTTTACAGTATTAGTTACGACAGAAGCCTCTGCACCAGCGTTAGAAACGATCTGACGCATTGGAGATTCCATCGCGCGTAAAGCCACTTTGATACCTACGTTTTGATCTTCATTCTGACCACGCAAATCTGCAAGTAACGATGCGACTCTTACTAAAGCTACACCACCACCAGCTACTACGCCTTCATCAACTGCGGCGCGAGTAGCATTCAGAGCATCCTCAACGCGTGCTTTTTTCTCTTTCATTTCAACTTCAGTTGCTGCGCCTACTTTAACTACAGCCACACCACCTGCGAGTTTTGCAACACGCTCTTGAAGTTTTTCACGATCATAATCTGAAGTCGCTTCTTCTATCTGTTGACGAATTTGCGTTACACGACCTGCGATAGCCGCTTCTTTACCACTACCATCAATAATTGTTGTGGTATCTTTAGTAACCACGACCCGTTTTGCCTGACCCATATCTTCTACAACGGCTTTTTCTAACTCCATGCCGAGCTCTTCTGAAATAACAGTACCACCAGTCAACACTGCTATATCCTGTAACATTGCTTTACGGCGATCTCCAAATCCTGGTGCTTTTACCGCAGCCACTTTAACGATGCCACGCATAGTATTCACGACTAAAGTAGCTAATGCCTCACCTTCAACATCTTCTGCAATAATTAATAGTGATTTTCCAGCTTTAGCAACAGACTCCAATGTAGGTAAAAGTTCACGAATATTAGACAGTTTTTTATCTATAAGCAAGATAAAAGGAGACTCTAACTCTACAGAACCAGTGTCTGGCTTGTTAATAAAGTAAGGAGATAAATAACCACGATCAAACTGCATACCTTCTACAACAGCTAACTCATCCTGAAGACTAGTACCTTCCTCAACACTAATAACACCTTCTTTTCCTACTTTTTCCATTGCCTTTGCGATAAGCTCACCAACAGTTTCATCAGCATTTGCCGAAATAGTACCTACTTGAGCAATGCCTTTATAGTCATTGCATGGAACTGATAATTTTTTTAACTCCTCTACGGCAGCAATCACTGCTTTATCAATACCGCGCTTCAAATCCATTGGATTCATACTAGCGGCCACTGCTTTAAGACCTTCATTTACAATAGACTGAGCCAATACAGTTGCGGTGGTTGTTCCATCACCAGCAGCTTCATTAGCCTTAGAGGCTACTTCTTTCACCATCTGAGCACCCATATTTTCAAACTTGTCTTCAAGTTCTATTTCACGAGCTACAGATACACCGTCTTTAGTGATATTGGGCGCACCAAAAGACTTATCAAGAATTACATTGCGACCTTTTGGTCCTAAAGTTACTTTCACTGCATCAGCTAATATATTAACTCCACGCAACATTTTTACGCGCGCATCATTACCGAACTTTACATCTTTAGCTGCCATTTGATATTTTCCTTATGATATGATATTAACATTCGTCAAGTATTCAGTGCTATAGATATAATCGCTATAGATATAATCAAATATAAGATATAATCTAATTTTTATGCCTCAACAACCGCTAGAATATCACTCTCTGAAAGAATTAAAACTTCTTCATTATCAATTTTTTCAGTTTTAACGCCATAACCTTCATTAAAGATAACTACATCACCTACTTTAACATCCATAGGTCTAACTTCACCAGTGTCCAGAACCCGACCATTACCAACTGCCATGACTTCACCACGAGTGGATTTTCCTGCAGCAGTACCAGTCAGTACAATGCCACCAGATGACTTAGATTCAGCTTCTGCACGCTTGACTATTACACGATCATGTAAGGGGCGAATTTTCATTGTTAGCTCTCCTTTGAGTAACCTTGTTAGTTTCAGATAAAAGCCAACTATACGATAAACAGTAAGCGACCTCTACAATTAGATAGATGTGGTTATATTAATGCTCTTTCAAGGGGTAAGTGATATTTTTTTTATTTAGGTCACTAACATCAGTCAAGATGCCTACTACAAAACATAGTCTTAAATATAAGATTAGTCTACATTTTAATAGTTAGATCTGAATACTCATAGTTAGGCATGAATGTATTAATAATGCTATTCATACATATGTAATAACTACAATAATTAACTATAATCATATCTAAATAACTCACTCATAATCACTAAATAACTAAATCACTGAATAACTAAATATGAATATTAAATATAAAAATTCAATACAATTCAATACAAATATAACTATTATCACGTATCCATGAGGATACTACTATGGGCTCTTACAAGAAAAATGAAAATAAAACTTAACAACCGCTTATCTTGTCGCTATTCCAACCACACTACCCACTTCAGTAATTACACAAAGCAAAAATGATATTACTGATATTACTAATGCAAAACGTTGTAATGTAATTATGTTGTAATTATGTAATGAAGATACGACTTCTACTAGATCTTAAAGGTTAATGCTTTTAGAGTTAGAGGTTAATGATTTTAAAGATTAACCCAACCAGGCATATATTCTGCGCCTAAAAAATTTAACATATACAGTATCATCATAACCACCATCATCGAGAAATCGACACCACTTACAGGTGGAATAAGTCGACGAATTGGTATCATTAATGGCTCTGTCAACTGTATCAACACATAATCAATGGCACTGCGTCCATGACCAACCCAACCAGTCAATGATCGTGACATCATAACCCAAAACACTAGCGTCCCTACGGATTTCAGTAATAGCACTAACCCAAAATAAAAGAAAATAGGCTCTAAGCGAAATACCTTTAAAATTACTGGTGCTGATACTACACTTATCATGTATGCTATAAATAATGCAACCACATCCCATGATCCAGTATATGTAAAAATACGATGGAATGGATCAAGCACAGGCCTGGTGATTTTTATTGTCAGCTGTGACAATGGATTATAACAATCACAATTCACCCACTGTAACCAGATATGTAATAACAAGACCTTGATATACGTGGTTATAATAATGGTTACTAAAAAAATCAATGCGAGCATGAGACTCCTAAAGTAAAATGTTGATTGGCGTATTGTCTATAGAACTTAAAACTAACTAAATTTATGCTCGCCCTCGAGTACCAAAAATTGCAGTACCAATGCGAACCATCGTGCTACCTGCTATAATTGCAATTTCCATATCATGACTCATTCCTAAAGATAAAGTATCAATACTAGGATATGTATCCTGTAAATTTTGAAATACCTCTGATATTTTTTGATAAACTATCAATTGACGGTGATAACTGTCTTTTAGTGCTGGAATTGCCATTAAACCTCTGAATCTTAAGTTTGGCAATTCAGATACGTGTTGTGCTAATACCGAGAGCTTTTCTAATGACACACCTGATTTCGTTTTTTCATTGTTAATATTGATCTGAATTAATACATTTAATGGCTTTCGGGAAGTTTCACGCTGATAATTAAGACGATCGGCACATTTTACAGAATGGATACTCTGACACCAATCAAAATATTTCGCTACCAAACGACTTTTGTTAGATTGCACTGGGCCGATAAAATGCCACGTCAAACCTAGATTAAGCAAAAGTTGAATTTTTTCTACTCCTTCCTGTATGTAGTTTTCACCAAAACAATCTTGCCCCACCACTATTGCATGCTTAATGTCAGTAATAGTTTTAGCTTTACTAACTGCTAGTAAAGTCACTTCTTTTGGGTCGCGCTTACATTTTTCTGTTGCCACCAAGATACGCTGACGAATGTTTTTTATGTTGTCTTTGATCATACAATAAGCAACCTACACCGAAACTAAACTTAAATTTTAAATTAATTTTAAATTACAGAATACAGTTGAATATTGGGTATTCATACAGAGTAAATAAAAAATCATATAATAAATGCACATTAATAATAAAATTATTAATTGAATTAATTAAATTAATTTAATTAAATTAGTTAAATTAGTTAAATTAGTTAAATTAGTTAAATTAGTTAAATTATTAAATTAATTAAATAATAATTTAAATAATAAATAATAAATAATAAATAATAAATAATAAATAATAAATAATAAATAATAAATAATAAATAATAAATAATATTATTATATTAATAATATACTACCTGTACTGCTATTGCATTTTTTTCACTTTTTTGAACTAGATCCACCCAATATCATGTTCGGTGTGTAATAGCAACTTGTGCATTTTGAATCACAGCTCTTACACGCTGCCTGAGCATTTTTTATTTTTAAAAAACCACAATAGTCATTAATCTACCAATGGTGTAGATAGTCAATGAATTAAAGAAAAAGTTTCTGCTGAAGTCTGAGGAACTGAATAATAAAGAGGATAGCGAACTAACATTAAATATAGCCCCTGAGCATATGCAGTCGCAGCAGCTAGTTGACGATTTTTGTTTAATAAAACATTACCGATCCAATCCTCAGGTTGATGACCACAACCAACCTCTATTAAGCTACCGACGATGTTTCTCACCATATGATGAACAAAGGAGTTAGCCTGGATATCAATAAAAACATATAAACCATGCCTTGTTACGGTAAGATCAATCACAGATCTCTTCGGGCTCTGTGATTGACATTGCCTAGAACGAAATGATGTGAAATCATTTTCACCCAAAAGACACTGAGCTGAACGTTGCATTTTATCCGTGTCTAAAAAATCACCAAAATATGTAACACCAGCGGAAAAAATAGCAGAACGATGATGCGGGTGATTATAGATTATATACCGATAGCTTCGCGAAATAGCACTAAAACGCGCATGGAACGAATTTGGCATCACTTTTACCCAACAGACAACAATATCCGCTGGCAAATGAGAATTAACGCCTCTTATCCAGGCGATATCCTTACGTTTAGATATAGTTTCAAAATGAATAACTTGCCCAATAGCATGGACCCCTGCATCTGTACGTCCTGCGCAAACTACATTGATCACGTGATTAGCAATTTTTGCTATTGCTCGTTCCAACTCTTCTTGTACGCTATGCGCTTCACGCTGTCTCTGCCATCCGCAATAATGAGTTCCGTCATATTCAACGCCGAATGCTAATTTTATAATAGAATTTAGCATATTTTCCTATAAATGATAGGTAATTTTTAATATTTAATAAATTCTCAATATCTCTAAGTCATTATCGTGCTTCATGTTGTACTTAATTAATATATTAAGCGAAAAAGTTACAACAATGTTTAAAAAAAACTAAGCTCTCCACCCAGCAAAGCATGAACAATAACTGCAGTTTCTCTAAACTGTGACCAGATTACACATTATCGACAACAAAATCATATCCACAAAACTGGAGGTCAATCGATCCACTCATGCTGATATGAACAATCTTTTATCATATGTAAAAGATCAACGTTCTTTATGTTGTAAATTACAGTAAAAGTTTAGCTTCAGATCAAATTACCTATGTGCTTTATAATAAAGTATTTTATTGTAATAAAATAGACATATATATATAAAAATTTTATAGCACTTTTCATCGCTCTCTATCTGTGACAGATTATATCTTTAACATGTTAAAAGGAATTGCGAACACGCATAAAGACGTATTTGATACCCTAAATGAATAAAAATTACTGATATTAATATTTATCTTGATTATAAGTATCATTCTGCGTCACTAATGAACAATTATTTACAATTGTAGTACCCAATCGATTCAACATTCTAATATTAAGATAAGACCGAATAAGATATTAAATACTATTTAAATGTTATATTATTTTATTAAAACATAATAATTATACATAATTAATAATTATACATAATAATTATTAGATTTATTTATATTTTTACTATATAATATATATAGTATTAGATATATTAGATAAGTATATATTTAGATAAGTTAGATGAGTATATACTTATAGTTATAGTATATAGATTAAGTATGTATTTATTATATCAATATATATGGTATTATTAGATGTATGTATATTTATTCGATGTATGTATATTATGTATATCTTTGTATTGGTATTTAGATGTATTTATATACCAAGAAATTTAAATGCAACATGTAAATGTACATACATATGACATATATTTCTTGATATTGCAATTGCATTCATACATACTCTCATATCAGAAATCTAGCATGGGGATATCACCAGTAATACCATGTATGCTTTATTGCTTTATACGGTAAATTGATATGTCTTTTATATATTTTACATATATATACATATATATCTGTATGTCTTTTACATATATTTTATATTTTACATATAAATATCTCAAAACTACTATACATTGAGAGAAAAAGCACAATACTCCAATGTAGAGCCTTGTTCTAGTTCTAGATTGTGCTCAGCTATTTTTATTCAGCTATTAGTATAATATTAAATATTATATTTATATTTATATATTATAAAATATTAATTTAGAGAATTTAATTTAGAAGCTCAACAAAATGTAATTTTTGTTATATTAAGATGAATACATCAAAAAATAAGATGGATGCATCAAAAAAAATCTAATCTCTAATTATTTCTATAGTTCTTTTTCTGTGTCAAGATTAAAATCTATATAACAGCTTACACTAGGAAGATCTTAATATAAGATTTTATTATATTAACCAATTTTCAGGATATTTTTGCAAAAACTAATCTTTCTAATTGTTGTCTTATAAGACTACATAAGTATTTTTACAGTTCAAGATAATTACCACTCCATAATTTTTTGATTACATTTTATCCACATTTAGTGTATTCTAGTCTTAGAAATAGATAATGTATTCAACATTATATTTATAAAAGTTGCATAAGCATAAATTAGATATTTCATAACTTACTTATTAATTTTTGAAACAAATGTACGTTCATTATAGCCGGTATACAGTTGACGTGGGCGCGCGATTTTAATCCCATTATCATACATTTCTTTCCAGTGCGCAATCCAACCAACAGTACGAGCCATAGCAAAAATTACTGTAAACATAGAGGAAGGAATGCCTATTGCTTTAAGTATAATCCCCGAATAAAAATCAACGTTAGGATAGAGTTTACGCTCAATAAAATAGGAATCATTGAGAGCAATATGCTCTAGCTCCATTGCTACTTCCATTAAATCCTCTTTAAGATTTAACTCTTGTAGAATTTCATGGCACGTTTCTCGCATAACACGAGCTCTCGGGTCATAGTTTTTATATACCCTATGACCGAATCCCATTAAACGAAACACATCATTCTTATCCTTTGCTCGTCGCAAGAACTCAGGGATTTGATCAACATTACCAATCTCCTCTAGCATAAGCAAGCAAGCTTCATTTGCTCCGCCATGAGCCGGACCCCATAGTGAGGCAATGCCTGCTGCAATACAGGCAAACGGATTAGCACCAGAGGAACCCGCGGTTCTTACAGTAGAAGTAGACGCGTTTTGCTCATGGTCGGCATGCAAAATCAAGATCCGATCCATAGCTCTTTCAATAATTGGATTGACCTCGTATTCCTCGCAGGGCGTGGAAAACATCATATGCAAGATGTTCCCTGCATATGAAAGACTGTTGCGAGGATACACGAATGGCTGACCAATAGAATATTTATAACACATTGCAGCCATAGTTGGCATTTTTGCTAATAGTCGCATAGCCGCAACTTCACGATGCCATTTAACGTTTACATCCATAGCATCATGATAGAATGCAGCTAGAGCTCCAGTAATACCACACATCAATGCCATTGGATGAGAATCACGACAAAAACCACGAAATAAATGATGAATCTGTTCATGTAGCATAGTATGACGATTTATAGCAACGTGAAAATCTCGGAACTGTTCTGCGTTAGGTGTTTCGCCATGCAAAAGTATATAACAAACTTCTAAATAATTTGAATGTAATGCTAACTGATCAATCGGAAAACCCCGATGCAGAAGAATGCCTTGATCACCATCAATATAAGTAATTTTAGACTGGCAGGACGCGGTAGAGGTAAACCCAGGATCAAAGGTAAAATATCCTCGAGAACCAAGACTTCGGATATCAATTTCCTCATAACCTAAAGTCCCTTTTAAAATATCCAGCTCAATAGGTGGTTTTCCATCGATGGTGATCGTTGCGGTTTTTTTAACCATATAGCATCCCCTTAGTTACCTAATCCTTATTATTAATAAACGTGCGCGTTATAACATGACGCACCTATTTTTAGTTATCCTATCTTAGGATCAGCTAATCTTTATTATCGTTTTTATAAAATTTTGGTGTCTTTGCATAATCACGTAACTATCATCTACACTTGACTGTCATCTACTATGATATAGTACGATATATACATCTACCTATCTATATAATATCTATCTATAATATCTATAATATCTATTTTATCTATAATTTTATGATGATCGTCATAAAATGACAGTCATTACAATCAACATACTAAATCTATATACTTATGCAGTACCTTAATCCTATGTTAACTCACTGCCTGTTCTAACATTTGGAGATAAGTTTATGATGCTTGATTCTATAACGCTATCAGACTCATAGACATTATCCGTGTACACAGTAAAACCGACAAAGTAATCTTGTTTCTCCTAAAATCCTAAGCGTTTTGTCTAGACAATTCTGCTCATCACTACAACATTAAATGCTGATCATATCACTTCATGTTATTTTGCATAACTAATTACAATTTTGAATCACTAATTCAAAATTACAAACACCATGCAAGCAACATAGAATTAACATATAATTAGCATATACACATATATATGCAACAAACACAGAATAGTCATGAAAAAAAATAATAATTAAATGTTAGATGTATTGGTACTGGCAGAGATATATCTGTAATCTATATCTCTATATCATATGTCAATATTCTGTTTATCAAAGTAAGTTGCTATAACTGTTTGTAGCACAAAGCCTTATATTTTTTTAAATGCACAAATATCATTATAGATTTTACTGTGTTCTCTAAAAAAATCTAAAATCTATTTTTACAACATGTTCACAATAATAGTGACACATATATTTTTTATATGTACTAATGAGGAATATACAAAAGTTATCAAAGTTAATAATTAATTAAGCATCTTGGTATTAATTATAATTGTATTCATATTATGTTGGATTTATACTATTTTACCAATTTGTCTTCTTACTATATTTAAGACAAGACATGAAGAAATTTAAGGATGACGAAGCAACCTGTTCAGATTAAGCGAAATATGCAACATACACGTGCATTGGGCTAACTCTACGAGCAAAATTGTAAGCTTAATTCCCTGAGTGAGTGTCATATCATTACGTATTAATGTTATGTGATCCTTCATTTAGGTCCGGAAAAATAAATACGACAGAGCTGATGGGATACCGTGAAAAAAACAAGACCGGTTAATTTAGATCTTTCTACAATGCATTTTCCTTTAACTGCGATCGCTTCTGTCCTGCATCGCATATCCGGGGTTATCATATTTTTATCGACCGGAGTTCTTCTTTGGTTACTTGGTTTATCCCTAACGTCTCCTGAAGGTTTTTTACGGGCATCCGCAGTGGTGGATCATTTTATTTTTAAATTTATTATTTGGGGTATGCTAAGCACACTAGCATATCATATTTTCAGCGGAATTCGTCATATCATGATGGATTGTGACTTTCTTGATGCTACTTTAAAAACAGGAAAATTCTCTGCGCAAATCTTATTTTTGGTTACCACACTGTTTTCTATTTTATCCGGAGTTTTAGTATGGTAAGTAATGCTACCGCATTAGGACGTCATGGTTTGCATGATTGGTTACTTCTGCGCGCTACCGCTATCATTATAACATTCTACGTATTCTACATCTTAGCTATGCTGGCAATGATAGAACACATAACTTATAACACTTGGAAAGCTTTCTTTCAATTACCGTTTACTAAGGTCTTTACTTGTCTAACTCTGATATCCATATTAGTACATGGTTGGATTGGGCTGTGGCAAGTCTTGACGGACTATATAAAAACATTAGCTATACGTATGCTGTTACAGCTAGCAGTAGTTGTCATATTGTTCGTATATGCTATTTATGGCACTATTATTGTCTGGAGTGCATAATGAAATTACCAGTAATAGAATTTGATGCCATGGTTATCGGTGCAGGTGGCGCAGGTATGCGCGCAGCACTACAAATCACACAAGAAGGAATGTCTTGCGCCTTACTATCAAAAGTATTTCCAACGCGCTCTCATACAGTGTCTGCTCAGGGAGGAATCACAGTAGCATTAGGTAACGTGCATGAAGATAGTTGGGAATGGCATATGTATGATACTGTTAAAGGATCTGATTATATTGGTGACCAGAATGCAATTGAATATATGTGCGAAAGCGGCCCCAAAACTGTTTTAGAATTAGAGAATATGGGGTTGCCATTTTCTCGATTAGATGACGGTCGCATTTATCAGCGCCCCTTTGGTGGGCAGTCAGTAAACTTTGGTGATAAGCAGGCTGCGCGTACTGCTGCCGCAGCAGATCGTACTGGACACGCGCTGCTTCATACTCTATACCAACAAAATTTAAAAAACAAAACTACTATTTTTTCAGAATGGTATGCAATCGATTTAGTAAAAAACACCCATGGCGATATAGTAGGATGCACTGCACTAAACATCGAAAATAGTGAGGTAGTATATTTTAAAACACGTGCAACAGTGTTAGCTACTGGTGGGGCAGGGCGTATTTATCAATCAACAACTAATGCATATATTAATACTGGTGATGGTATTGGCATGGCGCTACGTGCAGGTATCCCGGTACAAGATATGGAAATGTGGCAGTTTCATCCTACAGGCATTGCTGGCGTTGGCGTGCTAATCACAGAAGGATGCAGAGGTGAAGGAGGTTATTTAATCAACAAACATGGCGAACGTTTTATGGAGCGTCATGCGCCTCATGCAAAAGACTTAGCTAGTCGTGACGTGGTAGCACGTTCAATTATGATCGAAATTCGTGAAAATCGTGGTTTTGATGGACCCTTAGGTCCATATGTTCAGCTCAAGCTAGATCATCTTGGAAAAAAAGTACTGGAGTCGCGTCTTCCTGGTATTATGGAAATATCACGAACTTTTGCTCACATTGATCCGGGTCTCGATCCTATCCCAGTCATTCCAACCTGTCATTACATGATGGGCGGGATCCCAACTAAAATTACAGGTCAGGCATTAACCGTGAATGAAACAGGAGAAGATATTATCATTCCTGGCTTATTTGCCGTAGGAGAGGTGGCTTGCGTATCGGTACACGGAGCTAATCGACTAGGAGGAAACTCTTTGCTTGATCTCGTAGTCTTTGGTCGAGCGGTTGGGCTGCATATGAAGAATGCGATAAAGGAACAGGGTATACTATTAGCAGCTACGAACGAGGAAGTTAAGAATGCTTTGGTGCGCCTAGATCGCTGGCGTCATAACGTAACTGGAGAAGATCCAGTAGGAATACGCAAATCTCTACAGCTCTGTATGCAGAAAAATTTCTCTGTTTTCCGAGAAGGCATAGAAATGGAACGAGGTATTTCTGAATTACAGGTCCTCCGAAATCGCCTAAAAAATGCTCGCTTAGATGATAGATCAAGTAATTTTAATACTCAGCTTATAGAATGCCTAGAGTTAGATAACTTAATAGAAACAGCTTATGTTACTGCTTTGTCAGCTAACTATAGAACTGAAAGCCGAGGGGCGCATAGCCGATTTGATTACCCTAAGCGCGATGATATAAACTGGCTTTGCCATACTCTGTATCAACCGAAATATCAGCGTATGATGCGTCGTAGTGTGAACATGAAGCCAAAATTACGCCTAGCTTTTTCACCTCAAGATCGAACCTACTAATCTACTTAAGAGCAACATTAGGAATTGACCGAAACATGAAACTTGAATTTTCTATTTATCGTTACAACCCGGATGTAGATCATCATCCATATATGCGGGATTACGCTCTAGAACTAGAAGATGGTCGAGACCTAATGTTGTTAGACGCACTTATTCTTATAAAAGAACTCGACCCAACGTTAGCATTTCGACGTTCCTGTCGTGAAGGAGTATGTGGCTCTGATGGTTTAAACGTAAATGGTAAAAATAGCCTGGCATGCATTACTCCAATTTCTTTATTAGTTCATAAAAAAAAGAAAATTACTCTTCGACCGTTACCATTATTACCAGTGATACGTGATTTAGTAGTAGACATGAGTCAATTCTATCAACAGTATGAGAAAATTAAACCATATTTATTAAATCATGATACACATATACCAATAAGAGAGCACCTTCAAACACCAGAAGACCGTAAAAAATTAGACAGTCTCTATGAATGTGTTCTCTGTGCATGCTGTTCTACCGCCTGTCCGTCCTTTTGGTGGAATCCAGATAAATTTATCGGCCCTGCAGGTTTACTTGCTGCATACCGCTTTCTCATTGATAGTCGTGATACTGACACAGACCAACGACTTGACCATCTGAATGATGCTTTTAGCGTGTTTCGGTGTCATAGTATTATGAATTGCGTCAGTGTATGCCCAAAAGGACTTAATCCAACCAGCGCTATTGCATCTATTAAGACTATGTTACTGCATAGAGGGGCATAGCATGCATCTATGTAAAATCTTATTTATATTTAAATTTTTAAAGACTATGTAAATTGTGCTTATAAGTTAACTCTCTTACCTTGATATTATTTAAAGAAAGCCTTTAATGAAAAGGTGCATTATTAGACATACTTATTATCAAGAATTTATGCATCTAAAAACTAAAAGGTAAATCACAAGCTAGATAAGGTGATATGTAATAGCCTAAGTAGCGTTAACCAACACGATGTACATTAATAAAATTATTCTGAAGGAATAATAAAGATGCAGAATATCGGCATGAAACTCTGGCTGGAATCCTCTTGGCTGAGCGGAAACAATCAATCTTATATAGATTCTCTCTATAAAGATTTTTTAAATAATTCAAATTCTGTCGAGGTGGACTGGAGGGGTCTTTTTGATAATATTTCTGATTGCAAAGAGCAGCTTGAATCATGCACTAAAACTAATAAAAACAATCTTCACTTTTTAGAAAGACGTGCGAAATCTTCTTCTTCTGATAGCATACAAGCTGAAAAAAATATTGAACCAATTAATCTTCTGAATCTCATTAATGCCTTTCGCTGTTTTGGTCATCAACAGGCAAGTCTCGATCCTCTACAATTACAGAAACATAAAAAAATTGAAGCATTAGATATCGTCTATCACGGCTTCAAGAATACTGATTTACACAATAGTTTTTATATTAGTTCATTTAGCCTTCATGCAAAACAAATGACGCTCATCGATATATACTCCCTGCTCAAAAAAATATACTGTGGTTCTATTGGAGCAGAGTTTATGCATATCACCGATAATCATGAAAAGAAATGGATACAGAAAAAACTAGAATTAATAGATAGAAATTCTCTTTTTTCTGTAACAGAAAAAAGAGAATTTCTAAAAACACTCACTGCTGCAGAAGGCCTAGAGCGTTATCTTGGTTCTAGATTTCCAGGTGCTAAACGTTTTTCACTAGAAGGTGGAGATGCACTACTAATAGTGATTAATGAAATTATACATTATTCTCGTAAAAAGGATACACATCAAGTACTTTTAGGTATGGCTCATCGCGGTCGGCTAAATGTTCTTGTGAATGTATTTGGTAAAAAACTGCAAGACCTATTGAACGAATTTTCTGGCCAAACTTCAGTAAATCTAGGAAGCGGTGATGTAAAATACCATATGGGTTTATCCTCTAATATCCAAACTGCAGACGGAGTCATTAATATATCACTAGGATGCAACCCTTCGCATTTAGAAATCATCAATCCAGTAGTAATGGGCTCTGCACGAGCTCATATAGATTCCTTTTATCAAAAAGATAGTAATCAAGTATTACCAATTACTATTCACGGTGATGCTGCCATTATTGGACAAGGGGTAGTTCAGGAAACTTTAAATATGTCTCAAGTGCGCGGTTATCAAGTAGGAGGAACAGTACGAATAGTTATTAATAATCAAGTTGGTTTTACAACATCAAACCTACAGGATGCCCGTTCAAGTCAGTATTGTACTGATATTGGAAAAATGATTATGGCGCCTATCTTTCATGTTATGGCAGATGATCCAGAGGCAGTGGCCTTTGTGACTCGCTTATCATTAGACTTTCGTTATACTTTTAAACGTGATGTGTTTATCGATCTTGTCTGTTATCGCCGTCACGGACATAATGAAGCCGATGAACCTAGTGTTACACAGCCCTTAATGTATCAGAAAATTAAAACACACCCGACAGTACGAGAAATTTACGCCCATCACCTAGAGTCTACGCAGGTTATTAACCAGAATGATGCCATGGAAATGGTAAAGACATACCGCAGTAAATTAGATACCGGCGGATGTGTAAACCCTATGTGTCGTCCTAAAAACACTGATCTCTTTGATATGTCATTATTGACAAACTCCAATGTAAATCGTCAATCTCAAAAACATCTGTCCTTCAGCTATTTACAAAAATTAGCCAAAAAAATTAGCATAATACCAACTACGGTGGTCATGCAATCACGTGTTAAGAAAATCTATACAGATCGCTCTTGCATGGCAACTGGCAACAAACCATTTGACTGGGGAGCAGCGGAAAACCTTGCATATGCCACAATTTTAGAGCAAGGTATCTCATGCCGCCTTTCTGGTGAAGATGTAGGACGTGGCACTTTTTTTCACCGCCACGCTGTTATCCATGATCAATCTAATGGGACATTATATATTCCATTACAACATATAAAGCAAGGTCAGGGATCTTTTAGTGTATGGGATTCTGTGCTTTCAGAAGAGGCAGTACTAGCATTTGAATATGGTTATGCAATGGCATCACCTCACACTTTAACTATATGGGAGGCACAGTTCGGGGATTTTGCTAATGCTGCGCAAGTAGTAATTGACCAATTTATCAGTAGCGGTGAGCAAAAATGGGGGTATCAGTGTGGGTTAGTGTTATTTCTGCCTCATGGCTATGAGGGGCAGGGTCCAGAGCACTCATCTGCTAGACTAGAGCGCTATCTACAACTGTGTGCTGAAAACAACATACAGGTGTGTGTTCTTTCTACACCAGCGCAATTATACCACATCCTTCGACTACAAGCGCAAAATGAAGTTAGACGCCCCTTAATCATCATGTCACCTAAATCATTGTTACGTCACCCACAAGCAATATCATCCTTAGATGATTTGGCTACTGGCGCCTTTCACTCAGTCATTGATGAAGTTGATCCAATTGCGTATCAATCAGTACGACGTGTGATATTTTGCACAGGTAAAGTGTACTACGACTTGCTAAATAAGCGTCGACAGAATAATCAAAATGATATTTCTATTATCCGCATCGAAAAATTATATCCATTTCCTTATCAAGAAATAGAAAACATCTTGCGGCGATATAATGATGTCCATGATTTTATCTGGTGCCAAGAAGAACCACATAACCAAGGTGCTTGGCATGTTATCCAACATCCACTTCGGGAGGTGTTAACATCAGGATCGTTATTACGCTATTCTGGTCGTCCACCGTCAGCCTCACCGGCGGTTGGTCATGCGTCGATGCACCACCAGCAACAGAAAGATCTAGTAAGTGATGCCCTAACTATTAAGTGATGCACTTAGAAAAGGATAAAAAATGAATAATATTCATATCGTAGTTCCTGATCTCCCGGAGTCTGTGGTTGACGGAACCGTTACTACATGGCATAAAAAAATTGGTGATATACTTAAACAAGATGACGTACTGGTAGACATCGAAACTGATAAAGTAGTCTTAGAAATTCCAGCAGCTAGTGATGGAGTTTTAGAAAAAATTTTAGTCACAGAAGGTGAAACAGTGACATCGGGTCAAGTTTTAGGCTTATTAGGATGTACTTACGATAACACCACGCCAATTACTAGCAACGATCAAAAAAATAAAAACATATCATGCGAAAAAGGTGCGGTATTTCAAAATACCGTTAATATCCAAGCCATTGGCCCATCTATGCGCCGTTTTATATCTGAAAATGACACAGAACCAGCAAAAATAAAAGAAAAAGATTTTAGCCAGAATCTGATACAAAGCAATATTAAAAGACACGCTTCTCAAACTATCAGCGCACAAGATGAATTGATTGCAGAGCAAACATCAACTACCGCTACTCTAATAAAACGTAGTGAGATGCGCATACCCATGAGTCGCCTACGCGCACGGATGGCAGAACGATTACTGAAAGCAAAAAACACCACCGCAATGTTAACCACATTCAACGAAGTGAATATGCAATCTGTTATCTCTATTCGAAAAGAACACGGTGAGACATTTGAAAAACGCCATGGTGTTCGTTTAGGTTTTATGTCCTTCTATGTGAAAGCGGTAGTAGAGGCGTTGAAGCGTTACCCGGAAGTCAATGCATGCATTGATGGATTGGAAATCGTGTATCATAACTATTTTGACATCAGTATTGCTATCTCAACACCCCGCGGTTTAGTGACACCTATATTATCAGATGCTAATACTCTTAGTATGTCGGATATTGAAAAAAAAATTAAAGAACTCTCACTCAAAGGTCGTGCTAATAAATTAACTGTAGAAGATCTGACTGGTGGTACTTTTACTATCACTAACGGTGGAGTCTTTGGCTCCCTTATGTCTACACCACTGATTAATCCACCACAAAGCGCCATATTAGGCATACATGTTATTAAAGATCGCCCTTCTGCGCTGAATGGAGCGGTAGCTTTATTGCCTATGATGTACCTTGCACTTTCTTATGATCACCGACTGATTGATGGGCGCGAATCAGTGGGGTGTCTTGCAACCATTAAAGACTGCTTAGAGGATCCAAATCGTTTACTTCTTGATATTTAAAACCGATATGGATTCACCTTGCTGAAACATAAGTGTGTATAATGTGCGATATTTAATCCTACAAACTATATCACCTGGAATATCGCCTACGAGTAATACTAATTACGTGATGCTTATCTGGTAACCTTGAGATACCTTTTGGTATCTAAAACTGCAATGCTCAAACAATGATCCATTAGTATTATTACTTATTCTCAGTCACCTCAATTGAGAAACATTATTTTTGATATGAATTATAAAATCAGTTTTATGAATTATAAAATCAGTTTATTAAAGTAATTAAATCTTAACTAATTCAGTAGCTATTAACTATCCGGATTGAACATGTCGATTGTGCACGTTGCACTACCCATTTCTCAAGTCAATCACTTAATGATATATCTTGTACCTAACAATCTAAACAAGATAGCGATTGGTGGGCGTGTGAGTGTACCTTTTGGTAATCGCTTAATGATTGGCATCGTGATAAAAGTTTCTAAAAAAAATAATTCTTTACACAGCGAGTTACCAACTATATACAAATCATTAGATATTTGTTCATTATATTATCCTGCTTTATGGCGCACATTACATTGGGCTGCAAATTACTATCATTTTTCATTAGGTAAAATCTTACTCAATGCCATTCCCTTTCTATTACGTCGAGGATGTGTCGTAGACAATGCTCCTCTTGATCAGTATACAATTAATAATTTAGGGTCATATTCAAAAACATCAAATAATCTAAAGTCTGATGATAACAAGAAAAGGATCACCTCCATTGCTGACGCAGGAGGCCCACAAGAAGACACCAATCAACAAAATACAATGCAAGCTAAATTAGAATCCCCACGCACTAAAGAGCGGAATCAGTTACGGCCACACCTAAAGCAACACAAGAACGCTCTCTATAGCTATTCTACAATTAGCTTAGGGATTCAATTAAACGCGGAACAAGCTAACGCTGTATCTACCATTCGGGGAACAGATCATCAATTTTCTGCCTGGCTTCTGACTGGCATGATCGGGTCTGGTAAAACTGCAGTATATTTAAATTTTATAGAAAACATTCTTACAAGAGGCCAGCAAGCTCTAATATTAGTACCAGAAATTTATTTAATATCCCAAACTATATCTCTTGTTCAGAAACGACTGCATGCTCCTACTGCCACTCTACATTCTCAATTACACCATAAAAAACATCTTAATATATGGCAAAAAGCCCGTGATGGTAAAATCGCTATTATGGTTGGAACCCGTTCTGTATTATTTTCACCATTAAACAAACTTGGTGTCATTATTCTAGATGATGAACATAACAGTTCTTATATACAGAGAGAGGGTTTTCGTTATCATGCACGAGACTTAGCAATATTACGCGCAAAACAGGAAGCAATACCTATCATTATGGTTTCCTCAACGCCTTCATTAGAGTCATTACATAATGTCCAATTAGGTAAATATCGTCAAATTCATCTTACTCAACCTCATCCATGGGTTTCAACAGTGACTCCTATATTGGTAGATCTAAAGAGTGCGAAACTCAAGGGCGGCCTTTCTGTAACTTTAATTCAAAAAATTAACCAACATCTAATGCGCAATAATAAAGTTTTATTATTGCTTAATCGCCGAGGATTTTCTTCTTCTATATTGTGCCACGAATGTGGCTGGACGAGTAAATGCTCGAGATGTAACCATAACTACACTTTTTATCATATAGTAAAAAAACTATGTTGTCATCATTGTGACGGTCAACGAAAAGTACCTAAACAATGCTTAGAATGTGGATCTACACATCTTGTATCGGTTGGTTTGGGAATAGAACAGCTAGAAAAAAACCTAAAAACTCTATTTCCATACACTCCATTGACGCGTATCGATCGTGAAACCACCGGGGTTCATAAAGCATTAAAAAGCAAATTAGCTGAGGTACACCATGATGGTGCGCATATTTTTGTAGGTACACAAATAATATCTAAAATCCATACTTTTCCACATGTTGCATTAGTTTCATTAATAAATGAAGATCAAGTTCTATTTTCTACAAACTTTCGGGCGGCAGAGCAATTTTCTCAATTATATGCACAAATTTCTGAACGTGCGATATCTAGAAATAAACAGGTAGAAGTGATATTGCAAACTTATCATCCTAGACATCCATTATTACAAACTATCTTATATAAAGGGTACCATGCATTTGCTAAGCAAGAGCTTCAAGAGCGTAAAAACGCATTCCTGCCACCGTGTTTTAGTTGCGCTCTCTTCCGTGCGGAAGATTATAACGAACAGAGGGCTTGTCAATTTCTTAAAAAGATTTTAATTTTGCTAAAATCAAGTCCATTGTATAACCCACTAACATGCCAGATAATAGGTCCGATTCCTGCATTACAGCCTAAGCAGAGAGGACGGTATCGATGGAAAATCCTTATACGACATCCTTCTCATGCCATACTTCATCGTCTAGTCAAAACTAGTCTTCCCCTGGTTGAAAATTTACCTAAAATACATAATATTCTATGGACATTGGACATGCATCCCACGGAAAATTAAAGAAGATATGACTATCTAGTATGAGTGGATGTTACTGAGAGACAAAGCTATAATTTAAACTATACACACTTAGAACATTATCTTTAATATGAATTAAAGATATAAAATATAATAAAATATATAACACTAAACTTAGCAATCAGGGTGTTATATTGACAATACGATACTACTTTTGTGTTGTGGTCTACATCAAAAATGAAAGAGTGGATCTTTCTTATATATTACTTTTCAAAAACTAATAAAATTATATTTTATATTTGCTGTAATTATAGGCAATCATGAGTAATCATGACGCTTGACCGATAATAGTATAAAAATATAAGACTATTATTTTATAAATATCAAGATACCATTAAATTGTATTTGATGCATACAGTATTTGATATAATGCACTGTTCTCAGACACCTTTATCGAATCCTTTTTTGCATGATAGGTGCAACTAATCATCACTTAGACTCTATCCGACATAGGTGTGCAGTAATCTGTTATCTTATATAAAAGCTCCAGGTGACATAAGGCCTTTCATATTACGCATCATGTTTTTTATACCACCTTTCTTTATTTTTTTCATCATAGCCTGCATTTCATTAAATTGTTTTAAAAACTGATTGACGTCCTGTACTGACGTGCCTGAACCTGAAGCAATTCTTCGTTTGCGTGAACCTTTAATAATTTCAGGATGTATACGCTCTAAACCTGTCATAGATTGTATTATCACCTCCATGCGCTTCAGTGAAATATCATTCATTTGAGATCTTACACTCTCTGGTAAGCTTCCAATACCTGGTAGTTTTTCGACTAAGGAATTCATACCTCCTATATCACGTAACTGTTGTAGATGATCTAAAAAATCATTCAGATTAAAAGTATTAGTTTTTTTAAAAGAAGAGGCTATTTTTTTAGCTTTTTCGCGATTTACCTTGTTTTCAATATCCTCAATTAACGATAATATATCACCCATGCCTAATATACGTGAAGCAATACGATCTGGATAAAAAGGCTCCAAAGCCTCATTTTTTTCTCCTATCCCTATAAACTTAATAGGTTGACCTGTGATATGACACATAGATAACGCCGCTCCTCCACGGGTGTCGCTATCTACTTTAGTTAATACTATACCTGTTAATGGAAGCATGCTATTGAATGATTTAGCAATATTAGCCGCATCCTGACCAGTCATCGCGTCAGCAACTAGCAGGGTTTCAACAGGTTGTATGGCAAAATGGATTTGTTGAATTTCTTGCATCATGACATTATCGGTGTGTAAACGACCAGCTGTATCCACTAATAATACGTCATAGAATTTTATTCTAGCTTGCTGTAAGGCATCTTTGGCTATATCAATTGGTTTCGCATAAGATTCTGATGAATAAAAGTCAATGCCTACTTGTTCAGTTAAAATTTTTAACTGTTTTATTGCTGCTGGCCGATAAATATCAACAGAAGTGACTAGTATCTTTTTGTGATGCTTATCACATAAAAATTTACCGAGCTTTCCGACACTAGTCGTCTTGCCTACTCCTTGCTGACCTACCATTAACATAACTACTGGTGGCGTCACTTGTAAGTTTAGAGCACAATGTTTTTTTCCCATGATTGCGACTAGCTCGTTTTTTACAATCTTAAGGAATTCTTGACCTGGAGTTAAGTTATTGTTAACTACATGATTCAATGCATTTGATTGGATTCGTGCCAAAGATTCATTCACTACTATTAGAGATACATCTGCTTCTAATAATGATATACGTATTTTTTGTAAAATATCTTTTATATTGTCTTTAGTTAGCCTACCACGACCAGTAATATTACGCAGGGCATTGGAAATGCTAGCACTTAAATTATCAAACATAATCTTGTCTCTTAAAAGGGGATTTGGTAAACATTTTTTACTTATCAGTAATGAATTTTATATATCCTATCATATCATGTATACTATAAGAATATCAGTCATAGGCTATTCGATTTTATATGCAATTATCCGACCCTAAATCTGCTAGTATCTAGTGGTGTGAGCACAAACTATTATCGACTGATAATTACATTTGGGTTTGCATCAATACAATAATATTGTAATTAAATATTACTCCTTAATATGTTCAATGATGCTATATAAATAATCATATCGAAATTCTGTTAGTATCCCGCATAAAAAATACACAAACATACTATGATGAAAATCATTGTTGTACCAATCATTTGAACCCAAAAAATTGTTTGAAACCTTATTTTACAATTCTGTAAACGCAGAGTAACCCTAAAGTATTACACAATGAAATTACAATGTAATATTCTCATTTTTTGTCCGTTACGCTTAATTTGTTGAGTATCATTCAGAACTTTCTAGAATTTTATAGCAAAAACATTATATGCACATTAGCGCATATATATAATATTTGCTCTTGTTATAATTCTAACTGATAAAGACATAATCTCCAATATATTGATATATATAGATATACTGGAGGCTTTATTTTGATATATTTTGAGATATAATTTTTGAGATATAATATATATAGCATGAATGAAGATAATAGAGATGAGCTTGTCAAATGCAAAGAGATAGCAATCTATAAAAGAATTATGCAGAATTTAGCATACACAATTATTAACGCTCTTTTTACTACAAAACATTAGTAGCGAAATAATCACTAATAAATTCAAGTTAAAGGTTTAGTAGAAGTGCACTACATCAAGAAACAGATGATATCTACATCATATTTGATGTTAAATCTTGATCTTAAGACTATCCAACGATATACATATCATTAATATCCATATCATAGTGAAATCTCATGAGTCAAATGCTCACCTAAAAATAAAGCCATATAACATTAACTCTATAGAAGTAGAGTCTCTACCTTGCATAATCAAATGAGAGAGTATGAAGCTATAATACATACACTATATCATATACTAAAATGATGGCCCCTGCTGGACTTGAACCAGCGACCAAGCGATTATGAGTCGCCTGCTCTGACCGCCTGAGCTAAGGGGCCTTGACATGAAACTTACGATCTAATGATGCCTAGGATATACTGTCTGGCTTAATGACTATTATACTAGTTCACCCAGTAAGGCTATGTGCGTTCTTTAATCAATTCCTATAAAACTGATTAAGGCCCACCTTAATCAGTTTTTAATCAGTTTTACTATATCACTAATAGTATTATTATGCTCATAATGTATACAACAATAGCGCCATTGGCAAGAACCAGTCTTAATATAACATAACTCTACAATGAATCATAGGACATCTCTCGTGTGATAAGAGGTTATTGCTTTAGCAAAAATTTACCATTCAGATAATCCATACCTAACAGAACATCGTTGTTTTTGGTAATTTTCTTCAATATATCATCTACTCTAATAAATTTAAAATAGTGAAAATAGTGAACCTCAAGTTCTTTGTTTTAGAAAATAAAGAACTGTCTGTTTTTCATGAAGATTGCAAATTGCATGAGCGACCTGAAGTATCTTAGTGACAATACACACAGATACTAAATCGTTATTTTATTTTGGATGACGTATTTAATTCATCCTCTCATGATCTTCTTATCTGCTTCGCAGAGTTCATTCTTTATTGATAACTTATTGATTCTTTTATCTTCCACGTCGACACTGAGTAATGTCTTGACTTAAATATCACAGATCAATCATGATAAACCTACTTATTCCGGTAAAACTAGGTTGTTTTTTTTAAAAAAAGTCGCTTATTTTTATTTAATACAATAAATAAAACGATTATTTTTAACTGATAGTTTCATTGTGGATTATTTATGAAAAAGTTACTTTCAGAGATTAGAAAATTCTGCATAGAATCTGCTAAATCAATTATTTATCAACGTTCATTGCCTGTTTTTGCTCCCTGTGTATTGAACTTCTTGTCATAACTCATCATATTTTTTAGAATACACCCAATCTCTGCTAAAGTTTATAACTTCTCTGAAGAGAGATGTTATCATGACCTACTTTTAAATAGGAATACGCCAAATATATTCAGGGCAATTTACAATATTAATTCACCATGAATTGAGTTTAAGACAGTGATTGAATCATATCAGTCGCTTTCTTAGTCTGATATGCTGAATAACATGCCTATTAGGAGGTTCAATAACCTTATCTATCTCATATTACAAGATTACGTTTTATGTTCCAGCATAGGTTCCAGCAATCACTTTGAAATTGATAACTGCTATAAATATTTTGTGCTATTTTAGTTTTTGATTAAACATGACTTTAAATAAGAAAATTCAAGTACGCTATATTTTAAATCACCTATCCACACTATGAACTATTCACTATTAACTATTAACTATTAACTATTATATAATATTCTAATATATTCTCTTCCTTATATACGGTAACAAGAGATTATTTCAATAGTAAAATATAACTTATTATTCAATATTCAAGATTATCTTGAATCGGTTGATGTGGAGCACATTTTAATTTTGATAAAAAATAAAAAATCTTTCGCTTGCGCGCATCTATTGTGTAGAATGGTTTTCATTATTCTTCATACTTGATGGCAGTCTTACCGAATGGTAAGACAGTATCATGCTGATGCCAAGAAATATTCCAGGTCTTTCTACCTGGGCCTGGAGCGCCATAATCAGTAACAAAGACACTCAGAGCTGTCACTAAATAATCATTATAAAAAATTAATGGAACGCGTTGGCGTCTCCAGGGTGGAATTCTATATTCTTGCCATAATTTTTTTAATGAACGCTTACCAGAACGACCATGCACATAAAACTCACCTTGAGCTTGAAAACGCACACTCACTTCCGCATTAGCTTGAGGATAACGCAGAGTAATACCCTTTAGAGACTGTCGTATTTCACCTAATCCATCAGGTAATGACAATGTAAGCCAGGGAGAAGACCATATTAATTGGCAGGCTCCTAATGGTTTCGTTACGGCCAAATAGTAGAGACGATCACGAAAGCGCCGAACTTCATATTGTCCAAACTGTAATTTTGGATTGGCACCTAAACGACTACAAGCAACCTCCGTCCATATTTTTTGTAGAACATGATAGGATGGTAAACATCCATTATGATGCAGAATCCAAAGCCGAAAAATTGCAGAACGCCGAGCTGCACTCATAACTTTTAATGGTAAAAAATATAAAGCATTAGAGCTATCCATTAATGGATTAAGCGTTTCCTCAAGAAACTCATTAAGCACACTATGCTGTTCAGCACAAAGCCGCGCGCTACGAGACACTGTACGTGAAAAAGAAGGCCAACGTTTATTCAATAAAGGCATTACACGTAAACGTAAAAAATTACGATCATAACGTATATCCTGATTGCTGTCATCTGTAATCCAAGATAGATGATAATAGTCAGCCCATGCTTCTAATTCAGATCGACTTTTCATCAAAAAAGGTCGTATGTGAAGATAATCTTCATGGGTCTTCGTTTGCGCCATAGCGGAGAGACCAGCTGGCCCACTGCCACGCTTTAAAGCTAATAAAACTGTTTCGCTCTGATCATCCTGATGCTGCGCAGTTAACAAGGTTTCTTCTTTTTTCATTGTCTTGTACAATGCGTTGTAACGAGCCTTTCTAGCTTCAGCTTCCACGCCCATTCGTTGCCGAGAATGAACATGCACTTTTTCTATAACATAAGGAACTCCCCATATTGCACATTGCTGTGAACAATGTTCGGCCCATGTATCAGCAGATACATGAAGTCCATGATGAATATGTACGGCTCTTAATTGAAAATCAGGACGTTGTTTTCTGAGCTGAACTAGTTGATGTAAAAGAACACTTGAATCTAGACCGCCGCTATAGGCTAAAACGACAGCGCACTCATGTTTAAGTAAATACTTCAGGTCATTAATATCATGCATTATAGATATTCCTGATATACAAATCTGAACTAAAAGGGCTACCTGTATGTTTGATACATTTTAGTTTTTTTAGAAAATCTCATAAATTATGAATTGGCGCTTAGCGATATATATATTACAATATAGTTCTCAGGTAAATGATATAGTGTGAAATTTTAAACGAGATGTTTTTCGAAATTATACTGATTTATACTGATAATTCATAAACTATCAATGTATAACAGAATATCTCTGTCGTCATGATAACTATCATAACTATAAAAAACGGATATAGCTGAAACGAAGCATAGAGATTTAATGATAGTATTTGTTAAAAGCCAAATGTTTCTATAGCGAACTCTCTGCGTACACCATCTCACACCATAGTAAATACTATAATATAAAATCTTCTAATTAAAGATGTAGGGCATGTATTGTTAGAAAAATGAGTGAACACACCTTTTTATAAATACGAAGTTATCTACTACATATAGCATATCTTTCTAAGATAACCCTAATACCTTCATGATTTTACATTAGGGAGTATTACTGACATTACTTACAGCAGCTATCACTTATAGTATAATCATCAAATGTAGGATTAAGTGAAATTAACATAACAATCTATACAGCTCTTGTAGCAATTATCACTTACTGCTAAAAACTAGCATATTTTGAATTCGAATTAATAATGTTCCATTAATGTTGTGCTGTTTAAGATGGTCTTGTTATATAACATATAGATATAAAATCTCTACTATAACAGACATTATATCTACCGTAGAATACGGTAGATATTCACCCTCGTACTCAATGGTATCCTGTGTTTAATGATATCCACGAATCAAGCATTAAGGTAGTATAATGAAAAACTTATCAATCTATAACATGTTTCAATATTTTACTACACTTTTTACAATCTTTACCACCGTATTCAATTAATTGACTGTGTGGCCTTTTAGGTAGTGCTTTTGTGGTGAAAAGATTCTCTAAGAATATCTTATCAAGAGATCAATACACGGTGATTACCTAATAGTTAATCTCAGTAATCTCATGAGCATTACTCACTTTTTGCAACTTTAAAGGCTTCTGCCATAGCACTAGTAAAAGTTTCCTCTTCTTGTTTATATAGTGTAGGTGTTATAACTTCTCTTGTATTAGGTTGATCCTTAGGTCGACTAGATAACAGCAAAAGTCGATTTTTACGATCAATTCCGGTAAATTTAGCAGAGATATAATCTCCAATTTTCATGATAGGAGCGGCATCTTCTGTATGACCCTCCTCTTCAGCGAATGATAGATAACCATCTATGCCGTCATTTAATTTTACCATGATACCTTTAGGATCAATTGCCATGATATGACCATGTACAATTACACCTTTCTTGTTAGCAGCAAGGTAAGCACTAAATGGATCTTCTACTAGCTGCTTAACACCTAAAGAAATCCTTTCTCTCTCCGCATCAACTTGTAAAACAACTGTAGAAATTTCATCACCTTTTTTGTAGTCACGCACTATATCTTCTCCTGACGTACTCCAAGATATGTCAGAAAGATGAACTAGACCATCAATACCACCTTCCAAGCCAATGAAGATCCCAAAATCTGTAATGGATTTAATCTTTCCCTGGACTCGGTCATTTTTATTATAAGTCTCTGCAAATTTCTGCCAGGGGTTAGCTTTACATTGCTTTAAGCCTAGCGAGATACGACGGCGCTCTTCATCGATATCTAAAACCATCACTTCTACTACATCATATACATTAACAATTTTAGATGGATGGATATTTTTGTTTGTCCAGTCCATTTCTGAAACGTGAACTAAACCTTCTACGCCCTCTTCAAGTTCAACAAAACATCCATAATCTGCTAGATTTGTCACTCGACCGTTGAGTTTGATGCCTTCTGGATACCTCTTTGCAATAGCAACCCAAGGGTCTTCGCCTAACTGTTTTAACCCTAAAGAAACACGCGTTCTTTCACGATCAAACTTGAGAATTTTAACAGTAATTTCATCCCCAACGGCAACTATTTCTCCTGGATGTTTAACGCGCTTCCAGGCCATGTCAGTAATATGCAATAAACCATCCACACCACCTAGATCAACAAATGCACCATAATCTGTCAGATTTTTTACCACACCTGGCACTGATAAACCTTCCTGTAGATTAGCCAATAAGTGATCACGTTCTGCGCTGTGCTCGGATTCAATGACTGCTCGACGAGAAACAACCACATTATTTCTTTTTTGATCTAGTTTGATTACTTTGAACTCTAACTCTTTGCCTTCTAAATAACTTGTATCACGAACTGGCCGTACATCTACTAGCGATCCTGGCAAGAATGCCCGAATGCCAGTTAACTCCACTGTAAAGCCTCCTTTTACTTTCCCATTAATAACACCTATAACATTTTTCGAACTAATATAAGCTTCTTCTAATACAACCCAGGCTTCGTAGCGTTTTGCTTTTTCACGCGACAATACTGTCTCTCCAAAACCATCTTCCACTGCGTCTAGAGCGACGTCTACCTGATCACCTACACTAATTTCTAGTTTACCCGCTGCGTTCTTAAATTGTTCTACAGAAATCGTAGATTCCGATTTTAAACCCGCATCTACCAAAACAACGTCTTTGTCAATTGAGATCACAACACCACGTATGATAGACCCTGGGCGAGTTTCAGTTGTTTTTAGAGATTCTTCAAATAATTGAGCAAAAGATTCAGTCATATTGGTAATCTTCAAGATTCTTGCATTTAACGTCCACCTATCATCCTAATACGTGGGTTGGTTCATATTATCCATGGCATCCATAACACAGAGTGAGATGTATATTTTTGTTGAGCTGTTAAGTGTTTAGACCCTGTTCAATTAATATACTGCCTACTAACACTCATGTTAGTTTTGTGCGCACATAATGTAATGCTATTTCAGTTACTTGATTTCTTGGTATGTGGGTTGAATTAATTATCAAAACATCATCTGCCAAGAGCAGTGGTGCAATAGAGCGATTACAATCACGTTCATCGCGTTCTTGCATCTGAGATAACAGTGCATTAAAATTAACATTAACACCGTTTTTGTGCAACTGTAGCATACGTCGATTAGTTCTCACCTCTAAATTAGCATGAAGAAAAATCTTTAAAGGGGTGTCTGGAAATACTATTGTCCCCATATCACGACCATCAGCGATCAACCCAGGAAACTTACGAAAACTACGCTGAAAACTAAGCAATACTTTACGAACATGAGGAAATAAAGCAATCCGAGATGCAAGATCACTAACTGTCTGACTACGAATTTGCATAGAAATATCTACTCTGGCTAACATTACTTTCAGAGCGCCATTGTTAAATAAAAACTGTACATCAAGATTATCAGCCAGTGAAACAATAGCCTTTTCCGAACTGACATCTACCTGGTGATGTAATGCTAATAAGGCTAATACTCTATAAATAGCGCCAGAGTCTAAAATGTGCCATTTTAGCTCCTGAGACATCGCTTTACATAAGGTGCCTTTTCCTGAGCCACTTGGGCCATCTATCGTAACAACAGGAGCAAAAATCATTATGATAATTCTCTTGCATAGCTCTCTATCTAAAAATTAAAAATAGTTATGCTGACTATCCTTAAAAAATGCACATCTATTCTATTGAGAGTCACTTGATGGCTATTGAAGATTTTGAAAATTTAACCTTTAAAATGCTCACGATCTCACTATAGCTCACTATCTCAGTTATTATGATCAGATCACTTGATAGAATCATTTCCATCTATTAATACATCCTCGCATCCTTCCTTGTCAATGCACTACAGATTATGCACTCTCTCATGCAAAGTACATAGATTTTTTCTAAAAATTTTCTAAAAATCTAAAAAAATATACTGATTTATCCTGATAACTATACTTATGCTAACTTTACTTAAGTGTGCATAAAGTCACTTTGATAGTCATTGATTGTGTCTGTCTAATCTGTCTAAATATAGGTCGATCAGTATTGTATACCTCACTTGTCAGATTGACATACTTCATGCACCTTGAGGTAGTGATAGGTATTATTATCGGTATACATAGGTTCTATAGTTTGCTAAGATATTGCTAAGATAAGATATGTATCTTAGCAATTCACTAAAAATTATAATATGATCAGCGAATTATCACATGATTAGCTGAGAATGATAATATATTTTATAAGTTATATTTGATAAGTTTATATATACTATATATATAGTATACATACTATATATATAGTATATACTGAAATTAAACTATACTAAAATTAGACCAGCTACCTGATAGATCTAAGACCTATAATCTGAGTAGTTCTGATCTGTTTTAAAATATCAATTTTACGATATATGCTGCATTTTCGCTATTTTCTATTGTATATAACAGATAGTTTTTATTTTGATCTGATAATTTTGTAATTATTTTAAAATATCATCAGGTTCACACCTGTGATACAAATCCTCTGTTCTGTAATTCAAACTCCTCATAATAACATGATATTGATTTTAGTATAAAAAATATTGTTATCTCAACTTGAATGATTATGAATAGATTGTTTTCAAGAGCCACTTTAACATGACATTTTAGGCCTAATTATTCGCCATTTTTCTTTAATTTGAATGTCCTGTTTGTTAATGTAACATTATAAAACAGGCTATAATGTTACCTTGAGATATCTCTCATCTTACTATTAAGATTTACCATTAAGAATGAATAAAAATATAAATAAATAACGTTATATCATGTAAAATAAAATTATATCATGTAATGTACATATACTATGGTATATCTGGTTATGTGCCTAATATTAATTGCTAGCTAGCTCTATGGCTAGGATGATTAGAAAATTATTCATAATACTGATTCATAATACTGATAGATAGATAACAATCATAGATAGATACAATCTATGATTGTTATCTATCTATGATGACGATATTCAAAGTCAATCATAAAATCAGTGAGCTTTCTTACTCCAGACAATGGCATGGCATTATATAATGACGCTCGCATGCCCCCTGCTATCTTATGACCTTTCAAGGCATGTAATCCTGCGGAAACCGACTCTTCAAGAAAACGTATATTTAATGTTTCGTCTACAAGGTAGAATGGTATGTTTATACGTGAGCGATTATTGCATACCACATTGTTATGATATAAATTGCTACTATCAATTGTCTTATATAAGAGATCTGCTTTAACCTTATTGAGTTTTGATAATTCTTCAATCCCACCTTGTTTTTTTAACCATTTAAATACTAAACCAGATAAATACCATGCAAATGTAGGGGGGGTATTAAACATGGAGTTACTTTCTGATAGCACTGTATAATTTAAGATTGAAGGTAATTCATTACGCGCCTTACCAAGAAGGTCTTCACTTATCACTACCAGTGTCAACCCGGCAGGGCCAATATTTTTTTGTGCTCCAGCGTATAAGACACCATATTTACTGATATCAATTGGCGTCGAAAGAATCGTTGAAGAAAGATCCGCTACGACAGTTTTTCCACGAAAATCTGGAGTCTCATGAATAGCAACACCTTCAATAGTTTCGTTTGGGCAAAAATGTACATAAGCAGAATCATCTGAAATACTCCAACTTTCCATCGGAGTAATAGCTTGCAGACCGTTAATGGATATTTTAGCATTAATGATGTTAGGTTCGCAATATTTTTTGGCTTCTCTAATAGCATTTATTGCCCAGTGCCCACTATTAATGTAATCCGCCTTAGTATTGTTGCCTAATAAATTCAATGGAATTGCAGAAAATTGCGCACGCGCCCCTCCATGGCAAAATAATACTTTATAGTTATTTGGAATATTTAGAAGATCCCTAAAATCTGTTTCAGCCTCCTCAGCAACTTGCATGAATTCTTTACTGCGGTGGCTTACTTCCATTATAGAAATCCCTATGCCATTCCAATTAAAAAATTCCCTCTGGGCATGACGCAGGACTTCTGTTGGTAACATGCCCGGCCCAGCACTAAAATTAAAAATTTGATTCATTCTTATAACAATCCTTGACAAATTAATCACACTAATCAGATAGCCAAACATTTGTCAAGTATAGCACCTACTATAGCAGGTTCGGGTATAATAATTATTATTATGGCCATGTCGTTAAGAAAATACGATTTATTACTGTATCGTCTAATACATAGCCATCGCCTAAGTTATGCTCTCATTTCTGATCATCACAATAATTTTTTCGGTTGAAACTACAAATTACTATCCTAAATATTTTAAATATTAACTTTTAACATATATCACTTATTGATATCTTCACATGCTCATTACCTGAACATTATTCTAATATAGCTATCTAGCTAGAGAGATTGTAATGAAATATTCAAATAATAGAATTATTTGTTCATACTAGAAATATTGCTATCCTTTATATCCTTTGCACAACTGCACAATACATTAACCTGTTATTATGATACTATGATTTGACAAAACTTATAAACGTCGCCTCATGGGCTGTTGAATTAATAAAAATTAATTTCTTACTATTGACAAGTATTTGCAAAATATATTATTTTAGATTATGAGTGCGTACATATGTTGATTCTGCCTAATTTAAGTCTCTATATTCACATCCCTTGGTGTGTTAAGAAATGCCCATACTGTGACTTTAATTCGCACGTATTAGTTGAGGAGATTCCAGCAGATCAGTATATACAGCATCTTTTAAACGATCTTCGCTTAGATATACCGCTGACTTCCAACCGAAAGATTGATACGATTTTTATCGGTGGCGGGACTCCTAGTCTACTCCATGTTAAAAATATACAATATCTTTTGGATGGAGTACGTGAAAGTTTAGAGTTATCGCAGAATGCAGAAATTACAATAGAGGCCAACCCTGGAGCATTAGAGGTAGATAGATTTCATGGTTATAAAAATGCCGGCGTAAATCGGATTTCACTTGGTGTGCAAAGCTTTCAAGAAGATAGTTTAACGCAATTAGGTCGTATGTATAGCGCACACGAAGTAGAAACAGCAGTACACACCCTTACTTCTTTAGATCTGCGCAGCTTTAATATAGACCTTATGCATGGATTACCAAATCAGTCTCAGAAAAAAGCACTCTACGATCTTCGAAAAGCGATAGCACTCAATCCACCGCATGTATCATGGTATCAATTAATGATTGAACCATGCACCTTATTTTCTGCAACAGTTCCACAATTACCAGACGAAGATGAGCTTTGGAGAATTTTCAACACAGGCCATAAACTGCTCAGAGTTTCCGGTTATAAGCAGTATGAAATATCATCATATGCCAAACCTAATTATGCTTGTATACATAATTTAAATTATTGGCGATTTGGTGATTATATAGGAATCGGTTGTGGCGCTCATGGAAAGTTAACTCAGCTCAATGGTTCTATTATTAGAACTAGTAAAACTCGTCATCCGCGGAAATTTATGTCTGGTCATTATCTGTGCAAACGCTTCGCGGTTCCTAATTGCTCAAAACCTCTTGAATTCTTTATGAATCGATTTCGCTTACTAGAAGCGATACCCCGCAATGAATATGCATATTATACCGGCCTATCAGAAGATAGCATTCGATCTCCAATAGAGATAGCAATAAAAAAAGGTTTTTTAATAGAAACCGATAAATTTTGGAAAGTGACTAAACAGGGACAATTATTGCTTAATTGTATGTTGGAATTATTTTTAACAGATTAATATACATCCATGATGGTATCATTTCATAATTTAGATTCTGACGAAGCAGGTATGATTATGAATACATTTTGCCCTTTTTAGGGTATCAGCGCACTTATCAAAAACTATATACATTATAATTAGCATAAAAAAATCTTTTTTATTAGAAATACTGCATTAAAAATACAGTATAATATCTCGAATCAGATTTTGCATGATTTTTTACTACATATTTCTTCTTTAAATCTAAGTTTTAACATGCGCATAAGAACAACATAATAATAAAATAACGCCGGACATATACCCTTGCGCTCAACATGGCCTATTGTCTATACAATACCATTGTTGTATGTTACACATAACATTATGATCTAATAATCGATAAAAATTTTATTATGCAATTAATCTCAATACAAGATTGACTGCATGAGATTTTATGGTTAAACTTTCATTGTTAAATCGTTATGATGGTTAACGTTATGGTTAGTTATAAACGTTATGGTTAACTATAAAAGTATAACGCTAAGCTCTAGTCAGGTTATCTGCTCCTAACTAAGCATGACTTTAAGTCAATAACAAATAATATAAATTCAGCAATATTTAATATTTATTGCATTCTACAATAAATTCGTATCCACAGATATAATGTGATATCTATAGTTTTATTACCAATTGATTGCAAATGACTAAACACATCACTTAAAAAATCATGACAATATTCGCTGATATGCCCAGTATACTAAATAACTATTTAGCTAAATAGTAAGATTAGCAAGATATTATCTTTTATATATAACCCAACAGTAACCCAACAGTTTTTATATATAACCTAACAGGTATATCATACAAGATAATGATGTCGTAGTTATAATTATATCGCAATATCGTAGTTATCACATTTATCACATAAGTTAGTTAAAAACTGGCTGATGACCAGCGTAGAAAAATATAGTACATAGCATAAAGTGACTGAATATTTCAGATAGACGATCAGGGTATCAATACAGTCCACCCCTACATTGCATTCAAGAAGTTACAGGAAGATTTTTACTTCATGATTATACACTCATTGAACCTATAAGCGTGCGTAAATCATGGATTTACAACAATATGTAAATAAAAATTATTTTTCAACTACATAGCGTCATTGGTCATCACCATGTGCCATCTGCTAGTTTAAAGTAAGAAAATGAGTAGACACTCATCATCCAGCTATACACATAATAAGTTGTCTGTTCTGAGTATATGCCTGGGATCAGCCCCTAAGGTAGGCCATACCTAACGGGAATAGCGCGCCATATTCAATTAAAAGCGGGGTTATGACCATGTTGCACGTGCTGCGCGCTAATATACTAATTGAAAGCATATATGTATCTATCATCAGATGGCAGCACGAATAAACCAAGATCAGCTAGCTGTAGCTAGCTGATCTTGGTTTATTCGCTGATTTTTATCGCAAAAATATTATAAATGCATTTAATTTAGTTTAATTAAGTTACAGCAAATTTAATTTAATTAATTAAAGCCATGAGTAGATTATCAATCTAGGCGGGAATCTTCAATGTTTCTATCCTCTAATCCCCTATCGATGCGTGTTTATACTATAGCCGAAAAGCAGCTGCTAGATGTTCACTGTCGTGGTTTTATGCTATTCCTGGAGCAGATTCACGTATTAAATTTAGAAACACGTGAGATAGTTATCGAGCGTATTATGGCGCTTGATACTCTTGATCTTCAGATAGAAGACCTAAAGTGGGTTGTGCTTATGGTTCTTTTTAACACCCCTGGCTGTGAAAGTTCTTACAAAAAAATGGAAGAATTAATTTTTGACTTAAATGAAAGAGTGGTTCATTAATTATTACTAACGAAGATAGAACTTAAACATATAAGTTTATTAAATAGTTTATGATAAAGCATTCTCCTAAAATTGACGAGTTTTCTTGTAGATAAAAGCCTCACTATGCATTATATGATATACCTATCTTCTCGAAAACAAAACATAGCATATATTAGGCATCACAAACTTGTATTACTCTAATTGTCTAATTTACTGACAATATCTGGCCGTTAAAATTAAATACAAAGCTACTGTATTATCACAAATATCACAAAAAATAAATATACAGAATCTAGCAATTAATTATAGTCGAAGGTGTTAGAGATACTATTGCGCATTGTAATATAATTAAAGAAAAAAATTATTGTTATGTGAAACCATTATTACAGACCTGAGTGACTAATAACTCAATTAATGAGTTACTAATAACTCAATTCAGTAAGAGGACCGTCTTAAGCTTAAGAAAAGACATGCTAACTAACATGCACTGTTAGTGCAATCACGCACCTAACATACAGATTTCTAGTATCTTAAATCACAACCAATAATAAATCATACATTATATATATACTATATACAGTCTTTTACTCTTTATTGTTGACCCATTAAACAAATATGCTACGCATATACCACATGCATATACACATCATATGGTTTTGCACAGCATCATGTTTACTTTACAGATTCTCTAGAGGTCACTAGCGTAATAATGAGTCTTATCATGCATTCCCTGTTACAATGCGCTACCTATGTAGGTAATGCCTTAGTCATTGCTTATCCAACTGAAGCGATGTTTGGGCTGGGTTGTAATCCTGCTCAGAAAAAAGCCGTAATGCGTTTGCTTACCTTAAAGAAACGCTCTATCAAAAAAGGCCTCATTCTCATTGCCGCTAACTATGAACAATTGATTCCTTGGGTTGCTGATGAGCAATTATCATTACAGCAAAAAGAGCTAATCTTTTCTACCTGGCCCGGCCCAGTGACGTGGATACTTCCTGCACGCAACATGGTGCCATATTGGTTAACAGGAGGGCTAAGTACACTGGCAGTGCGGGTTAGTAGTCACCCTTCTGTTATTGATTTATGCCTTGCATGTAATACAGCGCTGGTTTCAACTAGCGCCAATATCACTAATCATCCCCCTTGTCGCTATTCAACAGAATTATTCGAACAATTTGGACATAACTTTCCAGTATTAGCAGGTGAGATAGGTTGGCGAATGCATCCATCTGAGATACGCAGCGTATTTACTGGTGAGCGTATACGCTAATACGTATTAGCGTATACAATTAAAGTGATATAACAAGTATGCATTATGTATTACAATGTTACACGTAAATATGTGTGTATTGTATATATAATATACATAATAATTTTATATTATTATATATGCATCGATGGATGATTTACTATAATACATGCTAATTCTGTCAGTTTACCACTGCATGCTAATGGCAGCATGCATGACATGGTTTTCTTAGATCGTTTTTATTGCAAAATAATAATCTTATTTTTTAAAAACCATCTGACCTATCAGATATGACTACTGCCTCATGAGAAGTGACTGGA